>NZ_JBIVNX010000001.1:0-577077 GCF_044753805.1 Streptomyces sp. NPDC093225
CGACGATGATGGTGGTGATCTGGACCGCCGTGATCGTCCTGGTCGGCTTCGCCCTCCGCGAGTTCCTCGACACCGGACCCACCCCCACCCCCACCCCCACCCCCGCCCCCACCGCCTAGAGCACGGACGTCCCCGGGCCGGCCGGCCCGGGGACGTCTGACCGGGTCGGTCCGGGCGCGGGGTGGTCGGTCAGGACGTCAGCTGGTGGATGCTGCGGGCGACCAGGAACAGTCCGACGATCAGGACGACGACCACGATGGCCTGCTCCTGGTGGCTCTGGAGCCAGCGGCGGAGGCGGCCGAGACGTTCGCGGGCCGCGTCGGGGGCGAAGGTGGTGTAGAGCTCCATCGTCAGGAGGCTGCTGGTGGCGATCAGGCAGTAGACGAACAGGGCGACGAAGGAGGAGGTCTGGGACAGGTCGGCGTTGACGACCGTCGCGGCGCCTGCTGCCACCATTCCCCAGGGCTGGAGCAGCGGCCCGAGTCCGGCCGCGGTCCACATCGAGATGTGGTCGAGCTCCGCCGCCATCCCCCCGGAGGGCTTCCCCGCCGGCCCGTCCTTGCCCGCCTTCGGCGTTTCCGCGGCCTCCGGGGCTCGTAGGGCCTCCCCGGCGTCCCGTGCCTGCCCGGCCCCCCGTCCTTCCGGTGCTTCCGAGACGGGGCCGGCCCGCCCGTCGGTCCGGCGCCTGTGCCGCTGCCAGCCGTACACGACCAGACCGATGCCGATGGCGAGCTTGAGCGCGGAGGCCGCGGTGGAGGGCGGGGACTTGGGGGCGGGGGGTTCGCCGCCCGTGGTCAGCAGGACGAGGGCCAGGACGCCGACGAAGCAGGCGAGCCAGGCGAGG
The DNA here is from genome assembly GCF_044753805.1 of Streptomyces sp. NPDC093225. Lineage (NCBI taxonomy): Bacteria > Bacillati > Actinomycetota > Actinomycetes > Kitasatosporales > Streptomycetaceae > Streptomyces > Streptomyces sp. NPDC093225. The sequence goes on from NZ_JBIVNX010000001.1 coordinate 845, forward strand.
ATGAACGCCAGGCCCTTCCAGACGCCCCGGTCGGTGGACAGGACCAGGACGAACGCGGCGACCGACAGGGGGAACACCGCGATCCCCAGTCCGATGATCACCAGGTCAAGGACCATCACGGCTCCCGGGCGCTCGCGCGGGCCCGGCACCCGGGCCGCTCTCGCTCATGCCCCCATCGTCACCGCCCCGCCACGACCCCACAAATCCCCGGCCCCACCCCCTGCCGCCGTGCCTCCCGCACCCGGCGGACGTCCCCGTGTGGCCTGCCGGGATCTTCACCCGTTGTCCGCGCATCGCGAGCCGGGTGGACGCGGGAGCGGCAGGCTGGCTGTATGGAGCCAGGGTCGGGGGCCGGTGGGGACCCCTCAGGTGGCCGGTCGCGTCGTGCCCGGAGGCCGGACGCCGCCGCCTCCTCGCAGCCGCCGCAGCAGCCGCGGCCCGCGTCGCGGTTCGTACGGTTGCGGGCGTGGGCGGTGCAGGTGCGGCCGCGGGCCGAGGCGCGTTTCCCGTTGATCACGCACTTCATGGAGCAGCTGGTCTCGGTGAACGTGCTGGACTCGGCGACCCGGCTGGCCGCCCAGACGTTCCTGACGGCGGTCCCGCTGCTGTTCGTGGTCGCCTCCGTCGCCCCGGACGAGCTGCGGGACCAGTTCGTCAGCTCCCTGGAGCACCTGTTCGGCCTCTCCGGCGCTGCCCAGAGCGAGCTGGACAAGGTCCTCCAACAGGCCAACGGCCCCTCGGACGAGGTGCGGCAGACCACCGGCGTGGTCAGTGGCCTGATGGTGTTGATCTCGGCGACGGCCTGCAGCCGGGCGATGCAGCGGTTGTGCGAGCGGGCGTGGAGCCTGCCGAAGGCGGGCGTGCGCGTGGCGGCGTGGCGGTGGGTCGCGTGGCTGGTGGCCTGGCTGGTGATGATCGGAATGCAGGGGAGCCTGCTGAGCGGGTTCGGCGCGGGCGAGACGCTGGGGGTGGTGCTGCTGTTCGGTGCGGAGGTCGCCCTGTGGTGGTGGACGCAGCACCTGCTGCTGACCGCGCGCGTGCCGTGGCTGCCGCTGTTGCCGGGTGCGCTGCTGACCGGGGCGGCCCTGAGCGTCCTGTCGGCCACCGCCTCGCTGTACGTGCCGCGGGTGCTCAACCACAGCCTGGACACCTACGGGTCGCTCGGGGCGGTCTTCACCCTGCTGTCGTGGCTGATCACCCTGTGCGCGGTGGTCACCCTGTGCGTGACCGCCGGCGCCGTGCTCGCCCGCGAACCCTGGGTCGCCCGCAGTCTGGGTACGCCCCCCAAGCCCCCGCCCCCGGTGCCCGGCCGCCCCCCGTCCCCGCCTCCCCCGCCGGACCACCCGCGGCCCGACGGATCCCCGTCGCCGTAGCGGGCAGCCACGGTCGTTGCGTGACGGAGGGTTCCGGCCTCCCGTGGGGAGTCGGAACCCTCCGTCGTTCCTTCCTGCCGGCCACTGCGGCGGCAGCAATGACAGCGGCGTCTCCGCCTGCCCGGTGCTTCAGACCTGCAAGGCCTCCCGGTCCCTGCTGGGGCCGACGCACAGGGCCCAGATGACGAATCCGTCGATGATGATCAGGAGGATGGCCCAGAACGGGTACCAGGGCAGCCAGGCGAAGTTGGCGAGCATGGACAGGCCGGCCAGTGCGATGCCCACCACCCGCGCCCACGCGGCCCCGCTGAACAGGGCGATGCCCGCCAGCACCACCACGATGCCCAGGATGAGGTGCAGCCAGCCCCAGCCGGTCAGGCTCCACTGGAAGGTGAAGTTCCGCGTCGAGACGAACACGTCGTCCTTGGCGATGGCGGCGATCCCCTCGAAGACGGCCATGATGCCGCTGAAGATCATCATGATCGCGGCGAACATGGTCCAGCCGGACACGGCCGACCACCCGTGCGCACCGCCGCCCGACATTCTCGCGCTCTGCGTCGTCATTTCGTGCTCCTTTTGACTGGGGCAAAACACGCACTCCCAGCCTGCCACGGTTCATCCCACCCGGCAGATTCACCGTGAAGGTGCACGTCAGGGATATTCCGAGATGCCGTCAGATCAGGCCGGTGCTCTAATGGACACAGCTTGGGTGGACCGACCGTGTTCACCATCGATTCCGGGTGAGAGGCGATCACCATGCCAGGTCTTCTTCGCGGAGTCGCCCGCACCGCCGTGGTCGCGGGCACGGCGACCGCGGTGTCCAACCGCGTCTCACGCCGTCAGGCCGGCCGCTGGGCCGCCCAGTCGGCCCCCCAGTCCTACGAGGAGCCCCAGGCCCCTCCGCCGCCCGCCGCCCCCGCGGCTGCCCCCGCGCCCGCGGAGGACAGCATGAGCGACAAGATCGACCAGCTCAAGAAGCTCGGCGACCTCAAGGCCCAAGGGATCCTCACCGACGCCGAGTTCGAAGAGCAGAAGCGCCGCCTCCTCGCCTGACCGGGCGGCCGAGCGGCACGACGAGAAACCCGTGTCGAGCCCGCGGTGCGCACGCGCCCGCCGGCTCGACCGCTACGGCGGGGGCCGGACCCGGCAGGGCGGCGCCCCGCACCCCCGTACCGGGGTGCGGGGCACTCCCGTACCGTCACCCTGCCGAGGGGCCCCGGGGCCGGACGCTCCGCAGGGTCGTGGACGTGCATCAGGGGAGGACCGGCAGGACCGACAGCACAGCACAGCACAGCAGGGCAGAGCAGAGCACAGCACAGCAGGGCAGAGCAGAGCACAGCACAGCAGGGCCGGGATCCGAGATCGTCCGCGACATGGGGAGCATGCGCGGCTGTGACGGCAACCGCTCGACCGGGTTTGCGGACCGGCGGTACCCATTCCGTGAGTAGACCCGCACAGCACCTTCCGGAAACGCCCCGCGAGCGTCGAAAAGGGGCCGGCCGCCAGGCCGGCCCCTTTTCGGCCGCTTCTCCCGCCCGGGGGAGGGGGTCAGCTCACTTGCCGAGCTTGGCCTTCAGCTCCGCCTTGACCTGCTCCTTGATGTCCTTCTTCGACACCGTGCCGCCGGTACCGGTCGCGTCCCCGCTCACGGAGGTCGCGTCGCCCGTGTTGACCGCGTCGGCGCTGGCGTCGCCGCCCGTGGCGTTGCCGGTGCTGATCGTGCACTTGCCCTTGCAGCTGTTGCCGCCGGTGTCGGCGCTCCCGCCGGTCGCGGTGCCGCCGACGGTGGTGTTCTCGGCGTTCGAGTCGCCACTCGTGCCGATGCCGTCCGCGCTGTCGGCGTGGGCCAGCGACACCACGCCCTGCGGAGCGGCGGCGGGAGCGGCCATCGCGGTCGCCGGGAGGGCGATACCGCCACCCACCAGGGCCACGGAAGCACCGGCCAGAACGATACGACGGGAAAGAAGGCGCTCGAACATCACAATTCTCCACTCGGCATGAGAAGGGGTTTCCGGTAACCACGGCCCCGTGAATTGGGGTGTGATTCCTGCCCCCGGTTACCGGGGCCTTTCCCCGGTGAGGGCGTGCTTCAAATAAACCCCGCCGCCGCACCGGGGTCACGCCACTTCAATACGGGACTTGACAGACCGGGCCGGAGCGAATCAGACGGGCCCGGGTCGGGCGAGCGGCCCCGCGATTCCGGTCCGTGGCCGCTTGCGGGCGGGTCGCACCGCGGAGGAATAAAATGACCGAAAAGGTCCATCCGGCGACCTTGAGGGCCCTCCAGGGTCCTCGGCTGGCCTGGGAGGTGGGGATGTCCGTACCCTCCGCTGCATCACCGCAGCGTCCGCAGAGCGACCCCGAGGACGTCCTGAGACAGGTCGGGGGTTCGTGGCACTGGGCACTGGGCTTCGCCCTCGCCACCCTGATCCCGGGCATCGTGGTGCTCGTCTGGCCCGACGAGACGCTCCACGTCCTCGCAGTGATCATCGGCCTGCAGCTCCTGGTCGCGGGCGGCTTCCGTTTCGTCGCGGCCTTCTCCCACAGCAGGGACGGGGGCGGCAGCAGACTGGCGGGCATCCTGGTCGCCCTGCTGGCCTTCCTGGCGGGCGTGCTCGTGCTGCGCCACCCGATGCAGACGATCGGCGCCCTGTCCCTGATCGTCGGGGTCTTCTGGCTGCTGACCGGAGTGATGACGGCGTACGTCGCGATCGCCGACCGCGCACTCGTCCACCGGGGCCTGCTCTTCGGCCTCGGTGCCCTCGGGGTCGTCGCCGGAATCGTCGTCCTCTGCTTCCCCGTGGACTCCGCGGTGGCCCTGACCCGGCTGCTGGGACTGTGGCTGGTCCTGCTCGGTGTGTTCGAGCTGGTGATGGCCCTGGCACTGCGCTCCGCCCTCCGCAGGAGCACACCCGCGCCACCGGCATGAGTGCGGCCCGTCCGTCCGAGCGGCAGTGGGCAAAAGACGTGGACGCCCCGCCCACCGCGTGGCAGGCTCCGCACATGATCTACGGAATCGAGTCCCACCCCACCCGGTGACCGCCCGGGACGAGCGCAGCGCGCTCACCACCCCGCCCACCCTCTACGCCCGGGCGCTCCGCCTGAGCAGCGAGTCCACCGACGCACTCCCGCCCCAGGGCGGCCACACCCTGCCACCCGCGTCGGCACCTGCATCGGCACCCGGGCCGACGCCCGCGACGAGCGGCGCGCGCATCCCGTGGGACGAGGCCCGGCGCGCCCTCGGGGAAGCGCTCACCCCGCTCCCGGCCGACCCCGCGACCCTCCTGAGGCGCTTCGCCCGCCTCGGGCTCCGGGACCGCCACCACCGTCTCGTCCGGTACGCCGTCGCCGACCTCCCGCTCCCGGCCGGGGAACGGGCGGCGGCCCGTACCCTGGCCCGACAGCTGACCCGGTCGGGCACCACCGTGCTCACCGTCACCGTCGGCCTCACGCTGCTCGAGCGCCTCGGCGGGCCCGAGGACGTCCCCCACGTGTTCGCGCTCGGGCTGCTCCGGCCCCTCACCGGTCCGGCGGTCGCGGCGCTCGACGTCCTCGACCGCCGGTCGGCAGCCGTGCTCTGGCTCGTGCTGCACGCCCGCCGCGAGGAGTTCGGCCCCTTCCTCCGTGCCCTGTGGGCGAAGGACCGGCAGGCCGTGTCCCGGGAGCTGCTCGCGTGCCCCACCACGCCCCGTTCCGTCGGCAGTGGGACGGCCCGCCGGATCGCGGACGCGGCCCCGCTGGCGGACCTGCTCGCCGACCGCCCCACGGACCCGGACCTGCTCGCCCGGGCGGCCCTGCTGCTCGTCCGCATGGGCTGCACGCGCTACGACGCCACCGAGCTCGCCTCCTACCCCGAGGCGACGTGGGTGTACGAGGCCGTCGTCACGCGGGCCGACCTGTTCCCGCCCACCCTCGAGAACGCCGCCCTGCTGCTGTCCCTCGCCCAGGACCTCAGCAGCGGTGGCCCGGTACTGCTGGACTGGCCGCCGGGACGCCGCGAGGCGCTGCTCGAGTGACTGGGACGCTCGGCCGCCGACCCTCGCTGGGCACGGGCGGGGGCCGGCGCGACCACGCCGGACCGGCGGCGGCGGGCCGAGTGGCTCCGGCGCACCGGACGACGGCCGTTCGACCTCGCCACCGGGCCCGGGCCACTGCGCATCGAGGTCGTGGCCGGCGACCCCGAGGACCGGTACCCGGTCGAGTGCCGCATCCTGATCGACGGCCGTCCCGTCGTGCCAGAGCACTTCCGCCTGGGAACCGCGCACGCTCCCGAAGACCTGCTGGACCGCGGCGGACTACGGGCCACCGCGGAGCCCCGCGAGGTGCAACTCGCGGAGGCCTCCTGCACGGAGGGCTGCTGCGGCGCGCTCCACGTCACCATCCGGCGGGACGGAGACCACGTGGTGTGGGAGAACTGGCGCAGGCCCCTCACGCTGCCGGGTTCCCGCGGCCGCGTGCCCGAGCTGCCCGCCCGCCGGTTCGACGCGGCCGCCTACGACGCCGAGGTCGCCCGCGCGGAGGCCGACCGCTCCTGGTCCTGGCCGGCCCGGACCACCGCCCGCCTCATCGCGGCGGGGCTGACCGAGCGGCCGGAGCTGCTGCGCCGGTGGGACGCGGACCCGGGCTGGGTGAGCACCGACTGGCAGGACCCGGACACCACCGTGGTGACCTTCCGCCACGTGCCCGGGCTGGGCTCCGGCGATCCGCAACGGGCCGACTGCCCGCTCCAGTTCCGGTGGGACATCCCGGACGACGGTGCGCCGCCGGAGGCGCAGGCCGCCGCAGCCCTGCGCCGCCTGGCCGAGGAGGACCCGAAGTCGTACGGGCGGGTGTGCGGCGGCAGCCGCGAGCGCGCCGCGGAACTCGGTTTCCCCTGGCCGCTCGACGGCTGACCGTTCCCGGTGTGCCGGGGCCGGCCGGAGTCCCCGCACGCCCGGTACCCGCACGCCCGGTACCCGACGCCCGTGCCCGGAGCGCCCCGACCCGGTCCGGGCAGCCCCCTGCGCCATGCTGGTGTGCCGGCCGGGACCCGAACCGGCCGGCACACCGGTCCGCATGCCGGTGGCAGGTCCGGGCAGGCGGTGACGACCGGTCTCCGGACGGAACCCGGCGCACGGCACACGGGCGCAACGGCGCGCGGAACACGGCACACGGCACTCGGCACACGGAACGAGAGAACGATGGGCGGTTGCATGCGAAGCGTGGGCTTGGAGGAAGAGCTGCTGCTGGCGGACGCGGAAACGGGTGAGCCGCTGGCGGTGTCGAGCACGGTGCTGGCGGCGGCCGACCGGGCCGGGGCCGTGGACGGGGGCACCGGCGCGGAGGAGGGCCACGCGTTCGAATCCGAGCTCCAGGAGGAGCAGCTCGAGTTCGCCACGAAGCCGGTGACGCAGATGGGCGAGCTGATGGAGGAGGTCGTCCGGTGGCGGGCCGAGGCCGCGCGACACGCGGCGACGGCGGGGGCGGTCGTGGCGGCGCTCGGCACCTCGCCGCTCGCCGTCCGGCCCTCCAGGTCACCGGGACACCGCTACGAGTGGGTGTCGCGGCAGTTCGGGATGACGGCGCAGGAACAGCTCACCGGCGGCTGCCACGTCCACGTGTCGGTCGCCTCGGACGAGGAGGGGGTCGCCGTCCTGGACCGGATCCGGCCCTGGCTGGCCGTGCTGACCGCGCTGAGCGCGAACTCGCCCTTCTGGCAGGGCGAGGACACCCGCTACGCCAGCTACCGCAGCCGGGTGTGGAACAGGCTGCCCGCGGCCGGGCCGGTGGACGTGTTCGGCTCCGCCGACCGCTACCACGCGGAGGTGCGGGCGATGGTGGAGTCGGGGGTGCTGCGCGACCGGGGGATGATCTGGTTCGACGCCCGGCTGTCCGCCACCTACCCCACGGTGGAGATCAGGGCGGCGGACGTGTGCCTCGACGCGTCGTCCTCGGTCCTCCTGGCCGCTCTCGTACGGGGACTGGTGGAGACCGCGGCCGGTGAGTGGCGGGCCGGCCGGCCGCCGTCCCGCGTCAGCACCGGGCTGCTCCGGCTCGCGTCGTGGCAGGCGGGCCGGTCGGGTCTGGACGGTCCGCTGCTGCATCCCGACACGTTCCGGAGCACCGAGCCCGAGGGTGCCGTGGACGCGCTCTACCGCCACGTCGGCCAGGCACTGGCGGACTGCGGCGACGAGGAGTTCGCGCGCGCCGGGATCGCCCGCCTGCTGGAGGACGGCAACGGGGCCCGGGTCCAGCGCTCGATCCTGCGCGCGGAGGGGGACCTCGCCGCGGTCGTACGCCAGTGCGCCCGCAGGACCGTCGACGACGGTCTCCGCGGGGCGCCCTGAACCGGCACGGGGACGGGACCCGCCCGCCCTGCGGGCCCGGCCGTGCGAAACGTGGGCCTACAGGGCCTCGGACTCCGTCACGTCGCAGTCCGTGAAGGCGGGCGGCCGCGTGGAGAGCGCCGCGAGCCGTGCGGCGAGCTCGGCCGTCTCCGGCGCGTCGCTGTTGGCCATGGCCTCCTCGTACGAGTCGAACTCCACCACGGCCAGGTAGCGGTTCGGATTGGCGCGGTCGCGCAGCAGCGTGCGGTGCGTGGGGCCGAGCGTACGGCCCGACGCCCGGGCCTTCTCCTCGTACTGGCGGATGAGTTCGCGCATCTCGTCGGCGCGTTCGGTCTCGAAGTCGATGATCTGCGCGAACTTCACGTGGTCCTCCCGGTCCGCGGCGCCCCCGCGGGCCGGGGGCTCTCGTCCCCGTCCAAGCAAGCACCGGTCGACGGGTACGGCAACTCCGCGCGCGGCGGACCGGTGCGCGCGCCGGGGTGGATGCACCGAGCGCCCCCCTCGCGGCGGAGCGCCCGGGAACCCCCGACCGGCTGCGGAGGGAGGAACACGGCCGAATCAATGACTTGGCATGTCCAAGTCAATCCGGCAGGGTGTCGGTCCGTCCGCACACCGGTCACCGTCCGCTTGGAGCGCCATGAGATCCGCATTCCCGCCGAGGCCGCGGTCCCTGTTCACCGGCTGTCTGGCAGCCGCCGTGGCCGTGCTCGTCGCCGCCGGCGCCGGCACGGCCGCCCCGCTGCCGGCCCCGGCCTCCGCAGCCGGCACCGTCCTGCCCTCCACGGCCGCCGAACCCGCCGCGGGAACCGCAGCCGCCACTGCGGCGGCACCGGTCGACCTGGCGAACTGGATGGGGCAGCGGGCCGCCCAGCTGCACGACCGACCCCTCAACGCCATCGCGATGCCCGGCAGCCACGACTCCGGCAGCTGGAGCATCCGCCCCGGCAGCGGCCTGTGCACCTCCGGGGACGCCTACGACGTGGCCCGGGCCTACCCCGCCGTGGCCGCGAGCATGGCGCGCACCCAGAGCGGAAGCCTGGTCGACCAGCTCGACGGCGGCGCCCGCGTGCTGGACCTGCGCCTGTGCAAACAGGACGGCCGCTGGTACACGTACCACGGCTCGCCCCTGGGCAACCTGTTCTTCGACGCCGACGGGCGCCCGGGCGAGGTGGCCGCCCTGGCCGACTGGATCCGCCGCCATCCCGCGGAACTCGTGGTCCTGCGCCTTTCGGTCACGGCGCCGGCCGCGGAGCTGGCCGCCGCCCGCGGTGCCGCGGCGGACCTCCTCATGGACGCGGTCGGCCGGGACCGGATCGCCCCGCGGTCCGCGTACGACCCGCAGAGCCCGCTCGGGGCGTTCGTCGACGCCGGGCGCCACGTCGTCGTCATGGGCGACGGGCGGGAGGACCAACGCGGCCTGCTGTGGCCGGCGTCCGACTCCACCGACCGCGGCAGCTACGCCTACGCCTCGCTGTCCTGGTACGACTACCTGGGCGCACTGTTCGACAGTGCGGGGGCCGCGGAACGCACCTACGCCTCGGCCGTCACCCTCGACGACCTCGCCCTCAACTGGCCCCAGTCCGCACGCCCGACCGGGTTGTTCTCGCTCAGCGGCCTCGTCACGCCCGACCTCACCGTCCCGGGCGCCGTCCTCGCGCAGTGGGGCGCGGCGATCGGGGCCGTGCCCCGCGAGGTGGCCGACGCCTACATGCTGAACCTCGCCCACGGCTTCAACGCGCGGTTTCTCACGCTGCTGACCGGCCCGTGGCAGCTGCACCCGGCGGTGGACCAGTTCAACGTGGTGATGACGGACGACGTGAACCAGAACGGCGCGGGCGTGCCCGCCGGCGCCCTGCAGCGGGCGGTGATCGCCCTCAACGACGTCGCCCGGCAGGACGCCTGCGGTGACCCCGAGGGCACGCCGGCGCGGCCGGGGCGCACCGTTCGCTACCAGGCGCACCTGCGGGACGTCGGCTGGCAGGCCGTCACCGGGGCGGACGGCGCCGGGGTCGGCACGGTGGGCCAGAGCAGGCCGGTGGAGGCGCTGCGCCTCTCGGCCACGGGGACCGGCGGCCTGTGGGTCCGCGCCCACGTCCAGAACGTCGGCTGGCAGCCGTGGGTCAGGATCCCGGACGGCGGCACCGCGGAGGTGGGCACCACCGGCCGGGCCCTGCGCCTGGAGGCGCTGGAGGTGCGGACCGACCGCGGGACGCTGACCGGCCGGGCGCACGTCCAGGGCCTCGGCTGGCAGCCCAGGACCCGCGGCCAGGAGATCCACCTGGGCACCACGGGCCGCAGCCTGGCCGTCGAGGCCCTGGCGCTGGCCGCCTGCGACTGACTCCTGCACCCGGACGGGGCGTGCACCCGCCGGGCCTGCACCTGGCCGGGCCGACGCCCGGCCAGGTGTCCCCGCCCCGTGCGGACCGGCCCGCTCCGCCACCGGGGCTCGCCCGTTCGGCGGACGTACGCCGGGACGCGGGGCGTGACCGCCCGGAAGGGATAGGGATGTCCCGGCATCCGCCCCGTCGTCCCTGGGAGACTCCGATGACCCGCATCAACCGACGCGACCTCGCGCTGCTGGCCCTCCGCGCCGGAACCGGGGCCGTACTCATGGCGCACGGCACGCAGAAGCTGTTCGGCTGGTTCGGGGGCGGCGGTCTGGACCAGACCGCGGTCGCCATGGAGCACATGGGCTTCACGCCGGGCCGGCACAGCGCCCTGGCCGCAGGGCTCGGCGAGACCGGCGGCGGGGCCCTGCTCGTGCTGGGTCTGGCCACGCCGGCCGCGGGCGCCGCGGCGGCCGGGGCGATGGCGGGTGCGGTCTCCGTACACGCCCCGGCGGGCTTCTTCGCCCAGGCCGGCGGCTTCGAGTACCCGGCGTTCCTCGGGTTCACCGCCGCCACCATCGGCCTGGCCGGCGCGGGCCGCTACTCCCTCGACCACGCCACCGGCCACACCTTCGACCAGCGGTGGATGCTCGCCCTGGCCTTCGCCGCGAGCGCCGTCGCGGCAGCCGTGGTCGTCACCAAGCGGGCCGTGGGCCAGCAGGACTCCGACGCGGCGACCGACTGACGACACCCGGGCCGGCGGCGGCTGCGAGGAGGACGGCGGCGTCGAGCAGCGCGCGGTCGTCGCGGCTCCAGACGGCGAGCAGGTGGTCGAAGGACTCGGCGGGGGCCGCCCACGTGGATCCGGCAGGCCATCACCGGCAGGGCGGCGACGTACGGTCAGGGGATGCGACATAGATCACTCGGCATTTCAGGGCGGATTCTGTCGGCCGATGCTGTCCGCGCCCGCCGAACTCGCCGGCATCCTCGACGCGGCCGTCTCCTGACCGCGCTGGCCGAGAGGCACACGATGCTTGACCACGAAAGCGTCCGCCAGCTGCGCGCCTGTGCGCAGGCCCTTGCCTGCGGGGCACGGGAGGCCTCTGCCGAGGCGGTCGTCCGACGAGTCTTCGCCGTCCAGGCCCAAGACGCCACGGCTGCCGACCTGGGCATCCGGGCACGCGGGCTGAACATCACCGCCGGGGCCATCCGCGCGGCGTACCAGGACGAGCGGAGCATCGTCCGCAACTGGTACATGCGCGGCACCCTGCACACCATCCCCAGCGACGACGCCCGTTGGGTCCTGCACCTGCTCGCCCCTCGGATCCTTGCCACAACCAGCCGCCGCTACCAGCAGCTGGTCCTGGGCGAGGGTCTGCGCCAGCGCGCCGACCATCTCATCCGGCGGGTTCTCGCCGCGCACGGACCACTCACCCGGCCCGAGCTGACCGAGCACCTCGCCACCCTCGGTATTCCGCCGGACGGGCAGGCGCCCTTCCACCTGATCCGCCACGCGGCACTCACCGGCACCCTCTGCCACGGCCCACAGCGCGCCGGTGAGGCCACGTATGTACTGCTCGACGACTGGCTGCCCACCACCGGGCGCTTCCGGTGGGAGGGAGACGCTGCTCTCGCCGAGCTGGCCCGCCGCTACCTGGCCGCGCACGCCCCCGCCACCTTGGAGGACTTCGGCGCCTGGTCCGGGCTGCCGGTCACCTGGGCTCGCAGGGCTTGGAAACTGCTGGCGGAACGGGGCGCGATCACCGAGTACGGCGCGTTGACCATGCTCGCCGGGCGGGTGAAAGAACTCCCAGCCTCGTCTGACACCCCCGACGTTCGCATGCTGCCCGCCTACGACAATTACCTGATCGGCTACTGCACCCGCGAGGTGTCCGTCCCCGCTCTCCACCAGGCCCGCGTCTGGCCAGGAGGCGGCCTCATCCGGCCCACCGTCATCGCCAACGGCCTGGCCATCGCCACCTGGACCCGTGGCTCCGGCTCGCGCTCCATCCAGGTGGATGCGTTCGAACCTGTCCCGCCCCAGATCGAGCAGGGTATCGACGTGGAGAAGGAGGCCGTCGTCGGCTTTCTGCGGCCAACCGCATAGCCGACCCACATCCCGATCCAAGAACAGGGCGGCCGCGTAGGCGAGAACGTTGGGCCAGGCGGCCTGGCCGAGGGTGACGCACGCCACAGCGGCCGTCCGGTGGGCGGCGGCAACCCGGGGCCCCGCGGCGGCAACTGAGGAGCAGACAGACCGGCCCCCACCGGAAGGACACCCGTGCCCCTCGCTCCCCATCGCCGCCCCCGGGCCCGCCGCCGCACCGCACTCGCGGCCACCGCCGTGATCGGCGCGGCCGGCCTCGCCGCCGCCCCGCTCGTCGTACGGGCGGACGCCATCCCCGCCACTCCCGCCGCCGGCACCGCGGCGGCCCTCCCGCTCGGCCGTGCGGTGCTGCCCGCCGGGGACGGATGGGCGTCGAGCGGCTCCGGCACGACGGGCGGGCACGCCGCCGACGCCGCGCACGTGTTCACCGTCGGCACCCGCGCCGAACTGGTGCGGGCCCTGGGAGCGGGACCCGCCGGCGCACCGCGCGTCATCCAGGTACGGGGCCGGATAGCCGCCGACACCGACGCCGCCGGGCACGCCCTGACCTGCGCCGACCACGCCAAGGGCACCGGATACTCCCTCGCCGCCTACCTCAAGGCGTACGACCCGGCCGTCTGGGGCCGCCGCGAACTGCCGTCCGGTGCGCAGGAGTCCGCCCGGAAGTCGGCGGCGGCCAGGCAGGCCGAACGGGTCCTGCTCGACGTCCCCTCGAACACCACCCTCGTCGGAGTCCCCGGCACCGACGCCGGCATCGAGGGCGGCAGCCTGACGGTCAAGAAGGCGGACAACGTCATCGTCCGCAACCTCACCCTCGCCGACACCCGCGACTGCTTCCCGCAGTGGGACCCCACCGACGGCGCGCAGGGCAACTGGAACTCCGCCTACGACGCGCTCACGCTGCGCGGCGCGACCCATGTGTGGGCCGACCACAACACGTTCACCGACGGCCCCCACTTCGACGCGGCCAACCCCCGGTACTTCGGCCGCGAGTACCAGGTGCACGACGGCGCGCTCGACATCACCAACGCCTCCGACCTGGTCACCGTCTCCTACGACCGGTTCCTCGACCACGACAAGACGATGCTGATCGGCAGCAGCGACCGCGACACGAAGCTGCGCGTCACCCTCCACCACAACGTCTTCCAGGGGATCGTGCAGCGCGCCCCGCTGGCCCGCGTCGGACAGGTCCACCTGTACAACAACCACTTCGACACGACGCCGCGGCACGGCTACGCGCACGGCTACAGCGTGAACGTCCGGGCCGGCGCACAGGTGGTGTCCCAGTACGACCACTGGACCCTGTCCCCGGACCGGAAGGTGTCCGACCTGCTGTCGGGCGACGGCACCGGCGCCTTCGACGGCACCGGCACCCTGGTCGACGGCCGGGCGACCGACCTGGTCGCCGCGTACAACCGGGCGCACGCGAAGGGGATCCGGCCGCGGGCGGACTGGCAGCCCCGGCTCACGACCGGCCTGGAGACGTCCGCCGCCCACCTGCCCGAGTCCCTCGCCCGCCGCGCCGGCGCGGGCGTCCTGACGGCGCGCGGCACCGTCGGCGCCCCGGCCGCCGCCCGGACAGGCGCGCAACGGCAGCCGCGGTGACGGGTATGCTCACCGCCTCCCCGTCCGGCGCGGGGCCCGCCCCCGGCACGGGCGCACCACACACCACGGGCGCCCCGCCCGTGACGAGGGCCACCGCCACCACGGTCACCCGGCGCGCCACGGGCACCCCACACGGAGACGCCGCCTTGCTCCTCGACGACGCTTCCGCGGAGTTCCACGACTTCTTCGAGCGCCACCACGCGGAACTGGCCCGCCTCGCCCACATGCTCACGGGCGAGGCGGACGCCGCCGACGACCTGGCCGCCGACGCCCTCGTCGCCCTCTGGCACCGTTGGGACCGGGTCAGGGAGGCCGCGCACCCGGTCGCGTACGCCCGCGGGGTCGTCGCGAACATGGCACGCGCGAGGATCCGCGCCCTCACCAGGGAACGACGGCGCGTCACCCTGTTCTGGGCCCGCGTCCCCGAGCGCGTCGAGGACACCGACGTCGCCGCCGTGATGGACGTACGCCGGGCCCTGGACCGGCTGCCGTTCCGCAAACGCGCCTGCGTCGTGCTCCGCCACGCCCTGGACCTGTCGGAGAAGGACACCGCCCTCGCCCTCGGCGTGTCCGTGGGCACGGTGAAGAGCCAGACCTCCAAGGGAACGGCCGAACTGCAACGCCTGCTCGGGGCCCGCGCCACCGAGGAACTGACGGGGAGGCGGATCTGATGGAGGACCTGCAGGCCCGACTGCGCGACGCGGCCCGGGCCCACCACCCCGACCGCGCCCGCATGCGGGCGCGCGTGGAGCGGGGCGTGCGCGACGCCGTCCCGCGGGGCGCCGCCGGGCGCCGCCACCACCCGGTGTCCTGGCCCCGCATCGGCCTCGCCGCCCTCGCCACGGCCACGGCCCTCGTGATCGGCGGCGTCGCGGCGCACACCCTCGTCCACGAGAACGGGACCGCGCACGGGGTGGCCGCCCGGAAGGTGGCCACCGGTCCGGCCGTGCCGCGACCGGGCCGACCCACCCCGGCCACCCCCCGGGCCGGCATCCCCGGCCCCACGCCCTCCAGCGGCCCCCTGCGGTCGCGCGGCGCCGTGGACCCCCACAGCAACGCCTACTGGGCCCAGAGCGACATCACCCTCACGACCGGCGCCCCCCTGACGGCCCTCACGCTGGAGGTCCGCATCGACCAGACCGGCGGCGTCGCCTCCACGGGCGCCTGGCGGACCCTGCCCGAGGCGGACTTCACGCTGGTCACACAGCGGCGGCCGGACGCGGTCGTCTACCGCTGGACGCTCAAGCCGGGCAGGACCGTCCCCGCGGGCGAGCACGTCTTCGCCGTCCAGTACGACCACGCCCGGGGCACCCGCCGGACGGCGGCGGACGGCTACACGGCCACCGCGCGGACGACGGACGGCACCGGACACACGGTCTCCGGCGCGTTCTGACGGCCGCGCCCCCGTGACGGACCCGAGGTCACGGGGGCGCGCCCGTGCCGCGGGACGAACCGGGCGCGACCCGTCAGCGACGCCCGCGGGCGTTGAGCCGGGCGGCCTGGCGGGTCAGGTGGTCACGCTCGGCCACGTTCGTCGCCGCCCGGGCCGCCTCGGCGTACAGCCGCGCCGCGGTCACCGCATCGCCGTCGCGCTCGTGGAGGTACGCCGCCACCGCGGCGTGGCGGGGCAGCCCGTCGTCCAGCTCCGCGAGCGCGGCCAGGCCGGCGCGCGGCCCGTCGGCCTCGCCGACGGCCACCGCCCGGTTGAGCCTCACGACCGGGCTGTCGGTCAGGCGCGTGAGCTCGTCGTACCACTCGACGATCTGCACCCAGTCGGTCTCCTCGGCGGTGCGCGCGTCCGCGTGGAGCGCCGCGATGGCCGCCTGCGCCTGGAACTCGCCCAGCCGGTCGCGGGCGAGGGCGGCCTGGAGGATCCCGACGCCCTCCGCGATCGACGCCGTGTCCCACCGGTCGCGGTCCTGCTCCGCGAGGGGTACGAGGCTCCCGTCGGGCGCCGTCCGGGCGGCGCGCCGCGCGTGGTGGAGCAGCATCAGCGCCAGCAGCCCGGCCACCTCGGGGTGGTCGATCGCGGCCGCGAGCTGCCGGGTGAGTCGGATCGCCTCGGCGGCGAGGTCGACGTCGCCGGAGTAGCCCTCGTTGAAGACCAGGTAGAGGACCCGCAGCACGGTGGCCACGTCACCGGGCCGGTCGAACCGGACGGCGGAGACGGTGCGCTTGGCCCGGCTGATGCGCTGCGCCATCGTCGCCTCGGGCACCAGGTAGGCCCGGGCGATCTGCCGGGTCGTCAGGCCGCCGACGGCGCGCAGCGTGAGCGCGACCGCGGACGACGGCGTCAGCGCGGGATGGGCGCAGAGGAAGTAGAGCCGGAGCGTGTCGTCGGCCGTGGCGGCGGGACCGGCGGCCGGCTCCGCGTCGACGAGGTCCTCGCGCCGGCGGCGCGCGGTGTCCGCGCGGGTCGCGTCGAGGAACTTGCGCCAGGCCACGGTGACCAGCCAGCCCTTCGGATCGCGCGGCGGCCCGTCCGGCCAGACGCGGACCGCCTCGACCAACGCGTCCTGCACGGCGTCCTCGGCCGCCGCGAAGTCTGCTCCGCGGCGGACGAGGACGCCGAGCACGCTCGGCGTGAGACTCCTGAGCACGGCCTCGTCCATGGGGTCCATGCGTTCCAGGCGTTCCATGCGCTCCATGGGTTCCATGGGTTCCGTGGGTGGGGTCACTCGGTGATGGTGGGCGGCGCGGCCAGGAAGGGGCGCACCTCCAGCCACTCGTGGATCGGCCTCCCGCCCGCCCCGGGGGCGGCCGACAGCTCCCCGGCCAGCTCCACGGCGCGCTCGTAGCCGTCGACGTCGATCACCATCCAGCCGGCGATCAGGTCCTTGGTCTCGGCGAACGGGCCGTCGGTGACCGGCGGGCGCCCTTCACCGTCGTAGCGGACCCACGAACCGGTGGGAGCGAGCGCCTGGCCGTCGACGAACTCGCCGGTCTTCTCGAGCCGGGCGGCGAAGTCGTTCATGTACTGCAGGTGGGCCGAGATCTCCTCCGGCGTCCACCGGTCCATCGGCACGTCGTTGACCGGAGCCGGCGCGCCGCGGTAGTGCTTGAGCAGCAGGTACTTGGCCATGGTGGTTCTCCTCGCTGGTGCGACCCGTGGTGGTCGCGTTCGGAGCGGGGACGGAGCCGGTCACCGGTTCTCGACATCGCCGTCCGGAAACCCTTTGGTCCTTCCGGGTGAGCCTAGGCGAGCGGACCCGCCGTGTCCGACTGATCACCCAGGCGGACGGCGAGGGCGGCGATGTCGTCGTCGAGGCGTCCTCTGCTGTGACGCAGGAGGTCGCGGTGGAGGGCCGTGAGCAGTTCACGGGGCGGTGTCGGGGGCTGTCGACGCATCCAGGCCGCCAACGGGAAGAACTCGCCGTCGCGGGCGCGGGTCTCGGCGATCCCGTCGGTGTACAGGAGCAGCAGGTCGCCGGGGGAGAGGTCGAAGGTGTCGACGGTGTAGTCGTCCCCGATCAGCTCGGCGAGGCTGAGCAGGGGCGAGGGGGCCGCGGTCTCGAGGACGCGCAGTCGCCCGCGGTGCAGGAGCAGTGGCGGTGGGTGTCCGCAGTTGAGGATGTCGATGCGGTTGCCGCCGTGCGGGATGTCGACGAGGAGCGCGGTGGCGAAGCGCTCCATGGGTCCGTCCGGGGGAAAGGCGGCGTTGTAGCGGGTGCTGCTGGCGTCCAGCCGGCGGGCGATGTCGACCATGTCGAGTTCGCCGTAGGCCGCCTCGCGGAACGCGTTGACGATCGCCGCGGCCGCCCCCACGGCCGGCAGCCCCTTGCCCCGCACGTCCCCGATGAGCAGCCGCACCCCGTACGGCGTGTCGACCACCTCGTAGAAGTCGCCGCCGATGCGGGCCTCGGCCGCGGCCGCGAGGTACAGCGACTCGATCTCGACGTTCCCGATGCGGCGCGGCATGGGGCTCAGCACGACCTGCTGCGCCGCGTCGGCCACGAGCCGGACCTGGAAGAGGGTGCGCTCCCGCTGGAGCCGGACGTGGCTGCCGTACGCGGCCGCCACGGTGACCGCGATGATGCCGGCGGCCGTCCACCACGTGCCCAGATCGGGGAAGACGAGGCTGAGGCCGATCATCAGGAGGAGGCAGACCGTACCGAGCAGGATGGTGGGGAGGATCGGCCACATGGCGCCGGCCAGGGCCGGCGCCGCGGGCAGGAGGCGACTGAAGGCCATTTCCGGCGGTGTGTTGTACGCCAGGCTGGCGATGACGACGGTCAGGATGACCGGCGACAGCCGCACAAGTCTTCCCGGACCGGGGCGCCGACGGAGCCGCGGCCGTCCGGACTCGATCACACCTCACAGAATATCTATGCCGGGAGAGCGCGGCGCTCTGACCGCCGCCAGGGGGCTGCGCGACGACGGTCCGTCGACGGGTGGCGCCCGAGCGGAGCCGACCGTGTCACCGCCGTCCGCGAATCGAATCCATGCGCGATGAACATCCGTGAGGGGCGCGGGTGCGTAGGGCGGTCGTTTCCCGCCTTCCTCCGGCTCCCCGCAGTCGTGACCTGCTACGAGACGCTCGCCAAGATCCCCACGCGGGACACCGTCCTAAGATCCACCCCATGCGTGAGTTCTTCGTAGTGGGTGGGCGCAAGCTGTCGTACCTGGACTTCGGTGGTCCGGGGGAGCCGCTCGTGGCCCTGCACGGGCACTACAACGAGGCGTCGGCGTTCGCCCCGCTCGCGGCGGCGCTGGCGCCGCGGTGGCGGGTGATCGCGCTCGACCAGCGCGGTCACGGGGAGTCCGAGCCCGCGGCGAGTTACGGGCGGGACGACTACGTGGCCGACGTCCTCGCCTTCCACCGGCATCTGGGGCTCGGCCCGGTGGTCGTGCTGGGGCACTCGCTGGGCGGCCTGAACGCCTACCAGTTCGCCTCCCGGCACCCGGACGCGGTCAGTGGGCTGATCGTGGAGGACATCGGGGCGGTCGTCGACTGCGACTGGTCGTTCACCACGCGCCTTCCCCGTCCCGCGCCGTCCCGGGAGGCGCTGGTCGAGGCCCTGGGCGCGGCCGCGCCCTACCTGGAATGCTCGTTCCGGCAGCAGGGCCGGGGCTGGGGGTTCTCGTTCGGCATCGACGACACCGTGACGTCCCAGAAGGCGCTGAGTGGCGACCACTGGGCCGACTGGACGGCGGTGTCCTGCCCCACCCTGCTGGTCCGTGGGACGCGGAGCGACGAGCTGGCGGCCGATCACGCCCGCGACATGATCACCCGCCGCGGCGGGCGGGCCCGCCTGGTGGAGCTGGACGCCGGTCACGTCGTGCACCACGACGCCCCGGAGCGGTTCGCCGCCGCCGTCACCGACTTCCTGACGGAGCCCGGCCGAGCCGCGGATCGGCGGGGCTGATCAGCCGGCGCCGAGACCGCCCCGGGGCTACCGGCCGCCGGGGCGGGCGTCCGCCGTCACCGTCCCTGTTGGCACGGCGCCATGCGAAGTGGATCATGGAGGGATGTCTGATCACCTGTCACACGCGTCGCCCGGCACGATACGCCTCACTCACTACACGACGGCGGACCAGAGCGAGATCCTCGGCGGCGGGGCCGATCCGTTCGGCGTCGCGCACACCGGTCTGACCTGGCTTCCGAAGGACGAGCACTTCGGCATCCGGCTCGGTGGCCGCCTCGTGGCGCACGCGGGCCTGCTCCGACTGCCGGTGTCGATCGGCGAGGTCGCCACCGAGACGGTGGGCGTGGGCGGCGTGGCCGTCGCGCCCGACCTCCGGGGCCGGGGCCTCGCCCGACTGGTCATCGGTGCGGCCCTGGACCATGCCCGGACCCTGGGACCCGAGCACGGGATCCTGTTCTGCCGAGCGCCCCTCGTGCCGCTCTACGAGCGGCTCGGCTGGCACGCGCTGGACCAGGACGTCCGTGTCGAACAGCCGGGAGGCCCCGTACCCATGCCGCTCCGAACCATGTGGACGCCGCTGCACAAGGGCGTGAACCGGCCGACCGGAACCCTGCGGGTGCACTCCTTCCCGATGTGACGGCGCAACGAGCCGACGCACCTCGATGCGCCGGCCGGGATCCGGCGACGTTCGTACGCGGGGACCCGCGCCCCGCCATGCTGGATCCTCCGGCTCAGCACTCCACAGGGGGAGAGGATCATGGCCGAGAACATGACGCGGCGAGCGGCGGCCCCGGTTGCCGCGCTGATCGCGTGGGGCGCGCTGCTGGGGGTGGCGCCGGGCGGTGCCGTCGCGGCGACCCGGGCGCCGGACACCGCCTACATGGCGTGGCGGGGGACCGGCAACGACCCGAACATCTACTGGTCGCGCCTGGTGAACGGGCGGTGGACGCAGCAGCAGGGGTTCCCGGCGACCACCGCCAGGGAGCCCGACCTCGCGTACCTCGACGGCCGGGCGTACATGGCGTGGCGCGGCTACGGAGCGGACAACCACATCTGGTGGTCGAGGTACGACGGGCAGCACTGGACCAGGCCGCGGCAACTGGCCGACCGCCGCAGCACCTACGCGCCGGCGCTCGGGGTGGTGGGCGGCAAGCTGGTGATGGCCTGGCGCGGGGCCCAGCCGGACGACCACATCTGGTGGTCCACCTTCAACGGCACCTCCTGGTCCGCCCAGCGGGTGTTGGACGACCGTCGTGCGGTGGGCGCGCCGGCACTCGGGTCGGCCAACGGCAAGCTGGTCATGGCCTGGCGAGGCACGGGGACGGACGACCACATCTGGTGGTCGACCTTCAACGGCTCCTCGTGGTCCGGTCAGCGGGTGCTGGCGGACCGTCGGACCGGCGCCTGGCCCACCCTGGGCGCCCACGGGCGGACCCTGGTGATGGCCTGGCGCGGTACGGGGGCGGACGACCACATCTGGTGGTCGACGTTCAACGGCACCTCCTGGTCCGGCCAGCGGGTGCTGGACGACCGGCGGACCGCCAACTACCCGGCACTGGGAAGGGGCGCCGGCCGGCTGTACATGGCCTGGCGGGGGGCCGGCCCCGACGACCACATCTGGTGGTCCTCGTTCAACGGGTCCACCTGGTCGGGACAGCGCGCGCTCCTGGACCGGCGCACCAGCGGATCGCCCGGGATGAGTTGACGGGACGGGCCGGGACGAGGCCGGTGCGCGATCTCGGAACTGTGGCTTCCACCATGGTCAACACGGTGCCGCGCTGATTAGATCACCGGATGCTCGGTCTCATCCTCCGCATCCTGCCGTTCTGGATCCGTGAACCCCTGCTCATCGTGTTGGGTTCGGTCCTCGGCGCGCGCCTCGTGTACGTCGACCTCCCCGCTCACGACTGGCTCGGGGTCGGTCTCGGCCTGCTGTTCCTGGCGTTCACCGCGGTACGGATCAACTGGGTGGTCCGGGCCCTGCGAGCACGCCGGAACCCGGCCCCGGCGACCCCGGCTCCGGCTCCGGGGACCCCGGTCGCGGCGACGCCGGCCGAGGCCGCCGGACCGGCCCGGGCCGCGGCCGTACCGCGTCCCGGCCCGGCCGCTCCGGTGAAGGAGCCCAACGCCTGGGGCCAGGCCTTCGCGGCCGTGGCCCTGATCGGAGGCCTCGCGGCCGCGGCGTGGGTGGGGCCGCGCTTCCTGCCGTCCGACGAGATCACGCCGCCGCCGCCCGCCTCGTGCGAGGACGGGGAAACGAAGGAGCCGCCGACGGCCTTCCCGAAGCCGCCCCGTACGCCCCGCGCGGTCACCGGCGACGAGCTGTGCCGAGCGCTCGACCTGCCCGGCCTGGCCCGGCTCCTCGGAACCCCGGGAGAGACCGCGACCACGGTGTCGAGCTCGAACGGCACCGCGCCCCTGACGGGCGGGAAGATCGCCCAGCCGGAGGTCGAGGTCGCGTTCGACACCTACTCGGTGAACGTCTCCGCCACGTACAACGACCTGTCGATAGGCCAGTACGTGAAGCTGATGAAGTTCGGGAACGAGATCGACGTCAAGACGCGCTCGGTCATGGGCCGGCCCGCGGTCCTCTCCTCGGACCACACCATGAAGATCAGCATCAATCTGGGCGGTGCCGGCGGCTCCGGCGGCCCGGTCGAACAGGGCCCCCTGGCCCGGACGCTCTCCGTGGCGCTCGACCGCAAGGACCGGGGCGGCTACTGCGAGATCACCGTGTGGAGCAAGACCGGAGTCCTGCCGGACGACGGCGTCCTCCTCGCCATCGCCGACAAGGTCCTTCCCGTCATCCCCGAACGAACGGGCCGCTGAGGACACCGACGGCACCCGCGCGGACACCACTCCGGGCCGCCGGCGAAGACCGGTCCACGGGCGGCGGTCCGTCATGATGACGGAACGGCCCGCCCCGGCGCGCAGCCGATCACGGCCTGCGCCGCCGCCGCGGGGGCCGGTCGCGTCGCCGGGAGGACGGAGCCCCGCGTGAGTACGTTCGCACTGATCCACGGTGCCGGTGACTCCGGCTGGTACTGGCACCTGGTCGCGGCCGAGCTGCGGGCGCGGGGGCACGCCGTGGTGGCCCCGGACCTTCCGGCCGACGACGACGAGGCGACGCTCGACGACTACGCGGACGCCGTGCTCCGGGCGGTCGGCGACCGCCGGGACCTGGTGGTCGTGGGCCAGTCGTTCGGCGCCTTCACCGCGCCCCTGGTCGCCGCCCGCCGGCCCGTCTCGTCGCTCGTCCTCGTCGCCGGGATGGTTCCGGCGCCGGGCGAACCACCGGACCGGTGGTGGAGCAACACCGGCTACGCCGAGGCCGTGCGGCGCCGGGCCGGCCGGGACGGCGGCCGTACCGGCAGCGACGACCCGTGCGTCGCGTTCTACCACGACGTGCCCCGGGCACTCGCCGACGAGGCGATGGGCAGGGAACGGGCCCACCCGTCGCCGGCCGCGTCGGCCCAGCCGTGGCCGCTCGACGCCTGGCCGGCCGTCCCGACCGGGTTCGTGCTGTGCACCGAGGACCGCTTCTTTCCCCCCGACTTCCTGCGCCGGCTCGTGCAGGACCGTCTCGGCGTGGTCCCCGAGGAGATCGCGGCCGGCCACTGCGTCGCCCTGAGCCGTCCCGTCGAACTGGCCGACATCCTGACGACCCGGGGGCCGGTGGCCGGTTCGGTGACGGGCGTCTGGTGACGGGTGACGGGTGACGGGTGTCAGGTGTCAGGTGACGAGCGCGTAGATGCTGCTGGCGGTCAGCCAGAGGCCGGCCAACAGTGCGAGAGTGATGATCAGCTGGTTCTGGTGCCGTTCGAGCCAGGCCCGCAGGGCGTTCAGCCGGGCCTGCGCGGCGTCCGGCGCCCAGACGGTGTACATCTCCATGACCAGGAGACTGAGGGTGGCCAGCACGCAGTAGCCCGTCAGCGCGAGCCAGTCGGAGAGGGACGAGAGGTCGGCGTCGACGACCGTGGCCGCGCCGGCGCCGACCAGGGCCCAGGGCTGGAGGAGCCAGGCCAGTGCGGCGGCGGTGCCGAGGGAGGCGTTGTCGATGCGGCCCGTCCAGCTCGGCGGCCGGTGCGGGCGGGGTGGCCGCCGGAGCCGGTAGCCGCCGAACAGCACCAGCCCGACGCCGATCGCGAGCTTCGCGGCGAGCGCGGTGGTCGACGGCGTGCTGTGGTGGCGCGGCGGCGTCCCGCCGGTCAGCAGCATGACGCAGGCGATCACCGCCACGAGGTTGGCCAGCCAGGACAGGACGAAGGCCAGGCCCTTGCGCACACCACGGCGTGACGCGAGCAGCAGGATGAAAGCGCTGTTGTGCAGGGGGCCGAAGGTGATGGCCGTGCCGATCACGATCAGGTCGACGACCATCGGCACGGCGGCTCCCTGAGGACGGGCCCGCCGGCGTCTCCGGGCGGGCACCGTCCACGGGCTTGCCCGACGAGCAGGGGTGCGGTCGCCCGCGCGGCGCCGCATCCCGACTCTGCGGCTCCGGGTCCCGGCGGGTCAAGCGGGCCACGCCGACGCCGGACGGCCCGTTCCCCCGGAGACGCCCCACTCACCCTCACGGCCGCGTCAGCGAGGACCGCAGGGCCCCCCATCAGCCCCTCGCGCCTTTCCCGGAAGGCCCGGCGCGCCTGGGCGCACGCGGGATCGTCCCGCGTGTGGCCGGCCATGACCGCGTCCTGGTACAGGAGCAGGTGGTAGGTGGTGTCCTTCGCCATCCGGCCGATCTCAGGGCTGGCCAACAGCTCGAGCTGGTACTGCTTCGCGTGCACGGCGTGAGCCGAGATGCTCGCGCGGGCGAGCTGGGCCCGCTCGTCGGCGGGGAGACCCTCCCTGCGGCTGGCGTCGCTTATGGCGTCGCGAGCGGCGGTCAGGGCCTCCAGGAACGCGGCGGAGACGGTGCGTAAGGTCTCCCGGTCACGTTCCACCGTGTCCCTCCGCCACCGTACGCGGTCCGTGGTGAGGGTGGTGCCCACGCCGATGACCGCGCCGACGAGCGTGGCCACGAGTGCTGTCCATTCCATGGCCGGAACACTAGGGGCCCGTCTGACGGCCCGACAGGGGATCGCGCGGAACCGCCAACCCCCGTACGCCCTCTGTTTGGTCATGAGCACAGCACCACGATCGGAGGCCGCCATGAACAGGCGCACCATGCTCGCAGCGGGCACCGGCTTCGCGGCGGCCGCCGCCTGGACGGTCGGCTGGGGCAACGGCGAGGGCAACGCCGCCCCCGGCCGCGGCTCCGCCACCGGCCGGCAGGCACTCCCGGGCACCACCTCCGCCCGGTCCGGCGCCCACCCGGGCCCGCCGGGCGCCGCGGACTGGTCCGCGCTGGGCAGGGGCCTCCAGGGCGGCCTCGTACGCCCCGGCGACGCCGACTACACGACCGCCCGCCAGCTGTACAACACCCGCTTCGACGGACAGCGCCCCGCCGCCGTCGCCTACATAGCCAACACCGCGGACATCGCCGAGTGCCTGGCCTTCGCACGCAAGCACCACACCCCCGTCGCCATACGCAACGGCGGGCACTCCTACACCGGTTGGTCCAGCGGCACCGGGCGCCTGGTCGTCGACGTCTCCGCGCTGAAGTCCGTACGCACCGCCTCCGGCAGCGCCGTCATCGGCGCCGGCGCCAAACTCATCGACGTCTACACCCAGCTCGGCGCGCACGGCGTCACCGTCCCCGGCGGTTCCTGCCCCACGGTCGGAGTCTCCGGCCTGACCCTCGGCGGCGGCCACGGCGTGGTCTCCCGCGCCTACGGCCTCACCTGCGACAGCCTCACCGGCGCCCGCATCGTCACCGCCGACGGCAGGACCCTCGACGTGTCCAAGGACCGGGAGGCCGACCTGTTCTGGGCGCTGCGCGGCGCCGGCAACGGCAACTTCGGCGTCGTCACCGAACTGCGCTTCCGCACCCACAAGGCCGCCGACGGCGTCACCGCCTACCTGACCTGGCCCTGGTCGAAGGCCGCCGCCGTCCTGCGCGCCTGGCAGGAGTGGGGCCCCACCCAGCCCGACGAGATCTGGTCGGCGCTGCACCTGTCCGCCGCCCCCGGCCGCACCCCCACCGTCTCCGTCGCCTGCTTCTCGCTCGGCACGTACGGCGGGCTGCAGAACGCCGTCGACCGCCTGGCCGACCGCGCCGGCGGCCCCGGCCCCGCCTCCTCCGTCACCCTGCGGCGGCGCGGCTACCTCGACACCATGCGGATGTACGCGGGCTGCGCGACGAAGTCCACCACCCAGTGCCACCTGCCCGGCAAGACCCCGGGACGGCAGCCCACCGGCCTCCTCCAGCGGGAGACGTACGCGGCGCGCTCGGACTTCTTCGACCGCTCGCTGAGTCCCGCCGGCATCAGGGCGCTGCTCGACCAGGTCGAACGCTACGGGCGCCGGACCGGCGGCGGCGGAGCCGTCTCCGTCGCGCTCACCGCGCTGGGCGGGGCCGTCAACCGCGTCTCCCCGCAGGCCACCGCCTTCGTACACCGGCGCTCGCGCTTCCTGGCGCAGTACACCGGATCCTGGCCCGCCGGCGGCTCCGGCAGCGTGCAGACGGCCTGGCTGGACGGCGCGCACACGGCGATGCGGCGCTACGCCTCGGGCGCGGCGTACCAGAACTACGCGGACGCGTCCCTGAAGGACTGGCGCGCCGCGTACTACGGCCCGGCCGCCGACCGGCTGACCAGGCTGAAGAAGCGTTACGACCCGGACCGGCTCTTCGACTTCCCGCAGGCCCTGTGAGCCGCCGGAGGCGTGGCGGGACCCGGGACGGCCGGGCGGCGTGAAGGTCGCCGCCCGGCCCGGCCCGTCGTACGGCGCACCGCCCGGTGACACGACCCCGCCGCGCGCCGGCGACGCGGTTTACGGAGCGGGCCGTCCGGCGTGACACTTGAACGGTGGACCGGTCGGAGGCGCTGAACCGGCTGGTGTCGCCGCGGGCCCGCGACCGCCTCGGCGACGCCCTGTTCCAGCGCGTCGCCGGCCCGTCCGGCCGGGAGAACCGGGCCAGGATCCACGGTGCCCCGGGCCCGCGGTGGTTCGCCCCCGACGAGCCGATCCGCCGCGTGCACGGGGACGCCTCGATGTTCGTCGGCGGCCTGAGCGCCCTGCTGCTGCAGTCCCTGCACCCGCGGGCCATGGCGGCGGTCGCGGCCCACTCGGGGTACCGGGGGGACCCCTGGGGTCGCCTCCAGCGCACCAGCACCTTCCTCGCCTTCACCACGTACGGCACCGCCACCGACGCCCAACGGGCGGTGGACCGGGTGCGGGCGGTCCACGAGCGCGTCCGCGGCCGCACCCCGGACGGGGAGCCGTACCGGGCCGGCGACCCGCACCTCCTCGAATGGGTGCACGTCGCCGAGGTCGACAGCTTCCTGCGCGCCTACCGGCGCTACGGCGCCCGGCACCTGGACGCGGCCGAACGCGACGCCTACGTCGCCGGTGCCGCCCGCGTCGCCCGCGCCCTGGGCGTGGCCGACCCGCCCGGCACGGTCGCCGAGCTGGTGGAGCGCATCGAGGCCTTCCGGCCGGAACTCCGCGGTACCGAGGAGGCCCGTGCGGCGGCCCGTTTCCTCCTGCTCCACCCGCCGCTGCCGTGGCCCGCGCGGCCGCCCTACGCGCTGCTGGCGGCGGCCGCGGTGGCCCTGCTGCCGCCCTGGGCGAGGGCGCCGCTGGGCCTGCCGCTGCTGCCGCGGACCGAGCGGTGGTGCGTACGGCCCGCCGGTGCGGCGGTCACCGGCACCATCCGCTGGGCGATGCACCCGCCGCCACCGGGCGCCCGCTGACCGGGACCGCCGGTCCCCGGTGCCCCGCCCGCGGCCGTCACCCGGCCAGCCGGCGTACGGCCGCCACGACGGCGCCCGCCCCGTCCTCCGCCGCCATGTGGCGCGCCGCGACCGCGGCGGCCGTCGCGTACGACGGCTCCCGCACCACCCGCGCCAGCGCGTCCCCGAGCCCCTCGGCGGTCAGCGAGCGGAACGGGATCGGGGCCGGGGCAGCGCCCAGCGCGGCGAGCCGCCCGGCCCAGAAGGGCTGGTCAGCGGCCACGGGCACGGCGACCGACGGCACCCCGGCGCGCAGCGCCGCCGCCGTGGTGCCGGCCCCGGCGTGGTGGACGACGGCGGCCAGCCGCGGGAACAGCAGGGCGTGCGGGACATCGCCGACGGTCATGACGTCGTGCCCGTCGCGCCCGTCGGCGGCGAGGCCGGCGCTGCCCGACTGCAGGATGCCGCGCAGCCCCGCCCGCCGCAGTGCGCGCACGGCGATCCCGCTGAGGCGCTCACCCTCTCCGGCGGCCATGCTCCCGAAGCCGACGAGCACCGGCGGCGGCCCGGCCGTCAGGAAGTCCTCCAGCTCCGCGGGCAGCCGCCGGTCCGCACCCACGTACGGCCACCAGGGACCGGTCACCGACAGTCCGGCCGCCCAGTCGGACGGCCGCGGCACCAGTGCCGTACTGAAGCCGTGCAGGACGGGCCACCCGGACTCGTCCCGGTGCCGGCGCATGCGTGTCGCGGTCAGCGCCGGCAGCTCCAGGCGGGCCCGCAGCCGTGCCACCGCCGGCTCGAAGACCCGGTCGGCCATGCGGAGGGCGAACCGCCCGGCCGCGCGGTTGCCGAACCGGCCCAGCGACCGCGTCCCCGTCACGGTCGGCGGGAAGTCGCCCGTCGGGGCGGTGGGTTGGAGGTACACGCCGAGGCTCGGCGTCCCGGTGGCCTCCGCGACGTGCCAGCCGAGCGGTGCGGTGGTGGCCGACAGCAGGAGCAGGTCGGTGCCCCCGTCCACCGCGTCGGCGAACCCCTCGCCCAGTTCGGTGACGAACGAGGCGGCGGCCCGCAGCAGTTCGCGCTGGGACCGGGCACCCCCGTGTCCCCGGTGGTCCGCCGGCAGCGGTCGGAACTCCAGCCCGGCCTCGGCGGCCAGGGGCGCGAAGCCCTCCGTGGCGGCCAGCGCCACCTCGTGCCCGGCACGGCGGAGTGCGACGCCCAGCCCGGTGTAGGGAGCGACGTCACCGCGCGAGCCCGCCGTGGCGATCAGGATCCTCATCGGTCTTCCTCACGTGTGATGCGTTGGGTGCGGGCAGAGGGCCGGGCAGGGCTGGGTTGGACACCGCCGCGGCGCGACGCGTTCGCGTGGACCGCCTCGTGCAGGTAGGCGGCCAGCCCCGGACGCTGCTGCGAGGGCGGCACCACGAGGGCGAACGCGCGCGGGTCGGTGGCGAAGTCGGCGGCGATGCGCCGGTGCATGTCGGGCGGGCACGGTGCGAACCAGCGGGTCACGTGCAGCCGGTGCGCCTCGGCGACGTCCATCGCCCGTTCGCCGTCGGCCGGTTCGCCGTCGTCGAAGGCGGCGAGCAGCTCCGCCCGCCAGGCGGCCGCCTCGCCCATCAGCCGCCGCCAGTCCTCCTTGGTGTGGGCCGCGGCCCGGGCCGTCGCCTGCCGGTGCCCCTCGGAGTCCTGCCACTTCAGGTGCGCCTCGGTGGCGTAGCTGAGGTCGAAGACGATCTCGCCGAAGACCTCGAACCGTTCCTCGGGCGTCAGGGACACCCCGGTCCGCTGGACCTCGACGGCCCGCTCGGCCACCTCGGCCAGCCGCTGCAGCCGGGCGATCTCCTCGGCCAGCCGCCGCTGCCGGGCCTTCAGGTGCTCCAGCGCGTTCGCCTGGGGGTCGGCCAGTATCTCGGCGATCTCGTCGAGGGCGAAGCCCAGTTCGCGGTAGAAGAGGATCTGCTGGAGCCGTGCGAGGTCGGCGTCGTCGTAGCGGCGGTACCCGGCCCGGCTGCGGTCGCCGGGCGAGAGGAGCCCGGTCCGGTCGTAGTGGTGAAGCGTGCGCACGGTCACCCCGGCGAAAGCCGCGACCTGACCGACGGTGTAGCCCATGGACCTGCCCTTTCGTTCGCTCACAGCCTCGAGCCTGACGTAAGGGGAGGGTCAACCCGGCGGGCGGGTGCCGCCCGCCGGGAGCCGTTGCGTGGCCACCGCTGCTCGGTTCCCTACGAGCGGCGGCCGCCCGCATCAGGACCGAGTCGACGGTGCGGACCGGGCGAGGGCGCTGGGCCACCAGGCGCGCGGGCCGATGTCGACGACCAGCGCCGGTACCAGCAGCGACCGCACGACGAGCGTGTCCATCAGGACGCCGAACGCGACGATGAACGCGATCTGCACGAGGAACGCCAACGGGATCACCATCAGCGCGGCGAACGTCGCCGCGAGCACCACCCCGGCGGAGGTGATCACCCCTCCGGTCGTGACCAGTCCCCGCAGCACGCCCTCGCGGGTGCCGTGGACCAGGGATTCCTCGCGCACCCGCGACATCAGGAAGATGTTGTAGTCCACGCCCAGTGCCACGAGGAACACGAACCCGTACAGCGGCACCGACGCGTCGGTGCCGCCGAAGCCCAGCAGGTGCTCGAAGACCAGCGCGGACACCCCGAGCGTCGCCAGGAAGTTCAGCGCGACCGTCGCCACCAGCAGGACCGGCACCAGCACGGACCGGAGCAGTGCGAGCAGGATCAGCAGGATGATGCCGAGGACGACCGGCACGATGAGGGTGCGGTCGCGCCCCGCCGTCTGCTGGGTGTCGTACTGCTGGGCCGTGTACCCGCCGACCAGGGCGTCGGCTCCCGGGACCGCGTGGAGGCGTTCCCGCAGCCGCTGGACGGTCGCCTTCGCGGCGTCGCTGTCGGCCGCCGCGTCGAGCGTGGCGTCCAGGCGCACCCGGCCGTCCACCACGAGGGGGTCGCCGGTCCCCGGCCGGCCGGCCGCCGTGACGGCGGTGACCGCGGCGACGCCCTCCGTGGCCTCGGCGGCCGCCCGTACCCGAGCGGCCCGGCCGGCGTCGGTGATGATGACGGCCGGGTTGCCCGAGCCGCCGGGAAAGTGCCGGGCCAGGGTCTGCTGGGCGCCGACCGAGGGGGCGTCGTTGACGAAGATCTCGTCGAGCGGGACGCCCTTGGACGACAGGGCGGGGGAGAACGCGGCCAGGACCGCGAGCAGCAGGGCCGTCGAGGCCCACACCCGCCGCGGTGCCCGGTCGATCAGGCCGGCGACGCGGCGCCACACCGCGTGGCCGTCGGCGGTGGAGGCGGCCGGGCCGGGCGTGGCCGGCCAGTAGGCCGCGCGCCCGAGCAGCACCAGCACGGCCGGCAGGAACGTCAGCGTGCTCAGCACGGCACAGCCGATCCCGATCGCGCCGACCGGCCCGAGCGCCCGGTTGTTGGTGAGGTCGCTCGCCAGCAGGGCCAGCAGGCCGAGGGCCACCGTGGCCGCGCTGGCGGTGACGGCTCCCGCGGACCGGCGCACCGCGGCCACCGCCGCGCCCGCTCGGTCGCCCCGCACCGCGAGCTCCTCCCGGAACCGCGCGGCGAGGAGCAGGGCGTAGTCGGTGGCGGCGCCGATCACCAGGATCGACAGGATCCCCTGCACCTGGCCGTCCACGCGGACCGCGCCCCGGTCCGCCAGCGCGTAGACCACCGCGCAGGCGAGGGCGAGGGCCAGGACGGCACTGACGATGATCACCAGGGGGAGCAGCACGCTCCGGTACACCAGCAGCAGGATGAGGAGCACCGCCCCGAGCGCGACGCCGAGCAGCAGCCCGTCGATGCCGCCGAACGCGTCGGCGAGATCGGCCCGGGCCGCGGCCGGACCGGCGATCTGCACGACCGTGCCGGGCACCCGCCCGGCCGCCCGCCGCACCTCGTCCAGTACGGCCGGGAGTTCCTCGCCCAGGTCGGGCGCGAGGGGTACGACGGCCTGGATCGCCAGACCGTCGCGCGAGACGACGGGCGGGGAGGGCGTCCCGACGGTCCCGGGCCGGCCGGCGAGGCCCGCGAGGGCCCGCCCGGCAGCCTCCCGCCGCGAGCCGCCGACCCGGTCCCCGTGCGCCGTCCACACCAGGACGGCCGGGACGGACGGTGAGGCCTCGAAGGCCTTCCGGGCCTCCAGGACCCGCGTCGACTCGGCGCTGCGCGGCAGGAACGCGGCCTGGTCGTTCGTCGCCACCTCGCCCAGCCGGCCGGCGTACGGGCCGAGGGTCGTGCCCACCCCCAGCCAGACGAGCAGCAGCACGAGCGGCACGGTCCAGAAGGCCCAACGCGGTGTTCTTCTCACTCAGGATCCTCGAAGCAGGAGATAGCTCGACAGTAAAGAATCTCAATCATCGAGACATCTTATGCTGAAGCCATGCCTGCGACGATCGACGACTCCACATCTCCCCTTCCGGCCGACGACCCCATCGGGTTGCAGTCCTTCGCCGTTCTGCTGCGCCGGATGAACGCGGAGTTCAACCGGATCGCGCAGGACTTCGCCCACGAGCAGGGCCTCCACCTCACCGACGTACAGGCACTGATCGCCGTACTGGACGCCGCCGACGACGAGGCCGACGGCCGCATGACGCCCGGCCGGCTGCGCAAGCAGATGAACCTCACCTCGGGCGCGATGACGGCATGCCTGGACCGGCTGGAGCGGACCGGACACATCCGCCGCGTCCGGGCGGCCGACGACCGCCGCGTGGTCCACCTCCACTACGAGGAGCGGGCCCGCCAGGTGGCCCGCGCCTACTTCCGCCCCCTGGCCCACGGTACGGACGCCACCCGCGCCGGCTTCAGCGACGACGAACTGCGCGTGGTGGTCCGCTTCCTGGCCGAGATGAACCGGCACCTGTCCCTCATCGGCCGCTGAACCCGCGGACCGCCCCCGAACAGGGCCCCGAACAGCCGAAACGGCCCGCCGGTAGCGGCGGGCCGTCACGTCCTCCAGGTGGGGTGTCCGGTGTCAGAAGCCCCACGGGCTGAGCTCGAGGATCGCCGCGAACAGGTGCCCCCACACGTCGCCCGCGGGCGACTCCTCGTCCACCGCCAGCGGTTCGAGGGCGGCGACCTCGCGCAGGAAGTCCCCCCGGCCGTCCTCACCCGGGTACGGGTCCCAGCAGGCACCCATGTACCGGTACACGGCCTCCAGTAGACGCACGAAGGTCTCGGTGTCCCGGGCGAAGGGGAACGGCCCCGTACCGTTGCGGACCATCGACACCGCGCCCGTCCCGGGGTGGACGAGTACCAGACCGGTGTCGCCGTGCCGGAGGTCGAAGGTGCCCAGGTGCAGCAGGCCGTTCCCGTCCGGCTCCAGCCCGTGCGCCTTCCCGTCGGCCCAGGCCAGCCCGAACGAGGCGACACCCGCGGCGAACCACGTCGGCAGCCCCGCCGTCACCGCCAGCTCCCGAGTGGGCTCGTGCACCAGCGCGGCGGGCAGCTGGTCCTGCGTCAGCAGCACCGTCCCGTCCGCGTCGAACGCCGCCACCAGGCGGGCCGCGTCGAGGGGTGCCTCGGCCGCCGTCGGCCCCGCGAACCACGGGGCGCCCTCGCCCCAGGAGACGGCGCCGGAGCCCGCCGGCCCGTCGTCCGCCGCGCCGTTGCGCTCCAGGACCACGACGCCGCGCGGCTCGAAGAACATCACGCGGCCGCCGCCGAGGGGAGCGGGCTCCTCCCAGGTCTCGGGCTGGTGGAGGCCGTGCTCCTCGTCCGGGTCGAAGAGGACCGGGCCCTCGACGGGGGCGTCGTACGGCCGCTCGGTGAACTCGCCGTCGGCGGGCACGGGAAGCCGTTCGCCGGTGGCCGGATCGAGCCAGCGCTCCTGGGTCCACTGGGACCACAGCCTCAGCAGGACACGCCCGTCCGGCCCCTCCCGGACCTCGACGTCGACGTCCCCGCTCAGGTTCGGCTCGGCCCGGTAGGCGCCGAGCGGCCGCCACCAGGCCCAGACGGTCCGCCACGGCATGCCCGGCTCGGCTTCGGCGACCCGGTCGGCGTAGGCGTCGTGGCCCAGCACCTTCGCGGCGAAGTGCAGCCACGAGGCGAACTCCGCCCGCGGCACCTCGACTCCGCCGAGGATCGCGACGGCCTGGGCATGGACCTCGCGACCCGCCCCGCCGCCGGTGGCGGGCAGGTCCCCCAACCCGTCCCGGCCGGCCGCGAGCAGGGCCGCGGGGGAGGCGAACAGCGTGTCGAGATCGTCGCGAGTCATACGGACATGCTGCCAGCCCCCACCGACAGCCCCGTTCGCAGCCCGTCTTCGAACCTCGCCCCCCGTCGGCGGCGGGGGCGCCGGCGGCGCGGGACCCGGAGCTCCGCATCGTCCCGCTTAGGGGACGACCCCACCCGGTTTCGGGGATTTCCCGGAGTGTGGCGAGGTGTCCGCCGCTCCTAGGGTGCGGGCATGCCAACTTCCCGACGCATCAAGGCCTTCGTGGCCTGCGTGGCGCTGCTCGCCGCCGCCACGACGGCCACGGCCGGCATCACCACCACGACCGCCGCTGCCGCCCCGGATCCGTTAGCGCGCTTCCACGGCCAGCACGTCGACTGGCACGCCTGTGCCGTCGGCGCCGACGACGAGCTGGGCCGGGCGCTGGACGCCGCCGGCGCCGACTGCGCCGACATCACCGTGCCGCTCGACTACGCCGCCCCCCGCGGTCGTACGATCACCGTCGCCGTGTCCCGCCTGAAGGCCACCGACACCGACCACCGCGTCGGCCCGCTGCTGCTGAACGACGGGGGACCGGCCGGGCCCAGCCGCCACATGCCACTGACCACGTCGAAGGTGATGGGGGAGGTCGCCCATCGCTACGACCTGATCGGCATGGACCCGCGCTTCGTCGGCCGGAGCACCCCGCTGGACTGCGGCTGGGACCTCGGCTCGGCTCCCCTGCGCTCCGCGGGCGCCGACCGGGCGGCGTACCGCCGGGAGGTCGCCGTCGCCCGCGACCTGGCCCGGCGGTGCGCACGCGCCCACGGCGACGTGCTGCCGTACGTCACCACCCGCAACACCGCCCGCGACATGGACGTCATCCGCGCCGC
This sequence comes from Streptomyces sp. NPDC093225, assembly GCF_044753805.1. Lineage (NCBI taxonomy): Bacteria > Bacillati > Actinomycetota > Actinomycetes > Kitasatosporales > Streptomycetaceae > Streptomyces > Streptomyces sp. NPDC093225. The sequence goes on from NZ_JBIVNX010000001.1 coordinate 34,800, forward strand.
CCTCGGCGCGGACACCCTGTCCTACCTCGGCTACTCCTACGGCAGCTACCTCGGCGAGGTCTACACGCAGCTCTTCCCCGGCCGTACCGACCGCATGGTGCTCGACGGCGTCAACTCCCCGCGGCTCTACCAGCAGACCCTGCTGCGCAGCGCCCAGGCGGCCAACGAGGCGGCCCTGCGCGCCTGGGCGTCGTGGGCCGCCGCACGACACGGCACCTACGGGCTGGGCAGCACGCGCGCCGAGGTCCTCGGGACGGTGGCGCGCATCCTCGACGCAGCCGCGCACGAGCCGCTGCGGATCGGGAAGGGGAAGCCGTACCTGCTGGACGAGCACGTCCTCCCCGCCGTCCTCGTCGGCGGCCTCGGCAGCGACCTCGACGGGCGGCGCGCCGACCTCGCGGAGACCGTCCGCCTCCTGGCGTCCGCAGCCGACCGGAAGCCCGTCGAGCCGTCCGAAGCCCTCGCCGGTCAGCTGGAGTTCCTGCTGACCCGGGCGGGCTCGGCCCCCGCCAGCCAGATGACCGCGATCGTCTGCGGCGACGTCGCCGAGCGGCGCGGCGTCGGCAGCTACTGGCGCGCGGTCCAGGCCTCCCGCGAGCGGTTCCCCCTCGCCGGCCCACTGGCCAACAACATCACCCCCTGCGAGTTCTGGAGCCGGCCCTCGGAGGAGCCGACGGTGCTCGACAACGACGTGCCGGCCCTGCTCGTCGCCGCCACCGGCGACCCCCGCACCGTCTACGCCGGCGCCCGGGCCGTGCGCGTGCAGTGGCCGAGCTCCCGGCTGCTCACCGTGGACGGCGCCCGCCAGCACGGCCTGTACGGCGAGTACGGCAACGCCTGCGTCGACGGCCGCGTCAACGCCTACCTGCGCACGGGTCGGCTACCCGTGCACGACCCGACCTGCCGGGCGTAGCCCCCGCGGCGGCGGCCGGCGTCACGGGTGCGGTCACCACAGGGACGGGAAGCACCTGTTCATCCACGCGTGAGGCGCTTCGGTTCCGTCCCACCCGCCCTCGGGGCGACCGGCCACCACCTCGATCGCGTCCAGGCGCGCGCCGGGGTGGGCCTCGGCGAGATGGGCGCGCCCCGCCGCGTACAGGCCGTCCAGGGAGTCGTCGAGGGCGGCGGCGGGGCCGGGGCGCAGACACAGGCCGCAGCGGGCCTGGAGGAAGGCGCTGTGGTCGGGAGGGAACAGGTGCCAAGTCACATGGTGCCTAACGACGTCGAGGGTGCGGTGGGCACCCTGCCCGCCCCGGACCGTTCGCCTCGCGGGTGCGGTCCGCGGCGAGGAAGTGGCTGCCGTCTCGCGCCGGTCATTCGGCCGAGGTCCCCTCGCTCCGTTTCCGGACATCGCGTCGCGGCGGACCGGATCACGTGTTTTCGGTGACGTTGGCCGAAGCGTCGGCACGCGTTCACCGGGCGCATGCATTCGGCTCGATATCGCGCCTGCCGGTGCGGGTGTGAGATATATCGAAGTGATGCGTCCAAAACGTTTCGGCAAGTCGAATACCGAGTCCGGCCGCCGCGGTGTCCGCGTGGAATTCACGGGTGCCCGGCGCGAGGGGGAGGGATTTCGGAGGGCGGGATTCGACCCCTCCGCGCAAGCGGAGCTTGTCCGGAAGCTGGGGATCGGGTGTGGTCAGACGGTGTGTCGCCGGGCTCTGAGCCGGCCACGACGCGCACGGCCAGCCCGATATGCGAGCCGCCCTTTCCGGCCATTTTTCGGCGGGGGCGTACTGCTTAATTCGATGCGTGCGTGGCGTGAATTCCTAAGTCCGTGATCATCTGATCATCCGCCGACTAGCTGTTTCGGGTGAACGAAGTGTGCAATTTTACTCATGGGTGCGTGATCGCTGGTATCAATTTCCATGTGCTCGGATTCGAGCCGGATAACGCCGTTATTTGGTCGCGCGTAAATCGCGCCGACCTGCATCGAGATGGGAATCCGCGTCATGGGAATCACCCTCCGCAAGACCCTCGCCCTCACCGCGCTGGCGCTGGCGGCCTCCCTCCTGCCGGCCGGTTCGGCGGGGGCGGCGAGCGCCGCCCAGCAGGCCGCACGCACCCCCGGCCGGTACTGCCTCGCCAACGCCTGGGGGACCCCGAACATCTCCTCGAAGCCGTGCGACGCCGCGGACCAGGGCCAGCACTGGACGGTGTCGGGTAACCAAATTTCCCTCACCAACGCGCGCGCCTACTGCCTGGCCAACACCTGGAACACCGCGCAGGTCTCGACGAAGCCGTGCAACCCCAACGACCCGGGGCAGTACTGGAACGTGTCGGGCCAGCAGATCTCCCTCACCTTCGCCCCGGCCTACTGCTTCGCCAACGCCTGGGGGACCCCGGACCTCTCCACGAAGCCGTGTGACGCCGCCGACCCGGGGCAGAAGTGGGTGGTCTTCAACGACCAGATCAGCCTCGCCAACGCCTGATCCTCGAGGCCGCGCCCGGGGCGGGCCCGCACCTCCCCGGGCGTGGCCGTCGGGGATCGGGTCCTGGCACCTGTGATCCCCGCGATCCCCGCGATCCCCGCGATCCCCATGGTCCTCGTGGTCCTCGTGGTCCTCGTGCGGAGCCTCCGCCCACCGTCGGGCGGAGGCTCCGTCGTTTCCTGTCCGGCGCGGTCCACGGCGCGGATTCGGGGCCCGTCGGTCACCCCCCGCCGGCTACTCGAGAGTCACATTCAGAAGTTCCGTATCTGCAATCCGAGATTCGAATAGACCTAGTAGATGCGAGGCTGAGTGGCTGTTAGAGTCCGCATGCGCTGCTCGTCACCGAGCGGCGAACTGGCCGGTCCGAACCCCTGGTCTGCCCCTGAGCGGCGTACATCCGCGAGGCAGGCAGCCGTTGCGATGCCGTGGCACCTCCGCACCTGACGCCGTCCGTGCCCCACCGTCCGGATTCCGCTTCGTACCGCGCCGTCCAGCCTTCGACGTCCGGCGCTCGTCCACCGTCGCGTCGCGCGCCGCTCGTCGTCCGTCGTCCCCCAGTAGGGAGAAATCCACGTGAACACAGGACTGCCACGCCGCTTCGCCGCCGGTAGGACGCTCCTCCTGGGCGCCGTACTGGCGCTGGCCCTGCCGGGAGCCGCGTACGCCAACACGGTGAGCGTCACCGTGAAGACCCCCGGGGCCACCAGCGGGCCCGGCTCCGCCAACTCCGAGATATCGACGCACGCGGACTGCTCCGCGGGCCTCGTCTCCGGCGGCGGGATCAACCAGGCCATCGGCACCGGCTCGGGCGTGAACGGCAACCACGTCAACGGCACCGCGCCCAGCTCCAACGGCACCAGTGAGTACACCGGCACGACCGGCGTGGTCGGCACCGACGTGACGCACTGGCTCGGCATCGGCGGAAGCGGCGGCCAGGTCAACGCCTCCTTCTCCACCACCCCTTACGCGATGTGCTTGACCAGCAACCTGATCAACCACACGCAGGTGGTCATGAACAAGGCCAACACCCCCACCACCGGGGCCACGGTCGGCCTCGTCGTGGCGACCTGCCCGGCCAGCACGCGCCTGCTCGGCGGCGGTGCCCGGACCACGCCCGGCAACACGGGCAGCTACAAGACCATCGCGAGCTTCCCCACCTTCAACAACGCCGCCCACGACTACGGCCAGAAGGCCGCGGCCAACGGAGAGACCAACCCCGACTCGTGGGCCGCCGTCGGCTGGGACGGCAACAACAACAGCGCCAACTACACCTACGCGTACGCGATCTGCAGCGGAAGCGGCATCGGCGTCAGCGGCGCCACGGTCACGGTCCGCCACAGCGAGGTGAGCGGCCCCACCACCGGGAGCACCGGCCAGACGGCCACCGTCGGCTGCGGCCAGGGCGACGGCAAGCTGATCAGCGGTGGTGCCGCGATCAGCGGAGGCAGCGTGACGACCACCGACTTCACCGGTCCCGGCTCGGGCGGCGACCACCTCAACGGCAGCTTCCCCAGCACCTCCGGCGGCGCCGCGGTCGGCGACGGGACGACCACGGCGGCCTACTGGACGGCCTCCGCCCACACCGGCGGGCAGAGCTCGCCCGGCACCCACACCGACGTCTGGGCGCTGTGCGCCGACGACGGCGTCTGAGGCAGCGGTTGCCGACGACGGGCCACGCACGAGAAGACGAGGAAGAGAACCCGATGAACACGAACCTCCGGCGGAGCTCCGCCACCGCCAAGGCCCTGCTCCTGGCCGGCCTCCTGACCGTGGCGGTGCCGGGCGCCGCCTACGCCAAGACCGTCGACGTCACCGTCGTCACCCCCGGGGCCACCATGGGTCCCGCGACCCCCTTCACCGGGGTCACCTCGCACGCCGACTGCCCCGACGGCCTCGTGTCCGGCGGTGGGGCCGACCAGGCCATCGGCAGTGACGAGATGTCCAACGGCAACCACGTGATGGGCATGGTGCCCAGTGCCGACGGTGCCACCGAGTACGTCGACGCGCCCGGGACCGTCGGCACCGACGCCACGCACTGGATGGCGTTCGGCGGCAGCGGGAGCCGCAGCAGCGACGCCTTCTCCACCACCCCGTACGCGATCTGCCTGCAGAGCAACCTGATCCGGCACACCCAGGTGGTCATGAACAAGGCGCCGGGTCCCACCAGCGGGCTCTCGTCCAAGCTCGTGACGGCGACCTGTCCGACCGGCACCGTCCTGATCGGCGGCGGTGCCCGTACCACCCCCGCCAGTGTCGGCAGCCTCAAGCCGATCGCCAGCTTCCCCACCTTCGACGACGCCGAACACCACTTCGGCTCGATCGCGGCGGGCGACGGCGAGCGCAACCCCGACTCCTGGACGGCGGTCGGCGGGATCGGCGGCGGACGCGGCGCGGACAACATGACCTACGCCTACGCGATCTGCAGCACGGACGACGTCAAACTCAAGCACGTGGCCACGACGGTCCACTTCACCGAGGTCAGCGGCCCGGACACGGCTTCCACGGGTCAGACGGCGACGACCGGCTGCTCCCGCGAGGACGGCCGGCTGGTCAGCGGCGGCGCCGCCATCAGCGGGGGCAACGTCACCACGACCGACTTCTCGAAGGCGACGTCGGGCGGCCCCCACCTCAACGGCAGCTTCCCCAGCAACGCCGACGGCACCCCGTCCGCCGACGGGAGCTCCACCCCGTCGTACTGGACGGCAGCCACCCACAGCGGCGGTTCGCCCTCCCAAGGCAGCTACTCCGATGTCTGGGCGCTGTGCCTCGACGTCCGGCAGGGGCGCGCGTAAGGAGCGGCCCGGGACGCACACCTGAGGGGGTGCGTGTGGTCACGGAGGGTGAGTTTGGGGGGTGGGGGCGGTGAGGCGGCCCACAGGGCCCAGGTCACATCCGAGGGGGGATAGTAGGTCCGTGCTGCCGTGGTGTCCGGCCCCTTGTGTGTGCTCTGAGCTGCGGTTTCTCGGCTTGCGGGGGGTTGGGGGTTGGGTGGGGTGGCTGCGGTGCGGGGTAGTAGGTGGGGTCGTTGCCTTGGGGTCGGGGGCCTGGCTAACTGGTGTTGTCGCAGGGCGGCCGGGGTTCGGCCCCGCCTCGCCGACGATCCCCTCTCCCTCGTGTGAGTGGCTCTCGCACGCCTTCTGGGTGTGTCTGTGACGGTCCTTGTTGTCTTCGGAAGGTTCTACGTGTCCTACGCCGTCATCCGCCGCATCGCCACCTCCAAGAAGACCCTCGCGGGCACCGTGGTCGGCCTTGCCGCCGCCGGTTCCCTGCTCGCCACGGTGCCGGCGCAGGCCGCCGCTCCGGCGGGTGCCAAGGCGATCGCGCAGCAGATGATCAAGGACCCGGCGCAGTTCGCGGCGTTCAGCAAGATCGTGGAGCACGAGAGCGGCTGGAACCCTTCGGCGACCAACGCTTCCTCGGGTGCGTACGGTCTGGTGCAGGCGCTGCCGGGTTCGAAGATGGCCTCGGCGGGCGCGGACTGGAAGACCAACCCGGCCACGCAGATCAAGTGGGGTCTGGACTACATGAACTCCCGTTACGGCTCCCCGGTCGGCGCGTGGAACTTCTGGCAGGCCAACCACTGGTACTAAGCCACCAGCGGGCAAAGACGTGCGAAGGCCCCGGTGGCCGGCCTCCCCAGGCCGGCCACCGGGGCCTTCCCCCATCCCCGACCGTCCCTAGAACTCCGCTCTGGCGAAGGGCTCGGTGCCGTCCTGTGCCTGCTGTGCGCGGTCCGACAGCATCCGGGCGAGCGAGGTGAGGGCCGACGGGCTGAGCTCCCCGCTGCCCGTGGTGTACGTGACCCAGGTCACGACGGTCCCGACGCGTACGCCCGCCTCCGCCTTTTCGGCGTTCACGACTCCTCGCCGAAAGGCGACGCTTTCGTTCCCCATCGGAGGCAGGGACATGGTGGAGGAGTCGTCCCTGTCCGAGCGCAGGTCTTCGAACCGCTGCGCGGCGTGGGCCGCGGTGTCGTACGCCTGGACGTAGAAGTACGCCGAAGCGGCCGCCTCCTCGTTCCCGTACCCCACCCCTGCCGTGAACCGGACTCCCTCGCAGGAGGAGCTGCAGTCGGCCGGGACACCCTCCGTCACCTCGGCCGCCCGTGCCACCCGCCAGCCGGCCGGAAGGCTCCCGGAGTCGGGCAGCACCGTCTCGGTGGTGGCGGAGTCCTTGAGCGTCGCGACCTTCCCGGTGCTGCCCGACCTGCCGGGGCTGCCGTCGGCGCCGAAGCCGTCCAGGACGCTGCGGAAACCGATGACGAGCAGCACGGCGAGGACCGTGCCGACGGCGGTCAGGGCGATCACCACGCCCCTGGTCCGGGGGAGCTGCACCGGACCGATCACGATGGTGCTGCGATTCGCGTTGCCTCCGATGTGGATCCCCTGGGTGACCGCCGTGGGCGGCTGAGGCGGCTGGGGAGGCTGGGGCGGGAGCGCGGCCGGTTGAAGGGCGGTCCACAGTCGGCCGGAGAACTCCGGATCGGCCTCCAGGACGAGCACGAGCCGCTCCCGCACGGCGCTCGCCGCACCGTCGGCCGCGGGCTCGGTCTCGAAGCGCTCCATCGCGCTCCGCCCGTCGTGGGACTCGCCCAACCGGGACCGGACCAGCTCCTTCACCTCGTCGACGACGGCGCTCCCGGCGCTCGAGGCGATTCCCGTGGTCATGGCCGTGACGGCCATGGTCGCTAACTCTGCTGCTGACATGTGCACAGTCTGGCGTGCGCATGCCCGATCAGGACCTGCCGGGCCCGAAATCCAGGCGCTGGTCGTCACCGCGTCGGCGGGCTGCGCGGACCGACGCGCCGGGGCGAGTGCGGTCACGGTGTCCCTCGGGCGCGGGCGCGGACTCGTGGAGTCGGCAGCGGACGTCGACGACGCCCTCGACGGCCCGGGCCAGCCGTTCGGCCAGGGGGATGAGATGCCCCTCCCCGACCTGGCCGGTCACGGTGGCCACGCCCTGGGTGACGGATACCCTGACGGCGTCATGGGTGCCCGGGAACAGGCGCTCGACGACACTGCGGCGGATCTCGGCCGCCAGGTCGTCGTCGGAGCGGAGGAAGACCTTCAGGAGGTCGACCCGGCTGACGATGCCCTTGAGGGTGCCGTCGGCATCGACGACCGGGAGGCGCTTGACGCGGTGCTCGGCCATCAGCCGGGCGGCTCGGGACAGGGTGGCGTCGGGGCGGACCGTGACGGCCGGGGCGGTCATCAGGTCCTCGGCGCGGTCGGAGCCGGCCTTGGCGGTGTCGTCGAGGCGGCGCATCTGCTCGACCAGACCGGGGCGGTACTCGTGGAACTCCTCCTTGGGGAGCAGGTCGGCCTCCGAGACCACGCCGATCACGTGCCCGTCGCGTTCGACGACCGGGACGGCGGTGACCTTCCAGCGCCCCATGACGGCGGCGATCTCCTTGAAGCCGGCCGCCGGCGTGACCGCCACGACCTGCTTCGTCATCACGTCGGCAACGCTGTACATGGCGTACCTCCCGGTCCTTCCCCGAGCGTCGGCCCCGCGGCCCGCCCTCCGCGAGGGCCACGAGGGCCCGGCCCGGGGGGCCGTTCGGCCCCACTGGCGCCGGGGCGGACCGCCCACGGCACCGACCCGAGCGCCGCGCACGACGCCGTACCGGTGAACGCGGGGGTCGGGCACCCGTGACGGCGCACCGGAGCTGGGAGTGGACGTACGACCGCTACGACCCGAAGACGGAGCGGCTCGTCGAAGCCCTCTGCACCCTCGGCAACGGCCGCTTCGCCACCCGGGGGTCCGCCCCCGAGACGCTGGCCGGCCCGGTCCACTACCCCGGTACCTACCTGGCGGGCTGCTACGACCGGCTCACCTCGGACGTGGCCGGCCACCGGGTGGTCAACGAGGACACGGTCCGGCTGCCCGACTGGACGGCACTGCGCTACCGCTGCCTCCCCGAGGACGGCCCGCCCGGCCCCTGGCTGACACCGGACGACCCCGGCCTGCGTCGCTACCGCGTCCTCCTCGACCTGCGCGCGGGCACCCTCACCCGCCGGATGCTCTTCCACGACGCGCAGGGTCGCCGCCTGGGAGTCGTCCACACCCGGCTCGTGCACATGGGCGACCCCTACCTGGCCGCCCAGCGCACCACCTTCCGCGCCTACGGATGGACCGGCTCCGTCGAGATCGAGTCCGTCCTGGACGGGGACGTGGCGAACACCGGCGTCGAGCGCTACCGCGACCTGGCCGGCCGGCACCTCACCCGGCACCGGGCCGGCGTGGCCGCAGAAGGGGTGGCGTGGCTGACCTGCGCCACGGCCTCCTCCCGGATCCGGATCGCGGTCGCGGTCCGCACCTCGGTCAGCCCCCTCGCCCCCGTGCACCCGCAGTGCACGGCGAGGACGGCCACACAGCGGTACGTCGTTCGGTTGCCCCGCGGCCGCCCCGCCGTGGTCGTGAAGACCGCGGCCCTGCACACCTCCCTGGACCGCCCCGCCTCCCGGCCGCTCCGCCAGGCCCTCGACCGGGCGGCCCACGCACCCGCCTTCACCACCCTCCTGGCCTCCCACCGGGCCACCTGGGAGCGGCTCTGGGGAGCGGGCGAGCTGCGGGCCCCGGGCGAGACCGGCCGGATCCTGCGCCTGCACGCCTTCCACGTCCTGCAGACCCTCTCCCCGCACACCGCCGAGCTCGACGCCGGCGCCCCGGCCCGGGGCCTGCACGGCGAGGCGTACCGGGGGCACGTCTTCTGGGACGAGCTGTTCGTCCTGCCGTACCTGACCCTGCACTTCCCCGAGACCGCGCGCGGCCTGCTCCAGTACCGCCACCGGCGCCTCCCGGCGGCCCGCGAGGCCGCCCGCCGGGCCGGGCTGACGGGAGCCATGTTCCCCTGGCAGAGCGGGAGTTCCGGCGCGGAGGAGACCCAGACCCGGCACCTCAACCCGCGCTCCGCGCGCTGGCTGCCCGACCACTCCCACCTCCAGCGCCACGTGGGATCGGCCGTCGCCTGGAACGTCTGGCAGTACGCACAGGCCACCGGCGACCTCGGCCACCTGCACGGCCCCGGCGCCGAACTCCTCCTCGGCATCGCCCAGTTCTGGGCCGGCACCGCCACCTGGGACCCGGACCTGGGGCGGTACCGGATCCGCGGCGTCGTCGGCCCCGACGAGTACCACGACGGCTACCCGGACGCCGCCGTCCCCGGCATCGACGACAACGCGTACACCAACGCCACCGCCGCCTGGGTGCTCGCCCGCGCCCTGGAGACGTACGCCGGGCTGCCCCGCGCCCACCGGGCCGAACTCCTCGCCCGGACCGGGGCGCACCCCGGGGACCTCGACCGCTGGCAGGACGTCTCGCGCCGCCTGTACGTGCCCTTCCACCGGGGCGTCATCAGCCAGTTCCACGGGTACGGCGACCTCGCCGAGCTCGACTGGGACGGCTACCGGGCCCGCTACGACGACATCCGCCGCCTCGACCGGATCCTCGAGGCCGAGGGCGACACCGTCAACCGCTACCAGGCCTCGAAGCAGGCCGACACCCTCATGCTCGGCTACCTCTTCGGCCCCGCCGAACTGCACGCGCTCTTCGACCGCCTCGGCTACCGGCTCGACGACGACACCTGGCGCGCGACCGTGGCGTACTACCTGCGCCGCACCAGCCACGGCTCCACCCTCAGCAGCCTCGTCCACGGCTGGATCCTCGCCCGGCAGCAGGGCCCGGACGCCTGGCGCTACTGCGAGGAGGCCCTGCTCAGCGACGTGGCCGACGTGCAGGGCGGCACCACCGGCGAGGGCATCCACCTGGGTGCCATGGCCGGCACCCTCGACCTCGTCGAACGGGGCGTCATCGGTCTCGAACCCCGCCCCGACGGCCTGCGGATCGACCCCGTGCCGCTCGCCGGCGTGCCCCGCTCGGCGTTCACGCTCTGCTACCGCGGACACCGGGGGATCGACGTCCGCTTCGTCCCCGGCCGGATCGGCATCCGCGTCCCCGCCTCCCCGCTCGGTCCCGTGCCCCTGCTCCTCCCCGGCGGGCGGCGGGTCGTCCTCGCGGCGGGGGAGGAACGGTGGTTCAGCCTGCGACCGTCCACGGGCAGGGCCGAACGGCCCCCTCCGGAGCCTTGACGGCCCGAGCGCCGCGGGGCCGCGCCGGAACAGAGTGGACAGGGGGACCGCACCGCGGGTACCGCCGGGTGACCCGCACGACGAGCGCCCGGCGCCACCCCCGAGAAGGGAGGAACGCCATGGACGGCAAGCGGGTCCTGGTCGCCTACGGCACCAAGCACGGCGCGACCGCCGGGATCGCCGAGGAGATCGGCAAGACCCGGCCGGCGGATCTCAGCGCAGCGTGAGGACCTCGGCGGCCGGGCGGCGCGGTGTGGCGGGTCCGGGGGGCCCGTAGCCGAGGCGGAGGACCATCTGGACGTGGCCCTTGCCCGCGAGCGGGTCGCGGGCCGTCCAGCGCAGTTGGGGCCACTCGAGGGGCTGCGAGGTCATGGAGGTCGCCAGCCCGTCCGCCGTGGCCTGGAGCAGTACGCGCTGCAGGGCCTGCCCGGCGCGCAACCAGTCGGCGGGGGCGTCGCCGTCCGAGGTCAGGAGGGCGAGCTGCGGCTCCTTCTCGAACGACGCCCAGGACCGGCCGCGTACGGGCCGGACGCGGCCGAAGTCGCGGACGGTGGCCGTCCCGGTGGTGGCGCGCGGGCCGAAGGCGGTCACCGGGATGCCGTCGGTGCGGCCCCCGGTACCGGGCCCGGCGTGGGTCCAGACCGCGGTCTCGGCGCGTGCGACCGGATCGATCTCCTCGCGGTGCTCGGCGTCGCGCGCGAGCTCCAGGACCGTCTGCACGTGCCACGGCTCGGGAACCGTGAGGTGGCAGCCCTCCAGGCGGGCGGCGCCGGCCAGTGCGTCGAGGAGCGGGGTCGGTACGGGTTCGTCGCGGAACGGGAAACGGCTGGTGTGGCGTCGGCGCAGGGCCGGGTGGAGTCCCGTCAGGTCCTGGTCCGTCCCGGCGGGCGCGGTGAAGCCGACGGCGGCGAGCAGCCACGGGTCGGAGGCGTCGGGAAGGAGGCGTACCCGGGCCTGGAGTCCGCGGTGGGCGGCGGACACGCGCAGGTTGAACAGGGCGGCGGCGCACCCGAGGTGCAGGGCGCGGTGTCCGGGGTCGGCGTGCGCCATCGCGCGGTCGCGGTCCCCGTACAGCGCGAGGGTGCCGGTGTCCGTGCCGAAGACGAAGCGCCAGGGCTGAGCGTTGTGCATGGAGGGCGCGGTGACGGCGTCGTCGACGAGCCGGACGACGGCCGCGGGGTCGAGCAGGAGCGGGGCGGTTGCGGGAGTGGTCACGGCAGTGGTCCTGTCTGGGCTCACCACGGCATCGCGTGGCGCGAGGGGACGGTGGGAAGGGTCGGGGCGTCGTCGGTACGGGCGGTGACGCGGGAGGCCACGGCGACGACGCCGTCGACCTGTTCGACCAGGTGCCGCAGGACGGGGAGCTGGCTGGTGCGGTCCAGTCGGCCGGTGAGCGTGACGATGCCGTCGACCACGTGCACCTCGACCGCGTCGGCGGGCGCGCCCAGGACGCCCGAGAGGACGTCGTGCTCCACCCGGTGCCGGATCTCCGCGTCCGGCCGCAGGAACAGGCGGAGCAGGTCGCGGCGGGTGACGATGCCGACGAGCCGGTCCTCCACGTCCACGACGGGCAGCCGCTCGACGCCGCGGCGCGTCATCAGCCGCGCCGCGTCGGCGGCCGGCTCGTCGGCGTGCACCGTGACGGCCGGGGCGGACATGAGGTCGCGCGCGGTCCGGGGCGACGGCTCGGCGGGCCCCTGACCGGCGGCGGGGTCCTCCGGTCCCGAGCCGTCGGGCGACCGCGGTCCGGAGCCGTCGGGCCACTGGGGTCCGGAGCCGTCGGGCCACCGCACTCCGGTCGGGACGGCCGCCGCGGCCACCCGCGCCAACAGGTCGGTCTGCGACACGATGCCGAGGACCCGGTCCTCCTCGTCGAGCACGGGAACGCCGGTGATGTCGTGCTGGGCGAGGACCTTCGCCACGTCCTTGAAGGGGGTTTCCGGGGCGACCGAGACGACCTCGTCGGTCATCAGGTCCGCAACCTTGACGCGCTGCATGGGGCACCTCCCGCCGTGGCGCGCCCGTCTCCCGGGACGCGTGGGTCAGGTGTCCACCGTCCACCTCGGCCGCGGGGCGGGGGAGGGGCCGAACGGTCCCTCCGCGGGCCCGGACGGGCCCCCGGACGGCGCCACCCGTCCCGGCCCCCGAGCGGGCAGGGCCGGTCGGCCGCCGTGACTCCGTCGGTCCCGGGGCGGCCGCCGACACGTCCTAGACGTGGGAGCCACCGTCCTTGCCGTCCCGGGCGTTCCGCTCGTGTTCGTGGACCTGTGCCGCGATGACCGCGGCCTGGACGCGACGTTCCACGCCCAGCTTGCCCAGCAGCCTCGAGATGTGGTTCTTGACGGTCTTCTCGGACAGGTAGAGCTTCTTGGCGATCTGCTGGTTGGTGAGACCCGCGCCGATCAGCTCCAGGACCGACCGCTCCCGTTCCGAGAGTCCGGCCAGGCGGGCGTCCTCGGGCGGCTTCGACGCCTCCGGGTCGCGCAGCGACCGCATCAGGCGCGCGGTGGTGGCGGGGTCGAGCATGGACTGGCCGGTGGCGACCGTCCGTACGGCGGCGACCAGGTCGGAGCCCTTGATCTGCTTGAGGACGTACCCGGCGGCCCCGGCCATGATGGCGTCCAGCAGGGCGTCCTCGTCGTCGAACGACGTCAGCATGAGACAGGCGAGGTCCGGCATGCGTGCACGCAGCTCGCGGCAGACGGTGATGCCGTCGCCGTCGGGAAGCCGGACGTCCAGCACGGCCACGTCGGGCCGCAGCGCCGGGCCGCGGGCCAGGGCCTGCTCGGCGGTCCCGGCCTCGCCCACGACGACGATGTCCGGCTCGCCCTCCAGGAGGTCGCGCAGGCCGCGGCGGACCACCTCGTGGTCGTCGAGGAGGAACACCTTGATCGGTGCCTCGGACGGGGCCCGCGGTGCGTCGGACATGGTCACCCCCGACCCGGTTCGTGACGTACGCGCCGATGCGCCCTGCGCGCGTCTCCTACCGGGATTGTCCCAGCAGCCGGCACGACGCACCCGACGGTGCGGGCGGCGCGGGGCCGTGGGCCCGTCCCGGCTCACGCGGCGGCCGCGGCGGCCCCGTCCAGCTCCAGCCGTACGTCCACCACGCCCTCGACGGCGCCGACCGCCCGCGCCAGCAGGGGCACCAGCGCGCGGCCCGGCAGCGGGCCGCGCAGGGTGACCACCCCGTCCCGCACGGCCACCTCCAGGGTCCCGCCGGGAACGAGCTCGTCCAGCACGAGGCCGCGGACCTCCTCCGCGAGCTCCTCGTCGGGCCGCAGGAACACCTTCAGCAGGTCGCTGCGGCTGACCACGCCCTCGAGCATGCCGATGTCGTCCACCACGGGCAGCCGCTTGACGCGCTTGCGGGCCATGATCCTGGCCGCCTCCGCGAGGGTGGCCCCCGGACGCACGGTGACCGCCGGGCTCGACATGAGGTCCGCGGCCAGCACCGCGCCCGCCTTCGAGGCCTCCTCCAGCTGGTCGGGCAGTACGGGCTGCTCCCGCCGGAACTCCTCCTTCGGCAGCAGGTCCGCCTCAGAGACCACGCCGACGACGCGGCCCTCGCCCTCCAGGACGGGCACCGCGCTGACCTTCCACTGGTGCATGATCTCGACGATCTCCTTGTACGACGCCTCCCGGCCGATGGCGACCGCGGTGTGCGTCATGACGTCGCTGACGGTGTAGGGCGCTGCGGACATGACCGGCTCCTTCGCGGTACCGAGGGTCACAGCGGGCTGCCGCTGCCGTGCCTCCAGTCTCGGCGGCCCGACCCGTCGTCCGCGTGGGTCCAGCGGTCCCGACAGGGGCCTGACCGGCCCATGCCCGGACGCCTGCCGCACGGCGATCCTGACAGCGGACGGTCGGACCGACCGCCCACCCCGCCGACCCGGGAGGCGAGCCATGTACGGGAACGGACACGACATGGACGGGTGGGGATGGTTCGCCACCTCCCTCACCACGCTGCTCCTCCTGGCCCTGGTCGTCATGGTGGCCGTCTACGTGCTCCGCCCCCTGACCGGGGACGGTGCGCGTCCGCGCGACCCCGCCGCTCCCGAACCGGAGCGCGACGCGGCACCGGACGCCGAGCAGCTGCTGGCGCAACGGTTCGCCCGGGGGGAGATCGACGACGGGGAGTACGCCCGGCGGCTCGAGGTGCTGCGGGCGCACCCGACCCGGCGCGTGCCGCTGTGACCGGCGCGACGTCCGCCGGGCCGGGCCGGGCCTCAGGTGCGGTTCAGGGTCAGGCCGAGGCGGGCGATGGTCATGGTCCGGTCGGTGACGACCACGTCGGTGTCGGTGAAGCGGGCGGACCCGAGGAGGTCCTGGACGAGGCCGCGCAGCAGCGGGTGTTGGGCGCCGGGGCCGTCGAGGACGGACTGCGGGACCTCGACGGTGCCGTAGAAGCGGCGGGGCTGCGCGGTGAGGCCGGCGGCCCGGGCGCTCTGGCGGAGCCCGTCGACCGTGTGCAGCGTGAGCCGGAGCTCCTCGTCACCCGCCCGCAGGAGCAGGCGCGTGTCCTCGACCGCGACGTCGAACGCGTCCACGCGGGCGGTCATCCCTCCCTGTGCGCCGGCATAGTCGTAGGGCGAGGGCGGCGCGAGCGTGTCCGCGGAGCGGTCCTCGGCGGTGTTCCGGAGGAGGCGGCCCTGCAGGGGCCGCCCCGTCGCCGTGAAGGTCCACCGGGACGCGGTCAGGGACTTGTGCCAGTACCCGGTGAAACCGTGGTCCCGGCCCTCGACGCGCAGTTCGCGGGCGTCCGAGCCCCGGCCGGTCTTGTGCACGGAGATCCGGTCGGTGAGCTCGCCGGCGGCGGGGACCTTGGGCTGGCGGACCCAGTCGGGCGCCGGCAGCTGGATCTTCGGGAACGCGGCCCCGCGCTGGTCCTCGTAGGAGTAGCCGAAGAACACCCGGTCGGAGCCGGAGATGTCGAAGTCGTACAGCCGTGTGTACAGGTCGCCGTAGCGGTTGACGACGAACGAGGTGGAGGCCGCGGTGGACAGCGCCACGGCCTGGAAGCGGCCGCGGTGCGGGGTGGCCATCTCGTAGCTGTGGTCGGCGGGGAGCCAGGGGTCCACGTACGTGATGCGGCTGCCGTCGGCGCTGAGCGCGAAGACGTGGGAGACCTTGGCGCCGCCGACCGGGTGGTCGTTGCCGGCCGTGTCCCGCCACACCCGGTCCTCGCCGGGGGAGAGCACCGACCAGGTCCAGCGGGTCGAACCGTAGGGGACGGTGTTGCCCTCGCCCAGCCACAGCGGGGCGCCGTACCGGTACGTCCAGTTCCACGTCCAGGGCGCGTTGAGGGCGTGGTCCATCGTGTAGATGCGGCCGTCCTCGTCGAGCGCGACGAGCTCGTCGTCGTCCACGGAGATGCCGGTGACCCGGCCGGCCAAGCAGTCGGGCAGGGCCATCGCGCGCCAACCCCCGGTGGCGGCGGCCTCCTTGACGTACGTCCGGCCCTCGCGCAGGGCGAAGGACCAGCGCCGGTTGAAGGTCTCCGTGGTGCCGCGCAGAGGGACCTGCGGGGGCAGCTCGACGGTCGCGGGCGGCAGGGCGGACAGGCCGAGGGTGCTGTCGCCGGGCACGAGGTCGGCCAGTCCTGCGGTGCCGACCGGCCGGCACGGGCCGTTCGCGGCCGCCGCACCCCCGGGGGCGAGGACGCCCACGGCCAGGACGGTGGCGGCCAGTGCGTGACGCAACACGTCAGATCCACCCCAGGCAGATGAAGACGACGACGGCGAGGGCGTCCAGGCCCAGCAGCGTGCCGACGGTGAGCGCCTTGGTCCTGACCCGGGGCATGTCGTGGACCCAGTAGCTCACCCAGAAGAACGGCAGGTATCCGAACAGCCAGACGAGCAGCGGCATCCGGGCCTGCCACCAGGGCCACTCCCAGGTGAGGGCGCCCATCGAGTTGAGGACGACCTCGACCCCTACCGCGGCCGCGGCGCCGACCCCGGCGAGCAGCCAGCGGTTGGGCACGCCGAGCACCCGCAGCTCCTTGTCGGCCGGCAGCAGCTTGGCCGCGACGACACCGAACACCGCGAACATGAAGCAGATCTCGATGTTCAGCCCGATGAGGATCAGATAGGCCGAGTCCCCGCCCGGCGCGCCCCACACGGGGGCGCGGCCGGTGAAGTGGAAGACCAGGGCGTTCCAGATCTCGTTGAACCAGTCCATGCCCCAGAACGCCAGGCCCGCGAAGAGCACGTTCCAGTTCCGCCGCTCCACCTCGACGGCGTACACGTACAGGACGATCAGCAGGAGCGGTATGACGTACCACTGGAAGGCACCCGTGTCACGCAGGTGCTCCAGCGCGGTGCGGGAGGCGTCGGTCACTGAAGCGGACTCCTTGCTCGGCCGGGAGCTGGAGTCTGTCAGCGGGTCACCGAAAAGGTGAAGGGCCGTCAACATTACTTTTTAGTAATGTCGATGGTGCGGCGGCGCGGGGGGCTGGATCAGCGGTATTCGCAGAAGTAGGCGGTCTCGACCGCCACCGTGAGCCGGAACGTGCTGTTGCCCGCGACGTCGAAGTGGCCGCCGGCGGCGAACGTCTCCCAGGCGTCGGTGCCGGGGAGCTGCACGGTCAGGGCGCCGCTGACCACGTGCATGGTCTCGGGGGCGGACGTCCCGAACTCGTACTCACCGGGAGCCATGACGCCGATGGTCGCGGGCCCCTCCTCCTGGGTGAAGGCGATCGACTTGACCGAACCGTCGAAGTATTCGTTGACCTTGAACACGAGAGTCCTTCCGGGCGTGGGCGGAGCGGGGCGGCCGGCGCGTCGCGGGCTGCCTCCGGCGAGGCGCAAGGCTACCGGAGGCGACGTTCCGGTTCCGGCGCGGCGATGAGTCCGCGGCCGCCCGGAGGTCTATCTCTATGACGGACGGAACCGACTCACCGGGAGTGCGCCATGGGGCTCATCCACATCGAGATGTTCGCGACCCTCGACCTCGTCGGGCAGGCGCCCGGCGGCCCGGACGAGGACCCGGTGGGGTTCCCGTTCGGCGGCTGGCAGGCACCGCTGCTCGACGAGGTCGCCGGGGCGCAGATCGGCGCCGCGTACGAGGGCACGGACGCCCTCCTGCTCGGCAGGCGGACGTACGACATCTTCGCCGCCTACTGGCCCCACCAGGAGGGCGGCGAGGACAACGAGATCGCCACGCTCTTCAACGGCGTCCCGAAGTACGTCGCCTCGCGCGGCACGCCCGACCTGTCCTGGGCCGGGTCCACGCAGCTCGGCCCGGACCTGGCCGGCGCGGTGCGGGAGATCCGTGACCGGCACGAGCACATCAAGGTCGTCGGCAGCCTGAACCTCGTGCAGACCCTCCTGCGCGAGAAGCTCTTCGACCGTCTCGACCTCTGGCTGCACCCGATCGTGCTCGGCGTCGGCAAGAAGGTGTTCGACGACGGCGCCGTGCCCACCAACGTCACGCTCCTCGCACCCCCGGTGGCCAGCCCGAAGGGCACCGTGTACCTGCGCTACGGGCTCGCCGACGGCACGCCCGTCACGGGGGACATGAGCGCACCCGATCGTGGTCTCGGAGGCGATGCCTGACGGGGGCGTCGCGGGCCGTGCGGGCGCCGCCGGCCGGTGGCCCGGCGCGGCGGAGCCCGCTCGTCGTACGGACGTCCGGACTACCGGGCCCCGTTCACCGGGGCCCGGTACGGCCGCCGCTGCCGGCGGACCGGCTCACCTGGTCTGCGTGGCGACGCTCACGCCGCTGAAGTCCTGCGCGGCGGCGAGGCTGAAGTACACCCAGCCGGACGGCGGGTCGTCGATCGTCAGGGTCTCGCCGTTGCCGGCGGCGGTGGACTTCGCCCGGTAGCTGCTGGTGGTGGCCCAGCTGCCGCCGCCGTAGTACAGGTCGGCGTTGCCGGTGCCGCCGCTGCTGGTGATGGTCAGCTGCTTGACGCCGGCCGGCAGGTACAGGAAGTGGTAGCTGTAGTTGCCGGTGCTGGCGGAGAGGCCGTCCCGGCGGCAGTTCTGGTCGAACTGGCGCGGGTCGCCGAAGGTGCAGGGCGGGGTGGTGGGGGCCTGCGGCAGCGGGCCGCAGTCGTCGGTCGCGCAGGTGGTCGCCAGCCAGCTGGCGAAGCCGGCGTCGTAGCCGGTGCCGATGGTCTGCTTCAGGAAGGCGCGGGCGCCGTTCCAGTCGCCGGTGCGGTACTTGCCGAGCACGGTCTGCACGTCGGCGGGGTGCGCCTGGAGCATGTAGCGGACCGCGAGGAAGCCCCAGCGGTAGACCCGGTTCGAGTTGACCGAGGGGTCCCCGTCCTGGTCGTAGACGGTGTCGAACAGGTCGCTGAGCCGGTAGGTGTTCCGGCGGGCCTCGGCGATCGCGTCGGCGTTGCGCTCGTTGCGGTAGCCGAACGAGATGTTCTCGGCGATGCCCTCGACCCACCAGATGGTCGGCGTGGTCAGGCCCGCCTCGAAGTCGCCGGCCATGTCGTAGCGGCCGTCGAGGTAGTGGGTGTACTCGTGGTTGAGGTTCCAGATCTGGAAGGCCGGGCGCAGCCAGTCGGCCTCGTGGGCGATGAAGCGGGCCTGGTTGCCGGGAGCGGCCGGGTTCCCCTCCTCGTACATGCCGCCGTTGTCGACGTCGATGTCGTAGACGGCCCAGGCGTACAGCGCGTACTGGGTGTAGTCGTCGAAGACCACGACCTCGAGATCGGTGTTCACGTCACCGGGGATCGCGCCCTTGTCGCCGATGATCCGGTGGAAGTAGGCGTCCTGGTTGACCAGACTGGTGCAGGTGCCGTCCAGCTGGCCGGGGGACATGTCCTGGGCGCGGATCCGCAGGTCCGGCGTGCAGGTGTGCTGGATGGGCAGGACCGCCGGGAGCACGCGGGCGCCGAGGTCGCAGATGCCGTAGGCCGCGCAGTTGTTCCGGTCGTACTCGCGCGTGTACCAGCCCAGGTTCATGGTGATCGGCGCGGTGGGGCCGACGTTCGGGTAGCGGTTGATCAGGTCCTTCAGCAGCGGGCGGACCCGGTCCTTGAGCTCGGGGACGTCGAGGGCGTAGCCCAGGTAGCGGCCGACGTTGCTGACGACGTCCAGGCGGTTCAGCTGCGCGCCGTTGCGGGTGATGAAGCCGGCCCAGGTGGTGAGGATCGTGGGGTCGGCCTTCAGTGCGGCCCGCCAGCCGCGGCCGTCGTTCTTGGCCTTGAAGCCGTTCTCGACGACCCACTCGACGTGCTGCATCGCGAGGTTCATCTGGCCCGGCCAGGTGGCGTCGTAGCTGCCGAGCATCCACTTCACGACGGCGGCGTACCGGCCGGCCGCGTGGGTGCTGTCGATCAGCGTGACGACCTCGTTGAAGATCTCGCCGTTGGCGTCCGTGACGTCCCTGCTGTGCGGGGCGGCGAAGAAGGCGTCCAGCGCGCCGAGCGCCGCTGCGTCGAGCGCCGTGCCGTAGTCGCCGACGACGTCCGCGTGGTTGTCCTGCACGTAGTAGCCGGCGCGCAGGAACAGCACCAGCTGTCCCACGGCGGTGCGGTTGTCGCCCGCGTAGGAGCCGGAGGCGTCGCGCAGCGCGTGGGCCACGGTCACCATCTGGGCCTCGCGGAAGGCCCTCCGCGCGTTCTCCCCGGTGAGGCCGAACAGCGGGTAGGTGCAGGTGATCCGGGGGAGGGCCGTGAGCTGCTGGACCAGGGCCGGGCCCGTCGCATTGATCACGCCGGAGAGGTCGCCGCACTCGTCCCCGGCCACGGCCGAGGACTGCTTGCCGGCCTTCGTGGGCCGGGCGGGCTCGGCGACCTTGGTGGTGGGGGCGGGGACGGGGCCGGACTCCTCGGTGCCGTCCTGCGCCGAAATGTGGAAGCGGGAGCGGTGGTTCGTCGCGTCGGGCGACTTGGGGACCGGGATCGACCGCGGCGCCGCGCTCGCGGCTTCGCGTGCGTGCGTGCCGGCCGGGGCCGCGGTGCCGACGGAGGCGGCCTGGCTCTGCGGCGTGAGCAGGCCGAGCGCGATGAAGACGGCCGCGCCGAGCGCAGGAAGTCTGCGCGCGCGGGTGTGCGATATCCGGAAGGGCTGCATCTGTGGGGGCCTCCGGGGCCGTTGTGGCCGCGTGCTGGGGACACGGGCCGCCGATGTGTGACATGTAAAATTTCACATGTCGCATTGCTCCGGAAGACTTCTGGTCAGATTGCCGGCCGCCGCAACGGAAACGTTGTCAACTTCCGTACTGCGCAGCCCCGGACGCGCGTGATCGGGGCGGGGCGGGGCGGGGACCGGGGCGGCACAACGGACGCGGGCCCGTCCCCGGTTGCCACCGGTGGACGGGCCCGCTCGCTCGCTCCTCGCGGCACGGCGGCCGCCGGACTCAGAGCACGTTCTCGTAGATGTTCCAGCCGGTGCCGAACTTCACCCGGGCGGCGAAGGTGGCGGTGCCGGCGTTGCCGGTCGAGGTGTGCAGGTACACGCTGCGCGGTGTGCGCCGTGCGCACGGGTTCGGGCAGGATGCGGTCATGGCGGAACGGGAGAGCACGGCACCGGAGGAGTACGACGTGGCGTCCGAGGAGGGTGTCCCCGCGGGGTGGACGGTCAGGGTCCTACGGGCCGTCGACCGGAGTGCCGTGCCCTGGAAGAACGGCGGCGGCGTGACCCGGGAGATCGCGGCGTGGCCCGAGGGGGCGGGCATGGACGACTTCGTCTGGCGGGTCAGCCTCGCCGACGTCGCCGCGGACGGCCCGTACTCGGTCTTCCCCGGTGTGGACCGCACGCTCACCGTCGTCGAGGGGAACGGCATCGAGCTCACGGTGGGCGGTGTCCGCCACCGGCTGGCGGAGCGGTACGCGCCGCGGGACTTCCCGGGTGACGTCCCCACGGACTGCCGCCTCCTGGACGGTCCGGTCGTGAACTTCAACGTGATGCACCGCCGGGGCGGCGCGCCCGCCGGCACGGCGGTCGTCCGCGGCACCTCGTCCCTCTCCGCCGGGTCGCACGAGATCCTGCTCGTCGTCGTCCTGGCGGGCCGGGCGGAGCTCGACACCAGGGGCCGGACCCTCGCCCTCGCGCACCACGACGCCGCCCTGCTCGGCGCGTCCGCCGTGGGCACCCTGCGCAGCCCCGGCACCACGGCGGTGGTACGCCTGCCGATCGGCGGCCCGGACCGGCCCCCGGGGGCCGGCGCGGTCTGAACGGGTGCCGGGCACCGCGAGAGCGCCGTCCGGGGCGCATTCCCCGATGCCGGCCGGGGCCTCAGTCGGCCAGCTTGTCCTGCAGCTTCTCCAGGAGCCGCCGCTTGATCTCCCGCTTGATCTCCCGCTTGACCGTCGCACTGTCCGTGCCGCCGACATCACCGCACGTGACGGTCGTGGTGCCCTGGTCGGCGACGAATTCGGCGATGTCCCCCGGGTCGAGTCTGACGATCTGCTGCGGGTCGTCCGCGGTCGCCCCCATGGCGGTCGCCGGCAGCGCGACACCGGCGCCCACCAGCACCAATGACGACACGGCCAGGACGGTGCGACGGATCCGGAAGGGCTTGGACATGGCAATTCTCCATTCGTAGCAAAGGCTGCCTGGGTTCTCCTCAAAGAGATCACGTGCGGGAACGCGACGTCATGCCACGCACATGCGGGACTTGACGCCCAGGACTCCGCCGTCCGGCCCATCAAGGGCACCGGCCACGACGCCGAAGAGGATCAGGCGGAGTCGTCCCACCCCCGCGTTCCGGTACGCCTCCGCGCCCCACGCCGTCCCGATGGCGGCGGTCCCCCACCCCGGCCGCCGAGGCCCGGAGGAGATCCTGCATGCGCGCCTTCCTGCCCTTGACCGCTGCCGCCACCGCCGCGCTCCTGCTCACCACGCTCACCGGCGCGACCCCCGCCGCGGCGGACCGGAGCCCCGACGGCGCAGCGCTGACCAAGGTCTCGCACGGCGACCCGTACGCGCGCTGCACCATCGGCGCGAGGTCCCCCGACAGCGTCGTCTACCCGGGCACCGAGGTCGAGCCGTACGTGTCCGTCGACCCGCGCGACCCCAAGCGCGTGGTCACCGCGTTCCAGCAGGACCGCTGGAACGACGGCGGCGCCCGCGGCCTGGTGGCGTCCTGGACCACGGACGGCCGCACCTTCCGCCGCAGCACGCTGCCGTTCAGCCTGTGCGCCCCGGGCGGCGCGGACTTCGAACGGGCCACCGACCCCTGGGTGAGCACCGGACCCGACGGCACCGTCTACGCCGGCGGGGAGGGCGTCGACTTCGTGAAGAGCACGCGCAGCGGCCTCCTGGCCGCCACGTCCCGCGACGGCGGCCGCACCTGGCAGAACCTCACCACCACGCACGTCGACGAGCAGCCGTTCTTCAACGACAAGCCCTCGCTCACCGCCGACCCGGTCCGCAGGGGCACCGCCTACCAGGTCTGGAACCGCCTCGACAGCCACCCGCCCGGATCCGGCTCCCTCGACGGGCCCGGCTACATCTCCCTCACCCGCGACGGCGGCCGCACCTGGAGCGAGGCCCGGCGGTTCGTCGACACCAGCGCCGTGCCCAACACCCAGACCATCGGCCACCTGATCGTCGTGGACCGGCGCACCGGCACCCTGTACGACTTCTTCGACCAGATCACGTTCGCCGACGACCTGACCACCGTCCTCGACGCCCACTACGCGGTCGTCACCTCCACCGACGCCGGGGAGACCTGGAGCGCCCCGGTCACCGTGGCCCGGGACACCTCGGTACCGGAGGTCGACCCGAACGACCCCACCAAGCTGCTGCGCGCCGCGGCCACCCTGCCCAGCCCGGCCGTCGACCCGAGGACGGGCACCCTGTACATGGCCTACGAGGGCTCGGACTTCTCCGCCGGCAGCTTCGACGCCGTCCAGCTGGTGCGCTCCACCGACGGCGGCCGTACCTGGGGGTCCCCCGAGCTGATCAGTCCCGAAGGCGTGCCGGCCTTCTCGCCGTCCATCGCGGTCGACGGACGGGGCACGGTCGCCCTCACCTACTACGACCTGCGCTTCCTCAAGCCGGGCGACACCACCACCCTGCCCACCGCCTACCAGCTGGCCACGCTGCCGCACGGAAACCCGCAGCGCCGGACCGAGCGGCGGATCTCACGGGTCTTCGACTGGCTGCAGGCGCCGTTCGCCGGGGGCTACTTCCTCGGCGACTACCAAGGGCTGGTGGCGGACGGGAGGGGCGTGCGGGCCGTGCTGACCCAGACCCACTCCGGCGCGCCACAGAACCGTACGGACGTGTACACCGCCAGTCTCCCCACCCGGTGACCGGCCCGACAGACCTGGAGATCCACGCGTGTCGACACTGCTGGTCCGCACCGATTTCGACCACCCGGAGGCCTGGGAGACGCTGTGCCAGACGCTCGAGACGCCCACGGCCGACGGGTTCCACGCGGACGTCGTGACCGTCGACGACCCCGCGTACCGCGGCCTGACACCCGAGCAGGTCCTCGACCGGGCACCCGAGGCCGCCGCGGTCCGTCTGGTGGCCGTCGCCGACACCGCCGCCCTCAGCACGGCCGAACTGCCGCTCCTGATGATCGACGTCGGCGCGGAGCAGCCCCGGAGCCTGCGGGTCATCGCCGCAGAACTCTGGTCGGTCGACAACAACCTCTCCCAGGCCGCCATGGACTACGAGGAGTTCGCCGACGCGGCCGACGAGAGCGGCGTCTTCCGGGGCTTCCGGGGCTTCTGACCGACGCTCACCGCACCGTAGGGTTCCGACCCGTCCCGTCCGTCGATGCCGCCGGAACAGGAGCACGCCCATGCGCCTCTACGCCCAGACCCGAGCACGCCTGTGCCGCCAGGTGCTGGCCGACGTGACGGCGGTGGTCCTGGTGGCCCTCGCGGTGTGGTTCGCGCTGGCCGTGCACGACGCGATCATGCTGCTGGCCGAGCCGGGCAAGAAGGTGGAGGACGCCGGCGGAAGCCTCGCGTCCGGCCTCGGCGACGCGGGGGACGCAGCCTCGAACGTACCGTTCGTCGGGGACGTCCTGAAGAAGCCGCTGCAGGCCGCCGCCGAGGCCAGCGACGGGCTCTCGGACGCCGGGCAGTCGCTGCAGGACCTGGTGGGCCGGGTCGCCGACCTGACCACGTTCGCCCTGATCTTCTTCGCCGTGGCGTTCGTACTGGTGCTCTGGCTTCCGCCGCGCGTGCGCTGGATCCGTCGCACCGCCCGGATCCGCACCCTGCTCGACGCCCCCGGCGGCGCCGACCTGCTGGCACTGCGGGCGCTGACCGGGCCGGTGAAGGACCTGGCCGCGATCCCGGTGCCGCCGGGGGGACTCGCCGACGCGTGGCGGCGCGGCGACGAGCGGGCCATCAGTGACCTCTCCCGGGCGGCCCTCAGGCGGGCCGGTCTGACCGCCTGAGCACGCCGCGCCGGGCGCGGGGCGGTGCCGTCGGGCGGTGGCGGTCGCCGGCTACGAGGAGAGCCCGCCGGCGCCGGCGGTGAGGACCCTGCCGCGGATGGTCGTGTCGCCGCCGTCCGCCATGTCCGCCCACGACAGGAACACCCTGCCCGGATCGCCGTTGCCGAACACAGCGGCGGCGCTCAGGTGGAAGCGGTTGCCGTTCGTGCCCGAGCTGGCCTGGACCTGGGGCCCGATCTCGAGCGCGGTGTCCGAGCAGAGTTGCGCCTTCACCGTCGGCACGGTCTGGAACGTGTCCGCGCTCTTCTCCACCCAGGCGAGGACGAACTGTCCCCCCGGCAGGGCCGTGAGCGCCGGCCAGCTCCGGTGGAAGTGCTGCGCCGAACCCGCGGAGGCCCTGAGGAGGACCTCGCCGCTCGCCGGATCGATGACGCTGGCCGCGGCCGTGGTCTGGAGGACCCCGAGGTCGCTCGGCACCGTCGATCTGATGTGGGCGGCGACGAAGCGCCCGTTGTCGAGGGCCGTCAGCGCGCTCCGCCCCGTGAAGCCCGTGAGGTTGGGATGCATCTCGCCGGTCCGCGGCGTGCCGTCGAACTCGAAGACGCGGTAGATGAGTCCGCCGCCGCCCACCGGGTCCCCGTTCGTCCAGGCGACGACGTAGTCCCCGTTGCTCAGGAGCGTCACGGCCGCGTCGCGGTGGAAGGCCGGGGTGGTGTTCACGGCGACCTCGGGGCCTGCCTTCTGCCCCTCGGGACCGAAACGCTGCGCGCGGATGCGCGCCTGCTGCCCGGCGCCCGTCCAGGTGACGAGGCAGCCCCCGTCGATCATACGGGTGACCGTGGGCGGGAATTCGCGGTCGATGTCGGCGGTGCTGACCTGTACCGGGGGCCCGGCGGGCTGCCCGTCGAGGAAGCGCCGCAGCACCACCACCGGGGTCGGCGGGGGCAGGTTGAAGGGTTGTTCGATCCACGCCGCGAAGGTGCTGTTGCCGACGGAGTCCAGGAAGGGCCACTGCCGGTTCGTGTTGCCGCCGGCCGGGGTCGCCGTGCTGGCGAGGAACTCCGTCCCCACCTTCGCACCGGCGACGTTCACCCGCTGCCCCTTGATGCCGGCGTCGCCGTCGTCCGCCCAGAGCGCTGTGAACAGGGCGCTGCTGTTCACCCCGTCGGCGCAGGGCTGCGACTGGCCCCCGACGACTGACGTGTTCACGATGAAGTCACCCATGATCGTCCTCCTGTGTTCCCGTTCCCGGACTCCGTGCTCCACCCGGCACGGCCTTCCCCAGCACAGCCGCGCCGCAGTGTGCCCGCAATCCGACGGCGGCCATCCAGGGGCGGCACCACCGCCCGTCGGTCCCGTCCGACCGGTGCGGGAGTCGGCCCGGGAGCGGCACGACGTCGGGGCGGCGGTGCCGGATAATCGATCATCCGGTGGTGGGGTGGGGCACGGTCGTGCGGCGTCCGGTGAGGGACGGGACCACTGCCGGGTCAAGGTGTGGGAGAAGCGCATGGGGCTGCTGGTCACGTCGGACGCCGTCGAGGCGCGGGCGCACAGGTTCGACTGGTTCTGCGAGACGGTGTCCAACGACGTGATGCCCGTCATGCTCAGCACCCGCCGTGCGGCCGACTTCCAGGCGGACGTGACGTACCTGGACCTCGGCGTGGTGGGCCTGTCCGTCGTGACGTCGTCACCCGTGATCTCGCGCCGCACCGCGGCCCATGTCCGGCGTGGCGATCCCGAGCACGTGCAGCTGGCGCTCATCACACAGGGCGCGGTCCGGATCTCGCAGCGCGACAACGAGTCGGTGGTCGCCGGGGGCCTCGTGCTCACGGACACCTCGCGACCGAGTGGCGGGGCGTGCACGGCCGAGCGGACCGAGACGGTGATCATGCAGATCCCGCGTCAGGCCCTGCCGCTGAACTCGAACCGGGTGGACCGCCTCCTCGGACAGGGCCTGGCCGCGGACGCGGGGACCGGAGCGATCCTCGCCGACTTCCTGAAGACGCTGGTCGCACGCGGCCCGGGCTGCCGCCCGGAGGAGCTGCGGGCGATGGGGACCGTCGCCCTCGACGTGGCAACCGCGTTCCTCGCCCAGCAACTCGGCGACCCCGGTGAGGCGCCGGCCGAGGCCCGGGCGCAGGAGACGCTGCAGCGGATCCACCGTTTCATCGAGAACAACCTGGGCGACCCGGACCTGACGCCCCGGGCCATCGCCGAACGGCACAGCATGTCCCTCCGGCGCCTCCACACCCTCTTCGGCGACCAGCCCCTGACCCTCGCGGCCCACATCCGCCGAACCCGGCTGGCGCGCGCCCACTCCGAGCTCGCGCGCGAGGACCTGAGCGGCCAGCCCGTTCAAATGATCGCGAACCGCTGGGGCTTCTCCAGCGCCGCCGCCTTCAGCCGGGCGTTCCGGGACGCGTACGGCATCACCCCCACCGAACACCGGGTGCTCTCCCGGACCGCCGCACACCTCGGCGGACGGTCGCTGCCGTAGCCCGCGGCACCTTCCGGGAGCGCGAGCCGGGCGGGTGCGGTTCAGCCGGGAGTACGAGCGGCTGCCGACCCGCGCCCCGGCCCGGCCGGCGCCAGCACGGCGGACGCGAGGTGTTCGCGGAACCAGCGGTGCCCCGGGTCCGCCGCGTTCCGCGGGTGCCAGGCCATCCCGAGGTCCAGGGGCTCCAGGTCGAGGGGAACCGGGAACGTCCGCAGGCCCATGGCCGAGATGGTGCCGGGAAGCCAGTCGGCCAGGCTGAGCGCGACGAGGTCGGTGTCCCGGGCGAGCATCATCGCGCTCGTGTGGCTGGGCACGACGACCGCGGTACGACGGCGCAGTCCGAGTTCGGCGAGCGCGCTGTCGATGGGCCCGAGGCGCTTGCCGAGGCGGGAGATGCCGATGTGGTCGGCCGCGGCGAAACGACGGGCGTCGATCCGCCCGTCGAAGAGGGGATGCCCGCTGCGGGCGACGCCGACCAGCGGCATCCGGGCGAGCTGCCGGGTCCGGATCTCCGGGTCCAGGTGTCCCAGGACGCCCAGTTCGACGTCCACCGAACCCTGCCGCAGCCCGGGACCGCCCTCCAGCGCCTCCGGCAGGAAGACGACGTCCACCTGCGGGGCCTCCGCGTGGATCCGCTCCATCAGGCTCCCGGCCACGCCCGCCAGGAGCAGGTCCGTGGCCTGCACGGTGAAGGTGCGCTGCAGGTGCGCGGCGTCGAACCCGGCACCGGGCCGCAGCACGTCGTCGCAGCTGCGCAGCAACGCGCCCACCTCCTCGCGGAGTTCCACGGCGCGCGGGGTCGGGACCAGCCCCTGACCGGCTCGGACCAGCAGCGGATCGCCGACGGTGCGGCGGAGCCGGGCCAGGGTGCGGCTGACCGCCGCGGGCGAGGTGCCGAGGCGCTCGGCGGCGCGGGTCACGCTGTTCTCGTGGAGCAGGGCGTCCAGGACGCGCAGTAGGTTGAGGTCCATCAACGAGCCTCCTGAGCTGGGTTCTTGCACGTGCGGCAATGATTGGTTGCCCATCTTTGCATTGCTGCCGCAGTCGCCGGCACCGGAGAGTGGAGACGCCCGCGAAGACGCGTGGCATTCCCGCTTCGCCCCGTTCAAGGAGCCGCTGTGCAGCAGTCCCCCCGTACCGGTCGAGAGGGCGACGTACTCGCCGTCGTCAGTCAGAGCGGACCGACGGTCTCGTTCTTCGACGCCGCCTCCGACCGGCACCTCGGCGTGGTGCAGGTCCCCGCCGAGCCGCACGAGTTGTGCTACGACCCGACGCAGCGACTGCTGTGGTGCACCCTGACGTACCACTCGGGCTACTACCACGCGAACGGCGGCCGGCGCACCGAGCTGGCCGTCATCGATCCCGACAGCCGCCGCATCGTCGAGGTCGTCGACCTCGCCCCGGAACACGGACCGCACGGGCTGGCGCTGGACACGGCGCGCGGGCGGCTCTACGTCAGCGTGGAGGCCGGGCAGGACCGGCCCGGCGGGGTCGTGGTGATCGACACGGCGACCCGCCGGCCCCTCGGCCGGATCGACACGGACGCACCCGGCCCGCACTGGTTCGCGATCGACCCGGCCGGGCGGACGGGCTACGCCACCAACAAGGAAGCGCCGTTCGTGTCCGTCGTGGACCTCGAACGGGGCGTCCTCACCGCCAAGGTCGAGGTCCCGGGGAGCGAGGGGCTCGCCGTGTCCGCCGACGGCGCCCACGCCTTCGTCGCCGCGCCGTACGGCAACTTCTCCGCCGGCGCCGAGGGGCGGCCGGCCCCCGGAATCCGCGTCGTCGACCCCCGGACGGCGTCCGTCGTGGACACCCTGCCCACGGAGAACGTCATCCTGCCGGTGCACCTGACGTCGACGGGCAGGCTCCTCGCGGGCGAGCTGCGCATGACGGCCGACCCGGGGGCGCAGCTCGGACGCCACGCCCCGGGCCGCCTCACCGTGTTCTGCGCCGACACCCGCAAGCAGCTCGGCCAGGTCGAGGTCGGACTCTTCCCGCTGACCATCACCTCCTCTTCCGACGGCCGGCTCGGCTACGTGTCCTGCGTCGTCTCCTCGACCGTCGACGTCGTCGACCTGGAAACGCTGGAGCGGCTGGCCCGGCTGGACATCGCCAAGCTCGGCGAACCCGGCGCCCACGGCCTGGCCTACGTCCCGCGCCCCGCCTGACCGCTCGACCGCCCGACCGTCCGCCCGGTCCGACGGGGCAGGGCGGTGAGTGGCGGGACCTCTTCCCGCACCTGACCTGGCGCCCCTCGTGCGGTGCGTAGCCGCTCCGGGGCGTCGGCCGGGGCGGCACGACGGGTGATCCTGCGTCGGCTCCGTGCGGCTCCCCGGTGCGGTCGCGGCCCTCGCGGGACCGTGTGCTGGCACGGTGGGGACGAGTCGGTCCGACGACGTCCGGGGGATCCATCATGACGAGCGACAGCCACACGACGTTCGGTGCCGGTCGGGACCTCTTCGACATTCCCGACCACGTCGCCTACTTCAACACCGCGTCCCTCGCACCCACCCTGCGGGCCGCCCGCGACGCGGGCGACGCTGCCCTGCGCAGGCGCGCCCAGCCGTGGCGCATCCGGGCCGCCGACTGGTTCGACGGGGCGGAGGAGCGCAGGGCGCTCTTCGCCGGGCTGATCGGGGCGACCGCCGACGACATCGCCCTGGTCCCGGCGACCAGCTACGGCCTCGCGGTCGCCGCCGCCAACCTCACCGCGCCCGTCGGAAGCCGCGTCCTGGTCCTCGACGGCGAGTACCCCTCCGGCATCTACACCTGGTGGCGGTTCGCCGAACGGACCGGGGCCTCGCTCCTCACCGTCCGGCGGGACGGCGGCCGGACGTGGACCGAGGCGGTCCTCGGAGCCCTGGACGAGACCGTGGCCGTGGTCTCGGTACCGCAGGTCCACTGGACCGACGGGGCCCTGCTCGAGCTGGAACCGGTCGCCCGGGCCGCCCGGGCGGCCGGGGCCGCGTTGGTCGTCGACGCGAGCCAGTCGGCCGGAGCCATGCCGCTCGACACGCGCGTGCTCCGCCCCGACTTCGTCGTGAGCGTCGGCTACAAGTGGCTCCTGGGACCCTTCGGGCTCGGCTATCTCTACGCGGCTCCCGAGCACCAGCAGGGGCGGCCGTTGGAGGAGAACTGGATCCTGCGCGCGGGCTCCGAGGACTTCGCCCGGCTGGTCGACTACCGCGCGGACTACCAGCCCGGCGCCCGCCGCTTCGACGCGGGCGGCCGGACCGCGTTCGAACTCACCCCGATGGCCACCGCCGCCCTGCGGCAGCTGTCGGCCTGGACCGTTCCCGCCGTCGCCGAAGCCCTGGCGGCCGTCACCGCCCTCATCGCCGCCGAGGCCCGCGAACGGGCGCTGCCCACCCCCGTCCCGCGCGGACCGCACATGCTGGGCATCACCGTCCCCGAAGAACTGCGGGGGCGCGTGGTGGCGGAGCTGGCGGAGGCGGACGTGTTCGTGGGGGCCCGCGGCACGTCGATCCGCATCAGCCCTCATCTCCACACCACCCGCCGGGACGTCGAGCGACTCTTCGACGTCCTCGACGGCGCCCTCGCGCGGCCCCGCGGTTGATCCGCGGTCGATCCGCGGACGGGGCGTGCGGACCCCGACCCCCGTGCGGGCCCGCACGCCCCGGCGGCCGCGCCCCCGCGCCGGCGGGGGCGGGGGCGCGGGGTACGGGGTCAGTCGACCGCGACGGTGTTCTGCGCGGCGCCGACGCGCCAGGCGCCGTCCTCCTTGACCAGGACGTAGAACGGGCGGCCCTCGGGCCGGTCGGCGATCCGGCTGCCGTCGTGGTGGACCGGCCGCTGGCGGACGTTCACCGCGGCGACGTCGGGCCGCAGGAACAGCACGCGCTCGACGTCGTAGACGGCGGTGGACTCGATCATCGCGCCGGGCAGCACCTTCCGGGTGAAGGTGTCGATCTCCTCGAAGCCCGACAGCCGCTTGCCGTGGCCGGTGGTCCACACCGGGTCCTGCCGGCGGAAGACGCCCAGGAACCGGTCGACCAGCTCGTTCTGCTGGGCGTGCTCGACCTCGGCGACCAGGAGGCGGATCGCGGCCACCTCGGCGTCCGTCTCCGGGCCGTCGGGGGCGCCGAACACCTCGACCGGCCGGTACGAGCCCGACACCAGCTCGGCCACGACGCCCGGCCGGACCGGCCGCCAGCCGAGGGCGGTGCGGGCGGCGGCGCCGCTGACGCTCTGGTCGAGGGCGAGCGCGTCCGCGAAGAGCGGGCCGAAGACCTCGGCGGCCTGCGCGACGGGCACCGCCTGCGGGGCCGCGAGCACCCCGGCGGCGCGGCCGGCGGCCCGGGCGATGTCGCGGACCGGTACGGCCGGCTCGCCGACGCCGTGCCACACGGTCCCGGCCTCGGCCCGCTCGACGGCGGCCACGAACAGCTCGGCCAGGTCGTCCACGTGGACGGTCGGCCAGCGCACGCCCTCCTCGCCGTAGTGCTCCGGCACCCCCTGCTCGCGGGCCCGGTCGACCAGGATGGCGGGGATGCCGCCGCCACGCCCGTACACGATGCCGGGCCGGACGACGACCGCGCGCACGCCCTCGGCGACCTCGGCCAGCACCCGCTGCTCGATCCGCGGGCGGTAGCCGACGATGTCGATCGGGTCGGTCGGGGCCCCCTCGCCGACCTCCTGGTCCTCGCCGGTGGCGCCGAGCACCCAGACGCCGCTGGTGTAGACGAACGGGCGGCCGGTGCCGCGCAGCGGAGCGGCGAGCGCCTCGACGACGGCGGTGTCCACGTCGGCGTCGCCGCTCGGGGGAGCCAGGTGGATCACGGCTTCGATCTCCGGTGTCACCGCGTCGGCCAGCGAGGCCGGGTCGGCGGTGTCGCCGACCACCTGGGCGTGCCAGCCCCGGCCGGGCTGCGGCGCGGAGCTCCGGGTGAGTGCGACGACCTGGTGGCCGGCGGCGGCGAGGTGGTCGGTGACGGCGGAACCGATGTAGCCCGTGGCGCCGGTGAGCAGAACCCTCATGACAATCCCCCTATGTCGAAAAGTTCGATGTCGAAACCGTAGATCGCATGGGTCGCCGATGTCAAACATTTCCATGTCGAGATGTTAGGCTCGGGGCATGACAGAGCAGCAGCCGCAGCGCGACGGCGTCGACCGCATCACCGCACAGTGGCGCGCGGTCCGCCCCGACCTGGACACCTCTCCCATGGCCGTGATCGGCCGCCTCTCCCGTGCCTCGCGCCTGCTGGAACGCGGGATCAAGGAGAACCTGACCGTCCACGGGATCGAGCCCTGGGAGTTCGACGTCCTGGCCACCCTGCTGCGCTCCGGCCCCGGGCACGTCCTCACCGCCGGCGAGCTGAGCTCCGCCGCGATGGTCAGCTCCGCGGCCCTCACCAACCGCATCGACCACCTCGTGGGGAAGGGCCTCGTCGACCGGGCCGTCGACCCCGCCCACCGGCGCCGCGTGCTGATCTCCCTGACCGACGCCGGCCGGGAACTGACCCACCGCCTCGTCGAGCACCACCTCGCCGGCGAGGAACGCCAGCTCGCCGGGCTCACCACCGCCGAACGCGACCAGCTCGCCGGCCTGCTGCGCCGCGTGCTCCTCACCCTCGGCGACCACGGCGAGGACCCCGACCGGCGGTAGCGGCCGGTCCGCCGCCCCGCCGGGCGGGGGAGCGGGCCCGGTTCAGGTCACCGCCGTCCGGGCGCGGCGCACGCCCGGGCGGCGTCGAGTTCGTCCGACCAGGCGGGCCCGGGGAAGGCGCTCCCGTACAACCGGGCGCAGGTGCGCTGGTGTTCGGCGTACGCGGCGCGCAACCGGGCGGCGTAGTGCGCGCACAGCGCGCTCGGCGGGGCGGTTCCGCGCGCGGCCGCGTCGACGACGGCCGCGGCGAGGATGCCGGTACGCAGGGCCTGCGCGGTTCCGGTGCCGCTGAGGGGGTCGTACCGGATGGCTCCGGCCCCCACGATCAGGCGGCCCGGGACGTCCCCGACGGGCGCCGTCGCGGGGGACGGGTGCAGCTGCGGGGCGGCCGGCACGGCGACGGCGGACCGGGGCGGGCGGCGCAGGAGCGCACCGAGGCCGGTCTCGGCGGCCAGGCGGGCCAGCAGGGCGACGGGGTCCCCGGCCGGACCGGGCACCATCGCCTGCACGAGCGCGGCGCCGCACCCCAGCGGGGTGAGGTGCGCCCAGCCCCCTTCGGCGGTGCCGAGGACGGCGGTGCGCTCGTCGGCGCCGGCGCGCAGCGGGGCCGTCCCGGCCAGCAACCGGCGGCGCCCGGCGACCCGTACGGGCTCCGGGGCGCACACCGGAACGGGGGACGGGACCGGGGGCGGGACGGCCGGCTCGGCGGGTGGCCCGGCCGGCTCGCCGTCGGTCGGCGTGCGGCTCGTCGAGGAGCCCACCGGCGACCGGTCCGCGCGGGCGGCCACCACCCAGCCGGGCGGGTCCTCCTCCGGATCCGCCGGACTCGGTTCCGTGTCGTGCTCCGCCAGCCGCTCCCGCATGCGGAGGGCCACGTCGACCCCGTCCACCACCCGGCCGGGCTGCGTGAACCGGGCCGGCGGCCCTTCGCCCCAGCGCACCTGGCGGTGCGTCACCTCCCAGGTCCCGTCGAGGAGTCCCGGACCCCACAGGGAGTCCAGCAGTTCCAGGGCCGGCCCGGTGAGCAGCAGCGGCCGCGGCCCCGTCGTGCCCGGCCCTGCCGCACCCTGCCCTGCCGCACCCTGACCTCCCGTGCCCGGCCCGGGCGGCGGCAGTCGGACCCGGTGCCCTAGCCCGGCCAGCAGCCGGGCGCAGGTCAGCTCGGCCAGTCCCGCCCCGCCGATCTCGACGGGGCCCCTCATGCCTGGAGGTCCAGCACATCCAACAGGGCTGCGGTCTCGATCTGCTGACTGTTCGCCATGTCCCGCAGGTCTCCGTCGAGTTCGCGAATGGCGCTGAGGGCCTGGATCGCCGCGACGGCCGCTTCCCTGGTGGCCTGGCCGTTGGCGAGCTCCGGCGGCATCCCGCCCGCGTCCGGCCCGAAGGCCGGCGGCAGGGTGAAGCGGGGCGCGATGCCGCGGGACGCGAGGAGGTGGTTGATCTCGTGGAGGTTCTCCATCGTGACCCGGGCCTGGCCGATCAGCAGACCACCGGCCTGGTCGCCGAGTGCGAAGGTGGCCCGGAGGGTACCGAGCAACGCCGCGTAGTACCGGTCGCTGAGGTCGAGCAGCGTCCGGCCCAGCTGGTCCTGGGCGCCGGGCCGCCGCAGCGGGCGCAGGTACACGAGGGGATCGAGGCCCGCCAAGTGCTGCTTCACCGCGGTGAAACGACGGAAGTGCTCCTCGCCCTCGTCGATGACGAGCTTGATCAGATGGGCCAACCTGTCGGCCTCGGGGAACACGTCCGGCTGCTTGACGATGCTCCGGTGAAGCTGGACGTACATGCCGTCGAGGCCGGTCCCCACCTGCTGGCTGGGGGCCTCCACGTCGATGAACCACTGCAGTTGCGCGGGGGTCATCGGGCGGAGCTCGAAGGGATGGACCGTGTCGCGCACGATCTCCGCCGCCCGCCCGACGACGGGCGCCTCGCCCAGGGTTCCGAGGGCCTCGTTGACCCAGCGCAGGTGCCGCATCTCGTCGACCGCGACCTCGAACACCTCGAAGGCCGCTGCGTGGATCCGCCGCATCAGCCGGCTCGCCGACTCCGGCAGCTCCCTGGGCGCGTTGAGCGTGTAGTGCGCGTACAGGTACTCCACGCTCAGGGCGTGCTCGACGGTCGCCAGTCCCTTGAGCTTGCTGATCACGGTCGCACGGTCCAGCAGCGGGACGTCGGGCGGCGCCGGGTTGCCGATGCCGTCGTCCTCACGGCCGTTGAGCACCACGGGCAGCACGCTCCAGTCGCTGATCATCCGGGCGTACCCGAACTCCAGCCGCCTGCGCGGACCGCCGAGGTCCCGCGCGTCCGTGTCGAGGTCCGGGACCGGTGTGCGGTCCGCGCGCAGGTAGTTCATCTGCGGGATGCTCTCGTCGGCGTTGCTGGCGACGTCGGGTTTCGACGCGGCCCAGTAGAAGCAACCGCAGTCGCGGAAGTCGTACTGCCAGGGGGCGCACAGGCTGCGGGTGAGGTCTCCGGGCTGGTAGGCCTCCGGGTCGATGACCCCGTTCTCGTCCAGGTAACGGGCCCGGTCAGAGACCAGCACGGCCAGCTGGAACCGGCCGTCCGGGGCACGGCGGACGAAGCTCTCGCCGCGCATGCGCAGCGCGTTGAGGTTGCCGACCGCGGCGGCTCCGAGCGTGGCGACGGACGTCTGGCGCCCGAGCAGGAGCACGGCGATCCGGCCGGGCAGCAGGTCGTGCACCTGACGCCAGACGTCCAGGCCGCCGCGTTCCCGGCAGTCGACCGGCTCCAGGTGGGCGTCGGTCTGGTCGACCCGGGTCCGCCCGCACAGGGCCCCGATGAAGACCTGGTTGTCGCCGGTCAGGTCCGCCGTGGTCAGCCCTTCGGCGGCGGCGACCCCGCCGGTGACCTCCAGCGCCCGCGAACCGTTGTAGCGGTGGAAGTCGAAGAGCATCCCGGGGAAGAAGGCCTTGTCGAGGTTGCGCTGGTCGAACTCGAGCCCCGGGAAACAGTTGTCGACCCCGCTCTCCGGGCGGGTGTTGGCGGGGTTGCCGCGTACGACGTGGTCCGCCCGGGCGGTGAGGTTGCGCGGGAGGATCTTCCCCGCGGGAGTCGGCAGGTCGGGCATGGACGGGCTCCTTCGGGCCTTCAGACGGTGCTGGCACTGCTCGTGAACGGGGACGCCGCGGACCGCCGCTCGAAGAACCCGGGCGCGGCCTGGCCGAGTTCGACGTAGGCGCGGAGGCAGAAGGCCAGCCAGCCGCGGATGTAGTCGCAGCCGGGCCGGCCCCGCCGGCTGACCTCGTGGTAGCAGCCGCCGCCGCACAGGTATCGGGCCCAGCAGGACCGGCAGGGCTCCTGCCGGTCCACGTGGCGCTCGGCCAGGTGCCGTCGTCGGGCGACGGCGTCGGGTCCCGCGGCCAGCGACCCCATGGCGAAGGCGGGGTCGTCGACCAGCCGGTGGCAGGCGTACAGGTCCCCGTCCGCGGACGCGCTGAGATACCCCGCACCGGCCCCGCACGGGTAGGGGCGGTGGGCCCCCCGGTGCAGTTGCTCCATGGCGGTCTGGAAGTTGCCGAACGGGTAGGCGCGTCCGGCCGAAAGCTCCGCCAGGGCCCGCTCGCCACATGCGGTCATCTGGTCGAGGAAGCCGGCGAACGCCTCGGCGGTGATCTCGTACGCGGCATCGGGGGCGCTCACCACGGCCCCGAAGCCGACCTCGTCGAAGCCCAGCGCGATGCCGTGCTCGAGGACGTCCAGCAGTCTGCCGGTGTGCGGAGTGACGCTGACGCGTGCGGAGAGGTGCCGGGGGCGGCCGTGGCGGGCGAGCGTGTCGAGCCCCGCCCGCAGCCGGTCGTACGCGCTGGCCCCGCCCGGCGCCCTGCGCAGCGCGTCGTGGCCGGCGCGGTCCCCGTCCAGGCTGACCGTGACGGTGAACGGGTGCTCGGCGAACAGCGCGGCGTCGTCGGGCCGTACGGTCGTCAGGTTGGTGGTGAGGGAGAAGCGGACCCGGTGGCCGGTGGCGGCCCCGGCCCGGACGCCGTACCGGACCACCTCGTGCACCAGGTCGCGGGCGAGCAGCGGCTCGCCGCCCATGAAGCCCACGACGACGTCCGAGCCCGGAGCGGCCTCGGCGAGCAGCCGGTCCACCGCCGCGAACGCGGTGGACCGCGGCATCGCCCGGGCGGTGCCCCCGAACCGGCCCTCGTCGGCGTAGCAGTGACCGCAGCTCAGGTTGCAGGCCTGCATCACGTTGAGGGAGATCGAGGACAGCGGGGGCGGTGCGGCGGGAGAGCCGTCGATCCGCGGCGTCCCCCACAGCGGGAGGTCCAGCTCGCGGGCCAGCTCTTCGAGGGAGCCCTCCGGGGCGGAGAGCCACTCCTCCAGCCGGACCGCCAGCGCGTCGGGCAGGTCGTAGAGGCGGCTGCCGTCGACGACGAAGAGATGGGCCCCGTGCGCACTCCGGACGACCCGCACCTGTGCTCCGGGCCCGTCCAGGAGCCGGCCGGCGGCCTGGGCCGGCAGGTCCGGGGGCCGCCGCCCGATCTGGAGCAGTACGCTCACGTGCCCGGCTCCGTCCGCTCGCGCAGGCCCTGGGCCCAAGCGGTCAGCAGGTCGTACTGCCGCCGGGTCAGGTGCAGCGGCCCGGCGTCGGCACCCCGCATCCCGATCGGCATGCGGCGGTCGGTGTAGCTGGGCGGGAGGTCTTCGGCGGGCGGCCGCACCACGCGATCGAGCAGGTCGGGTTGCTCACGCACCATGTCTTCCAGTGCCTCGAGCGCCACGAAGCGGCGGTGCCGCCGGCGGCCGCGGTCGGTGAGCGCGAGGATGACGCCGGTCAGCGGCTCGGGAACCGTCCACGCGACCCCGTCGTAGGTGTCGAGGACGCGCTGGTTCT
Source organism: Streptomyces sp. NPDC093225 (assembly GCF_044753805.1). NCBI lineage: Bacteria > Bacillati > Actinomycetota > Actinomycetes > Kitasatosporales > Streptomycetaceae > Streptomyces > Streptomyces sp. NPDC093225. The sequence continues at coordinate 72,628 of NZ_JBIVNX010000001.1, forward strand.
GCACGTCCACGTTCATGTTCCCCATCGTCTCGAGGATCCGTTCGAAGAGATCGCGGATCTCGAGCGCGGTCCGTCCCTCGTCGGCGACGTAGGCGGGATCGCTCACCTCGGCCCGCTTGACCCGGTCGGCGAGTCCGTCCGCGAGGGAGACGAAGGGCCTGCGGTCCGGTGCGAAGTCGGGTGGGCTGGCGACGATGCGGGCGGTGGCGGTCAGGCCGCCCGGCAGGGTCACGGTGACCGTGCCGTCGCAGACGTCGTCGACCATGCCCAGGCTCGCCTGGATCTGACGCTCCGCCCCCGCGAAGAGGCCGGGGGGCGAGGTCCGCTCGTCGTCACTGATGTCACTGAGCCGCCACGTGCACCACGACGCCTCGGGATTGAGGACGAGCCGCTCGGGTGGGAGCTGGTACGCGGTGTTCGCGGCGAGCTCGGCCAGGTTCGTCGGCCCGTACACGAACCCCTTCCCCGGCGTGAACCGCAGCCGCAGTTCGGGGAGTTCGGCGTTCGGTGCGGGTACCTGGACCGAGCCGAGCGGGACGGACGCGCCGGTCGGGACGAGCGGCTGGGCGGCGCCCTGCGGGGAGTGCCCGGAGAGCGGGTGGCGCTGGTGGTCGTCGCCCCGGACCTCGACCTCGGCCTCGACGCGGTCGTCCGGCTCCTGGGTGAGGTGGTGCGCCTTGAGGTTGGCGACGGAGACCTGCCAGCGCACGTCGCCGAGGCCCAGCCCGAAGGCGGCGAGGACGTCGGCGGTGAGGACCCCCGTGCGGGTCTCGCCCTCGGCGGTGGTCCAACTGCCGTGCACCTCGAAGAACGGGCACACCGGCCGCCAGCCGTCCGCGTCCTTGAACAGGACCTTCTGCGGCGTGCGGGTGGTGAGGGTGCCGTCGGCGGCGAGGTCGAGGCTCTCCACCGGCTCCGCGGTGGTCTTGCCCGTACCGCGCGGGGTCAGGTCGCTCGGTCCGTAGCGGTAGTTGTCGCAGGGCACCGGCGAGGAGCCCAACCGGGCGATGGCGAGGGGTGGTTGAAGCCAGATGCGGTCGATCACCGGCACCTCCTGGCGGGCGTGCCGCCGGCGGGGCGGCGGTGTGCGGCCGACCCCGGAGCGCGGTCCACCCCGTGCGGTAGCGTAACGGGACGTGATCGAACGTACGAGATTCGTCACCCTGTGTCACGCGTGACACGGCGTCGTCGTCGCCGGTGCCCCTCGGGGGCGCCGGTGGGCGGGCGCCGGACCGCCCCGCTCCGGCCCGCGCGCCGGCCCGCCCCGGTGTGGGGGCGGGCGCGCGTTCGGTGCGGGGTCCGCGCACGTTCGGTTGCGGTGGCCGCGCCCGCCTCCCGCCGGCTCAGTCCCCGTCGACGACCTCCACGGCGACCGGTGTCCCGGCCTCCACCGTGCGGCTGACCGTGCAGAGCTTGTCGTGGGAGGTCTTCACGGCGCGGGGCAGGATCGCCCGGGCCCGGTCGCCGCCCTCGCCGTCGGGGAAGCCGACGGTGAAGGCGACCTCCAGGTCGGTCATGAGGTTGCCGCCCTCGTCCTGGACCTTGTGGCCCTCGACGGTGACGGAGAAGACGCTCGGCTCGGCGTGGCGCGTGGTGGCGACGTCCACGTCCGCCGCGGAACAGCCCCCGATCGCGGCGAGGAAGAGCTCGACGGGGCTGAAGCCGCCGGCCGAGCCGGTGGCGAAGGTGAGGGTGTCGCCGCGGGAGTTGGTCGCGGTGAACCGGCCCGGTCCGGTCCGCTCGACGGTGACGGAGCGCAGGGAATCAGTGGTCATCCCCCGACAGTAGCGACGGGAGCCGCCGCGCAAGGACCCGGAATCCCCGCCCCTGTGGCCGCCGTGTCCTTGGATTCGGGGGCCGGAGTGACTCAGGGCATACACCTGAGGGGGTGTGTGCGGTCACGGAGGGTGAGTTTCCGGGGTGGGGGCGGTGAGGCGGCCCACAGGACCCAGGTCACATCCGAGGGGCGGTAGTAGACCTGCGGCTCTCCGTGCGTCCGTCCCTCATGCGTGCCCCACCTGCGGTTCTTTCGCCTAGGCCGGAGCGGGTCGGACGGCTCGTGTTCCGGTGCGGGGTAGTAGGTGGGGTCGTTGCCTCGGGGTCGGGGGCCTGGCTAACTGGTGTTGTCGCAGGGCGGCCGGGGTTCGGCCCCGCCTCGCCGACGATCCCCTCTCCCTCGTGTGAGTGGCTCTCGCACGCCTTCTGGGTGTGTGTGCGACCGTCCTTGTTGTCTTCGGAAGGTTCTACGTGTCCTACGCCATCATCCGCCGCATCGCCACCTCCAAGAAGACCCTCGCGGGCACCGTGGTCGGCCTTGCCGCCGCCGGTTCCCTGCTCGCCACCGTGCCGGCGCAGGCCGCCGCCCCGACGAGCGCCAAGGCGATCGCCCAGCAGATGATCAAGGACCCGGCGCAGTTCGCGGCCTTCAGCAACATCGTCGAGCACGAGAGCGGCTGGGACTACACCGCCACCAACGCCTCCTCCGGCGCCTACGGCCTGGTCCAGGCCCTGCCGGCCTCGAAGATGTCCTCCGCCGGCGCGGACTGGAAGACCAACCCGGCCACCCAGATCAAGTGGGGCCTGGACTACATGAACTCCCGCTACGGCTCCCCGGTCGGCGCCTGGAACTTCTGGCAGGCCAACCACTGGTACTAAGCCACCAGCCGGCACCACCGGTGCCGAGGCCGACGGAATCGATCGCCCACCGCCCCGGGCTGTGAGCACGCGCGGGTGTTAGCGTCTGCGGCGTGGCGGAACACCAGGACGAGACCAGGATCGCCTACGACGGCATGGCCGAGCTGTACGCGTCGATGTTCGCCGACCGTCTGGAGACGCGACCGTTCGCCCGCGCCATGCTCGCCACCTTCGCCGAACTGGTACGCGCGACGCTCACGCTGCGGACCGCCGACGTGGGGTGCGGGCCCGGCCACCTGACGGCCATGCTGCACGACCTCGGGCTGGACGCCTTCGGGCTCGACCTCTCCCCGGCCATGGTCGACCACGCACGGCGGGCCCACCCGGCCTTGCGGTTCGAGGAGGGGCGGATGGAGGCCCTGCCGGTCGAGGACGGCACGCTCGGCGGCGTCCTGGCCCACTACTCCATGATCCACACCCCGCCCGCGGCACTGCCCGCCCTGCTCGCAGAGCAGGTGCGCGTCCTGGCCCCGGGCGGCCTGCTCCTCGTCTCGTTCTTCGCGACCGACGGCCCCGAACCGATCCGCTTCGACCACAAGGTGACGCCCGCCTACAGCTGGCCGGTGGACTCGTTCGCCGAGTTGCTGACCGGGGCCGGGCTCGTCCCGTTCGCCCGGCTGCTCCACGACCCGGCCTCCGAACGCGGCTTCCTCGACGCCCACTTGATGGCCCGCCGTCCCTAGGGAACGTGCGTACGGCCGGCGCGGGCCGGTACCCGTCCCGCCGTCGGGAACGTCGCGCCCACCTGCGAAGTCCCGGCCCGAGGGCACCTTCCCGGCCGCCACGCGGGAGCGCCGATTCCTGAGGGCGTGCTCCGTCGTGTGCCGGACCCGCCCTCAGCGCGGCCCGGGGAACAGGCCGTCGAGCTCGGGGAAGGGGATGGCGCCGGCCAGCGGGTGGTAGGAGCCGGTGCCGTACAGGTTCTGCGCGGCGTGGCGGGTGGCGGTGTACGCGGCCTGGGCGACGCCCGCGCCGAGGCTGACGCGGGCGACGCCGAGGGCGCCCAGCCCGGCGACGTCCGGCATTCCGGGTACGGCCATGACGTTCAGTGGTACGGGGATGCCCGCGGCCAGTTCCGCGATGGCGGCGGGGTCGGTGACACCGGGGACGAAGATGCCGTCGGCGCCCGCGTCCACGTACCCGCGTGCCCGCTCCAGGGTGTCCTGCAGTCGGGTGGCGGGGTCGCCGAGGCCGAACAGGTACGTGTCCGTACGGGCGTTGACAAAGAGGGGTACGCCCGCTCGGTCCGCCGCAGCCCGGGCGGCCGTCAACCGCGCCCTGAGTTCGGTCGTCGGGCGGCTGCCGTCCTCGATGTTCACGCCCACGGCACCGGCTTCCAGCACGCGCGTGACGGTGTCGGCGACTCCGGCCGCGTCCCGTGCGTACCCGCCCTCGATGTCGGCGGTGACCGGTACGTCGACCGCCGCGACGATGCGGGCGATCAGCTCCGGCACCCGGTGGGGAGAGAGGGCTTCCCCGTCCGGATGGCCGAGCGACCAGGCGATCCCGGAGCTGGTGGTGGCGATTGCGGGCGCCCCCGTGGTCTCGATGACCCGGGCACTCGCAACGTCCCAGGCGTTGGCGAGCGCGAGGGGCCGCGCGGAGTCGTGGAGGGAGCGGAAGAGGACGGCCTTGTCCGTGTGCGCTGTGGTCATGCGGTCAGCCAACCAACGACCCGAGGCTCCTGTCCGGCAGGAATCCGACCTCGACGTCACCCGGTCGGTCCCGGCCCGGCCCGGCCTGGTCGGTGGGCGGACGGGTCTTGCCGGACCGTCAACCGGCCCGCTCCGGGCGAGGGTCCGTGAGCGTCGAACCCCTCTCCCGACAGCGGCGCGCGCCGCTACCGTGGCGGTAGGACGTCTTGCAGGAGGAGAGCGTGAGCGCGCAGCCCGAGGAAGCCCCCGCACCGCCGCCGGCCCCCGCGGCGGCCGCCCACCTACGGGCCCGGCTGCGCGAGGACCGCCGTGCCGAGGTGTGGCTGCCCGCTTTCGAGCGGGACTGGGCCAAGGCCGCCGAGGACTCCCGCCACAGCTACAGCCTCGCCCCGCTCCACGACGTCGTACGCGCGTGGCAGCAGCGCCTCGCCGCGGCCCCGGCCGTGGACGCGTACCTGGAGTCGGGCCGCGACGAGACCGGCTACGTGGACCTCGCCGACGTCCTCGGCCCGCGCCGGTGACCGAACCGCTGCGCCGCCTGACCGCTCTGGTCCGTCCCTCCCCGGGGCCAACCCTCCCCCTCCCCGGGGGCTACCCCCACCCCCTCTCCGGGGGCAGGCGCGATCGCCCCCACGGCTCCTCCCCGCGCATGCTGGACGCGGCGGAACACTCCGCCGCATTCCCAGTCGATCCAGAGGAGTTGACCCATGCGCGAGCACGTGCGGACCGGGCCTTGGTGGCGTCCGACCGGCCGACGGACCGGCCGTAGGCGCACGGTGGTCGCGGCCGCGGCCGCGGTGGCCGCCGGCGCGCTGACGCTGGGGGCACTGGCACCGCCCGCGGCCGCCGCCCGGCCGGACACCGTGCAGCGGGGACTCGACTCCCTGGTGCGCGCGGACGGCCTGCCGGCCGCGCTGGCGACCGTCACGGGGCGCGACGGCCGTGCCCGTACGTACACCGCGGGCGTCGGCGAGATCGCCACCGGCTCGAAGGTGCCCCGGGACGGACAGGTGCGGGTCGGCAGCAACACCAAGACGTTCACCGCGGTGGTCGTGCTGCAACTGGTCGCGGAGGGGAAGGTCGGCCTGGACGCCCCGATCGAGACCTACCTCCCGGGGCTGGTCCGCGGGAAGCGCATCGACGGACGCCGCATCACGGTCCGTCAGCTCCTCCAACACACCAGCGGGCTGCCCAACTACACCGAGTACGACCTGCAGCCGAGGTACTACGAGCCGCGCGACCTGGTCGACATCGCCCTGCAGCACGAGGGCCACTTCCGGCCGGGCACGAAGTGGGAGTACAGCAACACGAACTACGTGCTGGCCGGGCTGATCGTGCAGAAGGTCACGGGCCGGCCCTTCGCCAGGGAACTGGAGCAGCGCGTGATCCGGCCCCTGGGACTGCGGCACACGTACTTCCCCGCGCCCGGCGAAACGAGCATCCGCGAGCCCCATCCACACGGCTACTACCAGGAGTCGGCGGGCGGCCCACTGAAGGACATCACCGAAGTGGACCCCTCATGGGGCTGGGCGGCCGGCCAGCTGGTCTCCACCAACTCCGACCTCAACCGCTTCTTCACCGCACTCCTGGGCGGCCGTCTGCTGCCCGCGGCCCAACTGGCCCAGATGCGCACCACCGTCCCGGCGGAGGACACCTTCGGTCCCGGCGCGCGGTACGGACTGGGCATCGCGAGCAGGCCGCTCTCGTGCGGCGGCCTCTACTGGGGCCACGGGGGCAGCATTCCGGGATACGAGACCCGGGGCGGTGTCACGGAGGACGGCCGCGCGGCCGCGATCGCGGTGACCGCGCGGCCGGTCGACGAGGCGCCCCTGAAACGAGCCGAACGGCTCGTCGACACGGCCCTGTGCCCCTGACGACCCGGCCGGGACCGTCCGTCGCCCACCTCGCCGCCTAGGCCGGCCTTGCCCCGGCAACCCGCAGCTCGGGCTCCTCGGTCCGAGGAGAGCAACCCTCCGGGAGAGGAAACAAGCAGCTCAAACGGCAGGTCGACCGGTTCCTGGTCGGCGCCGTTGCGCCCGCAGCGGCCGCGGTGCTGGTGGCGACAGGGTGGTGGGCGGCGGCGTCGATCAGGGGCTGCCCGTCGCGGCACGGCGCGGTCGCGTACGTGGCTCCGTTCTCCGCCGGGACGCGAGCTGCGGGACGTGTCGCTGCACGTACTGGCCGACGACGCCGAGCACGGCCACCTCGCAGCCGAGCAGTACGCGTTCGACCAGGCCGATCAGCTCCCGGCCGCCCGGGCCCGCCGAGTAGGCCATGACCGCGGCGCCGCCCAGAGCGGCCCACGAGAGCAGGCGCAACCATCGGGCCGCGCCGCCCGCGCGGGGGTCGCCGCCGATCCGTCGTGCCAGGAGCAGCCCGGCGATCGGCAGCGCGGTGAACGCCGCGACGGAGGCGTAACGGTGCACGAGCGCCGGACCGCCCAACTGGGCCGTCAGGGGATCCGTCGGCACGACGGCGGCGACGACGAGTCCCAGCCCCCAGACCGCGAGCAGGACGGACGGCACGCCCCGCACGGCGGCCGGCCGTATCGCTCCGGCCGCCGTCAGCAGGACCAACGACGCCACTCCCAGCACCGCCATTCCCGTCTCGATCGGACCTCCGCGATCCAGGGCCGCGAAGTCACTGACCGTCAGGGACGACGCACTGAGGTGCGGATCGGTGTCCGAAGGCGCCCACAGAGCCGCGAACACGGCGCAGAGCACGGCGGACCAGACCCCGAGCGCGAGAAAGCGACCGAAGCGGTGGCGTTCCGAAATCGACATGGCCCCATGGTCGAGCCCCACGAGCCACCGCAACACCGGCAGCACCCGGAGTCGACCCTGACTCCGAACCCCGACCCGCACCGGGGAACCCCGCCCCCCGCTCCCGTCCACCGCGCCTGACCGCGGGCCGGTGCCCCGCGGCGGTGGGCGCCCGGGGCGACCGGCGCGCGTGGGTCGCGGGGGGCTCGGCGCGCCCGGGCCTCCCGGGAAGCCGGACGTTCTAGCGTGGGACGGGCCCACTCCGGCCCGGCGACCGGGCGCCGGCGTGCCGCGACGGTCAGCGGAACCGCCGCCTTCACCGGGGCGGGTGCGGAGCACGCAGAGGACACGTCCCGCCGCTGCCGGCCGCCGGTCCGCGGTCGGCCCAGGAGGAAGACCATGATCGTCGACTGTGCCCACTACCGGGACGGACGCCGGCAGCACCAGGGTCCGATGCCGCTCGAGGAGGCCGCCGCCCGCCGCGGGCAGGGCGGATTCGTCTGGCTGGGCATGTTCGAACCGGGCCCCGAGGAACTGGCCCGCGTACGCGAGAGCTTCGGCCTGCACGAACTCGCCGTCGAGGACGCCCAGGCCTTCCACCTGCGGCCGAAGGCCGAGCAGTACGAGGACGGGACGGAGCTGATCATCCTGCGCACCGCACGCTACGACGACGAGCGCGAGGAGATCGACACCGGCGAGATCAGCGTCTTCCTGGCCGAGCACTTCGTGATCACCGTCCGCCAGGGCATCGCCAGCGAACTGACCGGCGCCCGCGCCCGGCTCGAGCACCGTCCCGAACTGCTACGGGCCGGGAGCAGCTCGACACTGTGGGCGATCCTTGACCAGGTCGTCGACAGCTACGCCCCCGTCGTGGCGGAGCTCGAACGCGACATCGAACAGATCGAGGCCACGGTGTTCTCCGGGGCGGTCGCCCCGACCGAGCGGATCTACTCCCTGCGCCGTGAGGCCACCGACTTCTACCGGGCCGTGCACCCGCTGCTCGCCGTGCTGGCCCGACGGCTGCTGCCCGGCAGGTCGCCGAACGGGCTCCTGCCCTACTTCCGCGACGTGCACGACCACTTGCTGCTGGTCAACGAGGAGGTCGCCGCCCAGCGCGACCTCCTGACCACCGTCCTGGAAGCGAACATCGCGGTGATCTCCGTCGAGCAGAACAAGATCAACCTCAGGCAGAGCGCCACGATGGAGCGGCTGACGATCGTCGCGACCGTGTTCCTCCCGCTGTCCTTCGTGGTCGGCTTCTTCGGGCAGAACTTCGCCTGGCTGGTCCGCCACATCAACACCTTCACCGCGTTCCTGGTCCTCAGCGTCTGCGGCCTGGTGCTGCCCTGCCTCGTGCTGTACGTCTGGCTGCGCCGCCGGCACCGCCACTCGGCACCCCGGGCGAACGACGTGGGCAACGCCCTCCGGCCCGTCCCGCCGGACCGTGCGGCGTGAGAACGGCGGTGTCGGCCCCGTGCGGCTGGCCCCACACGTGGCCGGCCCCCGTACCGCCATGGCCCCTCAGCCGGGCCCGCCCGGCCCGCTGCCAGGAGCGCGGCGTGGGAGGGGAGGGAGGGGGAAGGATGGCAGTGTGACGACCCGGATCCTGCTGGAAGGCCGCCCCGGCTCGGGCAAGACGACCGCCCTCCGCCGACTGGCCGGGCTGCTGCCCGCCCACGCGGCCACCGGCTTCACCACGGAGGAGATCCGGCAGTCCGGCCACCGGGTCGGCTTCGCTCTGGAGACCCTGGCGGGCCGGCGGGAGGTGCTCGCCCATGTCGACCTCCCCGGTCCGCCGCGGGTGGGGAAGTACGGCGTCGACCTGGACGTCATGGAACGCCTGGCGCTGCCGTCGCTCCGGACGCCGACGCCGACGCCGACGCCGACGCCGACGCCGACGCCGACGCCGACGCCGACGCCGACGCCGACGCCGACGTCGACGCCGGCACGCACCGCGGCGACGGGCCGGCTGGTGCTCATCGACGAGCTCGGGCGGATGGAGCTGGCGTGCGAGGCGTTCCGGGACGAGGTCCTCACCCTGTTCGCCACGGACGTCGACGTCGTCGCCACGGTCCACGCACACCGCGATCCGTTCACCGACGCCCTCAAGCGGCACCCCGACATCGAGGTCGTCCACCTGACCCCGGCGAACCGCGACGCCCTGCCCGGGGAACTCCTGGCCCGGCTGCAGGCGCCCCGGACGGGCGACGCGCCGCCTTCCCGCTCCTGAGGATCCGTACGGGGAGTGCCGCACGGTCGACCGGGACGCCGGCCGGACCGCGGCGGCGCGCCGACCGCGGCGCTCCGCCCTACCATGGGTGATGGCGTGAAGAGCGAACTCCCGGTCTCGGGAGCACCCTGCAGGACCGCAGATGCACCCCTCTTCCCCCCTCCCTCCTCGGCTCACCCTCCTGCGCCTGCACGCACTCGACACGCTCTCGGAGCGGCCGGCGCGACAGGACGACTGGTCCGCCTTCGCCCGCCCTCGCCCGCCCCGCCCTGGAGGGAATGGTCCGGAAGGAGACCGCTGGTGAACCCGCTTCTGTATGCCCGGAGCAACCGCATCGTCGAACTGATGGAGCAGCCCGCGGAGGAGCGTGACGCCGACTGGATGCGGGAAGCGGCCCAGCAGGCGGTCCTGCTGGAACTCGCGACGCTCCCTCCGTACCTGTGCGGCCTGTGGTCGATCGACACCTCCACGGGGGACGGCTCCGTCTTCGACACGATCCGCGAGATCGTCTTCGACGAGATGTCGCACTTCGGTCTGGCGTGCAACCTGCTCACCACGCTGGGCGGGGACCTCGTACTCGCCGACGAGAGGGTGGTGCCGACGTACCCCGGCCCGCTGCCGGGAGGCGTACGGCCCGAACTCTCCGTCTTCCTCAGCGGATTGACGAAGGACTCGGCCTACATGTACTCCCGCATCGAGGAACCGGACCATCCGCTGGTGCTGGCGGTGGCGGAGCACACGTCGATCGGGGCCTTCTACACCGCGCTCCTGGAGGCGTTCCGCGCGCACCCGGAGCGGATCACCGGCGCCCGGCAGCTGACCCTGAACATGCCCCATCACGGTGCGGGGAACGACGTCAAGCCGCTGCGCACGCTCGCCGCGGTCGAGGCGGCCATCGACGTGATCAAGGAACAGGGCGAGGGTACGTCGGCCTCGCCCGACAACCCGTTCCCGGGGATGCAGGGAGAACGCGCCCACTACTACGCCTTCCTGGAGATCTTCCACCAGCACAAGCTGAAGGAGAACCCCGTGACCGGGAAGTTCGAGTTCGGGGGGGCGGAGATCCCGATGCCCGACGCCCTGCCGATGGGGATCGTGCCGGAAGGGGGCTGGCCCCGCACGGGGCCTTCCGCTCCGGACGCCGCGACGACGCAACTCCTCGACGAGTTCAACCGGCTCTACAGCACCCTGCTGAGCACGCTGGGAAAGGCGTGGCTCGAGCAGGACGAGTCCGAGGGGCTGGGGCGGCTGTTCGACGCGATAGGGCAGATGTCCGAACTGCAGGATCCGGCCCAACGGCTGATGGCGGTCCCGCTCCCGGACGGCAGCGGCAAGAACTACGGGCCGGAGTTCCGCTTCGTGACCTCCTGACGGAACGTCACGCCACCGCAAGGAGGGGGGAGGGGGACGCCACCGGCCGCACGCCCGCGTTCAGGAGGCGAACGACAAATGGCCGAGAACATCATGAAGAGTCAACAGGACGACCTCAGTTCGCTCATGGAGCGGGCGTCGAAACGCGCATCCACCGTCCCCTTCGAGGGCTACGCCCGCGATGACGGGAACATCCCGGGCAACATCCTGATCGTCGAGTCCGGCGACCGTGTCTACTCCTTCGCCAAGTCCGACATCATGGACCGGGAGACCCTCGGTGAGGACCGGATCCGAGTGCACGTGCGAAGGGGTGCCACGGCGTTCCGCCTGGGCCGGATGCGCGCCGGTGAACCACTGGACACCTTCACGGTCGCCATGGAGGACATCGCACCGCCGCCGAGCCCCGTGACGCCGGGCGGGCCGAGGCCCGCGAGCCGCCCGTTCGGGCCCGCGAACGCGGAAGCGATGGAGCACCTGGCTCCACCACCGGTCACGCACGTGCCGGGCGCCCCGCGCTACGGGGCAGCGGGCGGGGGACCGGAACCGGCGATCCGGACCCGGGTGCTCGCCCCGCCCCTCTCCACCGTCGGGAGCCACTGGACGAACCGGTGCGTCGCCGGCGACGCCTTCGTCAACAACTGCGCCCATTTCCTCTCGGACGCGTTCATCCGCGCCGGATACACGGAGCTCTCCGATCCCAACCCGTACGTCCACGCCCGGTGCTACACCTACGCCCGCCGGCCCATCCGGGCGCGGGACATGTGGTCCTGGTTCAAGTACAAAGCGGTCCGCACGAGCGACACGCCGACGAAGGACACCGGGTGGTGGGCGGTCTTCCAGCTCGACGAGAGCGTGTACTGGGGCGGCCACGTGGTGCTGCTCGACACCGACACGTGGACGTACTACGGCACCGGCCATCACGACACGTGGCACCAGTACATGTACCAGTGGTGAAGGAGAGAAAAAGTGGCGTGATGTGGCGGTACGCACATTTTGGTCCTGCTTGTGGTGGGCCGGGTGGCGGCTGGCGCAGAATCGGTTCGGGGGCTTTGCGTACCCGGCTCTGAGGGGGGCGACAGCGGCCGGGGACGACCCGTGCGTTGCCTGGGGCTTCCGGGCGGGGACTCCGGTGCGACACGAGAGCGACATCCATGGCCATCAGCAGTAGGCGTATCCGTCGGCGGGCACACCGTGCCACCCTGGCAGCGGCCGTGCTCATCCCCGGGGTGCTCCTCTGCGCTCCGTCGTACGCCGCGGTGGGCGGCGGCGGGGAGGTGGCCAAGCCGTCGAAGGCCCGGCCGGCGAAGCCGCCCATGACGATCACCCGGGCGGCCACGGGTGCCGAGCGCTCGGTCGCCATCACCATCGACGACGGACCCGACCCCGTCTGGACCCCCAAGGTTCTCGACGTCCTCGACCGCTACCAGGTCAAGGCCACCTTCTGCATGATCGGCAAGCACGCGCAGGAGCACCCCGACCTGGTGCGGGAGGTCGCCGCCCGCGGGCATCGGCTGTGTGATCACTCGGTCGGCCACGACACGGCGATGGACCACAAAGCGGTCGCCTACCAGGAGCGGGAGATCGTCGGCGGCAAGGAGATGATCGAGAAGGCGGCCCCGGGCGTGCGCGTGGACTACTACCGCGCACCGGGTGGCGCCTTCACGCCGGACAGCCGCCGGATCGCCGCCGAGCACGGGATGCGGCCGCTGGGCTGGAGCGTGGACCCGAGGGACTGGAGCCGTCCGGGCGTGCCGTCGATCATCGACTCCGTGGAGAACCTGCTGGTCCACCGCCCCACCGTGCTCTTCCACGACGGGGGCGGCGACCGCTCCGAGACGGTGGCCGCATTGCAGCGGGTGCTCCCGTGGTTCGCCAAGAAGGGCTACGCCTTCACCTTCCCCGCCGTGGACACCGACTGACCGGGCGCCCCGCACCCGGCCGCGCCCGGGCCCCGAGGCGGCCGCCCTCGGATGGAGGTACGTTGGGTGGGCCGGCCACGTGATCTCGACCGGGGAAACGGCCCGGGTCCGCGGTCAGCGTCCCGGAAGGGGCTCGTATGACAGCGCAGCAGGCGGCTTCCCCCGGCGCGAGGACGACCTGGCGCATCCCGCTCGTGGCGGTTTCCCTCGTCGCCGCGTGCCTCGGCTGCGCAGGCCCCTCCAGGGCCGTGGTCGAGGCACCGCCGCCCGGCGCGGCGGCCGCTACGACGAAGGCCGCGACCTGTGCCGACACCGTCTTCGACGCGATGACGGAGCCGCAACGGATCGGCCAGCTCTTCATGGGCGGCGTCGCCGCCGCACGGCCCGACCCGAGTCAGATCCGAGTGCTGCAGGAGAACCACGTCGGGTCCGTCTTCCTGGCCGGGCGGAGCACGGCGGGCACGGCAGCGACCAGGACCCTGGTGGACGGCCTCCAGGCCGGCGCGGACACCGTCGCCGGACGCCCGGTGCGCCTGCTGGTGGCCACCGACCAGGAGGGCGGCCAGGTGCAGGTGCTGTCCGGCCCGGGTTTCTCGACCATTCCGAAGGCGCTCACGCAGGGGACCTGGTCGCCCGAGGTCCTGCGCTCCCGCGCCGAGCAGTGGGCCGAGGAGCTGGAGTCGGCCGGCGTGGACCTCAACCTCGCGCCCGTCGCCGACGTCGTACCGGCGAGCCTGGGCACGAAGAACGCGCCGATCGGCCGGTTCGGCCGGCAGTTCGGCTTCACGCCCGCGACGGTGACCGTCCACAGCGACGCGTTCCTGAAGGGCTCCGCCCAGGCCGGCGTACTGACCACGCTCAAGCACTTCCCCGGACTCGGCAGGGTCACCGGCAACACCGACACCACGGCGGGCGTGACCGACACGGAGACGGGCACGGGGAGCGCGAGCCTGGAGCCGTTCCGTTCGGGGATCAAGGCGGGCGCCTCCTTCGTCATGGTGTCCCTGGCCACGTACAGCAAGATCGATCCGCACCACCAGGCGGTGTTCTCCGCCCCGGTGATCCAGGGCATGCTCCGTACGACGATGGGCTTCAAGGGCGTGGTGATCTCGGACGACCTCGGGAACGCCGTGGCGGTGAAGGCCGTGCCCCCGGGCAACCGCGCCGTGGACTTCCTGAAGGCCGGCGGCGACCTGGTCCTGACCGTCAACCCGAGCCTGGTCCCCACCATGGCCAAGGCCGTACGGACGCGTGCGGCCCAGGACGCGGCGTTCGCCCAGCACGTGGACCAGAGCGTCCACCGGATCCTGTCGGCCAAGGCGCAGGCGGGCCTGCTGTCCTGCGGTTGAATCCGGGACTGCCCGAAGCGCCGGCCGTTAGGCCGCCTCTTCCGGATCTTGCCTGACCCGCGCCGCCCGGCACCGCACCTCGCCGCGTTGTCGAGGCACCCGAGTACGCCCAGTCCACGGGAGCCTCTCCGCCTTGCGATGTACGGCACCGGACGACGCGGGCTCGACCGGCAAGATCCGAAAGAGACGGCCTAGGCTGCGGGCATGTCGAACCTGGGACCCGTAGCCCTGCCGCCGCCCGAGCCGATCAGGACCGACAGGCTCGTCCTCCGCGGGCCCGAGCCCCGGGACCGGGCGGCGTTCATCGACCTGCTCGCCTCGCCGGAGGTGCACACCTACCTCGGCGGCCCCCGCCCACGTGACCAGCTCGAGCGCGAGATGCCGGAGGTGCCCGAGCCGCGGGCCGGCAGTTTCGTCGTCGATCTCGACGGGTCGATGATCGGCCAGGTCCTGCTCAGGAGGGTGACGGAGCACGGTCGCCCGGCCGCCGTCGGGAAGGTCGATCTCGGCTACCAGTTCCTGCCGACCGCGTGGGGATGCGGATACGCCGCCGAGGCGTGCGCGGCGGGCCTCGACTGGCTGGACGGTGTCCTTCCCGGCGAGCCGGTGGTGCTCGCCACCCAGACCGCCAACGCACGCTCGATGCGCCTCGCGTCGAGGCTGGGGTTCGCCGAGGTGGAGCGGTTCCACGCGTGGGGCGCCGAGCAGTGGCTCGGCCTCCGGTCCCCGGTCGTGCCGCGGGACGCCCCGTGATTCAGTCCCGTACGGCGCGGGTCGCTTCGACGATCACCTCGACGACCCGCGCCGGCTGCTCCACCAGGACCATGTGGCCCGCGTCCGGGACCGTCACCAGCGTGATCCGGGGCGCCGCCTCCAGGAGGCGGCGCTCCTCGTCCGTCAGGCCGATCTCGTCGTGGTCGCCCCGGACGACCCAGGCCCGGACTCCGGAGTCGCGCAGGCGGGGCGCCAGCGCGGGGTGCCGGTCCAGGTAGTCGTAGTAGTGACGCACGACCCGGCGGCAGAAGGCGGGGTCGTTGTTGCCGAGATCGTCGGCGAGCACCCGCGCACGGTCCGCCGGAACGTTCCCCTTCAGCATCTCCTTCCGCATCATCCGGGGCATCGTCCCCAGCATGACCGTCCATGCCAGGGGACCCAGGGCCGGCACCCGGCCCACCCGGTCGAGGACGCCGAGGAAGGCAGCCTCGTCCGCCTTGGAGAACGTCGGTGACAGCAGGACCAGGGGGCCGGCGAAGACGCCGAGGGCGGCCATCTCGATCGCGACGTTCGCCCCCATGCTGTGCCCCACCACCACGTCACAGCTTTCGGCGGCCGCCACGTCGCCCATCAGCCGCGCGTAGTTCTCCATCGACAGGTCCACTGGCGGTACGGTCCGGCCGAAGCCCGGCAGGGTCACCGCCGTCATCTCCAGCCCGGCCGCGGCCACCGCGGGCTGGGCCAGCACATCGCCGTAGAACTCGTCGGTGCACAACCCACCCGGCAGCAGCAGCGCCCGGTGCCCCGCACCCTCCCGCCGCGCCCCCGGACTCTCGTTCATAGGTCCACCGTGGCCCTGCCACGGGGATTCCGCGACCGAGCCCCGGTCACCGGCGGGCGGGCGGCGGACGGCCGCTCCGGCGGCGCGGCCGCGGACGCCCTGCCCGAGCCGCTTCGGTACGGCCCACCGCCTGCCGGCAATAGTTGAGAATTGTTCACTTTCCATTGACAGGGCGGGTCCGGGGACCCGAAAGTGCCGTGAGCAACCCCTCCGTCAGTTCCGCGCGGCCCTGTTCGGGAGTCCGTGCCCCGCCGACCGAAGCGAGTTCGCATGACCGCGCCCGTACCCGAGTTCCCGGCCGGCTTCCTCTGGGGAGTCTCCGCCTCCGCCTTCCAGATCGAGGGTTCCCCCACCGCCGACGGGCGGGGCGCCTCCTCCTGGGACGCCTTCACCCGGGAACACGGGCGCGTCAAGGACGGCTCGCACGCGGACGTGGCGACCGACCACTACCGGCGCTACCGCGAGGACGTGGCGCTGATGGCCGAACTCGGCGTCGGCGCCTACCGGTTCTCGGTCTCCTGGTCCCGCGTCCTGCCGGACGGCCACGGTCGCGTCAACCGCGAGGGGCTGGACTTCTACGACCGGCTCGTCGACGAACTGTGCGCCTCGGGCATCGCCCCGGTGCCCACGCTCTTCCACTGGGACACCCCGCTCGCCCTGGAGGAGCGCGGCGGGTGGCTCGACCGCGACACCGCCGAGCGGTTCGCGGCGTACGCCTCGGTGGTCGCGGAGCGCCTCGCCGACCGCGTCCCCATGTGGATCACCATCAACGAACCCGCCGAGGTCACGCTCCTCGGATACGGCCTCGGCGAACACGCCCCCGGCAGACGCCTCGTCTTCGACGCCCTGCCCGCGGCCCACCACCAGCTCCTGGCCCACGGCCTGGGCGTACAGGCACTGCGCGCCGCCGGCGCCCGCCGGATCGGGATCGCCGTCTCCCACAGTCCCGTCTGGGCCGCCGGTGACGGTGCGGCCGACCGGGAAGCCGCCGCGTTGTACGACACGCTCACCAACCACCTCTTCGCGGACCCCGTACTGACCGGCGCGTACCCGGACGAGGGCCTGGCCTCGCTGCTCCCCGGGCCGGTGGCGGAGGACCTCAAGACGATCTCGGCGCCGCTGGACTGGTACGGGATCAACTACTACAACCCGATGCTCGTCGGAGCCCCCCGGCCGAACGCCTCCTCCGCCTCCGCCGCCCCGTCCTCCTTCGGCGGCATCGAGATACCGTCGGACCTCCCCTTCGAGATCCGGCAGATCGAGGGAGGCGAACTCACCGACTTCGGCTGGCCGGTGGTCCCGGACGGCCTGCGCGAACTGCTCGCCACCCTGCGCGAGCGCTACGGCGACCGGCTGCCTCCCGTCTACATCACCGAGAACGGCTGCTCGTACGGTGACGGGCCGGACCCGGAGACCGGCCGCATCGACGACGCACGCCGGATCGCGTACCACGACGGCCACGTGCGGGCGCTGCACGAGGCGATGGCGGAGGGCGCCGACGTCCGCGGCTACTTCATCTGGTCGATCCTCGACAACTTCGAGTGGGCGGAGGGGTACCGGCAGCGGTTCGGGCTGGTCCACGTCGACTTCGAGACGCTGGAGCGGACGCCCAAGGAGTCGTACGCCTGGTACCGCGACCTGATCAAGAGCGGCAGATGACCGCCGAAGGCACGGCGGCCCCGAAGCCGGGGGCCGGGGCTGGGGCTGAGACCGGGGTAGGGGCAGGGGCCGGGGTCGCGGTCGGCGGACGCTGGGTGGGCGCGCTCTCCCTCGCCAACCTCGGTGTCTGGATCGGCTGGTTCGGACCCCTGCAGCTGCTCCTGGCCCGCCAGGCCGAACAGCTCGCCCCCGACCACAAGGCCGCCACCCTCGCCCTGGTCACCGGCGTGGGAGCCGCCGTCTCGATGGTCGCCAACCCCGTCTTCGGCGCGCTCTCCGACCGCACGACGGCAGCCGTGGGCCGGCGCATCCCCTGGGTCATCGCCGGCACGGTGGGCGGAGCCGCCGGACTCCTCGTCCTCGCCGGCGCACACCGCGTCGCCACCGTGATCGCGGGCTGGTGTCTGGTCCAGCTCGCCCTCAACGCGGCGTTCGCCGCCCTCACCGCGGCCGTCCCCGACCAGGTGCCGCCCCGGCAGCGCGGCCTGGTCGGCGGCTGGCTCGGCGTCTCCCAGGTCGCCGGCATCCTGGCCGGTACGGCGCTGGCCACGGTCGCGGGCGGCGTGGCCGCCGGCTACGCGGTCTGCGCGGTCTTCTCGGTGCTGGCGGCCGTACCGTACGTACTGATGCGGCGCGACAGCCCGCTCTCCCCGCACGCACGGCCGGACTTCCGGTGGGGGGCGTTCCTCCGCGGCTTCTGGATCGACCCGCGCCGCCATCCCGACTTCGGGTGGGCCTGGCTCACCCGGTTCCTGATGAACCTCTCGTACTCCATCAGCACGATGTACCTGCTCTACTACCTGACCGATGCCGTGCACTACGGGGACGACGCGGACGACGGCGTACTGATCCTCACGGCGCTCAACGCGCTCACCCTGCTCGCCACCGTGGTGATCGGCGGCATCCGGTCGGACCGCAGCGGCCGACGGAAGTCGTACGTCATCTGGTCGGGGCTGGTCATCTCCGCGGCCACCGCGCTGCTCGCCGTGTGGCAGACGTGGACCGGCGCGGTCGTCGCCTCGCTCGTGCTCGGCCTCGGTTTCGGCGTGTACACCGCCGTGGACTTCGCCCTGCTCACGGACGTGCTGCCGACCGCGGAGGACCGGGGCAGGGACCTGGGCCTCATCAACATCGCCAACGCGCTGCCCCAGGTGCTGGCCCCCGTGATCGCGGCCCCGATCGTCACCCACTTCGGCGGGTACACGGCCCTGTACGCGCTCGCGGGAGCCCTGGCCGTCGCGGGCTCCGTCCTGGTCCGCCGCATCCGCTCCGTTCCCTGAGCCGGCCCGTGCCGCCGCGCGCCCCGGCCGGCTCCGAGACGGCTGACGGCGGACTCAGCGCAGTTGCTCGGCGAGGCCGACGATGATGCCCTCCGGCCCGCGGAGGTAGCAGAGCAGATAGCTGTCCTCGAACCGGGCGATCTCGCCGACGAGTTCGGCGCCGTGCGGGCGCAGGCGGGCCACGGTGTCCTCGATGTCGTCGACGGCGAACATGACGCGGTGGGTGCCCAGGACGTTGTGCGGCCGGTTGCGCGGCCCGTCGCCGATCGCCGCGGGGCTGCGGTACTTCGCCAGCTCGATCCGGCTGTGACCGTCCGGGGTCCGGACCATCGCGATGTCACAGCGCACGCCGTCGAGTCCGGTGCACCGGTCGGCGAAGAGGCCCTCGACCTCCGCCCGGCCCTCCAGTTCCATGCCGAGTTCCACGAAGAACGCGATGGCGGCGTCCATGTCCTCGACGACGATGCCGACGTTGTCCATCCGCTGGATCGCCACGCTGGTCCCTCCGTCTTCCTCGTGCGGCCGGTGGTGGGCCGGCAGGGCTCAGAGCACGTGCATCAGGATGATGACGGCCGCGTCGGCCACCACGACGAAAAGGACCAGCGCCACGGTCGCCCAGGCGCGCTGCGACTCATCCCAGGACATGGTTGCCGCCCTCCAGGGCCGGTCCCCGGCGGTCCGGCCGGTCCCGTCGATTTTACGCCGTGGACCCGTGGCGGGCAGGAACGGCAAGGAGGCGGGCGCGCCCCGCCGACATCCGGTCGAACGTCTCCGGCGCACGCCGTACGCGCGGCGCTCGTGGTGGTCACGGACAGTGGTCGCAGCCGGCACCACTGCCGGCGCGGCGGGCGTGCGCGGGTCACCCGTCGGTGCGGGGCCCACCGGAGCATGACGGCAGGTCACCAGACCCTCACCCGTGCTGCGTTGTCAGTGGTGGGAGATACGTTCGAGGTCTTGGAAGCGCTGTTGCACGACAGGAGTGGACGATGACCGAGAGCAGTGTGCTGCCCGCGCTCAGGGTGGTGCTGACGGACGTCAACGAGCGTGTGGTGGAGGCGTGGCGTGCCGCGTTCGCCGACACCCCCGGCATCGAGATCCGCAAGGGCTCGATCCTCGACGAGGACGTCGACGCCTGGGTCACCCCCACGAACTCCCGGGGCCGGATGGACGGCGGCGTCGACGCCGTCATCAAGCGGTACCTGGGGTCCGGCATCCAGGTGCGCGTCCAGCGGGCGATCCGCGACCGGTTCGCCGGACCCCTGCCGGTGGGCAGCGCGGTCTGCGTCCCCTCCGGCGCGACCGTCCCCCGGTACCTGATCTCGACGCCGACGATGGTGCGGTCCTCGCAGAACGTGAGCGCCACGCTGAACGTGGCGCTGGCGTGCGCCGCAGCCTTCCAGGCCGTCCACCGGCAGAACCGGAAGCAGCCCGGCAGCATCCGGTCCGTGGCGCTGGTCGGGCTGGGGGCGCAGACCGGCCAGGTGCCGGCCCGGGTGTGCGCCAACCTGATGTGGACCGGCTACACGCTCTTCCACGACCACTGGTTCGAGGACGACGACGAGCTGCGCTCCACGATCACCTCCCAGCTCCACGGGATCGAGAACGCGCCCGTCGACCATCGGGTGCGCATCGTGCCGCCGGCGGCCGTCACGCCGCTCGCCCCCGCGCCGGCCCCCGGAACCCCGGCTCCCGCACCCGGCGCCGCCCCCTCTTCTCCCTCTGCCACGACGAGCGGAAGCGCCTCCGACATGACCGGATCGACGACCGGCGCCCCGGCGCCCGGCCAGCCGCCGCAGCCCCAGCCCGATGCGAACGACCCTCTCGCCCTGACCGAGCTCTTCGACGGCGGCGGGGAGGCCTGGCTCCCGCTGCTGAAGCCGGTCATCGAGGCGCAGCCGGACGCCGAGCGGTTCATCGGCAAGGGCCGCAGCCACGAGGTGGTCCCGGTCCGCGAGCTGACGTTCCAGGCGCTCAAGCCGAACCCGCCGCACAAGTGGAAGGTCGTGGTCTTCGGCCAGAACCCGTACCCGCGGCCGGAGAGCGCCACCGGCATCGCCATGTTCGACAACACCTTCAACGACTGGAAGGACAGCCAGTTCGGCCGGGTCGTCAGCATCCGGTGCCTCATCAAGGCGGCGGCGATGTGGAAGTACGGCATCGCCAAGAAGACCCCGATCGCCGACGTGCGGGCGCTGCTGAAGGAGCGGGACACGGTCCAGCCGCCGGAGTGGTTCCAGGCGATGCTGACGCAGGGCGTGCTCCTGCTGAACGCGTCGCTCACCGCGAGCGGCGACGGGGCGATGGGTGCCGACCAGCACACGGCGTTCTGGCGGCCGGTCGCCGAGCGGATCGTCGAGGAGATCCTCAAGGCCAAGCAGGAGGCGGCCGAGGAGGACCGCGGGGTCGTGTTCGCGTGGTGGGGGGTGCACGCCCGCAGCCTGAAGCGGGTCGTCCTGCGGCTCCAGCAGAAGTACCCGGACGTCGAGGTCCGCCACCTCGACCACGCGAACCCGGCGGCACAGGGCGACATCTTCTGCGAGGGCGACCACTTCGCCCAGGTCAACGACGCCCTGACCGCCCTGGGTGCCGACCGCATCGACTGGCTGCCGAGCAAGGGGTGGAACGAGACGGCGGCCGGCGCGGGCGGTGCGGACGGGGGCGTCGCGGCGCGCATGGGCGCCTTCATCGAGTCGACCATGAACCTGCACCAGCTGTACCTGGAACGCCTCACCAGCGTCAAGGACGAGGGCCTCGTCCTGCCCGCGATCACCGGTGTCTTCGACACCCCGTTGATGGACTTCCAGGACGCCGTCGCCCCGGTCTCCGCGGCGCTGTCCGGGCTGAACGGCCACATCCTGCGCTCCCGCGACTTCGGCAAGCAGCGTACGGACCAGGCGGCCGGCGGCGGCCTGTCCGCCGACGCGATCGCCGCGCTCCACCTCTACACCTGTGAGTCGGCCTTCTACCGCGAGATCAACAGCGTTCTGCGCTCGCCCGACCGCACCAGGGTCACGCCCTACCTGCCGTACCTGCGGCTGCTGTTCTCGGCCGTCTCGGAACTGCCGTCCTACACGCAGCCGCTGTGGCGCGGGGTGTCGCTGGACCTCCGGGCGCAGTACCCGGTGGGCCGGACGGTGACCTGGTGGGGCGTCTCCTCGTGCACCTCCGAGCTGAAGGTGGCCAAGGCGTTCCTGGGCAGTCGCGGCAAGCGGACCCTCTTCGAGGTGACACCGGCCCGGGCCGTCGGGATCAAGAGCTTCTCCGCCTTCACCGGCGAGGAGGAGTACATCCTCACGCCGGGTACCCAGCTCAAGGTGACGGAGGTGAAGAGCGAGCCCCGCGGGCTGTGCACGGTCCGGCTGAGCGAGGTCACGGACGCCACTCCCGTGGTGTCCTGAACCGCCTCCCGTTCCACGATCGCCATGGTCCCGGTTGCCGGACGCGCCCGCGCCCGGCAGCCAGGTGGCGGGGGCCGATCGTCGTCGCGCGGCCGTCCTCGTGGCCGGCGACGGCGTGCCGGCAGGAGCGGACCGGCCCGGATCTGCTCGACGCCGGGCCGAGCCCGCGCACGGAGCGGCCGCCGGCGGGATAATGGGAGCTTGTGGCCCTCACGTTCTTCGACGCGGGACGGCTGGCGCGTGACCTGCACGCCGCCGCGAGCCAGAGCACGGACTCCGGCGGGCGGGGGGCCGCGATCTCCCGGGTACTCGCCCCGCTCCTGCCCCACGACGGACTCAGTCTGGTGGCCACCGACCCGGCGACGGGCCTCGGCCTCGGGAGCTTCAGCTTCTGGCACGAATACGCCCCCTCGCTCGTCACCGACCTCGTCATGCACCGCTACCAGGGCGGCGACCCGAACCGCCCGGCCGCCCTCGCCGGTCTGACCACCCCGGCCACCGTCGTGGGCCCACCGGGCGACGGCGCCTTCGACCCGCGGGTGCGCGAGATCCTCACCGCGAACGGGGCGGGCTCCGAGCTGCGGCTCCTCCTCCAGGACCGGCACGGGGTGTGGGGCGCGCTCGGGCTGCTGCGCTGCGCCGGTGCCGGCCCGTTCGGCCCGGACGACCTCCAGCGGGCGGCCCGCCTCGGACCGGCGCTCGTCGCCGCCCTCCGCCGCTACGTCACCGAGGGCCCCCTCTTCCCCACGGTGCCCGCGCTTCCCGCCGGGGTGGTGACGGTGGGCCCCGACCACACGGTCACAGCGGTCAGCCCCCAAGCGCGGGACTGGCTGGACCGCCTGTCCTCACCGAGCGGGCACGTCTTCCCCGAGTGGGTCCCCGACGCGTTCCTCGTCGCCCTCTCCCTCGCCGCACGGTCCCGCGCACACGACGCCGACGCCTGGGTTCCGCTGGTGTGCGCCCCTCCCGTCGTCTGCGGGCGGTGGATGACCCTGCAGGGCCAGCCGCTCGACGCGGACGCCACCGGCGACGTCGCCCTGGTCCTCCAGGGAGCGGCCGGAGACCTCGTGATGCCGTCGTTCTGCGCCTGGTACGGGATCACCCCCCGCGAGCGCGCGACCCTGCGCGAACTGCGCACCGGCGCAGCCGTCAAACAGATCGCCCGGCGCCTCGAGCTGTCTCCGTACACGGTCAACGACCACCTCAAGTCCCTCTTCCGCAAGACGGGCGCCGACGGCCGCGACGAACTCATCGCCGCGCTGACCGGCTGACCGGCTGTCACGCCGACGGGCAACCCGTCCATCCCCCGTTTCAGGGGGTCGCCGCGGCACCGGACCGGCCCACCATGGGAAGGGAGTCCGGAACGTGCGGGGGCGGTCCGGGATCCCCACCCCATCGAAGGGAAACGGACATGAAGCACACCGATCTCCGCGAGCCCACGACCGGACGGGCGGTCGGCGGCAACGACGCGAACACCGCTTCCGACGAGGCGATCGCGCCCGACAGTGACGGCCGGGGCAAGGCGCGGGCGGACCTCCAGCACGTCGGCTTCACCTACACCCTCCGCGGCCGCGGCGTCTTCGAACGGCTGCTGGCAGCGCCCGGCGTGTCGGCGTTCACCGACGTGGTCGCAGGCGTCACGGAGGTGTACGACCCCACCAACAAGCCGTTCATGGGAGGCGCGGTCATGACGGTGCACAACGTGGTGCCGCTCGACGGCGAGCAGGTACGGATCCGCGTGGACTCGGGCTGGCCGCAGGACGTCAGCCTCAGGGTCAGCCTCCAGTACTTCGCCTGACCCCGCCCGACCCACCCGGCGACACCGACCCGGTGTCGCCGGGCGAGGCGCGACCGGTGCCCGGGGACGGGCGATTCGTGCGGGCCGCGCGATCAGTGCGAGCCTGGGCGGGTGAACGAAGACCTCTCCGCTGCCCTGCAGCGCGCGTCCGGCCACCGGCGCCGGTTCGAAGCCCGCTTCGCGGCGTACTTCGACTCCCTGACCGACCCCGCGGGCGGGACGCTCGAGACCCCGGCGCACGGCGCGTTCCCCGCCCGTGCCCTCGACCTGGTGCGCGACATGTCGCTGCGCGGCGGCAAGCGGCTGCGCGTGGTCCTCCTGCACGAGGCGGCCGCGCTGGTGACCGACGAGGACATACCGGGGCTGGACGAAGCGGCCATCAGCATCGAACTGCTGCAGACCCACGGGCTGATCCACGACGACATCATCGACGACGCGCCCGTACGCCGCGGTGGCCCCTCCACCTACTACGCCTACCGCCACGAGTTTCCGGACCGGCCCGGCACCGCCCTGGCCCTCGCCCTCCTCGCCGGCGACCTCGCGGCCTTCCTGTCCACGCGCGTCCTGCTCACCAGCGGTCTGCCCGCCGACCGCGTGCTGGCCATGGCCGCCGTCCACGCCGACACCGGGGCCGTCACGATCGCCGGGCAGATGATCGATCTGGAGCGCGACTTCCACGCCGCTCCGGACATCGAGCTCCTGCATGAGGTGACCGAGTACAAGTCCACCCGCTACTCCGTGCTCGCCCCGCTGCGCCTGGGCCTGCTCGCCGCCGGTACCGAGATCGCCCCGCACGACGGCGAACTGCGCGCCTACGCCAGCGCACTGGGGATCGCCAACCAGATCCACGACGACTGGCTCGACCTGTTCGGCGATCCGCAGGTCCTCGGCAAACCGGCCGGCTCTGACATCCGTTCCGGTCGCCGCAGCTACGCCGTCCGTGCTCTGCTGGCGGCCTGTGACGGGACCGGGCAGCAGCTGCTGAACGCATCCCTGGGCGATCCGGGGTGCGACGACGACACCCTCGACCGCATCCGCCACATCGCGCGCACGCACGGCATCGACCGGCAGCTTCGGGCCGACGCCGACCGTCATGCCCGCGAGGCCGCGGCCCGGGCGGCCACGTGGCGGGAACGCTGGCGGCCGGACGCGGTGGCGTTCTTCGAGCACATGCCGGCCTGGAGCGTCACCCGCGACCGCTAGGGGCTCGGGCGGCTCGAGAACCCGTCGTGCGGGGGTGTCGTGCCCGCGACGGGGACCGTGGCATTTCGCGCTCGGTGCTTTCCGGCCACCGTTGACGTTTTTCGGTCGTCAAGGGGCGTCGAGGGCTTCTCTAGGGGTTCAAGGTAGGGGTACGAGCCGCCTGATCGTTCTGCTAGACATAAGGCAATGGAACGTGCGTGCGGAGGCGGCGAACGGGTCCGGATAACCGAACTCGCCCGCTGCGTCCGGACCGGAAGCCGGAGTTTTCATCCCCTTGATCGCCAAGCAGAATGCCGATGGCTGGATCCGCCGCTATCACGCCGCGGACGAAAGCCCGATCCGACTGGTCTGCCTGCCGCACGCCGGCGGATCCGCCTCCTTCTACTTCCCCGTGTCCCGGGCCCTGGCCCCGGCGGTGGACGTCCTCTCCGTGCAGTACCCGGGACGCCAGGACCGCCGCCACGAGCCCGGGTTCACCGACATCCACGCCTACGCCGACGCCCTGACCAGCGCACTCCTGCCCTGGCTGGACCGGCCGACGGCCCTCTTCGGCCACAGCATGGGTGCCGTCCTCGCCTTCGAGGTGACCCGCCGACTGGAACGCGACCACGGCATCGCGCCCGTCCGCGTCTTCGCATCCGGCCGCCGTTCACCGTCGAGTTTCCGCCCCGAAAGCGTCCACCTGCGCGATGACGACGGCATCGTGGCCGAAATGCGCGAGCTCAGCGGAACCGACGCCGCGATTCTCGGCGACGAGGAGATCCTCCGCATGGTGCTGCCCGCCATCCGGAGCGACTACACCGCCATCGAGAATTACCGGGCGGCGCCCGACGACACGGTGAATGCCGACATCACCGTACTCACCGGGGAGTCCGACCCGCGCACCAGCCGGGAAGAGGCACAAGCCTGGGAAGCGCACACCACGGGCGGGTTCGACATCCACCGTTTTCCGGGTGGCCATTTCTTCCTTGCCCAGCAACAGGCGCACGTCTTGAAGATCATTTCCGAAAGGCTCGTGGCCACCGCCCACCAGGGCTGAGCCGCGCGCCGGGCCCGCCGCCTGACCGACGGCGGGCCCGGCGGCGAACCGACAGCAGGGACTCCGACGCCGGCCCGGCCGCCTCCCCGCAACGAGAGGCCGATCCCGCCCGGACCGCCCCAGAGAACCACCCCGCCCGCCCGGCGGAGCACGAGGAGGCACGAGCAGTGCAGTTCAGGGCAATCTCAGGTAGCCGGGGGAAAGGAAGCGCCGCAGTGGCAGCACCGGTCGAGCGTGAGAAGGAGTGGGACACGCTGGCCGACCTGCTCGGCAGCGCCCGCCGGGGCCGCGGACGCGTCGCCGTCGTCAGCGGTCCAGTCGCCGGCGGCAAGACCACCCTGTTGGAACGCTTCACCGAACACGCCCTGTCCGAAGGGGCGCTGGTCCTGGAAGCCGCCGGGTCCCGCGCCGAACGGTGGCTCCCCTTCGGCATCCTGCGCCGCATCCTGGACAGCGCCGCACCGCTGGACCCCGTGGTGCACGCCGAGGCCACCGCACTGCTCGACGCCGTCAGCACCCCCTCCCTCCCCGCCCCCGGGGGTCCCGCCCGCCCCGCCGCCGTGCACCCGGACCTCGGACACCCCGCCACCGGGTACGGCGCCGGATACCCGGCCGTCCCGTACCCCCGCGGCGCGGTGGCGCACGGGGACGCCGCGGCCGGCGTCGAAGCGGGCATGCAGGTCCTCCCGCACGTCTGCGCCTCGCTGCTGCGCCTCGCCCGCGACCGCACCGTCGTCATCGCGGTCGACGACGTCCACCACGGCGACGAGCTCTCCCGCGCCTTCCTGCTCTGCCTGGCCCGCCGGGTACGCCAGGCCGGCGTCCTCATCGTGCTCACCGAGGCGGTGCGCCTGCTGCCCGCCCAACTCGCCTTCCACGCCGAACTGCAGCGTCAGCCCAACTGCACCAGCATCAGGCTGCCCCTGCTCAGCGCCGACGGCACCGGCCGCGTCCTGGCCGAACGCCTCTCCACCGCCGCCGCCCAGCGACTGGCCGCCGACTGCCAGGACGCCACCGGCGGCAACCCCCTGCTGGTCAAGGCCCTGCTGGAAGACGGTGTGACCGCCCTCGGCGACAGCGAGCCGTTCCAGCCGCTGGCACCCGCCGAGACCTTCGAACGCGCCGTACTGGACTGCCTCCACCGCGGCGACCCCGAGACGGTCGCCGTCGCACGGGGCATCGCCGTCCTCGGCGACGCCGGCGCGCCGACCCTGCTCAGTCGGGTCAGCGGCACGCACGCCAAGACCGTCGAACTGGCCGTCCAGGACCTCAACCGGTGCGGGATGCTGCGCGACGGCGCCTTCCGCCACACCGCCACCCGCGACGCCATCCTGGCCGCCACCCCGCCCGGCGAACTCTCCGCCCTCCACCGGCGCGCTGCCGGCCTGCTGCACCAGGAGGGGGCGGCCGCGCTCCACGTGGCCCGGCACCTGCTCGCCGCCCGTACCCCGGCGGAGGACTGGGCCATCCCGGTCCTGCAGGACGCCGCCGAGTACGCCCTCGTCGACGACGACCCCGGACTCGCCCTGCGCTGCGGTGAACTGGCCGTGGACTCCTGCCCCGACGGCCCCCGCCGCACCGCCCTCAAGTCCCGCCTCGTCAGCATCGTCTGGCGCAGCAGCCCGGTCGCCGCCGAGAGCCATCTGCGCCAGCTGTCCCGCGAGTTCTGCGCCGGCCGGCTCACCGACCGCGACCTCCTCCACGCCGTGACCTGCCTGGCCTGGATGGGAGAGGCGCGGCAGGCGGCCGAGGCCGTGCGCGGCCTGCAGGCCGCCGCCCGCGAGGCGCGGGAGGCGGACGTGCCGTTCGCCTACGCCACCGGCACCCTCGCCGCCGCGCAGAGCTGGCTGTCCGTGGTGAGCCCCCCGGTCGCGGCCGTCTTCGCCGACCCCGGTCACCCCGACCCCCTGCGCGGCGGAGCCCCGCACCCGCCGGCGGGCACTTCCGCCCCCGGCACGGCTCCCGCCCCCTACGACATGCCGGACGACGCGCACGTGCCCGCCGGCCAGGCGCTGCGCACCGCGATGTGCGGCGGCCAGGGCGAGGCGGCCGTCGTCGAGGCCACCCGGGTGCTGCAGCGCTACCACCTGAGCGACCGGACCCTCACGCCCCTCGTCCTGGCCGTCCTCGCACTCGTCTACGCCGGCCGCATCGACCTCGCCCTCGCCTGGACCGACCGGCTGCTCGGCGAGTGCGCCACCCGCAGCGCGCCGACCTGGCAGGCGGTCCTCGGCGCCGTACGGGCCGAGGCCGCCCTCCGGCAGGGCGACCTGCCGGGCGCGGCCGCCCAGGCCCGCAGGGCCATGTCGCTCATATCGGTGCCGTGCTGGGGTGTGGGCATCGCCCTGCCGCTGGCCGTGCTCATCGAGGCCGAGACCCGGATGGGCAACCTCGACGAGGCGATGAGCCTGCTCGAGCAGCCGGTCCCCGAGACCATGCTGGAGACGCACATCGGACTGCACTACCTCCAGGCCCGCGGCCGGGCCCACCTCGCCACCGGTCGCCACCACGCCGCGCTGCGCGACTTCCTCACCTGCGGTGAGCTGATGCAGGCGTGGGGCATGGACGGCGTGGAACTGGCGCCGTGGCGGCTGGACGCCGCCGAGGCCTGGCTGGCCCTGGGCAACGTGCCGCGGGCCCGGGAGTACGTCGAGCAGCAGCGGCTGCGCGAGGCCGGACCGGCCGGCAGCAGGCCGCGCGGGTCCCTGCTGTACGCGCTGGCCCGCACCAGCGGTGACCTCGCGTACCGGCTGAAGCGGCTCACCGAGGCCGTGGAGATCCTCGAGCAGGGCGACGACCGCCTGCAACTGGCCCGGACGCTGGGGGAGCTGGGCAGCGCCTACCGCGCCGCGGGCGACTTCAACCGGGCCCGGATGCTCGTACGCAAGGCCTGGCACGTCGCCAAGTCCTGCGGGGCGCAGCCGCTGTGCCAGGAGTTCACCCCCGGCCAGGGCGACGGCGAGTCCGTGGCGGTCGCCGGACGCGAGGCGGAATCGCCCCGTGAGGCCGAGGTGCTGTCCGAGGCGGAGGCCCGGGTCGCGCTGCTCGCGGCACGCGGCCACACCAACCGGGAGATCGCCACCAAGCTGTACGTCACCGTCTCGACGGTCGAGCAGCACCTGACCCGGATCTACCGCAAGCTCCAGGTGAAGAGGCGCCGGGACCTGCCCGCCCGGCTGTGGGACCTGAGCCTGCCCGGCATCGCCTAGCGGGTGCGGTGTGGGGTGGGGGCGCGGGGGAGCGGCGGCCCGGGCGGGGGGCGGCGTACCGGGTCCCCCGCCCCGCACGCCGTGCCCCCCCCCGCCCGTACGCCCCCAGCCCCCCTGCCCGTCCGTCCGCCGGTCCGCGGTCCGGATCAGGACAGCAGGCCGCGGTCCAGGGCCGCCATGACCGCGGCGGTCCGGTCCGATACCGCTAGCTTCTTGAACGACCGCAGCAGGTGCGTCTTCACCGTCGCCTCGCTGATGAACAGCCGGCGTCCGATGTCCGCGTTGGTCAGGCCCTGCCGGACCAGTTGGAGCACCTCCCGCTCCCGATCCGACAGCACCGGCGGCTCCACCACCCGGGCCCGGAACAGCTTCGGCGCCAGGGACGGAGTCAGCACCGTCTCACCCCGCGCCGCCGCCTTCACCGCGTGCACCAGCTCCTCCCGCGAACTGCCCTTGAGCAGGTACCCCGCGGCGCCCGCCTCCACCGCGCGCAGGATGTCGGCGTCGTCCTCGTACGTGGTGACGATGACCACCTTCGTCCGCGGCAGCGCCCGCAGGATGTGCCCGGTCGCGGCCACCCCGTCCATCGCACCCATGCGCAGGTCCAGGAGGACGATGTCCGGCTCCAACCGGGTGGCCTGGAGCACGGCCTCCTCGCCCGAACCGGCCTGCCCCACGACCTCGATGCCCCCGTCCAGGTCCAGCATGGCGGACAGGCCCTCGCGGACCACCGGGTGGTCGTCGGCGAGCAGTACCCGCACCGGCGCGTGCTCAGCCATCGACCCGCTCCTGCGCCCCGGTGCCGCACGGCACCGTCACCTCGATGAGCGTGCCCTCTCCCGAGCCGCTGCTGACCTGAGCCATCCCGCCGATCTCCTCCACCCGGGCCCGCATCCCGCGCAACCCGAAACCGTCCCACTCGCCGTCCGTGTCGAAGCCCGCGCCGTCGTCGCGGACCACGAGCCGTACCGCGTCCGGCACGTACGCCACCAGCACCTCCACCCTACGGGCGTCCCGGGCGTGCTTGCGCACGTTGGCGAACGCCTCCTGCGCCGTCCGCAGCAGCACCACGTTCACCGCCATCGGAAGGGGCTGCTCCTCGCCCCGGGCCGTGCACCGCACGGTCAGCCCGGTCTCCTCCCGCAGCAGGTCCGCCTGCCGGCGTACGGCCTGCACCAGCGAGCTCTCCCGGAGCGCCGGCGGGGTCAGCGCGGAGACGAAGCCGCGGGCCTCCGCGAGGCCGTCCTTCGCGACCCGGCCGGCCAACCCGAGCCGGGTCCTGGCCCGTTCGGGGTTGTCCTCCACCTCCGACTCGGCGGCCTGGACCAGGCTGATGATGCTGGTCAGGCTCTGCGCGAGGGTGTCGTGGATCTCCCGGGCCAGCCGCTCCCGCTCGGCGGACACACCTGCCCGGTGGGAGAGCAGGGCCTCGCGCTCCCTGCTGCGCCGCAACTCCGCGATCAGCTCGGCCCGGTCGGCGCTCTGCCGCACCACCCGGGTGATCCACAGGCCGAGCAGCACCGACAGCGCGATGCCCAGCAGCGAGATCGGCAGCACCGAGAGGATGTGCGGGTCGAACTCGCCCCCGCGCAGCCACACCACCGTCACCGGCCACAGGTTGGCCACGACGACCAGGACGATCGCGGACGGCATCGGCAGGCTCATCATCAGCATCGGGACCACTGCGAACAGCGCGAAGGAACCCGCGAGGTCGAGCGTGCTGGACGTGGTGAAGAGCAGGAACAGGCCGGCCGAGAAGACCGCGTTCCGCCGGCCCTTCGTCGCCAGGACCATCGGTCTGCGGCCGACCCCGGCGTACCAGGGAACGATCAGCGTCAGCGCGCCGATGGCGAACGCCCGGTGGGTCTGGTTCTCGTCGGAGGCGAACAGCAGGGCGACGGTGACGAGGTAGGAGATGGCGAAGTAGCCGTCCCACAGGCCGAACCAGCGCCGCCCCGAGTCGGGGCCGTGGTACGCGGCCGTGCGCGGGTCCTCCATCTCCTCGTCCGTTTCTATGTACACGCCACCAGTCCTACCACGAGCCCCGCCGGTGTCCGTCGATCGGTGGACAGCCGGTCCCACCGATCGGTCGGCACCGGCGCGCCGACCGCGGACCTACGTTGGAGCAGGCGGAGGGAGAGCCGCGCAGGGGCCCGGGAGCACCGGGAGGACACGGGAAGGGCGGGGCGGGGACGTGGGGCAGTTCACGGCGGCACTCATCACCGGCGGATCGATCCTGATGGCCGTCCTCGCGACGGACTCCGGCAACCGCCGCATCACCGCCGTGAGGGTCGCCGCCCCCATGCTGGTGGCGGTCGGCGCCGCCACGGCGTGCGTAGACTCTTTCCCGACGGCGGGGAACGACCCGTCGCTGCACCTCGCCGGCATCGGCGTGGGCGCCATCTGCGGGCTCGTCGCGGGCTCGCTGCTCCCCGCCCACCGGGGCGGCTCGGGGGAGGCCCGCAGCCTCGGCGGTCCCGCGCACGCGGCGGTCTGGACCCTCCTCGTCACCGTGCAGGCCCTCTTCGCGTACGGCAGCGAGCACTGGTACGCGGCCGGCATCGACCGGTTCACCACCGACCACCAACTCAGCGGCAGGGACGTGCTCGTGAGCGCGCTCGCCGTCATGTCGCTGTCGGCGGTGGCGGCCCGGACGGCCGTCCTGCTGTCCCGCTGGCACGCGGTGCGCACGGCGGGCCGGCCATGACGCGGGGCGCGTCCGACCGGCGTCGGTCCAAGATCATCAAGGAACTAGGGTGAAGCAGTGGTACACAACACAGAACTGAGGCTCCGTCCGCCTCGCAACCGGGTCGACAGGCGTGCGATCGGCTGGTGGACCCTCCAGTCTTCGCTGTTCGCCCTCCCGCTGCCGCTCGTCTTCGGCATCCTCTACCTGTCCATCCCCCCGGCCCGGTTCGTCTTCGTCTGGCTGTTCCTCGCCACCCTGGTCCCGGGACTGCTGTACATGGGCGCGATGCCCCTCTGGCGCTACCGCGTGCACCGCTGGGAGACCACGGAGGAGGCCGTCTACGCCGCCTCGGGCTGGCTCTGGCAGCGGTGGCGGGTCGTCCCGCTCTCCCGCATCCAGACCGTCGACCTCCTGCGCGGCCCGCTCCAGCAGATGTTCGGACTTTCCGGGATCACGGTCACGAGCGCCTCCTCGGCCGGCGCCGTGAAGATCAAGGGGCTCGAGCACGCCATGGCCGCCGAACTCGTCGAGCAGCTCACCAGGTCCACCCAGGCCGTGCCGGGAGACGCCACATGATGTCGGACGCCGCCGCGCCCGCCCGGGCCGGTACGCCGGACGAGGAGTGGGGACGGCTCAACCCCCGCCTCCTCCTGGTCAACCTGAGCGTGGTCGGAACGCCGCTCGCCACCTTCGCCGCGGCCCTCCTCCTCAACGACGGCCGGGTCGACCTCCAGGTCCTGATCACGCTCGGCACGCTGCTGATCACCGCCCTGGTCATCGCCGGCATCAGTCTGATGCGGCTCGCCACCACCCGCTACCGGGTCACGGCCGACCGCGTCGAGGTCCACAAGGGCCGGTTCTTCCGCAGCGAGCGGTCCGTTCCCGCCGACCGCATCCGCAGTGTCGACCTCACCGCCAACCCCCTGCACCGGATCTTCGGCCTGACCTCCCTGAAGGTCGCCACCGGCGACCAGGGCTCCGCCGACGGCGGGCTGTCCCTGGACGGCCTGAGCCTCGCCGACGCGACCGAACTGCGCCGGCGGCTGACCGAACTCCGCCGGGCCGCCCAGGACGCGCACCACCCCGAGGCGGGCGCCGACCCCACGATCGCCGCACTCGACTGGGCCTGGCTTCGGTACGCCCCCCTGACCCTGTGGGGCGTCGGCGGCGTCTTCATCGCCGTCGGCAGCGTCTACCGCACCCTGCACGAGATGAAGATCGACCCCCTGGAACTCGGCATCGTCAAGGACCTCGAGGAACGCTTCGGCTCCGTGCCCCTCTGGTACGGCCTCCTCGTGACCGCCCTGGTCATCGTCGCCGTCGGGGTCGCCGGCTCGACCGCCACCTTCATCGAGGGCTGGGGCGGCTACCGCCTGGACCGCGAGGAGCCCGGCCTGCTGCGGGTCCGCCGCGGCCTGCTGATCACCCGCTCGGTCAGCGTCGAGGAACAGCGCCTACGCGGCACCGAGGTGGCCGAGCCGATGCTGCTGCGCTGGGCCGGGGGCGCCCGGGTGAAGGCCGTCGCCAGCGGCCTCGGCGACGAGGACGAGAACAGCAGCCGCAGCCGGCTCACCCCGCCCGTCCCGCTGGCCCTGGCCCGCCGCGTCGCCGCCGACGTCCTCGGCGAGACCGTCGCCCCCACCACCGCGGCGCAGCTCGTCCCGCACCCCCGGGCGGCGCTGCGCCGCCGGATCAACCGTGCCCTCCTCTGGTCCGCGCTCGCCGCGGCGCTGCTCGCCGGCCCCGGCCTGTGGCTCACCCCCGTGCTGGTGCACACCGGTTGGATCACAGGGCTGGTGCTGCTCGCCGCCGGCACGGCCCTGGCGTTCGACGCCTACCGCAGCCTCGGGCACGCCGTGCACGGCCGCTACCTCGTCACCCGGTCCGGCACCTTCACCCGCCGCACCGCGGCCGTCCGGCGCGACGGCATCATCGGCTGGTCCATCACCCGCTCGCCCTTCCAGCGCCGGGCCGGCCTGCTCACGCTGGGCGCCGCCACCGCAGCCGGGACCGGCGTCTACAAGGTGCGCGACGTGGCCGTGTCCGACGGACTGGCCCTCGCCGAAGAAGCCGTCCCGGACCTCCTCGCCCCGTTCCTCGAACACCGCCCGCGCGGCACGGCCGGTACCCGGTAGTCCGGACCACCGGGTACCGGCGGGCCGGACCCGCCGGGCCGGACCCGCCGGGCCGGACCCGCCGGGCCGTCCCACCCCCGGGCGGCGGGACGGGAGGGGAGGGGAGGGAGGGGAGCGAGGGACGGGCGGTCCCGTCGACCGTCCCCTGCCGCCCCTCCCGCCGCCCGGCCGCGGTCCCCGACCACCGCGAGCGCGTCCCGCTGTAGGGGCCCGTAGGGGAGGGGACCCGAGCGGGGACCGCACGCGCGCGGCCGTCCGCGCCCGTCCGGTGGACGGGCGCGTCCCGGGAACGGCCGGGGCACGGCCGCCCGACCCCTGCGGTGCCTTTCGCGGGCGCACGCACATTCATTCACCGTGCTTGTCAATTCCGAATACCGGCGGCATTATTATGCGGTCGCACCCGCATAGGTCCACCGCGTCACGACGTGCGCCGAGACGGCGCTCCGACCGCTTTCCTCCCGGACGATTTCCGGTCGCCGTACAGGGGTTGAACCAGGAATCACACTAGGGGCCGCTAGGGGACCGATAGGGGTTTCTGTCGCGACATCTCCGTGCCAGGGTCATGACCGATCCCCGGTTTTCTCTGCACGGATTGATGGAGCGCGCGATGTTGAACGAGTCCCCGGATTTCGCAGCCGAAACCGACGGCGCCTCCCAGGCCGGCGGAAACCGGGACCTCCGTGGCGACGCCACCCCGGAGGGCTGGCGCGCCCTCCTCACCGGACTGACCGACGGCGAGCAGCACACCCTGCTGCTCGACCGCGTCTCGGCCCTGGTGACCGCCTCCCTGCGCGACGCCGCCCCCGACGTCCTCGACCCGCACCGCTCCTTCATCGACCTGGGGTTCGACTCCCTGGCGGCCGTCGACCTGCACGCCCGGCTCGTCGCGGCCACCGGCCTGCGCCTGCCCGTCACGCTGGCCTTCGACCACCCCACCCCGGCCCGTCTCGCCGAGCGCGTCCGCGCCCTGCTCCGGGGCGGCGCCGCTCCCGCCGAGGCCCCCGTCACCGCCGCCGTCAGCAGCGACGAACCCATCGCCATCGTCGGCATCGGCTGCCGCTTCCCGGGCGGCGTGCATTCCCCCGAATCCCTCTGGGACCTCGTCGCCGCCGGCACCGACGCCATTTCCGAATTCCCCACCGGACGCGGCTGGAACCTCGACGGGCTCTACGACCCGGACCCCGACCGCGCCGGCACCAGCTACACGCGCGAAGGCGGATTCCTCCACGACGCCGACCAATTCGACGCCGCGTTCTTCGGAATTTCCCCGCGCGAGGCCACGGCCATGGACCCGCAGCAGCGACTGCTCCTGGAAACCTCCTGGGAGGCGTTCGACCGGGCCGGGGTCGACCCCGCCGCGCTCCGCGGCGAACAGGTCGGCGTGTTCGTCGGCGCGGAAACGCAGGAATACGGCCCCCGTCTCCAGGACGCCGCCGACGGGTACGAGGGCTACCTCGTCACCGGCAACGCCGCCAGCGTCGCCTCCGGCCGCATCGCCTACACCTTCGGCTTCGAGGGCCCCACGGTCACCGTTGACACCGCCTGCTCCTCCTCCCTGGCCGCCCTGCACCTCGCCGTCCAGGCCCTGCACGCCGGCGAGTGCTCCCTCGCCCTCGCCGGCGGCGTCGCGATCATGGCGAGCCCCGGCTCCTTCGTCTCCTTCAGCCGCCAGCGGGGTCTCGCCCCCGACGGCCGCTGCAAGCCCTTCGCCGCCGCCGCGGACGGCACCGCCTGGGGCGAGGGCGCCGGCATGCTGCTGGTGGAGCGGCTCTCCGACGCCCGCGCCAAGGGCCACCAGGTGCTGGCGATCGTCCGCGGCACCGCCCTCAACCAGGACGGCGCCAGCAACGGCCTGACCGCCCCCAGCGGCGCCGCCCAGCAGCGCGTCATCCGGCAGGCCCTGGCCAACGCCGGCCTGTCGTCCGGCGACGTGGACGCCGTCGAGGCCCACGGCACCGGCACCCGGCTCGGCGACCCCATCGAAGCCCAGGCCCTGCTCGCCACCTACGGCCAGGACCGCCCCGCGGACCGCCCCCTCCTGCTCGGCTCGCTGAAGTCCAACATCGGCCACACCCAGGCCGCCGCGGGCGTGGCCGGCGTCATCAAGATGGTCATGGCGATGCGGCACGGCGTGCTGCCCCGGACCCTGCACGTCGACGCCCCGACCCCGCACGTCGACTGGACGGCCGGCGCCGTCTCGCTGCTCACCGACCCCGTCGAGTGGCCGGCCTCCGGAACCCCGCGCCGCGCGGGCGTCTCCTCGTTCGGCATGAGCGGCACCAACGCCCACGCGATCATCGAGGAACCGCCGGCCGCGGAGGCGCCGGTCGAGGCCCCGTCCACCGGCGAGCCGGCGGCCGCGGAAGCGGGCGTCGGGAACGCGGGCGTCGGGGCCGCGGCGGTAGGGGAAGCGGCCGTGGGCGAGGCGCCCGACGGAGAGCCCGGGACCGAACCCGATGCAGGTCCCGGGGCCGGTCCCGAGGCGACGCCGGCACCCGCGGTCCTGCCCTGGGTCCTGTCCGCCAAGACGCCCGAGGCCCTGCGCGCCACCGCGCGCCGTCTGGCCGACTGGGTCGACGCCCACCCCGGGGCCACCTCCCTCGACATCGGCCACTCCCTCGTCGCCACCCGCGGCCGGTTCGAACACCGGGCCGTGGTCCTCGGCGGCGACCGCACCGCGCTCCGGCACGGCCTGCACGCCCTGGCCGACGGCACCGCCACCACTGCCTCTGCATCTGCCTCCGCCACTGCCTCGGCCGGCGTGTGCGGGCCCGCGACCGTCGTCCGGGAGGAGCCCGCCGCGGGGCGCACCGCCGTGCTCTTCACCGGCCAGGGCAGCCAGCGCCTCGCCATGGGCCGCGAACTGTACGCGACGCACCCGGTCTTCGCCGACGCGCTCGACGACGCTTGCTGGTACCTGGACGAGCAACTCGAACACCCCCTCCTGGACGTCCTGTTCGCCGAGGAGGGCAGCCCCGGTGCCGCCCTCCTGCACCAGACCGCCTACACCCAGCCCGCGCTGTTCGCGCTGGAGGTGGCGCTGTTCCGGCTCGTCGAGTCGTGGGGCGTGCGCCCCGCCTTCCTGGCCGGGCACTCCGTGGGCGAGATCGCCGCCGCTCACGTGGCGGGCGTGTTCTCCCTGGAGGACGCGTGCATGCTGGTCGCGGCCCGCGGCCGGTTGATGCAGGCCCTGCCGACGGGCGGAGCCATGATCGCGGTGGCGGCCTCGGAGGACGAACTCCTGCCGCTCCTCGACGAGCGCGTGACCGTCGCCGCGGTCAACGGCCCGCGGTCGGTCGTGATCGCGGGCGACCAGGACGCCGCCACCGCCGTCGCCGAAGCCTTCGAGGCCCGGGGCCGGAAGACCAAGCGGCTGACCGTGAGCCACGCGTTCCACTCGCCGCACATGGACGGCATGCTCGACGAATTCCGCCGCGTGGCGCAGGTACTGGACTACGGCACCCCCACCCTCCCGGTCGTCTCCCTCCTCACCGGGACCGCCGCCACCGCCGCCGAACTGGCCGACCCCGAGCACTGGGTGCGGCACGTGCGCGAGCCGGTCCGCTTCCTGGACGGCGTCCGCACCCTGCGGGCCCGGGGCGTCGACGCCTTCCTGGAGCTGGGCCCCGACCCCGTCCTGACGGCCATGGCCCAGGACTGCCTGCCCACCGACGCGCCGGCCCCCGCGCCCCCCGTCCTCGCCGCCGCGCTGCGCTCCGGCCGTCCCGAGGCCCGCACCCTCCTCGACGCCGTCGCCCGCGTGTTCGCACGGGGCGCGGACGTCGACTGGCCCGCGTTCTTCGCCGGTACGGGCGCGGGCCGCGTCGAGCTGCCGACGTACGCCTTCCAGCGGCAGCGCTACTGGATGGACGCCCACACCCCGGCCGCCGGGCCGGCCGGGGTCTCCGGACCCGGCACCGGTCCGGCCGACACCGCGTTCTGGGAGGCGGTCGAGCAGCAGGACGTGGCCGCCCTCGCCGCCGCGCTCGAACTCGACGCGGACGGCGAACAGCCCCTGATCGAGGTCGTCCCGGCCCTGTCGGCCTGGCGGCGCCGGGTACGCACCCGCTCCGAGGTGGACGGGTGGCGCTACCGGACGTCCTGGAAGCCCCTGGCGGACGCCGCGGCCGGCGGCGCACGGCTGTCGGGTGCATGGGTCGTGGTGACCCCCGGGGCCCCCGGTGTGGACGACGCGCCGGTGGTCGCGGCGCTGGCCGGGCGTGGTGCGGAGGTCCGTCGGGTCGTGGTCGGGGCGGATGGTGCCGACCGTGCCGTGCTGGCGGGTCTGCTGGCCGGCGAGGACGCCGCGGGCGTCGCCGGTGTCGCCGGTGTGGTGTCGCTTCTGGCCCTGGACGGGTCTGCGGGTGTGGTGGCCACGGCGGGCCTGGTGCAGGCGTTGGGTGATGCCGGGGTGGGGGCGCCGTTGTGGTGTGTGACCCGGGGTGCGGTGTCGGTGGGTCGTTCGGATCGGTTGGTGTCTGCGGTGCAGGCTCAGACGTGGGGCTTGGGTCGTGTGGCCGCGTTGGAGGTGCCGGAGCGGTGGGGTGGTCTGGTCGATCTTCCCGAGGTGTGGGACGAGCGGGTGGTGGGCCGGCTGGTCGGTGTGCTGGCGGGTGGTGCGCCGGGTGAGGACCAGGTCGCGGTGCGGTCGTCGGGTGTGTTCGGACGCAGGCTCGTCCGGGCCGCTTCCGGAACGGGCGATCGGTCGTGGGAGCCGTCAGGGACGGTCCTGGTGACCGGTGGTACGGGTGCGCTGGGTGGCCGTGTGGCCCGGTGGCTGGCGGGTGCGGGGGCCGAGCGGCTGGTGCTGACCAGCCGCCGGGGCGCCGATGCTCCGGGTGCTGCGGAGTTGGTCGCGGAGCTGTCGGAGTCGGGTGTCGAGGTGTCGGTCGTGGCGTGTGACGCCGCTGACCGGGAGGCTCTGCGGGAGCTGCTGTCCGCCGAGGTGGAGGGCCTGACGGCGGTGGTGCACACCGCCGGTGTTCTGGACGACGGTGTTCTGGACTCCTTGACGCCCGAGCGTTTCGAGAGCGTGCTGCGGGCGAAGGCCGACTCGGCGCGCAACCTGCATGAGCTGACGGTCGAGCTGGGCATCGAGCTGTCCGCCTTCGTGCTGTTCTCCTCGATGAGCGGAACCATCGGTGCGGCCGGGCAGGCCAACTACGCGGCGGCGAACGCCTACTTGGACGCGTTGGCGGAGCTGCGGCGGGCGGCCGGGCTGGCGGCGACGTCGCTGGCGTGGGGTCCGTGGGCCGAGGGCGGCATGGCCGCCGACGGGGCGATGGACGCCCGGATGCGCCGCGAGGGCGTGCCCCCCATGGCCCCCGAGGCCGCCGTCGCCGCGCTGGCACAGGCCGTCGGCGCCGGCGAGACCGCACTGACCGTCGCCGACATCGCCTGGGACCGCTTCGCGTCCGTGGTGGCAGCCGTCCGCCCCAACCCGTCGGTCGCCCAGTTCGTCACCGTCGCGAAGGCGGTCGAGGCCGTGGCCTCCGGCCACGGGACCGTCGTGACGGGCGCCGACGTCGCGGGGGCCGCTTTCGCGAGGCTGGCCGAGCTGCCCCGGGCCGAGCAGGAGCGTGAGCTGCTGGGTCTCGTCCGTACGCACGTCGCGGCCGTCCTCGGCCACGACAGCGCCGACGCCGTGGGCGCCGAACGCGCCTTCAAGGAACTCGGCTTCGACTCGCTGGCCGCCGTCGACCTGCGCAACCGCCTCGGCGCGGCCACCGCGCTGCGGCTGCCCGCCACGCTCGTCTACGACTACCCGACCTCGGCGGCCCTCGCCGCGTACCTGCGCGGGGAGCTGGCCGGCGGCGAGCGGTCCGCGGCCACCGCCGAGCCGGTCGCCGTCGACGAGGACCCGATCGCCGTCGTGGCGATGAGCTGCCGCTTCCCCGGCGGCGTCCGGAGCCCGGAAGACCTCTGGGGTCTGCTCGCCCAGGGCGCGGACGCGGTCTCCCCGTTCCCGGTCGACCGCGGCTGGGACCTGGACGGCCTCTACAGCGCCGACCCGGACCGGCCCGGGACCTCGTACACGCGCGAGGGAGGCTTCCTCCACGACGCCGCCGACTTCGACGCGGACTTCTTCGGGATCTCGCCCCGCGAGGCCCTCGCCATGGACCCGCAGCAGCGTCTGCTGCTGGAGACCTCCTGGGAGGCGTTCGAGCGCGCCGGCATCGACCCGGCCGTGCTCAAGGGCAGCCGCGCCGGCGTGTTCGTCGGCACCAACGGCCAGGACTACCTCTCCCTCGTCGCCGGGGACGCCGACGGCCTCGAGGGCCACGTCGGCACGGGCAACGCGGCGAGCGTCGTCTCCGGCCGCCTGTCGTACGTCTTCGGCCTCGAAGGCCCCGCGATCACCGTCGACACCGCCTGCTCCTCGTCGCTGGTCGCCCTCCACCTGGCCGTGCAGGCCTTGCGCCAGGGCGAGTGCACCCTGGCTCTGGCCGGCGGCGTGACCGTGATGTCCACGCCCGACGCGTTCATCGACTTCAGCCGTCAGCGGGGGCTGGCGGAGGACGGCCGGATCAAGGCGTTCGCGGCGGGTGCGGACGGTACGGGCTGGGGCGAGGGCGTCGGCATGCTGCTCGTCGAGCGGCTCTCCGACGCCCGCCGCAACGGTCACCCCGTGCTGGCGGTGGTGCGTGGTTCGGCGATCAACCAGGACGGTGCGAGCAACGGGCTGACGGCTCCGAACGGTCCGTCGCAGCAGCGCGTGATCCGTGCCGCGCTGGCGAGCGCGGGCCTCGGTGCCGCCGACGTGGACGCGGTGGAGGCGCACGGTACGGGTACGCGGCTCGGCGACCCGATCGAGGCGCAGGCCCTGCTGGCCACGTACGGCCAGGAGCGGGTCGGGGGCCGGCCGCTCCTGCTGGGGTCGCTGAAGTCGAACATCGGGCACACCCAGGCCGCCGCCGGCGTCGCCGGCGTCATCAAGATGGTCCTCGCCCTGCAGCACGGGCTGCTGCCGCGGACCCTGCACGTGGACGAGCCCACCCCGCACGTCGACTGGTCCGCCGGCGAGGTGGAGCTGCTGACCGAGGCCGTGGAGTGGCCGCGGAGCGACCGTCCGCGCCGCGCGGGCGTGTCGTCGTTCGGCCTGAGCGGTACGAACGCCCACACGATCATCGAGGAGGCGCCGGCCGACAGCGCTGACGGCACCGCGCCCGAGACCCGGGCCACCGACGCCGCGCCCGTCGTGCCGTTCGTCGTCTCGGGCAAGGGCGCGGCGGGGCTCCGCGCCCAGGCCGAGCAGCTCGTGGCGTGGATGACGCGGAACCTGCACGTCGCCATCGCCGACACCGCGTACTCCCTCGCGGCCGGCCGCTCGGCGTTCGAGTCACGTGCGGTGTTGATCGCGGACACCGGGGACCGCGAGGCGGTCCTCGCCGGCCTGCGCGGCCTCGCCGCAGGTGCGGAACTGCCCGGCCTGGTGCGGGGGACCGTCACGGAGGGCGGGCTGGCCTTCCTGTTCACGGGGCAGGGCAGTCAGCGGCTGGGCATGGGGCGTGAGCTGTACGACGTCCACCCCGCGTTCGCGGATGCGCTCGATGCCGTGTGCGCACGTATGGATGCGCACCTCGAACTGCCTCTGAAGGATGTTCTGTTCGGCTCTGAAGCCGCCGTGCTGGATCGGACGGAGTACGCCCAGCCGGCGCTCTTCGCGGTCGAGGTGGCGCTGTTCCGGCTGCTGGAGTCGTACGGGGTGCGGCCGGACTTCGTGTCCGGTCACTCGATCGGCGAGATCGCCGCCGCGCACGTGGCCGGGGTGCTGTCGCTGGACGACGCGTGCGTGCTGGTGGCTGCGCGCGGTCGGTTGATGCAGGCGCTCCCGGCGGGTGGGGCGATGGTCGCGGTGGAGGCGTCGGAGGACGAGGTCCTGCCCCTGCTGACCGAGGCCGACCGGGTGAGCCTCGCGGCGGTCAACGGCCCGCGGTCTGTCGTGGTCGCGGGCGACGAGAACGCGGCGGTCGCGATCGCCGAGGCCTTCGCGGCCCGGGGCCGCAAGACCAAGCGGCTCACGGTCAGCCACGCCTTCCACTCGCCGCTCATGGACGGGATGCTGGACGACTTCCGCCAGGTGGTGGAGGGGCTGTCGTTCGCGGCCCCGGAGATCCCGGTGGTCTCCAACCTGACCGGTGCCGTGGTCACCGACGAGATGGGCTCCGCCGACTTCTGGGTGCGGCACGTCCGCGAGGGTGTGC
Source organism: Streptomyces sp. NPDC093225 (assembly GCF_044753805.1). Classification (NCBI taxonomy): domain Bacteria; kingdom Bacillati; phylum Actinomycetota; class Actinomycetes; order Kitasatosporales; family Streptomycetaceae; genus Streptomyces; species Streptomyces sp. NPDC093225. The sequence continues at coordinate 114,777 of NZ_JBIVNX010000001.1, forward strand.
GCTTCCTGGACGGCGTCCGCGCGCTGGGGGCCGCGGGCGTGACGACGTACGTCGAGATCGGGCCGGACGGCGTGCTGTCGGCGCTGGCCCAGGAGTGTCTGACGGACGCCCGGGCCGACGTGGCCTTCGTGCCGGTGCTGCGCGCGGGCCGCCCGGAGGTGGAGACGGCTCACGCGGCCGTCGCCCGGGCGTACGTGCGGGGTGTGGAGGTGGACTGGTCCACCGCGTTCGCCGGTACGGGCGCGGAGCGCGTCGAGCTGCCGACGTACGCCTTCCAGCGGCAGCGGTACTGGCCCGATGCGGCCCTGACGGGCGGCGGTGACGCACCGGTGCGGTCCGCCGACGCGGTCGACGCCCGGTTCTGGGACGCGGTCGAGCGCGGAGATCTGGCGGCCCTGCTGGCCGACCTGGAGGTCGACGGCGACGCGAGCTTCGGCGAGTTCGTCCCCGCCCTGGCCGCCTGGCACCGGCAGAACCGGGAGCAGGCGCAGGCCGACGCCTGGCGCTACCGGGTGCAGTGGAAGCCGCTGACGGCCGTCGCGGCTCCGGAGCTGCCCGCAGGGGAGTGGCTCGCCGTCGTTCCCGAGGTCCTCGCCGACGACGCCCTCGTGGAGTCCGTCGCCGCGGCGCTGGCCGGGCGTGGTGCGGAGGTCCGTCGGGTCGTGGTCGGGGCGGATGGTCTCGATCGTGGCGTACTGGCGGGTCTGCTGGCCGACTGCGATGCCGGGGGTGCCGCGGGCGTGGTGTCTCTGCTCGCGCTGGACGAGTCCGGGTCCGCTGGTGTGGTCGCTACGGCTGCTCTCGTGCAGGCGTTGGGTGATGCCGGGGTGGGGGCGCCGTTGTGGTGTGTGACCCGGGGTGCGGTGTCGGTGGGTCGTTCGGATCGGTTGGTGTCTGCGGTGCAGGCTCAGACGTGGGGTCTGGGTCGTGTGGCCGCGTTGGAGGTGCCGGAGCGGTGGGGTGGTCTGGTCGATCTTCCCGAGGTGTGGGACGAGCGGGCGGTGGGCCGGCTGGTCGGTGTGCTGGCGGGTGGTGCGCCGGGTGAGGACCAGGTCGCGGTGCGGTCGTCGGGTGTGTTCGGACGCAGGCTCGTCCGGGCTGCCCGTGCGGAGGGTTCCGCGTCGTGGGAGCCGTCCGGGACGGTTCTGGTGACCGGTGGTACGGGTGCGCTGGGTGGTCGTGTGGCGCGGTGGCTGGCGGGTGCGGGGGCCGAGCGGCTGGTGCTGACCAGCCGCCGGGGCCCGGATGCTCCGGGTGCTGCGGAGTTGGTCGCGGAACTGTCGGAGTCGGGTGTCGACGTGTCGGTCGTGGCGTGTGACGCCGCCGACCGGGACGCCCTGCGCGAGCTGCTGGCCACCGAGGCCGAGACCCTCACCGCGATCGTCCACACCGCGGGTGTCCTCGACGACGGCACGATCGACGCCTTGACTCCCGAGCGTTTCGAGAGCGTGCTGCGGGCGAAGGCCGACTCGGCGCGCAATCTGCACGAGTTGACCGTCGAGCTGGGCATCGAGCTGTCCGCGTTCGTGCTGTTCTCCTCGATGAGCGGAACCATCGGTGCGGCCGGGCAGGCCAACTACGCCGCGGCGAACGCCTACTTGGACGCGCTGGCGGAGCTGCGGCGGGCCGCCGGCCTGGCGGCGACGTCGCTGGCGTGGGGTCCGTGGGCCGAGGGCGGCATGGCCGCCGACGACGCCCTCGAAGCCCGGATGCGCCGGGACGGAGTGCCCCCGATGCCGGCCGGGCCGGCCATCCGCGCACTCCACCAGGCCGTCGGCGCCCCCGACCCCGTCCTGACGGTGGCCGACGTCGAGTGGGACCGGTACCTCGCCGGCCACACCGCGGTACGCCGTACCGCCCTGTTCGACGAGCTCGGCGAAGCGCGCACCACCCGTACGTCGGCCGAGGCCCGACCCGGCCGCACCGCCGAGCAGGCGGACGCCCCCGCGACCCTCGCCGGACGCCTCGCCGCTCTCGCGCCCGCCGAGCGGGAGCGGGAGCTGCTGGACCTCGTACGAACGCACGTCGCCGCCGTCCTCGGCCACGGCAGCGCCGACGCGGTCGGCGCGGAGCGTGCCTTCAAGGAGCTCGGCTTCGACTCACTGACGGCCGTCGAGCTCCGCAACCGCCTGGGCGCGGCCACCGAGCTGCGCCTCCCCGTCACCCTCGTCTACGACTACCCGACCTCCGCCGCCCTGGCCGAGCACCTCCGCGACGAGCTCCTCGGCAGCCTCCCCGCCTCCCGCACCGTGCTGCCCGTCGCCACGGCGGTCGACGTCGACCCCGTCGCGATCGTCGCGATGAGCTGCCGCTTCCCCGGCGGCGTGCAGACCCCGGAGGAACTGTGGCGACTGCTCGCGGACGGGACGGACGCGGTCGCCGCGTTCCCCGCCGACCGCGGCTGGAACCTCGACCGCCTCTACAGCCCCGACCCCGACCGGCCGGGGACCTCGTACACCCGTGAGGGCGGCTTCGTCACCGGAGGGGCCGACTTCGACGCGGACTTCTTCGGCATCGCGCCGCGCGAGGCCCTCGCCATGGACCCGCAGCAGCGCCTGCTGCTGGAGACCTCGTGGGAGGCCTTCGAGCGGGCCGGGATCGACCCGACCACCCTGCGCGGCAGCCGCGCCGGCGTGTTCGTCGGCACCAACGGCCAGGACTACCTCTCCCTCATCACGCGCGAGCAGGACGGCGGCCTGGAAGGCCACGTCGGCACCGGCAACGCGGGCAGCGTCATGTCCGGCCGCGTCTCGTACGTCTTCGGGCTGGAAGGCCCGGCGGTGACCGTCGACACGGCGTGCTCGTCGTCGCTGGTCGCGCTGCACTGGGCGGCCCAGGCGCTGCGCAACGGCGAGTGCGACCTCGCCCTGGCCGGCGGCGTCACCGTCATGTCGACGCCCGAGAACTTCATCGACTTCAGCCGTCAGCGGGGGCTGGCGGAGGACGGTCGGATCAAGGCGTTCGCGGCGGGTGCGGACGGTACGGGTTGGGGTGAGGGTGTCGGCATGCTGCTGGTGGAGCGGCTGTCGGATGCCCGGCGCAACGGTCATCCGGTGCTGGCGGTGGTGCGTGGTTCGGCCGTCAACCAGGATGGTGCGAGCAACGGTCTGACGGCTCCGAACGGTCCGTCGCAGCAGCGGGTGATCCGGGCCGCGCTGGCGAGTGCCGGCCTGTCGGCCGCCGATGTGGATGTGGTGGAGGCGCACGGTACGGGTACGCGGCTCGGTGATCCGATCGAGGCGCAGGCGCTGCTGGCGACGTACGGCCAGGACCGGCCCGCAGACCGGCCGCTGCTGCTGGGTTCGGTCAAGTCGAACATCGGTCACACGCAGGCCGCCGCCGGCGTCGCCGGCGTCATCAAGATGGTTCTGGCCATGCGGCACGGGGTGCTCCCGCAGACCCTGCACGTGGACGCCCCGACCCCCCACGTCGACTGGTCGACCGGTGACGTGGAGCTGCTCACCGAGGGCCGGGAGTGGCCGGCGACCGGACGTCCGCGCCGGGCCGGCGTCTCCTCGTTCGGCATCAGCGGCACCAACGCCCACACGATCATCGAGCAGGCCCCGGACGTCGAACCGACGGTGGACGCCGGGCCGCGCCCGGCGGACCGACCCACATCCGTCCGCGCCCTTCCCCACATCCCCTACCTCCTCTCCGGCCGGACCGACGAAGCCCTCCGGGCCCAGGCGGCAGCGCTGGTCGCCCACTTCGACACCGCCGGGAACGACGCCGTGGACGCGGCCGACGTGGCCTACTCCCTCGCCACGAGCCGCGCCCACCTCGACCACCGCGCCGCCGCCGTCCTGGCCCTCGAGAACGGCGAGGACCTGCGGGACGCCCTGGCCCGACTCGCCGCCCCCGAGACCGCTTCCCGGACGGCGACGGGCACGGCCGGTGACGGCCGCACCGCCTTCCTGTTCACGGGGCAGGGCAGTCAGCGGCTGGGCATGGGCCGTGGGCTGTACGACGTCCAGCCCGCGTTCGCGGATGCGCTGGACGCCGTGTGCGCCCGTATGGACGCGCACCTCGAACGCCCGCTGAAGGACGTCCTGTTCGGGTCGGATGCTGCCCTGCTGGATCGGACGGAGTACACCCAGCCGGCGCTGTTCGCCGTCGAGGTGGCGCTGTTCCGGCTGGTGGAGGGCTGGGGTGTGCGGCCGGACTTCGTGTCCGGGCACTCGATCGGTGAGATCGCCGCCGCGCACGTGGCGGGGGTGCTGTCCCTGGACGACGCGTGCGCGCTGGTCGCGGCCCGCGGCCGGCTCATGCAGGCGCTCCCGGCGGGCGGGGCGATGGTCGCGGTGGAGGCGTCGGAGGACGAGGTCCTGCCGTTCCTGGGCGAGGACGACCGGGTCGGCGTCGCCGCGGTCAACGGCCCGCGATCGGTGGTGGTCGCCGGTGACGAGGGCGCGGCGGTCGCGATCGCCGGGGCCTTCGCGGCGCAGGGTCGCAAGACCAAGCGGCTGACGGTGAGCCACGCGTTCCATTCGCCGCTCATGGACGGGATGCTGGACGACTTCCGCGAGGTGGTGGCGGGCCTGTCCTTCGCCGCGCCCCGGATCCCGGTCGTGTCCTGCCTGACCGGTGCCCTCGTCACCGACGAGATGGCCTCGGCGGAGTTCTGGGTGCGGCACGTCCGCGAGACCGTCCGCTTCCTCGACGCCGTCCGCGCCCTGGAAGCCGCGGGCGTGACGACGTACCTCGAACTCGGACCCGACGGCGTGCTCTCCGCCCTCGCCCAGGACTGCCTGACCGGCACCCCGCACGCCGTCTTCGCCGCGCTGCTCCGTTCCGGCCGCTCCGAGGTCGAGACCGTGGTCAGTGCCCTGGCCCAGGCGCATGTCCGTGGTGTGGGGGTCGACTGGGAGGCGTTCTTCGCGGGTTCGGGTGCGCGGCGGGTGGACCTGCCGACGTACGCGTTCCAGCGGCAGCGGTTCTGGCCGAGCGCGTCGGTGTTCGCGGCCACGGATCCGGAGTCGATCGGTCTGGGCGACGCCGGGCACCCGCTGCTGGGTGCGGCGGTGGCGCTGGCCGACTCCGAGGGCGTGCTGCTGGCGGGCAGGCTGTCGCTCGACACCCACCCCTGGCTCGCCGACCACACCATCCACGGCTCCGCCCTGCTGCCCGGCACCGCCTTCGTCGACCTGGCGATCCGGGCGGGCGACCAGGTCGGTTGCGAGGTGCTGGAGGAGCTGACGCTGGAGGCGCCGCTCGTGCTGCCCGAACGGGGCGGCGTACAGCTCCAGCTCGTGGTCGAGGCGCCGGACGCCGCCGCGCGGCGGTCCTTCGCGGTCTACTCGCGCCGCCAGGACGCGCTCGCCGACGAGCCGTGGACCCGCCACGGGTCCGGTGTCCTCGCCACGGGCGCCGGGTCGGAGGCCGCCGTCCAGGGCTTCGACGGGCTGGCCGAATGGCCGCCGGCGGGCGCCGAGCCGGTCGACGTCCGTGGACTCTACGAGGAACTGGCCGCGCAGGGAGTCTCGTACGGGCCGCTGTTCCAGGGGCTGAAGGCCGCCTGGCGTCGCGGGGAGGAGCTGTTCACCGAGGTCGTCCTGCCGGAGGACGGTCGTCGGGACGCGGCCCGGTTCGGGTTGCACCCGGCCCTGCTCGACGCCGGTCTGCACGCCATCGGCCACGGCGCCCCCGCCGAGCGGGCCGAGGCCGGTGCCCTCCTGCCCTTCGCCTGGTCGGGCGTCTCGCTCTACGCGGTCGGCGCGTCCGCTCTGCGGATGCGCCTGGCTCCGCCGTCGTCCGGGGACCCGCACACGCTGGCGCTGCTGGTCGCCGACGAGACGGGCCGGCCGGTGGCGGCGGTGGAGTCGCTGACGCTGCGCCCGGCCTCCGCCGACCAGGTCCACGCGGCCGGCGGTGGCCTCGAGTCGCTGTTCCGGGTGGAGTGGCTGCCCGTGTCCGCAACCCCCGCGCCATCCGCCTCCGGAGACCTCCGCTGGGCCGTGCTGGGGCAGGACGCGATCGGCCTGGACGGGCCGGTAGGGCCGGGTGCGCGGGTCACGGAGTACGCCGACCTGGCCGCGCTCGGTGCGGCCCTCGAGGCCGGCGAACCGGCTCCCGACGCCGTGTTCGTCATGCCGGCAGACGGAGACGGGCAGTGCGCGGACGACATGGTCGGCCGGGTGCACAGCACCGTGAACGCGGCCCTGGTGGCGGTGCAGGAGTGGCTGGCGGACGAGCGGTTCGCGGGCACGCGCCTGGTGTGGCTGACGTCGGGTGCGGTGGCCGTGGAGCGGGGCGCGGGGGTGGCGGACCTGGTGGGCAGCGCGGTGCGCGGTCTGCTGCGCTCGGCGCAGTCGGAGAACCCCGGCCAGCTCCTCATGCTCGACCTCGGTGCCGACGTCGACGCGGCGTCGCTGGCCGCGGTTCCCGTCGCGTTGGCGGCGGGGGAGCCGGAGCTGGCGATCCGTGCCGGTGCCGTCACCGCGCCTCGCTTGGTGCGCGTGGCGTCGTCCGAGAGCGCGGGCGAGGTGTCGGCCGCGGCGATGGGCGATCCGTCCGGGACGGTTTTGGTGACGGGTGCGACCGGTGGTCTGGGTCGGTTGTTCGCCCGGCATCTGGTGGCCGCGTACGGGGTGCGGCGTCTGCTGCTCACGAGTCGGCGCGGTCCGGACGCGGCCGGCGCTGCCGAGCTGGTGGCGGAGCTGGAGGGGTGGGGTGCGGAGGTCGACCTCGTCGCGTGTGATGTGGCCGATCGCGAGGCCCTGGCCGCTCTGCTGGCGTCCGTGCCCGCGGAGCACCCGCTGACCGCTGTCGTCCATACGGCAGGCGGGCTGGACGACGGTGTCCTGGCGTCCCTCACGCCGGAGCGGGTGACGACGGTGCTGCGTCCGAAGGTGGACGCCGCCTGGAACCTGCACGAGCTGACCCGGGACCTGGGCCTCTCCGCTTTCGTGCTGTTCTCGGGTGCGGCGGCCGCGTTCGGTGCGGCCGGTCAGGCGAACTACGCGGCCGCGAACTCCTTCCTGGAGGCGCTGGCCGAGCGGCGTCGGGCGGAGGGTCTGCCGGCGACCGCGCTCGCCTGGGGCCTGTGGGCCCCGCAGGACGGCGCTGACGGGGGCATGGCGGGGCAGCTCGACGAAGTCGATCTGCGCCGCATCGCCCGGGACGGCGTCGCCGCCCTCACCGCCGCCGAGGGCCTGGCCCTCTTCGACACGGCGGTCACGGTGGATGCGGCGGCGGTGCTCGTGCCGATGCACCTCGACGTGGCGGTACTGCGTGCGCAGGCCGCGTCAGCCGGCTCGACCCCCGCCCTGCTGCGGGCGCTCGTACGGGTGCCCGCCCGCCGCACGGTGGAGCGGCTCGCCGGGAGCGGCGGTGCGGACGCCCTCTCTCCGCTGGTCGCCCGCCTCGCGGCGGTGCCCGCCGCGGAGCGTGAGGGGGTGTTGTTGGAGGTGGTGTGCGGTCGGGTCGCGGCCGTGCTCGGTCACTCCGGTGCCGATGCGGTGGCTGCCGAGCGTGCCTTCCGCGACCTGGGCTTCGACTCGCTCACGGCTGTCGAGCTGCGGAACGTGCTGAAGGCGGAGACGGGCCTGCGCCTGCCCCCGACGTTGATCTTCGACTACCCGACGCCGGTGGCCCTGGCCCGCCACCTCCTCGCCGAGCTGGCGCTGACGGCCGACGTCGACGGCGGGGCCGGAGTACGCGCAGGCCTGGTGGCGCCCGTACGGCCGACCACCGCCCTCACCGACGACCCCATCGTGATCGTCGGCATGGGCTGCCGCTTCCCCGGCGGCGTCCGCACCCCCGAGGACCTGTGGCAGCTCGTCGCCACGGGCGGCGACGGCATCACCGCCTTCCCGGCCGACCGGGGCTGGGACGCCGAGGCCCTGTACCACCCCGACCCGGACCACGCGGGGACCTCGTACACGCGGGAGGGCGGCTTCCTGCTCGACGCGGCCGAGTTCGACGCGGACTTCTTCGGGATCTCGCCGCGCGAGGCCCTCGCCATGGACCCGCAGCAGCGTCTGCTGCTGGAGACCTCGTGGGAGGCCTTCGAGCGGGCCGGCATCGACCCGGCGACCGTGCGGGGCAGCCGTACCGGTGTCTTCGCGGGCGTCATGTACCACGACTACGTATCGGGCATCGGCATCGGCATCGGTGACGGTGCGGGCTCCGGTGAGGAACTGCCCGAGGGCGTCGAGGGCTACCTCGGCACCGGCAACTCCGGCAGCATCGCCTCCGGTCGCGTCTCGTACGCCTTCGGGCTGGAGGGCCCGGCGGTGACGGTGGACACGGCGTGCTCGTCGTCGCTGGTCGCGCTGCACTGGGCGATCCAGGCGCTGCGCAACGGCGAGTGCGACATGGCGCTCGCCGGCGGTGTCGCGGTCATGGCGACCCCGGAGACGTTCGTCGACTTCAGCCGCCAGCGCGGGCTCTCGGCCGACGGGCGCTGCAAGTCGTTCGCGGAGGGTGCGGACGGTACGGGCTGGGCCGAGGGTGCGGGCATGCTGCTCGTCGAGCGTCGGTCGGACGCCGTGCGCAACGGCCACCCGATCCTCGCCGTCGTGCGCGGCTCCGCCATCAACCAGGACGGTGCGAGCAACGGCCTCACCGCACCCAACGGTCCGTCGCAGCAGCGCGTGATCCGCGAGGCCCTCGCCGCGTCCGGCCTGTCGGCTGCCGATGTGGATGTGGTGGAGGCGCACGGTACGGGTACGCGGTTGGGTGATCCGATCGAGGCGCAGGCGCTGTTGGCGACGTACGGGCAGGACCGGCCGGAAGGTCGTCCGCTGCTGTTGGGCTCGATCAAGTCGAACATCGGTCACACGCAGGCTGCGGCGGGTGTCGCGGGCGTCATCAAGATGGTCATGGCGATGCGGTACGGGGTGCTTCCGCAGACCCTGCACGTGGATGCCCCGTCGAGTCGTATCGACTGGGAGGCGGGCGACGTCGAGCTGCTGAGGGAAGCGGTGGAGTGGCCGGAGACCGGTCGTCCGCGCCGGGCCGGTGTCTCCTCGTTCGGCATCAGCGGCACCAACGCCCACACGATCATCGAACAGCCGCCCGTTGCCGACCCTGCGGATCAGCCCGGCGCCGACCGGGCGCTGCCGGTCGTCCCCTGGGTGCTCACGGGCAAGGGCGAGCTGGCGCTCCGTGCGCAGGCGCGTCGGCTCCTCGACTTCGTCCTGTCCGCGCCGGAGGCGCTGCGCGCGGTGGACGTCGCGTGGTCGCTGGCCGCAGGGCGGGCGCGGTTCGAGGACCGTGCGGCGGTCGTGGCCGCGGATCGCGAGGGTCTGCTGGCGGGCCTGGCCGCGCTGGCGGAGGGTGGTGCGGCCGCGGGCCTGGTGACGGGTTCGCCGGTCGGCGGGAAGACCGCCTTCCTGTTCACGGGGCAGGGCAGTCAGCGGTTGGGCATGGGCCGTGAGCTGTACGACGTCCAGCCTGCGTTCGCGGATGCGCTGGACGCCGTGTGCGCCCGTATGAACGCGCACCTCGAACGCCCGCTGAAGGAGGTCCTGTTCGGGTCGGATGCTGCCTTGCTTGATCGGACGGAGTACGCCCAGCCGGCGCTGTTCGCCGTCGAGGTGGCGCTGTTCCGCCTGGTCGAGTCGTGGGGCCTGGAGCCGGACTTCGTGGCCGGTCATTCGGTCGGTGAGATCGCTGCTGCGCATGTGGCCGGTGTGCTGTCGTTGGACGACGCGTGCGTGTTGGTGGCTGCGCGGGGTCGGTTGATGCAGGCGTTGCCTCCGGGTGGGGCGATGGTCGCGGTGGAGGCGTCGCAGGACGAGGTCCTGCCGCTGCTCTCCGAGGGTGTGAGCATCGCCGCGGTCAACGGTCCGCGGTCGGTCGTGGTCGCGGGTGACGAGAACGCGGTGGTCGCCGTCGCCGAGGCCTTCGCGGCCCAGGGTCGCAAGACCAAGCGGCTGGCGGTGAGTCATGCTTTCCATTCGCCGCTCATGGACGGGATGCTGGACGACTTCCGCGAGGTGGTGGCGGGTCTGTCCTTCGCAGCGCCCCGGATCCCGGTCGTGTCCTGCCTGACCAGTGCCCTCGTCACCGACGAGATGGGCTCCGCCGACTTCTGGGTGCGGCACGTCCGCGAGGCCGTCCGCTTCCTGGACGGGGTGCGGGCCCTTGAGGCCGCGGGCGTGACGACGTACCTCGAACTCGGACCCGACGGTGTGCTCTCGGCCCTGGCGCAGGAATGCGTGACGGGCGAGGGCGCCGCCTTCGTACCGGCCCTGCGGACCGGTCGGCCCGAGGCCGACACCGTCGTGGCCGCGCTGGCCCGGACCGATGCACGTGGTGTCGCGGTGAACTGGGCCGCGTTCTACGGTGGTTCGGGTGCACGGCGGGTGGAGCTGCCGACGTACGCCTTCCAGCGCCAGCGCTACTGGCTGCCGATGGCGGGCGGTGGCACGCGGACCGGCGCCGCAGACGAGCTGGACTCCCGGTTCTGGGACGCCGTCGAGCGCGAGGACCTGGAGTCGCTCGCCGCCACCTTCGACGTGACCGACGCGAGCGCCTGGAGCACGGTCCTGCCGGCGCTGCCGGCCCTGTCGGCGTGGCGCCGTGGTCTGCGCACGCAGTCCGAGGTGGACCGCTGGCGCTACCGGGTGTCGTGGCAGCCGCTGGCCGACGGTACGTCCGGGGCGCGGCTGACCGGCTCGTGGTGGGTGGTGGTTCCGGCCGGCTGTGTCGACGACACCGCCCTGGTCGAGGCCCTGGCCGGGCGGGGCGCCGAGGTCAGGCGCGTCGTCCTCGAGGCCCGTGCGGACCGCGCCGCGCTGACCTCACTGCTGGCCGAGTGCGACGCCGACGGCGTCGCCGGCGTGGTGTCCCTGCTCGCGCTGGACGAGTCTGCGGGTGTGGTGGCTACGGCAGGCCTGGTGCAGGCGTTGGGCGACGCCGGGGTCGACGCGCCGCTGTGGTGCGTCACCCGGGGCGCGGTCGGCGTCGGCCGCTCCGACCGCCTCGTCTCGGCGGTGCAGGCGCAGACGTGGGGGCTGGGCCGGGTCGCCGCGCTGGAGCTTCCCGCGCGCTGGGGCGGTCTGGTGGACCTGCCCGAGACGTGGGACGAGCGCACCATGGCCCGTCTGGTGGGCGTACTGGCCGGCGGCACCGGCGAGGACCAGGTCGCCGTACGCTCCTCCGGTCTGTTCGGACGCCGCCTCGTCCGTGCCGCCGGCGGACGCTCCGACCGTGCCTGGTCGCCGTCCGGGACGGTTCTGGTGACCGGTGGTACGGGTGCGCTGGGTGGTCGTGTGGCGCGGTGGCTGGCGGGTGCGGGGGCCGAGCGGCTGGTGTTGACCAGCCGCCGGGGCCCGGATGCTCCGGGTGCTGCGGAGTTGGTCGCGGAGCTGTGTGAAACGGGTGTCGAGGTGTCGGTCGTGGCGTGTGACGCCGCCGATCGGGAGGCCCTGCGCGTGCTCCTGGAGGCCGAGGCCGGGGCGTTGACCGCGGTGGTGCACACCGCCGGTGTGCTGGACGACGGTGTTCTGGACTCCTTGACCCCCGACCGTTTCGAGAGCGTGCTGCGGGCGAAGGCCGCCTCGGCGCGCAATCTGCACGAGTTGACCGTCGAGCTGGGCATCGAGCTGTCCGCCTTCGTGCTGTTCTCGTCCATGAGCGGCATGACCGGTTCGGCCGGACAGGCCAACTACGCCGCGGCCAACGCCTACTTGGACGCACTGGCCGAGCAGCGGCGGGCCGCCGGGCTGGCCGCGACCTCGTTGGCGTGGGGTCCGTGGGCGGAGGGCGGCATGGCGGCCGACGAGGGGCTCGACGCGCGGATGCGGCGCGAGGGCCTGCCGCCCATGGCGCCGGAGACGGCAATGGCCGTGCTGCGGCAGAGCGTCGCGTCGCCGGACGACGCGGCGGTGCTGGTCGCCGACGTGGACTGGGACCGCTTCGGGCCTGCCTTCACGGTGGTACGGACGAGCACCCTCTTCGCCGAGCTGGTGGAGTCCCGGCCCGCGGAGCCGGCCGCCCCCGGCGAAGTCGTGGGTGGTGCGGCGGTCGAGCGGTTCGCCGGGCTCGGTGCGGTGGAGTTGGAGCGGGAGCTGCTGGGGCTGGTGCGTGCGCAGGTCGCGGCGGTTCTGGGGCATGGCGGTGGTGATGCCGTGGGTGCGGAGCGGGCGTTCAAGGAGCTCGGGTTCGACTCCTTGACGGCGGTCGAGCTGCGCAACCGGCTCGGTGCGGCGACCGGTGTGAGTCTGCCGGCGACGCTGATCTTCGACTATCCGTCGGCTTCTGCTCTGGCGGGCTTCTTGCGGGACGAGCTGCTGGGGACGGGGGTGGAGATCGCCGGTCCGGTGGCCGTCGCGGGGGCTGGGGTGGCGGATGATCCGATCGCGATCGTGGCGATGAGCTGTCGTTTCCCCGGTGGTGTCCGTACTCCTGAGGAGTTGTGGCAGCTGCTGGCGGCGGGTGGGGATGCGATCGGTGCGTTCCCGAGTGATCGGGGTTGGGATCTGGAGCGGCTCTACAGCCCGGATCCGGACCGGCAGGGCACGTTCTACGCCCGTGAGGGTGGGTTCCTCTACGACGCCGCGGATTTCGATGCGGACTTCTTCGGGATCTCGCCTCGTGAGGCCCTGGCCATGGATCCGCAGCAGCGGCTGCTGCTGGAGACGTCGTGGGAGGCGTTCGAACGGGCCGGCATCGACCCGGCGAGCGTCCGCGGCAGTCAGGCGGGCGTGTTCGTCGGCACCAACGGCCAGGACTACGGGACCATGCTCGACTCGGTTCCGGACGGCATCGAGGGTTTCCTGGGGACGGGTAACGCGGCGAGCGTCGTCTCCGGTCGGCTGTCGTACGCCTTCGGGCTCGAGGGTCCCGCCGTCACCGTCGACACCGCCTGTTCCGCCTCCCTGGTCGCGCTGCACTGGGCCATCCAGGCCCTGCGCAACCGCGAGTGCGACCTGGCCCTGGCCGGCGGTGTGACGGTCATGTCCTCGCCGGGTGCCTACATCGACTTCAGCCGCCAGCGAGGCCTCGCCGAGGACGGCCGCATCAAGGCGTTCGCGGCCGGTGCCGACGGCACGGGCTGGGGCGAGGGCGTGGGCATGCTGCTCGTGGAGCGGCTCTCCGACGCCCGGCGCAACGGGCACCCGGTCCTCGCGCTCGTGCGCGGCTCCGCGATCAACCAGGACGGGGCCAGCAACGGCCTCACCGCCCCGAACGGCCCCTCCCAGCAGCGCGTCATCCGCGCCGCCCTCGCCAACGCCGGCCTGTCGCCCGCCGAGGTCGACGCGGTCGAGGCGCACGGCACCGGCACCCGCCTCGGCGACCCCATCGAGGCCCAGGCCCTCCTGGCCACCTACGGCCAGGACCGCCCCGCCGACCGGCCGCTGCACCTCGGGTCGATCAAGTCGAACATCGGTCACACGCAGGCCGCCGCCGGCGTCGCCGGCGTCATCAAGATGGTCCTGGCCATGGACCACGGGGTGCTCCCGCAGACCCTGCACGTCGACGAGCCGACCCCGCACGTCGACTGGGAGGCGGGGGAGATCGCCCTGCTGACCGAGCGGCGCACGTGGCCGGAGACCGGTCGCCCGCGCCGGGCGGGCATCTCCTCGTTCGGCTTCAGCGGCACCAACGCCCACACCATCATCGAGCAGGCCCCGGCGGCCACCGAAGAGACCGGACCGTCCGGTAGTCCGCGGCAGCGGCCCGAGCTCCTGCCGTGGGTGCTGTCGGCGAAGACCGGTACCGCTCTGCAGGTCCAGGCCGAGAGGCTGGCGACCCGCATGTCCTCGGACGAGTCGCTCGAGCCCGTCGACGTGGCCTACTCGCTGGCCACCTCCCGCTCGGCCCTCGACCACCGGGCCGTCGTCGTCGCGGACGAGCGCGAGGAGTTCCTGGCGGCGCTGACGGCCCTGGCCACCGGTGAGCAGGTGGCGGGGCTCGTCAGCGGACGGGTGTCCGCCGGTGCCACGGCGTTCCTCTTCACGGGGCAGGGCAGCCAGCGGCTGGGCATGGGCCGTGAACTGTACGCAGCCCAGCCCGCGTTCGCGGACGCGCTGGACGCCGTGTGCGCCCGCATGGACGCCCACCTCGAACTCCCGCTGAAGGACGTCCTGTTCGGCTCTGAAGCTGCCGTGCTGGACCGGACCGGGTACACCCAGCCGGCGCTCTTCGCCGTCGAGGTGGCCCTGTTCCGACTGGTCGAGAGCTGGGGCGTGCGGCCGGACTTCGTGTCCGGGCACTCGGTCGGCGAGATCGTCGCCGCGCACGTCGCCGGGGTGCTGTCCCTGGACGACGCGTGCGCGCTGGTCGCGGCCCGCGGCCGGCTCATGCAGGCGCTCCCGGCCGGCGGCGCGATGATCGCCGTCCAGGCCTCGGAGGAGGAGGTCCTCCCGCTGCTGTCGGAGGGCGTGGGCATCGCCGCGGTCAACGGTCCGCAGGCGGTGGTCGTCTCCGGTGACGAAGACGCGGCCGCAGTGATCGCCGCGGCGTTCGAGGCCCGGGGCCGCAAGACCAAGCGGCTCGCGGTCAGCCACGCTTTCCACTCGCCCCTCATGGACGGGATGTCGGACGACTTCCGCAAGGTCGTCGAGGGGCTGGCGTTCGGCGCCCCGCGGATCCCGGTCGTCTCGAACCTGACCGGCGCCCTGGTCACCGACGAGATGGGTACGGCCGACTTCTGGGTCCGCCACGTCCGCGAGGCCGTCCGCTTCCTCGACGGCATCCGCACCCTCGAAGCTGCGGGCGTGACGACGTACCTGGAACTCGGGCCCGACGGCGTGCTCTCCGCCCTCGCGCAGGACTGCCTGACCGAGCCGGCCGAGTGCGCACCCGTGTTCCGTGCGGGTCGTCCCGAGGCGGACACCCTCGTCGGTGCCCTCGCCCGGGCGTACGTCCGGGGCGTGGCCGTCGACTGGGCGGCGTTCTACGCCGGCACCGGCGCCCGACGCGTGGACCTGCCCACCTACCCGTTCCAGCGCAAGCGGTACTGGCTGGACGAGGGCCAACGCGGCACTGCCGCGACGCCCGCGGTCACGGACGGCGGGGCGGCGGACGCGGCCTTCTGGGAGGCCGTCGACAACGCCGACCTCGGCGCCCTCACCACCACCCTCGACATCGACATCGACGCCGATCAACCGCTGAGCGCCCTGCTGCCCGCCCTGTCCGCCTGGCGGCGGCAGCGCACGGAGCGGTCGGTCGTCGAGGGCTGGCGCTACGCGGTGACCTGGAAGCCGCTCGGGGAACCGGACGCGGGCGCGCGCCCCGCCGGGACCTGGCTCGTGGTCACCGCCGGTGCCGGCGCCGGGGCCATCGGACCCGACGGGCCCCCCGAGGTCGCGGACGCGCTGCGCGCCCACGGCGTGGACGTGCGGGAGGTTCCGCTCGGCATCGAGGCGACCGACCGGGCCGCCGTCGCGGACCTGCTGCGCACGGCGCTCGCCGGGACCCGCGCCGACGGCGTGGTCTCCCTGCTGGCCTTCGCCGAGGACCCGCACCCGGCCCACCCCGCGGCACCCGCGGGACTCCTGCTGACCGGGGCGCTGGTCCAGGCCCTGGGCGACGCCGGCGTCGACGCCCCGCTGTGGTGCGTCACCTCCGGCGCCGTGGCCACCGGCCCGGCCGACCGGGTCCGCAGCGCCGCCCAGGCCGGGCTGTGGGGCTTCGGCCGGGTGGTCGCCCTGGAGCACCCCGAGCGCTGGGGCGGCCTGGTGGACCTGCCCGCCCGGGCGGACGCGCGGACCCTCGACCGGCTGCTGGCCGTACTCGGCGGCGCGGCCGCCGGGCGCGGCCAGGTGCACGGGCGCGGGCAGGCGCACGGGGACGGGCCGGTGCCCGGACTCGGGTACGAGGACCAGCTCGCCGTACGCTCCGCCGGGCTCCTGGCCCGCCGGATCGGCCGGGCCCCCGTCCCCGCCCCCGCGGCCGGTGCCGCCGGCGTGGACCGTGCGCCCTGGCGGCCGCGCGGCACCGTCCTCGTCACCGGTGGCACGGGCGCGCTCGGCGCCCACGTCGCCCGCTGGCTCGCGGCGAACGGCGCCGAGCACCTGGTGCTGGCCGGCCGACGCGGGCCGCAGGCACCGGGGGCCGAGGCCCTGGTCACGGAACTGGGGCGGCTCGGCGCCCGCGCCACGGCCGTCGCCTGCGACGTGACCGACCGGCAGGCCGTACGCGACCTGCTCGTCGCCCTCCGCGACGACCCCGGCGCCCCCGCCCTCACCGCGGTCTTCCACACGGCGGGCGTCGGCCAGCTCGCGCCGCTCGCCGAGACCGGACCGCAGGACACCGCCGCCGTCCTCGCCGCCAAGGCCGCGGGCGCCGACCACCTCGACGAGCTGCTCGGCGACACCGAGCTGGACGCCTTCGTCCTGTTCTCCTCGATCGCCGGCGTCTGGGGCAGCGGCGGGCAGGCGGCCTACGCGGCCGCCAACGCCCACCTTGACGCCCTGGCGCAGCGGCGCCGGGACCGCGGCCTGGCGGCCACCGCCGTGGCCTGGGGCCCCTGGGCCGAGGGCGGTCTCGTCGCCGATGAGGAGGCCGCCGGGCAGCTGCGCCGCCGCGGGCTGCCGGTGATGGCCCCCGAACGGGCCGTCGCCGCCCTCCGGCAGGCGCTGGACGCGGGGGACACCACCGTCACGGTCGCCGACGTCGACTGGGACCTGTTCGTCCCGGCGTTCACCGCGTCCCGGCCGCGCCCGCTGATCGCGGACCTCCCCGAGGTGCGCCGCGTGCTCGACACCGAGGACCGCGCCGGCACCGCACCCGGCGGCGACGGAGCCGCCGGGGACGCGGACCGGCTGGTGGCCGAGCTGCGCGCCGCCGGCGCCGACGAGGCCGAACGGATCCTGCGCGACCTGATCCGCACGCACGTCGCCGCGGTGCTCGGGCACGACGGGGCCGCCGCGGTCGAGGCGGGCCGGGCCTTCAAGGAGCTCGGCTTCGACTCCCTCACCGCGGTCGAACTGCGCGCCCGACTCGGCGCGGCCACCGGACTGCGGCTGCCCGCCAGCCTCGTCTTCGACCACCCGACCCCCGCCGCCCTGGCCGCGCACCTGCGGGCCGAACTCCTCGGCGAGGACACGGCGCCCGCGCTGCCGGCGCTCGCGGAGATCGACAAGTTGGAGTTCGCCCTCGCCTCGGTCCCCGTGGACGACGCCGCCGAACGCGCCCGCGTCACGGCCCGGCTCGAAGCGCTCCTGGCCGACTGGAACAAGGCCGAACGCGCGGCCCACGCCCTGGAGGACGAGGAGGCGGCCATCGAATCGGCGTCCGCCGAGGACCTCTTCGACATCATCAACAACGAATTCGGAAAATCCTGACCCTTGATGCCCGATCCGATGCCCCAGCCGAATCCCGCATGCATTCCGCATTTCTCCAGGAGGTGACGTTCCAGTGGCCGGCACGAACGAAGAAAAGCTTCTCGAAAACCTGAAGTGGATGACCACGGAGCTCCGGCGGGCCCGCCGCCGTCTCCAGGAGGTCGAGCAGGACGCCCACGAGCCGCTCGCCGTCGTCGCGATGAGCTGCCGCTTCCCCGGCGGCGTACGGTCCCCCGAGGACCTGTGGCGACTGGTGTCCGGGGGCGGTGACGCCATCACCGGATTCCCCGACGACCGCGGCTGGGACGTCGAGTCCCTCGCCGACCCCGACCCCGAACGCAAGGGCACCTTCTACAACACCGGCGGCGGATTCCTCGACGACGCCACCGTCTTCGACCCCGGATTCTTCGGCATATCGCCGCGCGAGGCCCTCGCGATGGACCCGCAGCAGCGCCAGATCCTGGAAACCTCCTGGGAGGTGTTCGAACGCGCCGGCATCGATCCGGCGTCCGTGCGCGGCAGCCGCACCGGTGTCTACATCGGCGCGGGCGCCATGGGGTACGGGGCCGACCTCAGGGAGGTTCCGGAGGGCCTCGAAGGACTCCTCCTGACCGGTGGCGCCACCAGCGTGCTCTCGGGCCGGGTCAGCTACGTCCTCGGTCTGGAGGGCCCGGCAGCCACCATCGACACCGCCTGCTCCTCCTCCCTGGTCGCCCTGCACCTGGCGGCCCAGGCGCTGCGCGGCCGCGAGTGCTCGCTCGCCCTCGTCGGCGGCGTGTGCGTGATGCCCGGCCCCGACGTGTTCGTCGAGTTCAGCCGCCAGCGCGGGCTGGCCGCCGACGGCCGCTGCAAGTCGTTCGCGGCCGCCGCCGACGGCACCGGCTGGTCCGAGGGCGTCGGCGTCCTGCTCGTGGAGCGGCTGTCGGACGCCCGCCGCAACGGTCATCCCGTCCTGGCCGTCGTCCGCGGCTCGGCCGTCAACCAGGACGGCGCCAGCAACGGCCTCACCGCCCCCAACGGCCCGTCGCAGCAGCGCGTCATCCGCCAGGCCCTGGAGAACGCCCGGCTCTCGGCCGCCGAGATCGACGCGGTCGAGGCCCACGGCACCGGCACCCGGCTCGGCGACCCGATCGAGGCCCAGGCCCTGCTCGCCACCTACGGCCAGGACCGGCCCGCCGGCCGGCCGCTGTGGCTGGGCTCCCTCAAGTCGAACCTCGGCCACACCCAGGCCGCCGCCGGGGTCGCCGGCATCATCAAGATGGTCATGGCGATGCGCCACGGCGTCCTCCCGCAGACCCTGCACGTCGACGAGCCCACCCCCGACGTCGACTGGTCGGCCGGGGCGGTGGAGCTCCTCACCGAGCCCGTGCCCTGGCCCGAGACCGGGGCACCGCGCCGCGCGGCCGTGTCCGCCTTCGGCGTCAGCGGCACCAACGCGCACACCGTCATCGAGCAGGCACCCGAGGAGGCACCGCAGGACACCCCCGCCGGTGCCCCGGCCCCCGCCGCGGCCGTGCCCGTGGCACCGATCAGGCCCACCGTGCTGCCCTGGACCCTGTCCGGCCGCACCAGCGCCGCGCTCCGCGCCCAGGCCGCCCGCCTGATCGCCGCCCGCGCCGGGGACTCCGCCGGCACCCCGGCCCTCGACCTCGGGTACGCCCTCGCCACCGGCCGCGCCGCCCTGGAGCACCGCGCGGTGCTCCAGGGCCGTACGGACGACGACCTCGACGCAGCGCTCGCCGCCCTCGCCGCCGGCGAGGACGCCCCGGGCCTCGTCACGGACACCGCCACCGAGGGCAAGCTGGCGTTCCTGTTCACCGGGCAGGGCAGTCAGCGGCTCGGGGCGGGCCGGGAACTGTACGCCGCGGAGCCGGTGTTCGCCGGAGCCCTGGACGCGGTGTGCGAGCGGGTCGACCCGCTGCTCGGACGTCCGCTGAAGCAGGTGCTGTTCGGTTCCGACGGGGACCTGCTGGACCGGACGGAGTACGCCCAGCCGGCCCTGTTCGCCCTCGAGGTCGCCCTGTTCCGCCTGATGGCGAGCCGGGGACTGCGCCCGGACGCCCTCGCCGGGCACTCCATCGGCGAGATCGCCGCCGCCCACGTGGCCGGCGTGTTCTCGCTGGACGACGCCTGCACCCTGGTCGCCGCCCGCGCCCGCCTCATGGGCGAACTCCGCCCGGGCGGAGCGATGATCGCCGTCCAGGCCGCCGAGGACGAGGTCCTGCCGCTGCTCACCGACGGGGTGTCCGTCGCCGCCGTGAACGGCCCGCGGTCGGTCGTGGTCGCCGGCGACCGGGACGCGGCCACCGCGCTGGCCGAGGTCTTCGCGGCGCGGGGCCGCAAGACCAGGCGGCTGGCGGTCAGTCACGCGTTTCATTCGCCGCACATGGACGGCATGCTGGACGACTTCCGCCGGGTGGTGGAGGGGTTGTCCTTCGAGGCCCCGCGGATTCCGGTGGTGTCCTGTCTGACGGGTGCGGTGGTCTCGGACGAGATGGGTGCGGCGGAGTTCTGGGTGCGGCACGTCCGCGAGACCGTCCGCTTCCTCGACGCCGTCCGCGCCCTGGAAGCCGCCGGTGTGACGGCGTACGTCGAACTCGGCCCGGACGGCGTCCTGTCCGCCCTCGCCCAGGAGTGCGTCACCGGGGAGGGGGCCGCCTTCGTCCCCGCCCTGCGCGCCGGGCGGCCCGAGCCCGAGACGGCCCTCGAGGCCCTCGCCCGCGCCCACGCCCACGGTGCCCCCGTCGACTGGGCGGCGTTCTTCGCCGGCACCGGCGCCCGGCGCGCCGACCTACCCACCTACGCCTTCCAGCACGAGCGCTACTGGCTCGAGCCCGGCGCCGCCGCCGGCGACGTGACCGTGGCCGGCCTCGACCCGGCCGCGCACCCGCTGCTCGGCGCGGCCGTCACCCTCGCCGGTACCGACCGCGTGCTCTGCACCGGCCGGCTCTCCCTGCGCACCCAGCCCTGGCTCGCCGACCACGCCGTCGCCGGTGCGGTGGTGCTCCCGGCCGCCGCCTTCGTCGAACTCGCCGTGTCCGCCGGCGACCGGGCCGGCTGCGGCCGGCTCGTCGAGCTGGCGCTCGACACCCCGTTCACGCTGCCCGCGGACGGCACGGGCGTACGGGTCCAGGTCCTCGTCGAGGACGCGGACGCCGAGGGCCGCCGCACCTTCACCGTCTCCGGACGGCCCGAGCACGACGACCGCGACGCGCCCGGCGGCCCGGCCGCGGGCACCGGCACCGGCACCGGCATCGGTGTCGGTGTCGGCCTCCGCGAGGGCGACGGATGGACCTGCCACGCCCGTGGCGTCCTCGCCCCCGGCACGCCGGACCCGACGCCCTCCGTCCCGGCCGGGCCCGCCGCGTGGCCGCCCGCCGGGGCCGAACCGCTCGACCTCGACGACCTGTACGCGGCCGACACCGCCGCCCCGCTGCGCGGCCCGCTGTTCCGGGCGGTCGAGGCCGCCTGGCAGCTGGACGGCGAGTACTTCGCCCAGGTGCGCCTGCCCGAAGGCGCGCCGGCAGCCTCCGCGTTCGGCCTGCACCCGGTACTGCTGGACGCCGCCGCGCACGCCGCGGTCGCTCTGGCGGGCGGGGACGCGGAGACCGACGGCGGCCGTGCCGGCGCGGGCGCCGGGCCGGCCGGCGTCTGGTCCGACGTGACCCTCCACGCGGTCGGCGCGGGCGCCCTGCGCGTCCGCATCCGCCCGACCACCGACGGCACGTCGGACCCCGCCTTCGCCCTCGACCTGGCCGACGACCACGGCGACCCGGTGGCCACCGTCGGCCGCCTGACCCCGCGGCCGTACCCGGCCGCCGAGGACACCGGCACCCCGCGGCCGGTCCCGGCCGTGGTGCGCGAGGCGCTGTTCCGGCTCGACTGGGCCCCGCTCCCGCAGCCGCTGCCCGAAACCGCCGACGCGGCGGCCGGACCCGCCGGCGGCTGGGCCGTCCTCGGCCCGGACGGAAGCGCCCCCGGCGGGATCGGCAACGCCGCCCACCACGCCGACCTCGCGGCCCTGGCCGCGGCGGCCGACGCCGGCACCCCCGTACCGGCCTACGTCCTGGCCCCCTTCACCCCGCAGCCCGCCGCCACCGGTCCGGACGCCCTGCGCGGCGCCGCGCACGGGGCCCTCGCACTGGTCCAGGCCTGGCTCGCGGACGACCGGTTCGCGGCCTCCCGCCTGGTCGTCCTCAGCAGCGGCACCGTCGCCGCGCCCGACGGCGGCGGCGAGGACCTGCCGCTCGCCGCCGTTCGCGGACTGCTGCGCTCCGCCGAGACCGAGCACCCGGGCCGCTTCGTCCTCGCCGACGTCCCCGATCCCGCCGACCCGGCCGCCCCGGCCCACCTCGCCGCCGCCCTCACCACCGGCGAACCGGAGCTGCTGCTGCGCGACGGGGCCGTCCACGCCCCGCGGCTGCGCCGGACCCGCGCCGCCACCGCCCCGAGCGACGCCGTGGCCACCGTCGACCCGGCCGGCACCGCCCTGATCACCGGCGGTTCCGGCACCCTCGCCGGGATCGTCGCCCGCCACCTCGTCACCGCCCACGGCGTACGCAACCTGCTGCTCCTCGGCCGGCGCGGCTCCGCGGCGCCCGGCGCCGCCGAACGCACCGCGGAACTCGCCGCCCTGGGGGCCGAGGTCACCTGGGCCGCCTGCGACGCCGCCGACCGCGACGGCCTGGCCGCCGTACTCGCCGCGATCCCCGCCGCACACCCGCTCACGACCGTGGTCCACACGGCGGGCGTCCTCGACGACGGCGTGATCGACTCCCTCACCCCGGAACGCCTGGACGCCGTCCTGGGGCCCAAGGCCGTCGCGGCCCTCCACCTGCACGAGCTGACCCGCCACCTGCCGGTCACGGCGTTCGTGCTCTACTCCGCCGCCGCCGGTACGTTCGGCAGCGCCGGCCAGGCCAACTACGCCTGCGCCAACGTCGTCCTCGACGCCCTCGCCGAACACCGCCACCAGCAGGGCCTGCCCGCCACGGCGCTGGCCTGGGGCCTGTGGGCGGAGGCCAGCGGCATGACCGGCGGACTCGACGAGGCGCACCTGCGCCGCATGGAGCAGCAGGGCATGGGAGCCCTCACCGCCGCCGACGGCATGCTCCTGCTCGACGCCGCACTGGCCTCCGGCAGGGCCACGCTCCTCCCGGCCCGCCTGGACCCCGCCGCCCTGCGCGCCGCCGCCGCCCCCGGCCCGGTCGCCCCGGTCCTGCGCGAGCTCGCCGGCCCGGCGGGGCGCCGTACCGCGCGCACCCGCGCCGACGGCGGCACCCCGCTCGCCGAACGCCTCGCCGGCCTCGCCCGTCCCGCCCAGGACCGCACCCTGCTGGACCTCGTACGGGACCAGGTCGCCGCCGTACTGGGGCACGCCTCGGCCGACGGCATCGAGCCCGCCAAGGCGTTCAAGGAGCTCGGCTTCGACTCGCTGACCGCCGTCGAGCTGCGCAACCGGCTCGGCGCCGCCACCGGCCTGCGCCTGGCCAGCACGCTCGTGTTCGACCACCCGACGCCCGCGGCCCTCGCCCGCCACGTGCGCGCCGCACTCCTCGGCGACGACGCCACCACCGACCGGCACGCCGACGCGGCACCGGGCGCCCCCGCGACGGTCGCCGACGACGACCCGATCGCGATCGTTGCCATGGGCTGCCGCTACCCCGGCGGCGTCCGCACCCCCGACGAGCTGTGGGGGCTCGTCGAGACCGGCGGCGACGCCATCGCCGGACTCCCCGGCGACCGTGGTTGGGACGGCGCCGAGCTGCGCGCCGCCGAGGCCGGTCACGGCCGGCCCTTCCAGGGCGGGTTCCTCCACGACGCCGACGCCTTCGACGCCGACTTCTTCGGGATCTCGCCGCGCGAGGCCCTCGCCATGGACCCCCAGCAGCGTCTGCTGCTGGAGGCCTCCTGGGAGACGATCGAGCGGGCCGGCATCGCCCCCTCGTCGCTGCGCGGCAGCCGGGCCGGTGTGTTCGTCGGTGCCTCCTACACCGGCTACGACGCCCAGCTGGAGCGGTCCGCCGACGCGGACGGCGTCCTGGGCCACGTGATGACCGGCAACGCGGGCAGCGTCCTGTCCGGCCGCGTCGCCTACGCCCTGGGCCTGGAGGGCCCGGCCGTCACCGTCGACACCGCCTGCTCGTCGTCGCTGGTCGCCCTGCACTGGGCCATCCAGGCGCTGCGGGCCGGCGAGTGCACCCTGGCGCTGGCGGGCGGTGTGACGGTCATGTCGACGCCCGGCACGTTCAGCGAGTTCAGCCACCAGGGCGGCCTGGCCCCCGACGGCCGCTGCAAGGCGTTCGCGGCGGGTGCGGACGGTACGGGTTGGGGTGAGGGTGTCGGCATGCTGCTGGTGGAGCGGCTGTCGGATGCCCGGCGCAATGGTCATCCGGTGCTGGCGGTGGTGCGTGGTTCGGCCGTCAACCAGGATGGTGCGAGCAACGGTCTGACGGCTCCGAACGGTCCGTCGCAGCAGCGGGTGATCCGTGCCGCGCTGGCGAGTGCCGGTCTGTCGGCCGCCGATGTGGATGTGGTGGAGGCGCACGGTACGGGTACGCGGTTGGGTGATCCGATCGAGGCGCAGGCGCTGCTGGCGACGTACGGCCAGCACCGGCCGGAGGGCCGTCCGCTGCTGCTGGGTTCGATCAAGTCGAACATCGGTCACACCCAGGCCGCCGCCGGCGTCGCCGGCGTCATCAAGATGGTCCTGGCCATGCAGCACGGGGTGCTGCCGCAGACCCTGCACGTGGACGGGCCGACCCCGCACGTCGACTGGACCGCCGGCGATGTCGCACTCCTGACCGAAGCCGTGGCCTGGCCCGAGACCGGCCGTCCGCGGCGCGCCGCGGTGTCCTCCTTCGGCATCAGCGGCACCAACGCCCACACCATCATCGAGCAGGCACCCGAGGCACCGGAAGCATCGGGGGCACCGGAGCCCGCGGACCGGCCCGCGCCGGCCGCGACGCCACCCGCCACCGGTCACTTCCCCTACGTCCTGTCCGCCGCGAACCCCCGGGCGCTCCGCGCCCAGGCCGCCCGCCTGCTGCCGGTGGCCGAGGCCGTCACGGAGGCCGGGGGCGGGAACGGCTCCGGCCTCGTCGACCTGGCGTACTCCCTGGCCACTTCCCGCGCCGGCCTGGAACACCGGGCGGCGTTCGCCGCCGCCGACCGCGCGGGCCTGCTGGCCGCGCTCACCGCCCTCGCGTCCGAAGGGCAGGCCCCGGGGCTGACCCGCGGCACCGTCTCGGGCGGCCGGCTGGCCTTCCTGTTCACGGGGCAGGGCAGCCAGCGGCTCGGCACGGGCCGTGCACTGTACGGCTCCCAACCGGTGTTCGCGCAGGCGCTCGACGCGCTGTGCGCGCGTATGGATGTGCACCTCGAACTCCCTCTGAAGGAGGTCCTGTTCGGCTCCGATGCGGCGGTGCTGGATCGGACGGAGTACGCCCAGCCGGCGCTGTTCGCGGTCGAGGTGGCGTTGTTCCGGCTGCTGGAGTCGTGGGGCGTGACGCCGGACTTCGTGTCCGGGCACTCGATCGGCGAGATCGCCGCCGCGCACGTCGCCGGGGTGCTGTCCCTGGACGACGCGTGTGCACTGGTGGCTGCGCGGGGCCGGTTGATGCAGGCGCTCCCGGCGGGCGGGGCGATGATCGCGGTCCAGGCCTCGGAGGGCGAGGTCCTGCCGCTGCTCTCCGAGGGCGTGGGCATCGCCGCGGTCAACGGTCCGCGGTCCGTCGTGGTCTCCGGCGACGAGGCCGCGGCCGTGGCGGTCGCGGAGTCGTTCGAGGCGCAGGGGCGCAAGACCAAGCGCCTGACGGTCAGCCACGCGTTCCACTCGCCGCTCATGGACGGCATGCTGGCCGACTTCCGCAAGGTCGTGGAGGGGCTGTCGTTCGACGCGCCCCGCATTCCGGTCGTGTCGAACCTGACCGGTGCCGTGGTGACCGACGAGATGGGCTCCGCCGACTTCTGGGTGCGGCACGTCCGCGAGGCGGTCCGCTTCCTGGACGGCGTCCGGGCCCTGGAGGCCGCCGGGGTGACGACGTACCTGGAACTCGGGCCCGACGGCGTGCTCTCCGCCCTTGCGCAGGACTGCCTGACCGGGCCCGCCGAGTGCGCACCCGTGATCCGTGCGGGTCGTCCCGAGGCGGACACCCTCGTCGGTGCCCTCGCCCGGGCGTACGTCCGGGGCGTGGCCGTCGACTGGGCGGCGTTCTACGCCGGCACCGGCGCCCGACGCGTGGACCTGCCCACCTACCCGTTCCAGTCGCGGCGCCACTGGCCCGAGCCGGCCGCCGCGCCCGCGGCCGGAGCGGCGCGGGACGGGTCCGCCGCGAGCGCGGCCGACGCCAGGTTCTGGGACGTCGTCGAGCGGGCCGACCTGGCCGCCCTCGCCGAGGAGTTCGGCGTCGACGGGGACCAGCCGCTCGGCACCGCCCTGCCCGCGCTGTCCGCCTGGCGGCGCGGCCGGCAGGCCCGGGCGCAGGCCGACTCGCTGCTCTACCGCGTCACCTGGCAGCCGTGGACCGGCGCCCGGTCCGCCACCGCCGCGCCCGCCACCGCCCCGGTCCCCGGCGGCACCTGGCTCGTCGCCGTACCGGCCCCGCAGGCCGAGGACCCGTGGGTCCGCGCCCTGACCGGCCACCTGCGCGACGGCGGCCGCCGGATCCTCACCCTCGCGCTCGACACCGCCGACGCGGACCCGGGCGCCCTGCGGGCCCGACTGGACGAGCGGCTGAGCGAGGATTCCGCGGCCGCCCCGGTCGCCGGCGTCCTGTCGCTCCTCGCGCTCGACGAGCGGACCCACCCCGGGCACCCCGGGGTGCCCGTCGGACTCGCCCTCGGCCACGTCCTCGCCGCCGTGCTCACCGACCCCGGCGCACCCTCCGGCCTCGCCGACGCGCCCCTGTGGTGCATCACCCGCGACGCCGTCGCCGCCACCCCCGGCGACCCGCTCGGCGGCGCCGTCCAGTCCCAGGTCTGGGGCCTGGGCCGGGTCGTCGCCCTGGAGCACCCGACCCGCTGGGGCGGGCTCGTCGACCTGCCCGAGGCCCTGGACGAGCGGACCCTGTCCCGGCTCACCGAGGTCCTCACCGGACCCGGCGACGAGGACCAGCTCGCCGTCCGCCCCGCCGGCACCCTCGTACGCCGCCTGGTCCGCGCCACCCCCGCCGACACCAACGCCCCCGCGCGGTGGACCCCGCGCGGCACCGTGCTCGTCACCGGCGGCACCGGCGCCCTCGGCCGCCGCGTGGCCCGGCACCTCGCCGAGCGCGGCGCGGAACGGCTCGTCCTCGTCAGCCGCAACGGCGCCGACGCACCCGGCGCGGCCGGGATCCGTACCGAACTCGAAGCCCTCGGCGCGGACGTGGTCCTCGCGGCCTGCGACGTCGCCGACCGGGACGCGCTCGCGGAGCTCGTCGGGGGCCTCGCGGCCGCCGGCACCCCGGTCCGCGCCGTCGTCCACGCCGCGGGCGTCTCCCAGCCGCCCGGCACCGGCACCGACCTCCCCGGCTTCGCCCGGGTCGTCACCGCCAAGACCGCCGGCGCCGTCCACCTCGACGCGCTGTTCGACGCGCCGGACTCGCTCGACGCGTTCGTGCTGTTCTCCTCCGTCGCCGGCACCTGGGGCAGCGGCGGCCAGGGCGCGTACGCGGCCGCGAACACCTTCCTCGACGCGCTCGCCGAACGCCGCGCGGCCCGCGGGCTCGCCGCCACGGCGATCGCCTGGGGACCCTGGGCCGACGGCGGCATGGCCGCCGAGGGCGACGCGGAGGAGCAGCTCACCCGGCGCGGACTGCCGCCCGTCGCCCCGGCCGCGAACCTGCTGGCGCTGGAGCGCGCCGTCACGGGCCCGCACCCCGCGGTGACCGCCGCGGACGTGGACTGGGCGCGCTTCGCCCCGGTGTTCGCCGCGGCCCGGCCCCGGCCGCTGGTCGGCGACCTGCCCGAGGTACGGGCCGCGCTGCGCCAGGACCCCGCGGCCGACGGCGGCGACGCGACCCACGACCCGTCCGCGGACCTGCTCGGCCGGCTCGCCGGCCTGTCCGGGGACGACCGCGGGGCCGTGCTCCTCGACCTCGTGCGCGAGCACGCGGCCGCCGCCCTCGGCCACCCGTCCGCCGAAGCCGTCGCGCCCGACCGGGCGTTCAAGGACCTCGGCTTCGACTCCCTGACCGCCGTCGACCTGCGCAACCGCCTCGGCGCCGCGTGCGGACTGCGGCTCCCGTCCAGCCTCGTCTTCGACCACCCCAGCCCGCAGGCCCTGGCCCGGCACCTGCTGCGGGCCCTCTCGCCGGCGGAGACCGCCGGCGCTGCGGCGGCCGGCCCGGCCGGCGCCGACCCGGACACCGACCCGCAGGACGCCGAACTGCGGCGGGCCCTGGCGACCGTCCCCATGGGCCGCATCCGCGCTGCGGGACTCCTCGACACCCTCCTGCGGCTCGCCGCCCCCGACACCCCGGCCGCCGACGCGGCCGGCCCGGACCCCGCCGACCCGGTCGCGTCCATCGACGAGATGGACCTCCAGGACCTCCTGGACCTCGCCCTCGACGGCGGCGGCCCCGACGACGGCGACACCACCGGCGACACCACCAGCACCAGCAACTCCTGACGTGCCCGAAGTGCGGAGCAAATGATGACCACCCAGAACGAAAAAGTCGTTGAAGCGCTGCGGGCCTCCCTCAAGGAAACCGAGCGGCTGCGCCGCCGGAACCAGGAGCTCACCGACGCCTCCCGCGAACCCGTCGCGATCGTCGGCATGAGCTGCCGCCTGCCCGGCGGAATCGCCTCGCCCGAGGACCTGTGGAAGCTCGTCGAGAGCGGCGGCGACGCCATCGCGGGCTTCCCCACCGACCGCGGCTGGGACGTCGAGTCGCTGTATGACCCCGACCCCGACCACCCCGGCACCACCTACGCCCGCGACGGCGGATTCCTCTACGGAGCGCCCGAGTTCGACCCGGCGTTCTTCGGGATCTCCCCGCGCGAGGCCCTCGCCATGGACCCCCAGCAGCGCCTGCTGCTGGAGACCACCTGGGAGGTCTTCGAACGGGCCGGCATCGACCCGGCGACCCTGCGCGGCAGCCGCGCCGGCGTCTTCGTCGGCGCCTCCGCCAACGCGTACGGCTCGGGCTCGGGCGACCTGCCCGACGGGGTGGAGGGCCACCTCCTCACCGGCACCGCCTCCAGCGTGGTCTCCGGCCGCCTCGCCTACGTGTTCGGCCTGGAGGGCCCCGCCGCCACGGTCGACACGGCCTGCTCGTCCTCCTCGGTCGCCCTGCACATGGCCGTCCAGGCCCTGCGGCAGGGCGAGTGCTCCCTGGCCGTCGCGGCCGGCGTGACCGTCCTCGCCGGCCCCGACGTCTTCGTCGAGTTCAGCCGCCAGCGCGGACTGTCGCCCGACGGCCGCTGCAGGTCCTTCGCCGAGGCGGCCGACGGCACCGGCTGGTCGGAGGGCGTCGGCGTCCTCCTCGTCGAGCGCCTCTCCGACGCCCGCCGCAACGGCCACCGCGTCCTGGCGCTGGTCCGCGGCTCGGCCGTCAACCAGGACGGCGCCAGCAACGGCCTCACCGCCCCCAACGGACCCGCCCAGCAGCGCGTCATCCGCCAGGCCCTCGAAAGCGCCCGCCTGACCCCCGCCGACATCGACGCGGTCGAGGCGCACGGCACCGGCACCACCCTCGGCGACCCCATCGAGGCGCAGGCCCTGCTCGCCACCTACGGCCGGGACCGGCCCGCGGACCGGCCGCTGTGGCTGGGCTCCCTGAAGTCCAACATCGGGCACACGCAGAACACCGCCGGCATCGCCGGCATCATCAAGATGGTCATGGCGATGCGGCACGGGGTCCTGCCCCGGACCCTGCACGTCGACGCCCCGACCCCGCACGTCGACTGGACGGCCGGCGCCGTCTCCCTGCTCACCGAGCAGCGGCCGTGGCCGGACACCGGGCGCCCGTACCGGGCCGGCGTCTCCGCGTTCGGCGTCAGCGGCACCAACGTCCACACCATCATCGAGCAGGCGCCGGAGGCCGACCGTGCCGCCGCGCAGCCGGCCGGGGACACCGCGCCGCAGGCCCCGGGGGTCGTGCCGTGGCTGCTGTCCGCCAAGGGCCGGGACGCCCTGCGCGAGCAGGCCGCACGGCTCCTCGCGTACGCCCGCGAGCACGACGGCACCGCCCCGCTCGACGTCGCGTGGTCGCTGGCCGCGGGGCGGGCCCGGTTCGAGGACCGGGCGGCGGTCGTCGCCGCCGACCGCGAGGGCCTGCTGGCCGGCCTCGCCGCGCTGGCCGAGGGCGGCTCCGCGGCCGGCGTGGTGCACGGCTCGCCCGCCGGCGGGAAGGCCGCCTTCCTGTTCACCGGGCAGGGCAGCCAGCGACCCGGCATGGGCCGCGAGCTGTACGCGACCCGGCCGGTGTTCGCCGCCGCGCTCGACGCGGTGTGCGAGCGGCTGGAACTCCCCCTGAAGGACGTCCTGTTCGGCACGGACGCGGGGCTCCTGGAGCGGACCGAGTACACCCAGCCGGCCCTGTTCGCCCTCGAGGTGGCCCTGTTCCGGCTGCTGGAGGGCTGGGGCCTGCGGCCGGACTTCGTGGCCGGCCACTCGATCGGCGAGATCGCGGCCGCGCACGTGGCGGGCGTGCTGTCGCTGGACGACGCGTGCGCACTGGTCGCCGCCCGCGGTCGTCTCATGCAGGCGCTGCCGACCGGCGGCGCCATGGTCGCGGTGCAGGCCTCGCAGGACGAGGTCCGGCCGCTCCTGGCCGGGGCCGAGGGCGTGGACATCGCCGCGGTCAACGGCCCGCGGTCGGTGGTGCTCGCGGGCGACGAGGACGCGACCGAGGCCCTCGCGGCCGGTTTCGCGGCGCGGGGCCGCAAGACCAGGCGGCTCACCGTCAGTCACGCGTTCCATTCGCCGCACATGGACGGCATGCTGGACGACTTCCGCCGGGTGGTGGAGGGGTTGTCCTTCGAGGCCCCGCGGATCCCGGTCGTGTCCTGCCTGACCGGCGCCCCCGTCACCGACGAGATGGGCACGGCCGACTACTGGGTGCGGCACGTCCGCGGGACCGTCCGCTTCCTCGACGCCGTCCGCGCCCTGGAAGCCGCCGGTGTGACCTCGTACGTCGAACTCGGCCCGGACGGCGTGCTGTCCGCCCTCGCCCAGGAGTGCGTCACCGGGGACGCGGTCTTCGTGCCCGCCCTGCGCAAGGGCCGCGACGAGGACGAGGCCCTCGTGACCGCCCTCGCCCGGGCCCACGCCCACGGCCTGCGCGTCGACTGGGGCGCCTTCTTCGCCGGCACCGGCGCCCGCCGCGTCGACGACCTGCCCACCTACGCCTTCCAGCGCCAGCGCTACTGGATCGAGCCCGGCAGCCGGATCGGCGACCTCACCGCGGCCGGCCTGCACGCGGCGGCCCACCCGCTGCTCGGCGCCATGGTCGCCCTCGCCGACTCCGACGGCTTCGCCTTCACCAGCCTGCTGTCCGCGGCCACCCACCCCTGGCTGGCCGACCACCGGGTGATCGGCAGCGTGCTGCTCCCGGGCACCGCGTTCGTCGAGCTGGCGGTCTGGGCCGGCGACCAGGTCGGCTGCGGCACCCTCGAGGAACTGACCCTCGAAGCCCCGTTCGTGCTGCCCGAACGCGGCGGCGTACAGCTCCAGATCAACGTGGGCGCACCCGACGCCGACGGCTCCGGCCGGCGCTCCGTCCGGCTCTCCTCCCGCCCCGCGGACAGCACCGCCGACGAGCCGTGGACCCGGCACGCCGACGGCGTCCTGGCCCGCGCCGCCGGCCCGGCCCGGTCGGTGTTCGCGGCCGGCCAGTGGCCCCCGGCCGGCGCCGAGCCCCTCCCGACGGACGACCTCTACGCCGAGCTGGCCGCCGTCGGCATGGGTTACGGCCCCGCCTTCCGGGGCCTCACCGCCGCCTGGAGGCACGGCGACGGCGTGTGCGCCGAGGTCGCCCTCCCCGGCGGATCGGCGGCCGCTGCACGGGACTTCGGCCTGCACCCGGCCCTGCTCGACGCGGCCCTGCACACCCTCGGCCTCGGCGTCCTGGGCGGCACCGAGGGCGAGGGCCGGCTCCCGTTCGCCTGGACCGGCGTGACCCTCCACGCGAGCGGTGCCGACGCACTGCGCGTCCACCTCGCGCCCACCGGCACCGGCGACGCCGTCCGCCTGGAGATCGCGGACGTGACGGGCGCACCGGTCGCGACCGTCGACTCCCTCGTCCTGCGGCCCGTGTCGGCCGAACAGGTCCACGCGGCCCGCACCGCCCACCACGAGTCGGTCTTCCGCACCGAATGGCGGGCCCTGCCGGCCGCCACGACCGCCGCCGAAGCCGCGCCCTCCGACGACGACGGCGGCGACGGCGCCACGGCGGTGGCGACGGACACGGAGCCGCGCGGCCGCTGGGCGGTCCTGGGAACGGCCGCCCCCGCCCTGCTCCCCGGCCCGCACGCCGGCCACACCGACGGCGACCTCGCCGTGTACGCGACCCCGGCCGACCTGGCCGCCGCGGTCGACGCCGGAGCCCCCGCCCCGGACACCGTGTTCGCCGCCTTCGCACCGGCCGGCCCCACCCCGCCGGAGCCGACCGCCGACGCCGTGCACCGGGCCACCCACCAGGCCCTCGCCCTCGCCCGGACCTGGCTGGGGGAGGAGCCCTTCACCGGCGACGCGTTCGCCGACACCCGCCTGGTCGTCCTCACCACGGGCGCGGTCGCGGCCGGCGACGCCACCCCCGGTACGACTTCCACCCCCGGTACGACCGCCGGCACCGGCACGACGGCCACCCCCGGCCCGACCGCCGGTACCGTCACCGACCCCGTGCACGCGGCCGTCCGCGGCCTGCTCCGCTCCGCACAGGCCGAACACCCCGGCCGGCTGCTGCTCCTCGACACCGACGGCACCGAGGAATCCCTCCGCGCCCTGCCCGCCGCCCTCGCGGCCGCCCGTGCCGCCGGCGAGCCGGACCTCGCCCTGAGGGCCGGCGCCGCCCTCGTCCCGCGCCTCGCACGCGTGCCCCGGCAGCCCGGAGGCGAAGCGCAGCCGACCCCCGAGCGCGCCGCGTACGCCCCCGACGCGACCGTGCTGATCACCGGTGCCGGCGGTCTCCTCGGCGGACTCGTCGCCCACCGCCTCGTCGCCGAACACGGCGTACGGCACCTGCTGCTCGTCGGCCGCCGCGGCGGCTCCACCCCCGGGGCCGGCCGCCTCACCGACGAACTCACCGCCGCCGGCGCCTCGGTGACCTGGGCCGCCTGCGACGTCGCCGACCGCGCCGCACTGGCCGCCGTGCTGGAGGCCGTCCCCGCCGAGCACCCGCTCGGCGCGGTCGTCCACACCGCCGGCGTACTGGACGACGGCGTGGTCACCTCCCTGACTCCCGAACGCCTGTCGGCCGTCCTGCGCCCCAAGGCCGACGCCGCCCTGCACCTGCACGAACTGACCCGCGACCTCGACCTCTCCGCCTTCGTGCTCTTCTCCTCCATCGGAGGCACCTTCGGAGGCGCCGGCCAGGGCAACTACGCCGCGGCCAACGTCTTCCTCGACGCCCTCGCCCACCACCGCCGGTCCCTCGGCCTCCCCGCCACCTCGCTCGCCTGGGCCCTGTGGGCCGACGGCACCGGCATGGCCGGGAGCCTCACCGACGCCGACATCAGCCGCATGACCCGGGGCGGGCTGCCCCCGCTGACCTCGGCCGAGGGCCTCGACCTGTTCGACCTCGCACACCGCCTCGACGAGCCCGCGCCCGTCCTGATGCGCGTCGACCCCGCCGGGCTCCGACCCCAGGCCCAGGCCGGCACGCTCTCCCCGCTGCTGCGCGAGCTCGTACGCGTCCCCGCCCGCCGGTCCGCGGCCGCGGCGGGCGGCGGCGCCCCGGGGCTGCGCCGGCGCCTGGCCGGCCTCCCGGCCGCCGAGCAGGAGCGCGCCCTCCTCGACCTCGTCCGCAAGCAGGTCGCCGCCGCCCTCGGCCACCCGAACGCCGCCGCCGTCGAACCGGGCCGCTCGTTCAAGGAACTGGGCTTCGACTCGCTCACCGCCGTCGAGCTCCGCAACCTGCTGGGCGAGGCCACCGGCCGGCGCCTGCCCGCCACCCTCGTCTTCGACTACCCGACGGCCACCGCGCTCGCCCAGTACCTGCGCGAGGAGCTGCTCGGCGGCCCCGCCGACGGCGCCGGCACCGACCGGCTCCCGGCGCGCCGACGCGCGGCGTCCGCGGCCCGCCCCACCGTCGCCGGGACCGGCGCCGAGGACGACCCGATCGCCGTCGTCGCCATGAACTGCCGCTTCCCCGGCGGCATCACCTCACCCGAGGACCTGTGGCGGATGCTCGCCGAGGGCCGCGACGGCATCACCGCCTTCCCCGCCGACCGCGGCTGGGACCTCGACACCCTCTACAGCGACGACCCCGACCGCGAAGGCACCAGCTACGTCCGCGAGGGCGGCTTCCTCCACGGGGCCGCCGAGTTCGACGCCGCCTTCTTCGGCGTCTCCCCGCGCGAGGCCCTGGCCATGGACCCGCAGCAGCGCCTGCTGCTCGAGACCACCTGGGAGACCTTCGAGCGCGCCGGCATCGACCCCACCACCCTGCGCGGCAGCCGCACCGGCGTGTTCGTCGGCTCCAACGCCCAGGACTACCTCCAGCTGTGGCTCGACGACGGCGACGGCCTCGAAGGCCACCTCGGCACCGGCAACGCCGCCAGCGTCGTCTCCGGCCGCATCTCCTACACCTTCGGCCTCGAAGGCCCGGCCGTCACCATCGACACGGCCTGCTCCTCCTCGCTCGTCACCCTGCACCTTGCCGCCCAGGCCCTGCGCCGCGGCGAGTGCACGATGGCCCTCGCGGGTGCGGTCACGATCATGTCCACGCCCGGCGCGTTCACCGAGTTCAGCCGCCAGCGCGGGCTGGCCGCCGACGGCCGCATCAAGGCGTTCGCCGCGGCGGCCGACGGCACGATCTGGTCCGAGGGCGTCGGCCTGCTCCTGCTGGAGCGGCTCTCCGACGCCCGCCGCAACGGCCACCCCGTCCTCGCCGTGGTCCGCGGTACGGCCGTCAACCAGGACGGCGCCTCCAACGGCCTCACCGCCCCCAACGGCCCGTCCCAGCAGCGCGTCATCCGCGAGGCCCTCGCCGACGCCGGACTGACCACGGTCGAGGTCGACGCGGTCGAGGCGCACGGCACGGGCACGCGGCTGGGCGACCCCATCGAGGCGCAGGCCCTCCTGGCCACGTACGGCCGGGACCGGCCGGAGGGCCGGCCGCTGTTCCTGGGCTCGGTGAAGTCGAACATCGGGCACACCCAGGCCGTCGCCGGTGCCGCCGGCGTCATCAAGATGGTCCTGGCCATGGAACACGGGGTGCTCCCGCAGACCCTGCACGTCGACGAACCGACGCCCTACGTCGACTGGTCCGTCGGCGACATCGAGCTGCTGACCGAGCAGCGGGCCTGGCCGGAGACCGGCCGCCCGCGGCGCGCCGGCATCTCCTCCTTCGGCTACAGCGGCACCAACGCCCACGCCGTCATCGAACAGGCCCCGGAGCACGCCGCCGCCCCGGTCGCCCCTGCGGTGCCGGGCGCGCCGGCCGTGCCGCTCGTCCCGCTCGTCCCGTGGACCGTCTCCGGCCGCACGGCGTCCGCCCTGCGCGCCCAGGCGGCCCGCCTGAGCCCCCTCGCGGCCGACGTCCTGGCGGCCTCCGGGACCCGGGGCGCCCTCGACCTCGGCCACACCCTGGCCGTGCACCGGGCCGCCCTGGAGCACCGCGCGGTGGTCCTCGGCGACCCCACGGACGGCGGGACGTTCCTCGCCCGCCTCGACGCCCTCGCCGCCGGCGAGCAGGTTGCGGGCCTGGTCCAGGGCGCGGTGTCGACCGGCACGCCGGCCTTCCTCTTCACGGGGCAGGGCAGCCAGCGCCTCGGCATGGGCCGCGAGCTGTACGACGCCTTCCCCGTGTTCGCCGGGGCCCTCGACGCCGTCTGCGAGAAGCTCGAACTGCCGCTGCAGGACGTGCTGTTCGGCTCGGACACCGGTGCGCTGGACCGGACGGAGTGGGCGCAGCCGGCGTTGTTCGCCGTCGAGGTGGCCCTGTTCCGGCTGGTGGAGTCGTGGGGTGTGCGGCCGGAGTTCGTGTCCGGTCACTCGGTGGGTGAGATCGCCGCCGCGCACGTGGCCGGGGTGCTGTCGCTGGACGACGCGTGCGTGCTGGTGGCTGCGCGCGGTCGGTTGATGCAGGCGCTCCCGGCGGGTGGGGCGATGGTCGCGGTGGAGGCGTCGGAGGACGAGGTCCTGCCCCTGCTGACCGAGGCCGACCGGGTGAGCCTCGCGGCGGTCAACGGCCCGCGGTCTGTCGTGGTCGCCGGTGAGGAGGCGGCGGCGGTCGCCGTCGCCGAGGCCTTCGCGGCCCAGGGTCGCAAGACGAAGCGGCTCACGGTCAGCCACGCCTTCCATTCGCCGCTCATGGACGGGATGCTGGACGACTTCCGTCAGGTGGTGGAGGGGCTGTCGTTCGACGCGCCCCGTATCACGGTCGTGTCCTGCCTGACGGGGGACGTCGTCACCGACGAGATGGGCTCGGCGGACTTCTGGGTGCGGCACGTGCGCGAGGCCGTGCGCTTCCTGGACGGCATGCGGACCCTCGAGGCCGCGGGTGCGACCACGTACGTCGAGATCGGGCCGGACGGCGTGCTGTCGGCGCTGGCCCAGGAGTGCCTGTCGGACGGCCGGGCCGACGTCGCCTTCGTGCCGGTCCTGCGCGCGGGCCGTCCGGAGGGGGAGACCCTCGTCGCCGCCATCGCCCGGGCGTACGTCCGCGGCGCCGACGTCGACTGGTCCGCGTTCTTCGCCGGTACGGGCGCGCAGCGCGTCGAGCTGCCGACGTACGCCTTCCAGCGGCAGCGGTACTGGCCCGAGAAGTCCCCGTCCAGCGGCGGAGCGGCTCCGGCCGCGGCCCCGGACGCGGTGGACGCCCGCTTCTGGGCGGCGGTGGAGGACGGGGACCTGGTCTCCCTCGCCGCCGAACTGGAGGTGGCCGCCGACGCTCCGTTCAGCGAACTCGTCCCCGCCCTGTCCGCCTGGCGGCGCCAGGGCCAGGAGCAGTCCGAGGTGGACCGCTGGCGGTACCGGGTGTCGTGGCGGCCGCTGGCGGACCTCGGCTCCGGGGTTCGGCTGTCCGGCTCGTGGCTGGTGGTGGTTCCGGCCGGCGGTGTCGACGAGACCGCCGTGGCCGACCTCCTGGCCGGGCACGGCGCCGAGGTGCGCAGGGTGGTCGTCGAGTCCGGTGCCGACCGTGGTGCCGTGGCCGGGCTGCTGGCCGATGTGGCGGGTCCGGTGGCGGGTGTGGTGTCGCTTCTGGCCCTGGACGGGTCTGCGGGTGTGGTGGCTACGGCGGGCCTGGTGCAGGCGTTGGGTGATGCCGGGGTGGGGGCGCCGTTGTGGTGTGTGACCCGGGGTGCGGTGTCGGTGGGTCGTTCGGATCGGTTGGTGTCTGCGGTGCAGGCTCAGACGTGGGGTCTGGGTCGTGTGGCCGCGTTGGAGGTGCCGGAGCGGTGGGGTGGTCTGGTCGATCTTCCCGAGGTGTGGGACGAGCGGGTGGTGGGCCGGCTGGTCGGTGTGTTGGCGGGTGGTGCGCCGGGTGAGGACCAGGTCGCGGTGCGGTCGTCGGGTGTGTTCGGACGCAGGCTCGTCCGGGCTGCCCGTGCGGAGGGTTCCGCGTCGTGGGAGCCGTCGGGGACGGTTCTGGTGACCGGTGGTACGGGTGCGCTGGGTGGTCGTGTGGCGCGGTGGCTGGCGGGTGCGGGTGCCGAGCGGCTGGTGCTGACCAGCCGCCGGGGCCCGGATGCTCCGGGTGCTGCGGAGTTGGTCGCGGAGCTGTCGGAGTCGGGTGTCGAGGTGTCGGTCGTGGCGTGTGACGCCGCCGATCGGGAGGCTCTGCGCGGGCTCCTGGAGGCCGAGGCGGAGGGCCTGACGGCGGTGGTGCACACCGCCGGTGTGCTGGACGACGGCGTCCTGGATGCCCTGACGCCCGAGCGTTTCGAGAGCGTGCTGCGGGCGAAGGCCGACTCGGCGCGCAATCTGCACGAGTTGACCGTCGAGCTGGGCATCGAGTTGTCCGCGTTCGTGCTGTTCTCCTCGATGAGCGGAACCATCGGTGCGGCCGGGCAGGCCAACTACGCGGCGGCCAATGCGTACTTGGACGCGTTGGCGGAGCTGCGGCGGGCGGCCGGGCTGGCGGCGACCTCGTTTGCGTGGGGTCCGTGGGCGGAGGGCGGCATGGCCGCCGACGACGCCCTCGAAGCCCGGATGCGCAAGGGCGGCGTGCCGCCCATGAACGCCGACCTCGCCCTCGTCGCGCTCCGGCAGGCCGTCGGTTCCGACGAAGCGGCGCTGACCGTCGCGGACTTCGACTGGTCGAGGTTCGCGCCCGCCTTCACGGTCGTACGCGCCGGCCGGCTCCTCGGAGACCTGCCCGAGGCCGTGGCCGCCACCGGCGGCGCGTCGTCCGACGGCGACCGTACCGACCGCCCGGGCACCACGCTCGCCGCGCGCCTCGTCGACGTCGCCGAGGGCGAGCGCGAGACGATCCTGCTCGACCTCGTACGCGGCCTGGTCGCCGAGGTACTGGGACACTCCGGCGCTGAGGACGTCGAGTCCGCGCGGGCCTTCCGCGAGATCGGGTTCGACTCGCTCACCGCCGTCGAGCTGCGCAACCGGCTCGCCGCCGCCACCGGGCTGCGGCTGCCGGCCACGCTCGTCTACGACTACCCGACCCCGGCCGCGCTCGCCGCGTACCTCCTCGCCGGGCTCGTCGGCACCGGGGCACGGGCCACCGGCCCTGCGGCCGCGGCCGCCACCGCCCCCGCCGCCGACGACGACCCGATCGTGATCGTCGCGATGAGCTGCCGCTTCCCCGGCGGGGTACACAGCCCCGAGGACCTCTGGCGACTGCTGGCGACCGGCACCGACGCGATCTCGGACCTCCCCCTCGACCGCGGCTGGGACCTCGACGCCCTGTACGACGCCGATCCCGGCGCGCAGGGCACCTCGTACACCCGTCAGGGTGGCTTCCTCTACGACGCCGCCGACTTCGACGCGGACTTCTTCGGGATCTCGCCGCGCGAGGCCCTCGCCATGGACCCGCAGCAGCGCCTGCTGCTGGAGACCTCCTGGGAGGCGTTCGAGCGCGCCGGCATCGACCCCGAGACCCTGCGCGGCAGCCAGGCCGGCGTGTTCGTCGGCACCAACGGTCAGGACTACCTGTCGGTGCTCCTGGAGGACCCGTCCGGCCTCGAGGGCCACCTGGGCACGGGCAACGCGGCGAGCGTCGTCTCCGGCCGCCTGTCGTACGTCTTCGGCCTCGAAGGCCCGGCGGTCACCGTCGACACCGCCTGCTCCTCGTCGCTCGTCGCCCTGCACTGGGCGATCCAGGCGCTGCGCAACGGCGAGTGCGACCTCGCCCTGGCCGGCGGCGTCACCGTGATGTCGACGCCCGGTACGTTCATCGAGTTCAGCCGGCAGCGCGGACTGGCCGCCGACGGCCGGATCAAGGCCTTCGCCGCGGCCGCCGACGGCACGGGCTGGGGCGAGGGCGTCGGCATGCTCCTCGTGGAGCGGCTCTCCGACGCCCGCCGCAACGGCCACCCCGTCCTCGCCGTCGTGCGCGGCTCGGCGGTGAACCAGGACGGCGCGAGCAACGGCCTGACCGCCCCCAACGGCCCCTCCCAGCAACGCGTCATCCGCGCCGCCCTCGCGAGCGCCGGCCTGACGGCCGCCGACGTGGACGCGGTCGAGGCCCACGGCACGGGCACGACCCTGGGCGACCCGATCGAGGCGCAGGCCCTGCTGGCCACCTACGGCCAGGACCGGCCGGCCGACCGGCCGCTCTTCCTCGGCTCGGTGAAGTCGAACATCGGGCACACCCAGGCCGCGGC
Organism: Streptomyces sp. NPDC093225; assembly: GCF_044753805.1. Taxonomy (NCBI): domain Bacteria; kingdom Bacillati; phylum Actinomycetota; class Actinomycetes; order Kitasatosporales; family Streptomycetaceae; genus Streptomyces; species Streptomyces sp. NPDC093225. Next base: position 153,947 of record NZ_JBIVNX010000001.1, read on the forward strand.
CGGCGTGGCCGGCGTGATGAAGATGGTGCTGGCCATGCAGCACGGAGTGCTGCCGCGGAGCCTCCACATCGACGCGCCCTCGACCCGGGTGGACTGGGAGGCGGGCGAGATCGAGCTGCTCACCGAAGGCCGCGACTGGCCCGAGACCGGCCGCCCGCGCCGGGCCGGCATCTCGTCGTTCGGCTTCAGCGGCACCAACGCCCACACCGTCATCGAGCAGGCCCCGCCGGCACAGCCGGCGTCCCCGGCGGACGAGACCCCGGCGCCCCGGCCCGAACCGGTGTCGCCACCGGTGCCGCTCCTGGTCTCGGCCAAGAGCCGGGACGCCCTCCGCGCCCAGGCCGACGGCCTGCGCGCCCGGCTGCTCGCCGACCCCGCACTCCGCCCGGCCGACGTCGCCGCCGGCCTGGCCGGCGGCCGCACGGTCTTCGACGAGCGCGCGGCCGTGGTCGCGGCCGACCGCGAGGGCGCGCTGGCGGGCCTGGCCGCGCTCGCGGCGGGCGACCCGGCGACCGGTCTGGTCACGGGCTCGCCGGTCGGCGGCAAGCTCGCCGTCCTCTTCACGGGGCAGGGCAGTCAGCGCATCGGGATGGGGCGTGAGCTGTACGACGCCTTCCCGGTGTTCGCGGACGCGCTGGACGCGGTGTGTGCGCGGTTCGACACCCACCTCGCGCTGCCCCTGAAGGACGTCCTGTTCGGTGACGACGCGGAGCTGCTCGACCGGACGGAGTGGACCCAGCCGGCGCTGTTCGCCGTCGAGGTGGCGTTGTTCCGGCTCGTGGAGAGCTGGGGTGTGCGGCCGGACTTCGTGGCCGGTCATTCGATCGGTGAGATCGCTGCTGCGCATGTGGCCGATGTGCTGTCGTTGGACGACGCGTGCGTGCTGGTGGCTGCACGTGGTCGGTTGATGCAGGCGTTGCCTCCGGGTGGCGTGATGGTCGCGGTGGAGGCGTCGCAGGACGAGGTCCTGCCGCTGCTCTCCGAGGGTGTGAGCATCGCCGCGGTGAACGGTCCGCGGTCGGTGGTGGTCGCGGGTGACGGGGACGCGGTGGTCGCCGTCGCCGAGGCCTTCGCGGCCCGGGGGCGCAAGACGAAGCGGCTGACGGTGAGTCATGCTTTCCATTCGCCGCTCATGGACGGGATGGTGGACGACTTCCGCGAGGTGGTGGCGGGTCTGTCCTTCGCCGCGCCCCGCATTCCGGTCGTGTCCTGCCTGACCGGTGCCGTGGTCTCGGACGAGATGGGTGCGCCGGAGTTCTGGGTGCGGCACGTCCGCGAGGGCGTGCGCTTCCTGGACGGCGTCCGCGCGCTGGAGGCGGCGGGCGTGACGACGTACCTGGAACTGGGGCCGGACGGCGTGCTGTCCGCCCTCGGCCAGGACTGCGTGCGGGAGACCGCGGCCGCCTTCGTGCCCGCGGTCCGCAGGGGCCGGCCGGAGGCCGAGACGGCCCTGGCCGCCCTGGCCACCGCCCACGTCCGTGGGATCCCGGTCTCCTGGCACGCCGTCCACGGCGCCGGTGGGGCGTGGGTCGACCTGCCGACGTACGCCTTCCAGCGCCGCCGGTACTGGCCCGAGCCGGTACCGGCACGGCCGTCCGCGGCCGCGACCGGCGGTTCGGAGGCGGACGGCCGGCGCTACCGGGTCGTGTGGAAGCCGCTTGCCGACGCCACGTCGGGCGTGCAGCTGCCGGGTGCGTGGGTCGTGGTGACCCCCGGGGCCGCCGGTGTGGACGACGCGCCGCTGGTCGCGGCGCTGGCCGGGCGTGGTGCGGAGGTCCGTCGGGTCGTGGTCGGGGCGGCGGGTGCCGACCGCGGCGCGCTGGCGGGGCTGCTGGGCACGGGCGAGGACGTCGCCGGTGTGGTGTCTCTCCTGGCGCTGGACGAGTCCGCGGGTGTGGTCGGCACGGCTGCTCTCGTGCAGGCGCTGGGTGATGCCGGGGTGGAGGCGCCGCTGTGGTGTCTGACCCGGGGTGCGGTGTCGGTGGGGCGCTCGGACCGGCTCGTGTCCGCGGTGCAGGCGCAGACGTGGGGGCTGGGCCGGGTCGCCGCGCTGGAGCTCCCCGGACGCTGGGGCGGTCTGGTCGACCTGCCCGAGACCTGGGACGAGCGCACCATGGCCCGCCTGGCGGGCGTACTGGCCGGCGGCACCGGCGAGGACCAGGTCGCGGTCCGGGCGTCGGGTGTCTTCGGACGCAGGCTCGTCCGGGCCGCTTCCGGAACGGACGATCGGTCGTGGGAGGCGTCCGGGACGGTTCTGGTGACCGGTGGTACGGGTGCGCTGGGTGGTCGTGTGGCGCGGTGGCTGGCGGGTGCGGGTGCCGAGCGGCTGGTGCTGGCCAGCCGCCGGGGTGCTGACGCGCCGGGTGCGGACGAACTGGCCGCGGAGCTGTCGGGGTCGGGCGTCGAGGTGTCGGTCGTGGCGTGTGACGCCGCCGACCGGGACGCCCTGCGGCAGCTGCTGACCACCGAGGCCGACACCCTCACCGCGATCGTCCACACCGCCGGTGTCCTGGACGACGGCGTCCTGGACGCCCTGACGCCCGACCGTTTCGAGGCCGTGCTGCGGGCCAAGGCCGACTCGGCCCGCAACCTGCACGAACTGACCGTGGAACTCGGCATCGACCTGTCCGCCTTCGTGCTGTTCTCGTCCGTCACCGGGACGTGGGGAACGGCCGGACAGGCCAACTACGCGGCCGCGAACGCCTACCTGGACGCGCTTGCCGAGCAGCGGAGGGACGCCGGGCTGGCCGCGACCTCGGTGGCGTGGGGTCCGTGGGCCGAGGGCGGCATGGCCGCCGACGAGGCCCTCGAAGCCCGGATGCGCAACGGTGGCGTACCGCCCATGGACGCCGCCTCGGCCGTGACCGCCCTCCAGCGTGCCCTCGACGCGGACGACACCGTCGTCGCCGTCGCGGACGTGGACTGGGAGCGGTTCGTCCCCGGCTTCACGGCGGTGCGTCCCAGCTCGCTGCTCACCGAACTCCCCGAGGTGCGGGGCACCCTCGCCACCCACGGCGGGGCCGAGGGTCCGGGGGCCACTCCGGGAGCCGGTGGCCGGGACTCCCTCACGCACCGGTTGGCGGGCCGGTCCGCCGCCGAACGGGACCGGGTGCTGCTCGACCTCGTGCGCAAGGAGGTCGCCGCGGTCCTCGGGCACACCGGTGCCGAGAGCATCGCCGCGGGACGGGCGTTCAAGGAGCTCGGCTTCGACTCGCTGACCGCCGTCGAGCTGCGCAACCGACTCGGCGCGGCCACCGGGCTGCGCCTCCCCGCCACACTGATCTACGACTACCCGACCTCCGCCGACCTGGCGGACCACCTGCGCGCCGAACTCCTCGGCACGGAGGTCGAGTCGGACGCCGCCCGCACGGCCCGCACGGCCCTCCCGGCCCTCCGGGCCGACGCCGACGACGATCCGATCGCGATCGTCGCGATGAGCTGCCGCTTCCCCGGCGGGGTCCGCACCCCCGAGGACCTGTGGGAGCTGCTGGCCGCCGGGGGTGACGCGATCGGCGCCTTCCCGGACGACCGCGGCTGGGACGCCGAGGAGCTCTTCGAGCCGCGGTCCGGGCAGGAGGCCTCGTACGCCCGCGAAGGCGGATTCCTCTACGACGTCGCGCAGTTCGACCCCGCCTTCTTCGGGATCTCGCCGCGCGAGGCGGTGGCGATGGACCCGCAGCAGCGCCTGCTGCTGGAGACCTCCTGGGAGGCGTTCGAGCGGGCCGGCATCGACCCCACGTCGATGCGGGGTACCCAGGCGGGCGTGTTCGTCGGCACCAACGGGCAGGACTACCTGTCCCTGGTGCTGAACTCCGCCGACGGCGGCGACGGCTTCATGAGCACCGGCAACTCCGCCAGTGTCGTTTCGGGTCGACTCTCGTACGTCTTCGGACTCGAGGGCCCGGCCGTCACCGTCGACACCGCCTGCTCGGCGTCCCTCGTGGCGCTGCACCTCGCGGTGCAGGCGCTCCGTAGCGGGGAGTGCTCGATCGCCCTCGCCGGCGGCGTCACCGTGATGTCGACGCCCGGCGCCTTCGTCGAGTTCAGCCGGCAGGGCGGCCTCGCCGCGGACGGTCGGATCAAGGCGTTCGCGGCGGGTGCGGACGGTACGGGTTGGGGTGAGGGCGTGGGCATGCTGCTGGTGGAGCGGCTGTCGGATGCCCGGCGCAACGGTCATCCGGTGCTGGCGGTGGTGCGTGGTTCGGCCGTCAACCAGGATGGTGCGAGCAACGGTCTGACGGCTCCGAACGGTCCGTCGCAGCAGCGGGTGATCCGGGCCGCGCTGGCGAGTGCCGGCCTGTCGGCCGCCGATGTGGATGTGGTGGAGGCGCACGGTACGGGTACGCGGTTGGGTGATCCGATCGAGGCGCAGGCGCTGCTGGCGACGTACGGGCAGGACCGGCCGGAGGGCCGTCCGCTGCTGCTGGGTTCGGTCAAGTCGAACATCGGGCACACCCAGGCCGCCGCCGGCGTCGCCGGTGTGATGAAGATGGTTCTCGCGATGGAGCACGGGGTGCTGCCGCGGACCCTGCACGTGGACGGGCCGACCCCGCACGTCGACTGGACCGCGGGAGACGTCGAGCTGCTCACCGAGGGCCGGGACTGGCCCGAGACCGGGCGCCCGCGCCGGGCCGGCGTGTCGTCGTTCGGCGTGAGCGGGACGAACGCCCACACCATCCTCGAGCAGGCCCCCGAGGTGTCGCCCGCCCCGGCCACCGAGACGGACGGGTCCGACGGCCCCGGCCCGTGGCCGTGGATCCTCTCCGGCCGGACCGAGCGGGCCCTGCGCGACCAGGCCGCCCGGCTCCTCGTGCACATCGACGGACCCGGCGGGCGGTCCGGGCACGCCGGGGCGCGGCCGGTGGACGTCGGCCACTCGCTCGCGGTCGGCCGGACGGCGTTCGACCACCGCGCCGTCGTCGTCGCGGGTTCGGAGGAGGAGTACCGCGAGGCGCTGGCCGCGCTGGCGGCGGGCGACTCCGCCGGGCGGCTCAGCCGCGGCGTCGCGCGGGCGGAACGGCAGGTGGCCTTCCTGTTCACCGGCCAGGGCAGCCAGCGCCTGGGCATGGGCCGTGAACTGTACGGTTCCCACCCGGTGTTCGCGGAGGCGCTCGACGCGGTGTGCGCCCGTATGGACGCCCACCTCGAACTCCCGCTGAGCGAGGTGCTGTTCGGGTCCGACCGGGCCCTGATCGACCGGACCGCGTTCACCCAGCCGGCGCTGTTCGCGGTGGAGGTGGCGCTGTACCGGCTCGTCGAGAGCCTCGGCCTGCGACCGGACTACCTGTCCGGGCACTCGATCGGTGAGATCGCCGCCGCGCACGTGGCGGGAGTGTTGTCGCTGGACGACGCGTGCACCCTGGTGGCCGCCCGTGGCCGGCTGATGCAGGCGCTCCCGGCCGGTGGCGCGATGATCGCGGTCCAGGCCTCGGAGGAGGAGGTCCTGCCGCTGTTGACGGAGGGCGTGGGCATCGCCGCGGTCAACGGCCCGCAGTCGGTGGTCGTCTCCGGTGACGAGGCCGCGGCGGTCGCGATCGCCGAGGCCTTCGAGGCGCGGGGCCGCAAGACGAAGCGGCTGACGGTGAGCCATGCCTTCCACTCGCCGCACATGGACGGGATGCTGGACGACTTCCGTGAGGTGGTGGCGGGTCTGTCCTTCGCCGCGCCCCGGATCCCGGTCGTGTCCTGCCTGACCGGTGCCCTCGTCACCGACGAGATGGGTTCGGCGGAGTTCTGGGTGCGGCACGTCCGTGAGGCGGTCCGCTTCCTGGACGGCGTCCGGGCGCTCGAGGCGGCGGGCGTGACGACGTACCTCGAACTCGGGCCCGACGGCGTGCTCTCCGCCCTCGCGCAGGACTTCCTGACGGGCGACGGGGCCGACGCCCCCGTCCTCGTACCCGTGCTCCGCAAGGACCGGCCCGAGGCCGAGGCGCTCGTCACCGCCCTCGCCCGGGCCCACGTCCACGGCGTGACCGTGGACTGGTCGGCGTACTTCGGCGGCACCAGCACCAGCACCAGCACCGGCGCCGGCGCCCGCCGGGTGGACCTGCCCACCTACGCGTTCCAGCGGGAGCGGTACTGGGTCGACGCCTTCGCCGCGCCCGAGGACGCCGCATCCCTCGGCCTCGACACGGCCGGGCACCCGCTGCTCGGCGCCGCGGTCGAACTGCCCGGCACCGGCGGGTTCCTGTTCACCGGCCGGCTCTCCCGCCGGACGCACCCCTGGCTGGCCGACCACGTCGTGGCCGACTCCGCGGTCGTGCCCGGAGCGGCCCTCGTCGAGCTCGCACTGCGGGCCGGGGACGCGACCGGCTGCGGGCACCTGGAGGAGCTGACCGCTGGCGAGCCGATCGTCCTTCCGGAGACGGGGGCCGTACAGCTGCGGGTCACCCTGGGAGGGGTCGACGGCACCGGCCGCCGCGCGGTGGACGTCCACAGCCGTACGGAGACGGGCGACGGCGACGGGCTGTGCGCCGGGGCCTGGACCCGGCACGCCACCGGGTTCCTCACCGAAGCCGCGGATACGGACTCCGTTGCGGAGTCGGCCGCGGACACGGACGGGACCGGCCGCACCGGCCGCACCGGTGACGCCGCGTCCTGGCCGCCCGCCGGAGCCGACGAGGTCGCCGTGGAGGCGGTCCGCGACCGGCTCGCAGCCTCGGGGCTCTGCCACGGGCCCGCCCTGCGGACCCTGACCCGGGTCTGGACCCGGGGCGAGGAGGTGTTCGCGGAGGCCCGGCTGTCCGATGGACTGAGGCCCTCCGCCGACGGGTTCGCCGTGCACCCGGCCCTGCTGGACACCGCCGTGCAGGCGCTCGCCGCGACCACGGCCGACGGGGCCACCGCCGCCCGCGAAGCCGCAGGCTGGGGCGGGATGGCGGTGTACGCGGTCGGCGCCGACGCCCTGCGCCTGCGGATCTCCGCTCCCGATGGCACCGGGGCGGTGTCCGTCGACCTGGCCGACGAGCAGGGCGCGCCCGTCGCGTCCGTCCGGGCGCTCGCGACCCGGGAGCTCGACGCCCAGCGGTTCGCCACGACCCCGGACCCCGTCTCACGGGACGGGCTGTTCCGCCTCGACTGGGTGCGCACGACGGCGCCGGCCCGCCCGGCCGCCGGGACCCTCGTGGTGGTCGGCGACGCCTCGGACACGACGGCGCACTCGCACCTGGCCGAAGCCCTGGGCCGCGCCGGGGCCGCCGTCACCGCGTACGACGATCTCGGCACGCTGGACGCGGCCCTCGCGGCCGGCCGGCAGCCGATGCCCGACACGGTGGTGGTGCCGTTCATGGCGGAGCCCCCCGCCGCCGCGTCCGCGGCCGCTGCCGCCGTCGGTACGGGCACCGGTTCCGCGGCCCCGGACGCCGACCGCCTTGCGAGGGACGCCCGGGAGGCCACGTACCGCGTGCTCGAGACCGTGCAGGCATGGCTGGACAACGGCCGCTTCGCCGGCGCCCGCCTGGCCGTCGTCACCCGCGGCGCGGTGGCCGCGCACCGGGACACCGAGGCGGGCGACCTCGCCCGCACCCCGGTGTGGGGCCTGCTGCGGGCCGCCCGGACGGAGCACCCGGACCGGTTCGTGCTCGTCGACTTCGACGGCATGCACGCCTCCGGCCGGGCCCTGCCCGGTGCGCTCGCGTCCGCCGAGCCGGAACTGGCCGTACGCGGCGGTGTCCTGTACGCACCGCGCCTGGCCCGGGTGGAATCCCCGGCCCCGGCGACGGCGACGGCGCCCCACACCCCGGCCGGCCGCATCGCCGCGGACGGCACGGTCCTCGTCACCGGCGCCGGCGGCGGACTCGCCGGCCTCCTCGCCCGCCACCTGGTCACCGAGCACGGCGCACGCCACCTGCTGCTCACCGGCCGCCGGGGCGCCGACACCGAAACGGCACCCGAACTCACCGCCGAGCTGACGGCGTTGGGCGCGGAGGTCACCTGGGCGGCCTGCGACGTGGCCGACCGGGACGCGCTGGCCGCGCTCCTGCGGTCCGTACCGGCCGAGCACCCGCTGACGGCGGTCGTGCACACCGCGGCCGTGCTCGACGACGGCGTCGTCGACCTGCTCACCCCCGAGCGCGTCGACCGGGTCATGCGGCCCAAGGTGGACGGGGCGCTGCACCTGCACGAGCTCACCCGGCACCTCGACCTCTCGGCGTTCGTCCTGTTCTCGGCCGCCGCCGGCACCCTGGGCTCCGCCGGCCAGGCCAACTACGCCGCGGCGAACGCGTTCCTCGACGGTCTCGCCCGGCACCGGCGGGCCCACGGCCTGCCCGCGCTGTCCCTGGTGTGGGGGATGTGGGCCGAGGAGCGCGGCATGGCGGGCCGGCTCACCGGTCCGGAGCGGGAGCGTGCCGCGCGAGGCGGGGTCGCCCCGCTGTCCGCCGCGGAGGGCCTGGCCCTCTTCGACGCCGCCCTGGCAGCGGACGGCGAGCCGGTCCTGCTGCCCATCGGCCTCGACCTGCCCACCCTGCGGGCCCGGGCCGCGGACGGCGGACTCCTGCCGGTCTTCCGTGGACTGGTGCGGACTCCCGTCCGGCACGCGCGGGCCGCGGCCGCGGCCCCGACCCCGCCCGGCGCGGACCGGGCGGACGGGACGGCCGGGGCGGACGCCTCCGGGACCGCCGGCCGGACGCTCACCGAGCGGCTCGCCGCCCTCCCGGCGGCCGAACGGGAGCGGACCGTGGTGGACCTGGTACGCGGTCAGGTGGCCGCCGTCCTCGGCTACCGGTCCGCCGAGGTCATCGGCGAGGAGCAGGCGTTCAAGGAGCTCGGCTTCGACTCGCTGACCGCCGTCGAGCTGCGCAACCGGCTCGGGGCGGCCGCCGGCCTCCGACTGCCCGCCACCCTCATCTACGACTACCCGACCCCGGCCGACCTCGCCCGGTACCTGCTGGACGAGGTCGCCCCGGACGGGACGGCGGAGCGCAGGCCCTCCGTACTCGAGGAACTCGACCGGCTGGAGAGCACCTTCGCCGCGCTGGACCCGGCGGACCCGGCAGGGACGGCCGGGGACGACGCCGCGCACGCGCGCGTCGCCGTACGCCTGCAGGCGCTGCTCGCCCGGTGGAACGACGTCCGCCGGACGGACGGGGCGGCGACCGCCGCGGACGAGATCGAGGACGCGAGCGACGACGAGCTGTTCGCGCTCATCGACAAGAAGTTCGGCCAGGGCTGAACCCCACCCGCCCCCAGGCCGTACCGCCGGAACCCCTGTTCCGGCGGTACGGCCCCGTCCCGCCGAATTCCCTCACATATCCTCGGGGGCCCTCCGCGGTTCCCCGAACTCTCTTGAATTCCCCTGAGTCCCTCCACGGTCTCGACCATGCGAATAGGTGAAGCCCCAGTGGCGAACGAAGCAAAGCTCCGCGAATACCTCAAGAAGGTCACGACGGATCTCGACGAGGCGTACGGACGCCTGCGGGACATCGAAAGCCAGGCGCACGAGCCCATCGCCGTCACGGCGATGAGCTGCCGCTTCCCCGGGGGCGTCGCGACCCCCGAGGCGCTGTGGGAACTCCTCGCCTCCGGCGGCGACGCCCTCACCGAATTCCCCACCGACCGCGGCTGGGACCTGGAGCACCTCTTCTCCGACGACCCCGACGACCAGGGCACCTCGACCACCCGCGAGGGCGGCTTCCTGCGCGGTGCCGCCGCCTTCGACGCGGACTTCTTCGGGATCTCCCCGCGCGAGGCCATGGCCATGGACCCGCAGCAGCGGCTGCTGCTGGAGACCTCCTGGGAGGCGTTCGAGCGGGCCGGCATCGACCCGGGCGGACTGCGCGGCAGCCAGTGCGGCGTGTTCGTCGGCATGAACGGCTCGGACTACCTGACCCCGCTGCTCGAGGCGGCCGAGGACTACGCGGGCCACCTCGGCACCGGCAACGCCTCCAGCGTCCTGTCCGGCCGGCTCTCCTACACGTTCGGGCTGGAGGGGCCGGCCGTCACGGTCGACACCGCCTGCTCGGCCTCGCTGGTCGCGCTGCACCTGGCGGTGCAGGCGCTGCGGGCGGGGGAGTGCACCCTGGCCGTCGTGGGCGGCGTGCACGTGATGTCCACCCCCGGCCTCTTCGTGGAGTTCAGCAAGCAGCGCGGGCTGTCCGCGGACGGCCGGTGCAAGGCGTTCGCGGCCGGAGCCGACGGCTTCGGCCCCGCCGAAGGCGTGGGCGTGCTGCTGCTCGAACGCCTCTCCGACGCGCGCAGGAACGGCCGCCCCGTCCTGGCCCTGGTCCGCGGTACGGCGATCAACCAGGACGGTGCCTCCAACGGCCTGACCGCCCCCAACGGGCCCTCGCAGCAGCGCGTCATCCGCCAGGCCCTCGCCAACGCCCGGCTCTCCGCCGACCAGGTCGACGCGGTCGAGGCGCACGGTACGGGCACCTCGCTCGGCGACCCGATCGAGGCGCAGGCGCTGCTCGCGACGTACGGGCAGGACCGCCCGGCGGACCGGCCGCTGCTGCTGGGGTCCGTCAAGTCGAACATCGGGCACGCGCAGGCCGCGGCGGGTGTGGCCGGTGTGATGAAGATGGTGCTGGCCATGCAGCACGGCGTGCTGCCGCGGAGCCTCCACATCGACGAGCCGTCCCCGCACGTGGACTGGGAGTCCGGCGCCGTCGCCCTGCTCGCGGAGCGGACGCCGTGGCCCGAGACCTCCCGTCCGCGCCGTGCGGGTGTGTCGTCGTTCGGGTTCAGCGGGACGAACGCGCACGTGATCGTGGAGCAGGCACCGGAGCAGGCGCTGGAGGAGGCGGGAGGCGACGCGGGGGCGGCGACCCCGGGCGGTGCCGAGGCGCGCTCCGCGGTGCCGGGGTCGGCGGTGCCGTGGGTCCTGTCGGGCCGCACCGCGGCCGCGCTGCGGGCGCAGGCCGAACGGCTCGCGGACCGCGTGGCCGGTGACCCGACGGCGGACCCGGTGGACGTGGGGTGGTCGCTGGCGGTCACCCGCGCTGCGCTGGAGCACCGGGCCGTGGTCTTCGGCGACCACCGTGCGGGGGTCGGTGCGGTGGCGTCGGGAGGCCTGGCCGCGGGTGTCGTGTCCGGCTCGGTGGTCGGTGGGAAGACGGCGTTCGTGTTCCCGGGGCAGGGTTCGCAGTGGGTGGGCATGGCGGCGGGGCTGCTGGATTCCTCGCCGGTCTTCGCCGCCCGGATCGGTGAGTGTGCGAAGGCGCTGGAGCCTTTCACCGACTGGTCGTTGGTGGACGTGTTGCGTGGTGTCGATGCCGCGCCGTCGCTGGACCGGGTGGACGTGGTGCAGCCGGCGCTGTTCGCGGTGATGGTGTCGCTCGCGGAGGCCTGGCGTGCTGCTGGGGTGCGTCCGGGTGCGGTGGTGGGTCATTCGCAGGGTGAGATCGCCGCGGCGTGCGTGGCGGGGATCCTGTCGTTGGAGGACGCGGCGCGGGTGGTGGCGTTGCGGAGTCAGGCCATCGGTCGGGTGCTGGCGGGCCTGGGCGGCATGGTGTCCGTGCCGTTGCCGGCTGCGCAGGTGCGGGAGCGGATCGCGCCGTGGGGCGAGGAGCGGATCTCGGTGGCCGCGGCCAACGGGCCCTCGTCCGTGGTGGTGTCCGGTGAGGCGCAGGCGCTGGACGAGTTCCTGGCCGCGTGTGGGGCCGAGGGTGTGCGGGCGAAGCGGATCGCGGTGGACTACGCCTCCCACTCGGCGCAGGTGGAGTTGCTCCGCGAGGAGCTGGCGGAGCTGTTGGCGCCGATCGCGCCCCGGGATGCGGAGGTGCCGTTCCTGTCGACGGTGACGGGGGAGTGGGTGAAGGGGCCGGAGCTGGATGCCGGGTACTGGTTCCGCAATCTTCGCCGGACCGTGGAGTTCGAGTCGGCGACGCGCACGCTCCTCGAGCAGGGCTTCGGTGTGTTCGTGGAGTCGAGTCCGCATCCGGTGTTGACGGTGGGCATCCAGGAGACGGTCGAGGACGCGGGTCGTGAGGCGGCCGTTCTGGGCTCGTTGCGCCGGGACGAGGGTGGCTTGGAGCGGTTGTGGCTGTCGCTGGCCGAGGCGTGGGTGCGTGGTGTGGGGGTGGACTGGGGCACGGTGTTCGAGGGCACCGGGGCAGGTCGGGTCGAGCTGCCCACGTACGCGTTCCAGTCGCGGCGGTACTGGCCGGAGGCGGCCCCGGCCGAGGCTGCGGGGCCGGTGGCGGAGAGTGTGCTGGACGCCCGCTTCTGGGACGCCGTCGAACGCGAGGACGTGACGGCCCTGGCCGAGGCACTCGCCCTCGAAGCCCCGGACACGGTCCGGTCGCTCGGCGAGGTCCTTCCGGGGCTCTCCTCGTGGCGGCGCCGGAGTCGTGAGGAGTCCGCGGTCGACGGCTGGCGCTACCGGGTCACGTGGAAGCCGCTCGCCGAGGCCGCCGCCACCCGCATGTCCGGGGCCTGGCTGGTCGTCGTGCCCGAGGGGCCGTCCGGCCCCGGCGCCGACGCGGTCGACGCCGTGCCGGGCGCCCTCGCCGAGCGCGGCGCGGAGGTGCGTACCGTGACCGTCGCGACGGCCACCGCCGACCGCGCGACCCTGACCGCCGCGCTCGAGGCCGCCGCCGGAGAACCCGCCTGGACCGGCGTCCTCTCCCTCCTCGCCCTCGGTGGCGGGGAGCACTTCGGCGCGGGCCTCGCGCTGTCCCAGGCGCTCGGCGACGCCGAGGTCGCCGCGCCCCTGTGGTGCGTCACGCGCGGCGCGGTCGCCGCCGGGCGGTCCGACCGGATCGAGGACCCCGAGCAGGCCCTCCTGTGGGGTCTGGGCCGTGTCGCCTCCATGGAGCAGGGCGGCCGCTGGGGCGGCCTGGTCGACCTGCCCCCGCAGGCCGACGCCCGGACCCTCGACCGGCTCGTGACGGTGCTGGCCGGTGACGGTTCCGAGGACCAGGTCGCCGTACGCCCCGCCGGGATCCTCGGACGACGCCTCGTCCGCGCCCGCCTGGAGGGGACGCCCCAGGTCCGTGACTGGCGTCCCTCCGGGACCACGCTGGTCACGGGCGGTACGGGCGCGCTCGGCGCGCACGTCGCCCGCTGGCTCGCGGCGAACGGCGCCGAGCACCTGGTGCTCACCAGCCGCCGCGGCCCCGACGCCCCGGGCGCCGCCGCACTGCGCGAGGAACTCACCGCGCTCGGCACGCACGTCACCCTCGCGGCCTGCGACGTCGGCGACCGCGACGCCCTCGCCGCGCTCCTCGCGGACATCCCCGCCGACCGGCCGCTCACCGCCGTGTTCCACGCCGCCGCGGCCGTGGACGACGGGGTCATCGAGACGCTCACCCCCGAGCGCGTGGCCGCCGTCCTGCGGGTCAAGGTCGACGCCACCCGGCACCTGCACGAGCTGACCCGGGACCTGGACCTGTCGGCCTTCGTGCTCTTCTCCTCCTTCGCCGCCACCTTCGGCGCCCCCGGCCAGGGCAACCAGGCCCCCGGCAACGCCTTCCTCGACGCCTTCGCCGAGTACCGCAGGGCCGCCGGCCTCCCCGCCACCTCCCTCGCCTGGGGCCCGTGGGACAGTGCGGGCGGGGGCGGCGGTGCGGCCGGTGACCGGATGCGGCGGCACGGCATCCTCGCCATGCAGCCCGAACGGACCCTGGCCGCCCTCCGGCACGCCCTCGACCGCGACGAGACCGCCCTCACCGTCGTGGACATGGACTGGAAGCGGTTCACCCTCGCGTTCACCGCCGACCGGCCCCGGCCGCTCCTGCTCGAACTCCCCGAGGCGCGGCAGACCGTCGAGAGCGCGGAACGCGACTCCGTCGAGGACCTGACCGGGGGAGTCCCGCTCGCCCGGCAGCTCGCCGGGCTGCCCGAGGTCGAGCAGGAGCGCCTGTTGCTCGACCTGGTCCGCGCGGCCGTCGCGGCCGTCCTCGGCCACCCCGACCTGACCGCCGTCGAGGCCGCGCGCGCGTTCAAGGACCTCGGCTTCGACTCCCTCACCTCCGTCGAGCTGCGCAACCGGCTCGGCGCGGTCAGCGGCCTGAAGCTGCCGGCCAGCCTGGTGTTCGACCACCCCACCCCGGCCGCCGTGGCCGCGTACCTGCGGGCCGGGATCGTGCCCGACGCGGCGGCGGGCGGCGCGCCGCTGCTGGAGGAGCTCGACCGGCTGGAGACCGTCCTGGAACGCGGGACCTCCGACGGCGTCGTCCGGGCACGGGTGACGATGCGGCTGCAGGCGCTGCTGGCGAAGTGGAACGACGGCGAGGGGCCGGTCGGCGGCCCGGCCGCCGGTACGGCCGCCCGGGACGGCGCGGGGACCGGGCACGGCGGTGCGCAGGGTGCCGACGCCGACGGGGTGCCGGACGGGGTCGACCTCCTCCGGGACGCCAGCGACGAGGAACTGTTCGCCTTTATCAACGAGGACCTCGGACGTTATTGACGATTCGTCGTCCCAACGGTGAAGATGGCCAGCCCCCTGCGAATTCGAGCAGGGGGCTGGCCCCATTTCGCAGCTCAATGCAGGGGTGCCTAGGGGGCGGCTAGGGGTTGTAGCCGGGATTGCGCCGTCAATAGCCTGCCCCCGAGCAGTCACTCCGATATCCACGCTCCGGCACATCGTCCCGATCGGTCGAGCCGGACGGCGGAGCGGCCGCCTTTTCCAATTCGTTCTCGGCTCAGCACAGTATTCCGATGCCGTCGGCTGCAAATGGGTGGTTGCGTTACATGGCGAATGAAGAGACGCTGCGGGACTACCTGAAGCTGGTCACGGCGAACCTGCGGGAGACGCGCCAGCGGCTCCGCGACGCCGAGGCGAAGAGCCAGGAGCCCATCGCCGTCGTCGGCATGGGCTGCCGCTACCCGGGCGGGGCCGCCTCGCCGGAGGAGCTGTGGCAGCTGGTCGTCGACGAGACCGACGCCATCAGCGGGTTCCCCGCCGAGCGCGGCTGGGACCTGGAGACCGTCTACCACCCCGACCCGGAGAACCCGGGCACCAGCTACGCCGACCAGGGCGGCTTCGTCCGGGACTTCGCCCGCTTCGACCCCTCGCTGTTCGGGATCTCGCCGCGCGAGGCCCTGGCCATGGACCCGCAGCAGCGGTTGCTGCTGGAGACGTCCTGGGAGGCGTTCGAACGCGCGGGAGTCGACCCGACGTCGCTGCGCGGCAAGCAGGTCGGCGTGTTCGTCGGCACCAGCAGCCACGACTACCTGACGGCGCTGCTGAGTTCCTCCGAGAACGTGGAGGGCTACCTCGGCACCGGCAACGCGGCGAGCGTCGCCTCGGGCCGCCTGTCGTACACCTTCGGCCTGGAGGGTCCGGCCGTCACCGTCGACACCGCCTGCTCCTCCTCGCTGGTCGCCCTGCACCTGGCGGTCCAGGCCCTGCGCAACGGCGAGTGCTCGCTCGCCCTCGCCGGCGGCGCCACCCTGATGGCCGCCCCCGGCACCTTCATCGACTACAGCAAGCAGCGCGGCCTCGCCGTCGACGGCCGCTGCAAGGCGTTCTCGCCCGACGCCGACGGCTTCAGCCTCGCCGAGGGCGTGGGCGTCCTCCTCGTCGAGCGGCTCTCCGACGCCCGCCGCAGGGGACACCACGTCCTGGCCGTCATCCGCGGTTCGGCCGTCAACCAGGACGGTGCCTCCAACGGCCTGACCGCCCCCAACGGGCCCTCCCAGCAGCGCGTCATCCTGCAGGCGCTCTCCAACGCCCGGCTCACCCCCGACCAGGTCGACGCCGTCGAGGCGCACGGCACCGGGACCGGCCTCGGCGACCCGATCGAAGCGCAGGCGATCATCGCCACGTACGGCCAGGACCGGCCCGACGGCCGCCCGCTGTGGCTGGGCTCGCTCAAGACCAACATCGGCCACGCCCAGGCCGCGGCGGGTGTCGCCGGCGTCATCAAGAGCGTGATGGCCATGCGGCACGGACTGCTGCCGCGGACCCTGCACGTGTCCGAGCCCACCCCGCACGTCGACTGGTCCGCGGGGGAGGTGTCGCTGCTCACCGAGGCCCGGCCGTGGCCGCGCACCGAGGGCCCCCGCCGGATCGGCGTCTCGTCCTTCGGCATGAGCGGTACCAACGCCCACCTCATCCTGGAGAGCGGCGACGAGCCCGCCCCCGACGGCAGCACCCCGGACGAGCCCGCCCCCGACGCCACCGCAGCCGCGGCCGTCCTGCCGGTCGTCCTGTCCGGCAAGACCGGGGCCGCCCTGCGCGCCCAGGCCGCCGCCCTGCACACCCACCTCACCGCCCGGCCCGGCCTCCAGGTCGAGGAGGTCGCCCCCGCGCAGGCCCTCACCCGGGCCGCCCTCGACCGCCGTGCCGCGGTCGTCGCGCAGGACCGCGACGGGCTGCTCGCCGGGCTGGCCGCGCTCGCCGAGGGCCGCCCCTCGGCCGACGTGGTCGAAGGGACCGTCACCGAGGGCAAGCTGGCGTTCCTCTTCACCGGGCAGGGCAGCCAGCGGCTCGGGGCGGGCCGGGAACTGTACGCCGCGGAGCCCGTGTTCGCCGGAGCCCTGGACGCGGTGTGCGAGCGGGTCGACCCGCTGCTGGCGCGCCCCCTGAAGGAGGTGCTGTTCGGGACCGACGCGGCCCTCCTGGACCGGACGGAGTACGCCCAGCCGGCCCTGTTCGCCGTCGAGGTCGCCCTGTTCCGGCTGGTGGAGTCCTGGGGACTGAAGCCGGACTTCCTGGCCGGCCACTCCATCGGCGAGATCGCCGCCGCCCACGTGGCCGGCGTGTTCTCGCTGGACGACGCCTGCACCCTGGTCGCCGCCCGCGGCCGGCTGATGCAGGCGCTGCCGACCGGTGGCGCGATGATCGCCGTCCAGGCGTCGGAGGACGAGGTCCTCCCGCTGCTGGTCGGGACCGAGGGCGTGGGCATCGCCGCGGTCAACGGACCGCAGGCGGTGGTCGTCTCCGGCGACGAGGCCGCGGCCGTCGCGATCGCCGGGGCCTTCGAGGCGCAGGGCCGCAAGACCAAGCGGCTCACCGTCAGCCACGCCTTCCACTCCCCGCTGATGGACGGCATGCTCGACGCCTTCCGCGAGGTGGCCGAGCGGCTCACCTACCGGACCCCGCAGATCCCGGTCGTCTCCTGCCTGACCGGCGCCCTCGCGGGCGCGGACATGGCCTCCGCGGACTTCTGGGTCCGGCACGTCCGCGAAGCCGTCCGCTTCCTCGACACCGTCCGCTGGCTGGAGAGCCGCGGCGTCACCGCGCACGTCGAACTCGGCCCCGACGGCGTCCTCTCCGCCCTCGGCCGGGACTGCCTGACCGCCACCGGCCCCCGCGCCGCCGCGTTCCTGCCCGCCCTGCGCCCCGACCGCCCCGAGGCCCGCTCCCTCACCGCCGCCGTGGCCGGCGCCCACGTCCGCGGGCTCTCCCCGGACTGGACCGCCCGCTTCGCCGGGACCGGCACCCGCCGCGTCGAGCTGCCGACGTACGCCTTCCAGCGCGAGCTGTACTGGCCCCGCGACCCGTTCACCGACGCCGCCGCGCCCACGGACGGCCGGGCGACCGGCGCCCTCGACGCCCGGTTCTGGGCGGCCGTGGACAGCGAGGACCCGGGCGCGCTGGCCGGCATCCTCGGCGTCGCCGGCGACGAGCCGCTCAGCGGCGTGCTGCCCGCCCTGTCGGCCTGGCACCGCCGCCACCGCGACCACGACACCGTCGCCGGCTGGCGCTACCGGATCACCTGGAAGCCGCTCGCCGACAGCGCCCCCGCTGCCCCCGCCGGCGGCCACTGGCTCCTCGCCGTGCCCGCCGACCACGCCGCCGACCCCTGGGCCGTGGCCGCCGCCGAGGCCCTGGCCGCCCGCGGCGCCACCCTCGCCACCCTCGCCGTCGACACCGCGTCGGACGACCGGGCCGCCCTCGCCCACCGGATCGCGGCACTCGCGGCCGACACCGGCACGCAGGCGCCCGCCGGCGTGCTCTCCCTGCTCGCCCTCGACGAGCAGCCGCACCCGGAGGACCCGGCGCTCACCGCCGGACTCGCCGCCACCCTCGCCCTCGTCCAGGCCCTCGGCGACGCCGACGTCCACGCACCCCTGTGGGCCGCCACCCGGGGCGCGGTGTCCACCGGCCGCTCCGACCGGCTCACCGCACCCGCCCAGGCCGCCGTGTGGGGCTTCGGCCGCACCGCCGCCCTCGAACTCCCGACCCGCTGGGGCGGCCTCGTCGACCTGCCCCCGACCCCCGACGAGCGGTCCGCCGCACGCCTCGCCGACGTGCTCGCCGGCCCCGGCACCGAGGACCACCTCGCCGTCCGGTCCACCGGAGTCTTCGTCCGCCGACTGGTCCGCGCCCCCCGCGACCAGGCCCCCGCCGCCGACCGGACCGCCTCCGGCACCGCCCTGATCACCGGCGGCACCGGCGCCCTCGGCGGCCACGTGGCCCGCTGGCTCGCCCGCAACGGCGCCGCCCACCTGCTGCTCGTCAGCCGCCGCGGCCCCGACGCCGACGGCGCCGCCGACCTCGCGGCCGAACTCCGCGGCCTGGGCGCCCGCGTCACCCTCGCCGCCTGCGACGTCACCGACCGCGACGCCGTCGCCGGGCTGCTCGCCGGCATCCCGGCCGAACTGCCGCTGACCACGGTCGTCCACGCCGCCGGCGTGCTCGACGACGGCGTCCTCGACGCCCAGACCCCGGCCCGCCTGGCCGGCGTCCTGCGCGCCAAGGCGTACGCGGCCGGGATCCTGCACGAGCTGACGCGCGGGCCGGACCTCTCCGCGTTCGTGCTCTTCTCCTCCGTCGCCGCCGCCTTCGGCGCCGCCGGGCAGGCCAACTACGCCGCCGCCAACGCCTCCCTGGACGCCCTCGCCGAGGTGCGCCGCGCCGAGGGACTGCCCGCCACCGTCGTCTCCTGGGGCGCCTGGGCCGACGGGGGCATGGCCACCGACCGGGCGGTCGCCGAGCGGCTGCGGGCCGCCGGCCTCCCGGCGCTCGCCCCCGAACTCGCCCTGTCGGCCCTGCACACCGCCCTGACCCTCGACGAGACCTCGTCCGTCGTCGCCGACATCGACTGGGAGCGGCTGGCGCCCGGCCTGACCGCCGTACGCCCCTGCCCGCTGATCGCCGACCTGCCCGAGGCGGTACGCGCCCTCTCCGCGACCGGCACCCCCGACACCGCGGCCGCAGACCCGGCCGCCGACTCCCTCGCCCACCGGCTCGCCCACGCGCCGGCCGCTGAACGCGACGCGCTCGCGCTGGAGTTCGTCCGCACCCAGATCGCGGCCGTCCTCGGCCACCCCGGCCCGGCCTCCGTCGATCCGGCCCTCGCCTTCCGCGACCTCGGCTTCGACTCCCTCACCGCGGTCGAGATCCGCAACCTCCTCACCGCCCGTACCGGCCTGCGCCTGCCCGCCACCCTGATCTTCGACTACCCCAACTCCCTCGCCCTGGCGGCCTTCCTCCAGGACGAGCTGCTCGGCGCCGCCGACCCGGCCGCCGCGGGCGCCGCGGCGCACCGGCCGGCCCCCGGGGACGCCGAGGACGACCCCATCGCGATCGTCGGCATGAGCTGCCGCTTCCCCGGCGGGGTGGACACCCCCGAGCGGCTGTGGGAGCTCCTCCTCGACGGGCGCGACGCCGTCGCCGGATTCCCCACCGACCGCGGCTGGGACCTGGAGGGCCTCTACGACCCGGAGTCCCGCACCGAGAACACGACGTACGTCCGCGAGGGCGGGTTCCTCGCCGACGCCACCGGGTTCGACCCGGCCTTCTTCGGGATCTCCCCGCGCGAGGCCCTGGCCATGGACCCGCAGCAGCGGCTGCTGCTGGAGACCTCGTGGGAGGCCTTCGAGCGGGCGGGCATCGCCCCCGCGAGCGTGCGCGGCGAGCGGATCGGCGTCTTCACCGGCACCAACGGGCAGGACTACCTCGACGTCATCCTCGCCGCTCCCGACGGCACCGAGGGCTTCCTCGGCACCGGCAACGCGGCGAGCGTCGTCTCCGGACGCGTCAGCTACGTGCTGGGCCTGGAGGGCCCGGCCGTCACCGTCGACACCGCCTGCTCGTCCTCGCTGGTCGCCCTGCACTGGGCCATCCAGGCCCTGCGGGCCGGCGAATGCACCATGGCGCTGGCCGGCGGCGTGACCGTGATGTCCACGCCCGCCTCGTTCGTCGACTTCAGCCGCCAGCGCGGCCTGGCCGCCGACGGCCGCATCAAGGCCTTCGCGGCGGCCGCCGACGGCACCGGCTGGGGCGAGGGCCTCGGCATGCTGCTCGTCGAGCGGCTCTCCGACGCCCGCCGCCACGGCCACCCGGTGCTGGCCCTGGTCCGGGGCTCGGCCGTCAACCAGGACGGCGCCAGCAACGGGCTGACCGCCCCCAACGGGCCGTCCCAGCAGCGCGTCATCCGCCAGGCGCTGGCCGGGGCCGGGCTGTCCGCCGCCGACGTGGACGCCGTCGAGGCCCACGGCACCGGGACCCGGCTCGGCGACCCGATCGAGGCCCAGGCCCTGCTGGCCACCTACGGCCAGGACCGCCCCGCCGACCGGCCGCTGCTGCTCGGCTCGATCAAGTCGAACCTCGGCCACACGCAGGCGGCCGCCGGCGTCGCCGGCGTGATCAAGATGGTGCTCGCGATGCAGCACGGGGTGCTGCCGCGGACCCTGCACGTCGACGAGCCCACCCCGCACGTCGACTGGACCGCCGGCGACGTCGCCCTGCTGACCGAGGCGACGGCCTGGCCGGAGACCGGACGCCCGCGCCGCGCCGGCATCTCCTCCTTCGGCATCAGCGGCACCAACGCCCACACCATCGTCGAGCAGGCCCCGACGACGGACCCCGCGACCGCGACGCGACCCGGGACCGCGGCGGCAGCGGAGACCGCGACGGGACCCGATGTCGCAACGGAACCCGATGCCGCAACGGAACCCGGGACCGCGTCGGGAGCCGGGACCCGGACCGGGTCCGAGGCGGAGCCCGCCGACCCCCGCCCGGCCGCCCCCCTCCCGTGGATCCTGTCCGCCCGCACCCGGGACGCCCTGCGCGACCAGGCCCGCGCCCTGCACGCCCACGCCCTCCGCCACCCCGCCCTGCGCCCGGCCGACCTCGGCTTCTCCCTGGCCGTCGGCCGCTCCGCCTTCGAGCACCGCGCCGCCGTGGTGGCCGCCGACCGTGCCGCGCTGCTGTCCGCGCTGCGGACCCTGGCGGACGGCGGCCCGTCCGCCGCCCTCGTCGAGGGAACGCCGCTCGCGGGCCGGACCGCGTTCCTGTTCACCGGGCAGGGCAGCCAGCGCCCCGGCACGGGCCGCGAACTGTACGCCGCCCACCCGATGTTCGCGGACGCGCTCGACGCGGTCTGCGCCCGCCTGGACGCCCACCTCGAACTCCCCCTGAAGGACGTGCTGTTCGGCGCCGATGGTGACCTCCTCGACCGGACGGAGTACACCCAGCCGGCCCTGTTCGCCCTCGAGGTCGCCCTGTTCCGGCTCGTGGAGTCGTGGGGCCTGAGGCCCGACCACCTGGCCGGCCACTCGATCGGCGAGATATCGGCCGCCCACGTCGCCGGAGTGCTCACGCTCGACGACGCGTGCACGCTGGTCGCGGCCCGCGGCCGCCTCATGCAGGCGCTGCCCGCCGGTGGCGTGATGGTCGCGGTGGAGGCCGCCGAGGACGAGGTGCTGCCGCTGCTCGCGGGGCGGGTGTCCGTCGCCGCGGTCAACGGCCCGCGGTCCGTGGTGCTCGCCGGCGACGAGACCGCGGTGGCCGCGGTCGCCGACGCCTTCGAGGCGCAGGGCCGCAAGACCAAGCGGCTCACCGTCAGCCACGCCTTCCACTCCCCGCACATGGACGGCATGCTCGACGACTTCCGCCGGGTCGTGGAGGAACTGTCCTTCGAGGCCCCGCGCATCCCGCTCGTGTCCTGCCTGACCGGCGCCCCCGTCACCGACGAGATGGGCACGGCCGACTACTGGGTGCGGCACGTCCGCGGGACGGTCCGCTTCCTCGACGCCGTCCGCGCCCTCGAAGCCGGCGGAGTGACCTCGTACGTCGAACTCGGCCCGGACGGCGTGCTGTCCGCCCTCGCCCAGGAGTGCGTCACCGAGGACGCGGTCTTCGTGCCGCTCCTGCGCAAGGGCCGCGACGAGGCCGGAACCCTGGCCACCGCCCTCGCCCGGGCCCACGCCCACGGCCTCCGCGTCGACTGGCGGGCGTACTTCGAGGCCTCCGGCACCGGCCCCCGGCGCGTGGACCTGCCCACCTACCCCTTCCAGCGGCAGCGGTACTGGCCCGCGGTCCCCGCCGGCGCCTTCCACGGCGACGTCGCCGCCATCGGCCTCGACGACGCCGCCCACCCGCTGCTCACCGCCGGCGTCGCCCTGCCGGACTCCGACGGCATGGTCTTCGCCGGACGCCTCTCCCTCACCACCCACCCCTGGCTCGCCGACCACGCCGTCCTCGGCAACGTCCTGCTGCCCGGCACCGCCTTCGTCGAACTCGCCACCCGGGCCGGCGACCAGCTCGGCTGCGACCACCTCGAAGAGCTCACCCTCGAAGCACCCCTGGTGCTGCCCGAGCACGGCGGCGTCCGGCTGCGCCTCGGGGTCGGCGCCGCCGACGCGGCCGGCCGACGCCCGTTCGCCCTGCACTCCCGCGCCGAGGGCCTGGCCGCCGAGGAGCCCTGGACCCGGCACGCCGTCGGCGTCCTCGCCGAGGACGGCCGCCCGGCCGCCGCCTTCGAGCTGACCGCGTGGCCCCCGCCCGGCGCCACCGAACTGCCGCTCGAAGGCCGGTACGAGGCGCTCGACGCCATCGGCTTCGCCTACGGCCCCGTCTTCCGCGGCCTGGCCACCGCGTGGCAGCTCGACGGCGCCGTGTACGCCGAGGTCCGGCTGCCCGAGGGCGCCGAGGACCAGGCGGGCCGGTTCGGCCTGCACCCCGCGCTGCTCGACGCCGCCCTGCACGCGATCGGCCTGGCGGGCATCGGCGCCGACGACGGCCGCGGCCGGCTGCCCTTCGCCTGGAGCGGGGTCTCGCTGTACGCGGGCGGGGCCGCGGCGCTGCGCGTCCGCCTCACCCCCGCGGGAGCCGAAGGCGTCCGGCTGGAGATCGCCGACGCCGCCGGCGCCCCCGTCGCGCTCGTCGAGTCGCTGGGCCTGCGCCCGGTCAGCGCCGACCGGCTGCACACCGCCCGCACCCACCACGCGTCCGTGTTCCGCCAGCAGTGGACCCGGCCCGCCGGCCCCGCCGCCCAGGACCCCGCTCCCCGGAACCCGGCCACCACGGCCCGCTACGCCGTCCTCGGCGCGGCGGACCCGGTGTGCCCCGCGGACGCCGAGCGGTACCCCGACCTCACGGCGCTGGCCGCGGCGGTCGACGCGGGCGCGCCCGTACCGGACGAGGTCGTCCACGTCCTCGCCCCGGCGCCCGGACCCCTGACCGCGCAGGCCGTGCACGCGGCGGCCCACGACGCCCTGGCACTCGCCCGGGCGTGGCTCGCGGACGCGCGGTTCGCGGCCGCCCGGCTGGTCTGCGTCACCCGCGGCGCGGTCGCCGCGGCACCCGGTGAGGACGTGACCGACCTCGCCGCCGCCACCGTCTGGGGCCTGCTGCGCTCGGCCCAGACCGAGAACCCCGGGCGCATCGCCCTCGTCGACGCCGGGACCGGTGCCGACGAGGCCGCCCTGCGGGCCGCGCTCGCCACGGACGAGGAGCGGTTCGCCCTGCGCTCCGGCACCGTGCTCGTCCCGCGCCTCGCCCGCGTCGAAGTGGCCGGGACGAACGCCCCCGGCGCCACCGACCGGACCGGCGATCCCGCCGCCACCGACCGGACGGACCGCACCGACGGCGCCGCCCGTACCGCCGCCCCCGACCGCACCCCGGCCTTCGGCCCGCACGGCACGGTCCTGGTCACCGGCGCCACCGGGGCCCTCGGCGGGCTGGTCGCCCGCCACCTGGCCGCCGTCCACGGCGTACGCCACCTGCTCCTCGTCGGCCGCCGCGGCGCCGACGCCCCCGGTGCCGCCGAACTCGCCGCCGACCTGGCCGGATCGGGTGCCACCGCCACCTGGGCCGCCTGCGACGCGGCCGACCGGGACGCGCTCGCCGCCCTGCTCGCCGGCATCCCGGCCGAGCACCCGCTCACCGGCGTCGTCCACACCGCCGGCGTCCTCGACGACGGCGTCCTCTCCTCACTGACCCCCGACCGGGTGTCCGCGGTGCTGCGCCCCAAGGTGGACGCGGCCTGGCACCTGCACGAGCTGACCCGGGACCTGGACCTCACGGCCTTCGTCCTGTTCTCCTCCACCTCCGGCCTGTTCGGCGGCCCCGGCCAGGCCAACTACGCGGCCGCCAACTCCTTCCTCGACTCCCTCGCCCAGCACCGCCGGGCCGCCGGCCTGCCGGCCACCGCGCTCGCCTGGGGCCTGTGGGCCGTCGCCGACGGCATGGCGGGCGCCCTGGACGCCGCGGACGTCAACCGGATGCGCCGGGCCGGACTGCCCCCGCTGACCGCCGCCGACGGCCTGGAGCTGTTCGACACCGCCGTCTCGCTCGACGAGCCGTCCGTGGCCCTGATGCGCGTCGACACCGACGCCCTGCGTCCCCTGGCCGCCGCCGGCGCCATCGCCCCGCTGCTGCGCGGCCTCGTCCGGGGCGTGGCACGCCGGTCCGCGGCCGCCGCAGCCGCCGACGGCGAGTCCGGGCTGCCGGCCCGGCTGGCCGGGATGACCGGCCCCGAACAGGACCGGGCCCTGCTGGACCTGGTGCGGACGCAGGTCGCGGCGGTGCTCGGACACGCCGGGCCGGCCGAGGTCGACTCGGGCCGGGCGTTCAAGGAGCTGGGCTTCGACTCGCTCACCGCCGTGGAACTGCGCAACCGGCTGGGTGCCGCCACCGCCCTGCGGCTGCCCGCCACCCTGATCTTCGACTACCCGGACCCCACCGCCCTGGCCCGCCACCTGCGGACCGAGCTCATCGGCGACCCGCAGCCGGACACCGCGGCCGGCCCCGTGGTCCCGTCGCCCCCGGCGGCCGTGGCCGACGACGAGCCCGTCGCCATCATCGCGATGAGCTGCCGCTACCCCGGTGACGTCCGCACCCCCGAGGACCTGTGGGAGCTGCTGGCCGCCGGCGAGGACGGCATCACCCGCCTCCCCGAGAACCGCGGCTGGGACACCGAGGCCCTCTACCACCCCGACCCCGAGCACCCGGGCACCTCGTACGCCCGCGAGGGCGGCTTCCTGCACGACGCCGCCGAGTTCGACGCCTCCTTCTTCGGGATCTCCCCGCGCGAGGCCCTCGCGATGGACCCCCAGCAGCGCCTGCTGCTGGAGACCACCTGGGAGGTCTTCGAACGGGCCGGCATCGCCCCGTCCGCCGTCCGCGGCACCCGCACCGGCGTCTTCGCCGGCGTCATGTACCACGACTACGGCGCCCGGCTCCACGCCGTGCCCGACGGCGTCGAGGGCTACCTCGGCACCGGCAGCTCCAGCAGCGTCGTCTCCGGCCGCGTCGCGTACACCTTCGGCCTGGAGGGCCCGGCGGTCACCGTCGACACCGCCTGCTCCTCTTCGCTGGTCGCCCTGCACCTCGCGGCGCAGGCCCTGCGCAACGGCGAGTGCTCGCTGGCCCTGGCCGGCGGCGTCACCGTCATGTTCACGCCGGGCACCTTCATCGAGTTCAGCCGCCAGCGCGGCCTCGCCGCCGACGGCCGCTGCAAGTCCTTCGCGGCCGCCGCCGACGGCACCGGCTGGGGCGAGGGCGCGGGCGTGCTCCTGCTGGAGCGGCTCTCCGACGCCCGCCGCAACGGCCACCAGGTCCTGGCCGTGCTCCGCGGCTCCGCCGTCAACCAGGACGGCGCCTCCAACGGCCTGACCGCCCCCAACGGGCCCTCGCAGCAGCGCGTCATCCGCCAGGCCCTCGCCCACGCCGGCCTCACCGCCGCCGACGTCGACGTCGTCGAGGCCCACGGCACCGGCACCACCCTCGGCGACCCGATCGAGGCACAGGCCCTGCTGGCGACGTACGGCCGCGAGCACGACGCCGACCGGCCGCTGCTGCTCGGTTCGGTCAAGTCCAACCTCGGGCACACCCAGGCCGCCGCCGGTGTCGCCGGCGTCATCAAGATGGTCATGGCGATGCGCCACGGCGTGCTCCCGAAGACCCTGCACGTGGACGAGCCGACCCCGCACGTCGACTGGTCGGCGGGCGCCGTGTCCCTGCTCACCGAGCAGGTGGCCTGGCCCGAGACGGGCCGCCCGCGCCGCGCCGGCGTCTCCTCCTTCGGCATCAGCGGCACCAACGCCCACGCCATCATCGAGGAGGCCCCCCGGCCCGCCCCGGCCCCCGCCACCCCCTCCGCCCCGGAGGCCGTCCGGCCGCCGGTCGTGCCGGTCGTCCTGTCCGCCCGCGGCGAGGACGCCCTGCGCGCCCAGGCCCGCCGCCTGCACACCCGCGTCCTCACCGACACCGGCCTGGACGCCGCCGACCTCGCCCTGACCCTGGCGGCCGGCCGCTCGGCCCTGGAGCAGCGGGCCGCCCTGCTCGCCACGGACCGCGACGGACTGCTCCGGGGCCTGGACGCACTCGCCCGCGGCGAGGAGGCCCCCGTGCTGGTCCGCGGCACCGCCCGCGAGAACCGGACGGCGTTCCTCTTCACCGGGCAGGGCAGCCAGCGCCTGGGCACCGGCCGTGAGCTGTACCACGCCCACCCCGCCTTCGCGGCCGCCCTGGACGAGGTGTCCGCCGAACTCGACCGCCACATCGAACTCCCCCTGAAGCAGGTGCTGTTCGGATCCGACGCCGCCCTGCTGGACCGGACGGAGTACGCCCAGCCCGCCCTGTTCGCCGTCGAGACCGCCCTGTTCCGACTGCTCGACGGCTGGGGCCTGCGCCCCGACCTGCTCGCCGGCCACTCCATCGGCGAGATCACCGCCGCCCACGTCGCGGGTGTCCTCTCCCTCCAGGACGCCGCCGAACTGGTCGCCGCCCGCGGCCGGCTGATGCAGGCCCTCCCGGCCGGCGGCGTGATGATCGCGGTCCAGGCGTCGGAGGACGAGGTCCGCCCGCTGCTGACCGACCCCGACCGCCTCGCCGTCGCCGCGGTCAACGGCC
This sequence comes from Streptomyces sp. NPDC093225, assembly GCF_044753805.1. NCBI lineage: Bacteria > Bacillati > Actinomycetota > Actinomycetes > Kitasatosporales > Streptomycetaceae > Streptomyces > Streptomyces sp. NPDC093225. Next base: position 180,921 of record NZ_JBIVNX010000001.1, read on the forward strand.
CGCGGTCGGTGGTCGTCTCCGGAGACGGGGACGCCGCCCTCGCCGTCGCGGCCGCGTTCGAGGCCCGCGGCCGCAAGACCAGGCGCCTGAGCGTCAGCCACGCCTTCCACTCGCCGCACATGGACGGCATGCTCGCCGACTTCCGCAAGGTCGCCGAGGGACTGGTCTACGAGGCCCCGCGCCTGCCCGTCGTGTCCCTGCTGACCGGCGCGCTCGTCACCGACGAGATGACCTCCGCCGACTTCTGGGTCCGGCACGTCCGCGAGGCCGTCCGCTTCCTCGACGGCATGCGCGCCCTGGACGCGGCCGGCGCCACGGCGTACGTCGAACTCGGCCCCGACGGCACCCTGTCCGCGCTCGCCCAGGACTGCCTCGTCGACACCGCGGAGCCCGCCCCGTGCGTCCCCGTGCTGCGCACGGACCGCCCCGAGGCCGAGACCCTCGCCGCCGCCCTGGCCCGGGCCCACGTCCACGGCGTCGCCGTCGACTGGACCGCGTTCCTCGCCGGCACCGGCGCCCGGCCCGTCGACCTGCCGACCTACCCCTTCCAGCGCAAGCGCTACTGGCTCGACGTGGGCGTCTCCGTCGAGGACGTGCTGGCCGCCGGCCTCGACACCCCCGACCACCCGCTGCTCGGCGCCGCCGTCCCGCTGCCCGCCTCCGACGGCCTGGTCCTCACCGGACGCCTGGCCGTGACCACCCACCCCTGGCTGGCCGACCACACGGTCATGGACACCGTCCTGCTGCCCGGCACCGCCTTCGTCGAACTCGCCCTGCGGGCCGGCGCGGACGTCGGCTGCGACACCCTCGAGGAACTGGCCATCGAGGCGCCGCTGACCCTCGCGGACCAGGGTGCCGTCCAGCTGCAGGTGGCCGTCGACGCCGCCGACGACGCGGGCCGCCGCACCCTGACCCTGCACGCGCGGCCGGCCGACGCCCCCGCGCACGAGCCGTGGACCCGGCACGCCACCGGCGTCCTCGTCCCCACCGCCCCGCACCGCCCCGCCGACCTGTCCCAGTGGCCGCCGGCCGGCGCCGAACCGGTCCCCACCGACGGCTTCTACCCGGCCGCGGCCGCGGCCGGCCTCGGCTACGGGCCGGTGTTCCAGGGCCTGCGCGCCGCCTGGCGCCGCGACGGCGAACTCTTCGCCGAGGTCACGCTCGACGAGGCGTACGGGACCGACGCAGCCGACTACGGCGTGCACCCGGCGCTCCTCGACGCCGCCCTCCACGCCATCGGCCTCGGCGCACCCGGCGACACCGGCGCACCCGGCGACACCGGCGCACCCGGCGACACCGGCGCACCCGTCGGCACCGGCGCCGAACCGGACGGCGCCCGGCTGCCGTTCGCCTGGACCGGCGTCCGGCTGCACGCGGCCGGCGCGACCGGACTGCGGGTCCGCATCACCGCCGGCGCCGCCGGCGGCCTCGCCCTGGACCTCGCCGACCCCGCCGGCGTCCCGGTGGCCTCGGTCGAGTCGCTGGTCCTGCGACCCGTCGCCGCGGACGCGCTGGGCACCGACCGGAGCGCCCACCACGAGTCCCTGTTCGGCGTGGAGTGGACCGGCCTCCCGCCGGCCGCCGGCGCGGTCCCGGCCGGCGAACGCTGGGCCGTGCTGGGACCGGACCGGGCGGAGTTCCGCATCGGCGGCGAGCCGCTCGACGCCCACCCGCACCTCGCCGCGCTGCGCGAACGGCTCGCCGCGGGCGCCCCCGCACCGGACGTCGTCATCGTCCCGCTGACCGGCACCGCCGGCGCCGACGGCCGGGGCACCGCCGCCCGCACTGCCGCGCACCACGCACTCGCCCTGGTCCAGGAATGGCTGGCCGAGGAGCGGCTCGACGGCTCCCGGCTGGTCCTGCTCACCCGGGGCACCGTGGCCGCCGTACCGGGGGACCACGTCACCGACCTGGCCCACGCCACGGTCTGGGGCCTGGTGCGCTCGGCCCAGTCGGAGAACCCCGGCCGGTTCGTCCTGGCCGACACCGACGGCTCGGACGCCTCCCTCGACGCCCTGGCCGCCGCGCTCGCCGGCGACGAGCCGCAGTTCGCCCTGCGGGCGGGCCGGGCGTACGCCTTCCGCCTGCGCCGCACCGCCCGCAGGGAGGCCGGCCGGCACCGGGCCGACCGGGCCCGCCCCGACCACGCCGCGTCCGACACCGGCGGAACCGTCCTGGTCACCGGCGCCACCGGCACCCTCGGCCGGCTCGTCGCCCGCCACCTCGCCGCCACCCACGGCGTACGGCACCTGCTGCTGCTCGGCCGCCGCGGTGACGCAGCGCCCGGCGCGGCGGACCTCGCCCGCGAACTGGCGGCCCTGGGCACCGAGGTGACCTGGGCGGCGTGCGACGCCGCCGACCGGGACGCGCTGGCGGCCGTCCTGGCCGCCGTACCCGCCGACCGGCCGCTGACCGCGGTCGTCCACGCGGCCGGCGTCCTGGACGACGGCATCATCGACTCCCTCACCCCCGAACGCCTCGACACCGTCCTGCGGCCGAAGGTCGACGCGGCCTGGAACCTGCACGAGCTCACCGAGGGCCACCCGCTCTCCGCCTTCGTGCTGTTCTCCTCGGTCGCCGGCTCCTTCGGCGCTCCGGGGCAGGGCAACTACGCCGCCGCCAACGCGTTCCTGGACGCCCTCGCCCAGCACCGGGCGGCCCGCGGCCTGGCCGCGAGCTCCCTGGCCTGGGGCCTGTGGGCCACCGCCGACGGCATGGCCGGCGCCCTCGACGAGGCCGACCGCACGCGGATGGCGCGCGCCGGTGTCACCGGACTCGCCCCCGACGAGGGCCTGGCCCTCTTCGACGCCGCCCGGAGCGTGGACGAGGCCGTCCTCGTCCCGATGCGCGTCGAACCGGCCGTCCTGCGCGCCCAGGCCGCCGACGGCACCCTGCCGCCGCTGCTGCGCGGACTCGTCCGCACCCCGGCGCGCCGGGCCGCCGCCCCCGCGGCCCGGGCCGCCTCCGGGCACGCCGCCGAACCGGCGGGCACCCTGGCGGACCGGCTCGCGGGCCTGTCGGCCGCGGACCGGGGCCAGGCCCTGGACGAGCTGGTACGCGGCCAGATCGCCGCGGTCCTCGGCCACGGCACGGCCGACGACGTCGACGCCGAACGGGGCTTCCTCGACCTGGGCTTCGACTCGCTGACCGCGGTCGACCTGCGGAACCGGCTCACCGCCGCCGCCGGGCTCCGGCTCCCCGTCACGCTGATCTTCGACTACCCGTCACCTGCGGCGCTCGCCGCGTACATCGGGGAGCGGATCGGCCGTGACGGCGCCGGCCGCCCCTCCGTCCACGCGGAACTCGACACGCTCGAATCCCTCCTCGCGGCGGTCGCGCCCGACGACGCCGACCGCGCCGGCATCACCGCCCGGCTGCGAGACCTCATGGCGAAGTGGAACGACACGCACAGTGCACCGGACGGCACCGCCGGAGAGCGGGACATCCAGGCCGCCACGGCCGACGAGCTCTTCGACCTCCTCGACGACGAACTCGGCCTGTCCTGACCGGCGCCGAGACCACGGGCACCGCGACCGGCGGAGCCCGGACCACCACCTGCACGGAACGGCCGTGGCCGCTCCGACGACCTTGACGACTCTGACCACTTCGAGCACGGGGATGGCGTAAGACATGGTGAACGAGGAGAAGTACCTCGATTACCTCAAGCGGGCGACGGCCGATCTCCGCGAGGCGCGCCGCAGGCTGCGCGAGGTCGAGGAGCGCGACCAGGAACCGATCGCGATCGTGGCGATGAGCTGCCGCTACCCCGGCGGCGTCGACACCCCCGAGGCGCTGTGGGAGCTCGTCGACGGCGGCCGGGACGCCGTCACGCCGTACCCCGCCGACCGGGGCTGGCCGCAGGAGGTCCTCTTCGACCCCGACCCGGACAGCGGCATCGACGCGTACGAGCAGGTCGGCGGATTCCTGCACGACGCCCACCACTTCGACCCCGGCTTCTTCGGGATCTCCCCGCGCGAGGCCCTCGCCATGGACCCGCAGCAGCGGCTCCTGCTGGAGACCTCGTGGGAGGCCTTCGAACGGGCCGGCATCGACCCGACCTCGCTGCGCGGCAGCCGCACCGGCGTCTTCGCGGGCCTGATGTACCACGACTACGCCGCCCGGCTGTTCAGCGTCCCCGAGGAGGTCGAGGGCTTCCTCGGCAACGGCAGCTCCGGCAGCATCGCCTCCGGCCGGATCGCCTACACGCTCGGGCTCGAAGGCCCGGCCGTCACCGTCGACACGGCCTGCTCGTCCTCCCTCGTCGCCGTCCACCTCGCCGCCCGGGCCCTGCGCAGCGGCGAGTGCACCCTCGCCCTGGCGGGCGGCGTCACCGTCATGTCGACCCCCGGCACCTTCACCGAGTTCAGCCGCCACCGCGGCCTGGCCGGCGACGGCCGCTGCAAGTCCTTCGCGGCGGCCGCCGACGGCACCGGCTGGGGCGAGGGCGCGGGCATGCTCGTCCTGGAGCGGCTCTCCGCCGCCCGCGCCAACGGGCACCCGGTGCTCGCCGTCATCCGCGGCTCCGCCGTCAACCAGGACGGCGCCAGCAGCGGCCTCACCGCCCCCAACGGCCCCTCCCAGCAGCGCGTCATCCGCGACGCGCTGGCCGGTGCCCGCCTCTCGCCCGCGCAGATCGACGCCGTGGAGGCGCACGGCACGGGTACCACGCTCGGCGACCCGATCGAGGCGCAGGCCCTGCTCGCGACGTACGGGCAGGACCGCCCGGCGGACCGGCCTCTGCTGCTCGGCTCGGTCAAGTCCAACATCGGGCACACGCAGGCCGCCGCCGGTGTCGCGGGCATCATCAAGATGGTCATGGCGATGCGCCACGGCACGCTGCCCAGGACCCTGCACGTCGACGAGCCCACGCCGAACGTCGACTGGACGGAGGGCGCCGTACGGCTGCTCACCGAGTCGGTGCCGTGGCCCGAGACCGGGGCCCCGCGGCGGGCCGGCGTCTCCTCGTTCGGCATCAGCGGCACCAACGCCCACACCGTCATCGAGCAGGCCCCGGACGGCGCGGGGACCCCCGATTCCGCGGAGGCCCCGGTGCTCCCCGGCGCGGAGCGACCGGTCGGCCCGACCGCCGCCCGCGCGGACCGGACCCCCGTGCCGCCGCTGTGGACCCTCTCGGCCAGGTCCCCCGCCGCCCTGCGCGCCCAGGCCCGGAAGCTGCACGCGCACCTGACGGCCCACCCCGACCTGCGCGCCGGGGACGTGGCCCACTCGCTCGCGAGCGGACGCACCGCCTTCGACCACCGGGCGGTCCTGACGGCCGCCGACGGGACCGGCCTCCTGCGCGCCCTGGAGTCCCTCGCCGACCTCGGCCCGGAGGACTCCGCCCCCGGTGTCACCCGGGGCCGCCCGGTCGCCGGGAAGCTGGCCTTCCTCTTCACCGGCCAGGGCAGCCAGCGCCCGGGGGCGGGACGCGACCTGTACGCGGCGCACCCGGTCTTCGCCGCCGCGCTGGACGAGATCTGCGAGCGGTTCGACGCCCACCTGGAACGTCCCCTGAAGCAGGTCCTGTTCGGCACCGACGCCGACGTGCTGGACCGGACGGAGCACGCGCAGCCGGCGCTGTTCGCGGTCGAGGTGGCGCTCTTCCGGCTCCTGGAGTCGTGGGGCGTGACGCCGGACTTCGTGTCCGGCCACTCGATCGGCGAGATCGCCGCCGCGCACGTCGCGGGTGTGTTGTCGCTGGACGACGCCTGCACGCTGGTCGCGGCCCGCGGGCGGCTCATGCAGGCCCTGCCGACCGGCGGCGTCATGATCGCCGTCCAGGCCTCCGAGGCGGAGGTCGCGCCGCTGCTCACCCAGGGCGTGGACATCGCCGCGGTCAACGGACCGCAGGCGGTGGTCGTCTCCGGCGACGAGGCCGCGGCGGTCGCGATCGCGGACTCCTTCGAGGCCCTCGGCCGCAAGACCAAGCGCCTCACGGTCAGCCACGCCTTCCACTCGCCGCACATGGACGGCATGCTCGACGCCTTCCGCCGCGTGGTGGCGGGCCTGTCGTTCGCCGCCCCGCGCATCCCGGTCGTCTCGAACCTGACCGGCGCCCTCGTCACCGACGAGATGGGCTCCGCCGACTTCTGGGTCCGGCACGTCCGCGAGACCGTCCGCTTCCTCGACGGCGTGCGGGCCCTCGCCGCCCGCAACACCGTCCACTTCGTCGAGATCGGCCCGGACGCCGTCCTCACGGCCCTCGCCCAGGACTGCCTGCCCGAGCACACCGACACCGGCGCCTTCGTCCCCGTCCTGCGCACCGGCCGGCCCGAGGCCGAGACCCTGGCCGGCGCCCTCGCCCGGCTGCACGTCCGCGGCGCCGCCGTCGACTGGGACGCGTACCACGCCGGCACCGGGGTCCGCCGCGTCGACCTGCCCACGTACGCCTTCCAGCGCGAGCCCTACTGGCTCGACGCCGGACGCCCCGCCACCGACCTCCTGGCCGCCGGCCTGGGCACGGCCGGACACCCGTTGCTCGGAGCCGCCGTCGCCCTCGCCGACCTCGACGGCGTCCTGTGCACCGGCCGGCTCTCGCTCGACACCCACCCCTGGCTCGCGGACCACGTCGTCCTGGGTTCCGCCGTCCTGCCCGGCAGCGCCTTCGTGGAGCTGGCCGTCCGGGCGGGCGACCAGGTGGGCTGCGACCTCCTGGAGGAACTCACCCTCCACGCACCGCTCGTACTGCCCGAGACCGGCGCCGTCCAGGTGCAGCTGTGGGTCGGGGCCCCCGACGCCACCGGCCGCCGCACCCTCGGCGTGCACTCCCGCCCCGAGCCCGCCGACGGCGCCGCGGCCGGCGCCGACGCGGCCGAGCCGGCGTGGACCCGGCACGCGGAGGGCGTCCTCGCGACGGGCGCCCCCCAGCCGTCCTTCGCCCCCGGGACCTGGCCGCCGGCCGACGCCGTCCCGCTGCCCGTCGACGGACTGTACGCCGGGCTCGCCGAGGCCGGCCTGGACTACGGCCTCGTCTTCCGGGGCGTCCGGGCCGCCTGGACCAGCGGTGACGCGACCTACGTCGAGATCGGGCCGGCCGGTGAACCCGAGCCCGGGGCCGACCGGTTCGGCCTGCACCCCGCCCTGCTCGACGCCGCCCTGCACACCATCGGCCTCGCCGGACTCGTCGAGGACACCGGCGGCAGCCGGCTGCCGTTCTCCTGGAGCGGGGTGGCCCTGCACGCCGCGGGCGCCGCCACCCTGCGCGTGCGGCTGTCCAAGGCCGGTCCCGACACGGTGTCGCTGGCCCTGGCCGACGGCGCCGGAGCGCCCGTCGCCGACATCGCCGCACTGACCCTGCGCACGGTGTCGCCCGAGCACCTCGACGCGGGTACCGGCGGCCCCCGCGACCACCTCTTCCACGTGGACTGGACGCCGTTCACCCTCCCCGCCCCCGGCACGCCCGAGCCGCCGGCGCTCGTCCTCGACGGGCCGGCCGCCGCCGAGGCGCTGGCCGCGGCCCTCGACTCCGGCACCCCCGCCCCGGGCACCGTCGCGGTACGCCTGCCCGCCGCACCCGGGCTCACCCCCGAAGCCGTGCACACGGCCGCGCACGACGCGCTGCACCTGCTGCGGACCTGGCTCGCCGACGACCGGCTCGCCGACAGCCGACTCGTGCTCCTCACACGGGGCGCGGTGCCGGTCCGGAGCGACGACGGCGCGGCCGACCCCGTGGCCGCAGCCGTCCGGGGCCTGGTGCGCTCGGCGCAGTCCGAGCACCCGGGCCGCTTCGTCCTCCTCGACACCGACGTACCGCACGGCGAACTCCCCGGATCCGCCCTCGACGCCGTCCTGGCGTCCCGGGAACCGGAGGTCGCGCTGCGCGCGGGCACGGCGCACGCCCCCCGCCTGGCCAGGACGCCCGCCGGCAGCGGCACCGGCACCCCGGTCGCGGCCCCCGCGTACGACGCCGACGGCACGGTCCTGGTCACCGGCGCGGCCGGCACCCTCGGCCGGCTCGTCGCCCGGCACCTCGTGGCCGAGCGCGGCGTGCGGCACCTGCTGCTCCTGAGCCGCCGCGGGGCCACGGCGCCCGGCGCCGCGGACCTGACGCGCGACCTGACCGACCTGGGCGCCGAGGTCACCTGGGCGGCCTGCGACGCCGCGGACCGCGACGAGCTGGCCGCCGCCCTGGCCGGCATCCCGGCCGAGCACCCGCTGACGGGCGTGGTCCACACGGCAGGCGTCCTGGACGACGGCGTCGTCGACTCCCTCACCCCGCAACGCCTGGACTCCGTCCTGCGGCCCAAGGTCGACGCCGCCCTCCACCTGCACGAACTGACCCGCGACGCCGACCTGTCGGCCTTCGTGCTGTTCTCCTCCGCCGCAGGCGTGTTCGGCGCGCCCGGCCAGGGCAACTACGCCGCCGCCAACTCCTTCCTGGACGCCCTCGCGCAGCACCGCCGCGCCCACGGGCTCCCGGCCCTCTCCCTGGCCTGGGGCCTGTGGGAGGACGCCGACGGCATGGCGGGCACCCTCGACGAGACCGACAGGGAGCGCATGCGGCGCGGCGGCGTGCAGGGACTCACGGCCGCCGACGGCCTCGCCCTCTTCGACCTCGCCGACACCCTCGCCGCGGCCGGGACCACGGCCGTCGCGGCCGGGACCACGGCGGCCGAGGCCGCGGCAGGCGGTGCCGAGAGCGGGGACGGTGACGGGCGCGCTGCCGGCCGGGCCCACCTCGTGCCGATGCGGCTGGCCCTGCCCGCCGCCGGATCGGGCGTGCATCCGCTGCTGCGCGGCCTGGTCCGTACGCCGCTACGGCCCACCGCCAGCGGCGCGGCGCCCGACGGCCGCATCCCGACGGAGCCGTCCGGCCTGGAACGGAGCCTGCGCGGCCTCGACGCCGCCGGGCGGGAGAAGCTGCTCCTCGACCTCGTCCGGGGCCACGTGGCCGGCGTCCTCGGCCACGGCACGCCCGACGCCGTCGAACCCGAACAGGCCTTCAGCGAGCTGGGCTTCGACTCCCTCACCGCCGTCGAGCTCCGCAACCGGGTCGGCGCGGCCGCCGGCCGCCGCCTCCCCGCCACGCTGGTCTTCGACTACCCGACCTCGCTGGCCCTCGCCCGCCACCTGGCCGCCGAACTCGGCGGGGACGACGACCGCCCGACCCCCGCGGCGCCCGCCCCGGGGCACGCCGGCCCGGCCGGTGCCGACGACGCGATCGCCATCGTCGCGATGAGCTGCCGCTACCCCGGCGGCGTCACCAGCCCCGAGGAGCTGTGGCGGCTGCTGGCGGGCGGCGGCGACGCGATCACCAGCTTCCCGGCCGACCGCGGCTGGGACGTCGAGGCCCTGTACCACCCCGACCCCGACCACCCCGGCACCTCCTACACCCGCCACGGCGGCTTCCTGCACGACGTCGCCGGGTTCGATCCGGCGTTCTTCGGCATCAGCCCGCGCGACGCGGTCGGCACCGACCCCCAGCAGCGGCTGCTGCTGGAGACCACCTGGGAGGCCTTCGAGCGGGCCGGCATCGACCCCGCCGACGTGCGCGGCACCCGCACCGGTGTCTTCGCCGGCGTGATGTACCACGACTACGCCACGCTCCTCGAGCGGTCCGCCGACGGCGCGGACGGTTCGCTGGGGTCCGGCAGCACCGGCAGCATCGCCTCCGGCCGCATCTCGTACACCTTCGGCCTCGAAGGCCCCGCCGTCACCATCGACACCGCGTGCTCGTCCTCGCTGGTCGCCCTCCACATGGCCGTCCAGGCCCTGCGCAGCGGTGAGTGCGACATGGCGCTCGCCGGCGGCGTCACCGTCATGGCCACCCCCGGCACCTTCGTCGGCTTCAGCCGCCAGCGCGGCCTCTCCGCGGACGGCCGCTGCCGCGCCTTCTCCGCCGACGCCGACGGCACCGGCTGGGGCGAGGGGGTGGGCATGCTGCTCGTCGAGCGCCTGTCGGACGCCCGCCGCAACGGTCACCCGGTGCTCGCGGTGGTGCGCGGCTCGGCGATCAACCAGGACGGTGCGAGCAACGGCCTCACCGCCCCCAACGGCCCGTCCCAGCAGCGCGTCATCCGCGCCGCGCTCACGAGCGCCGGCCTGGCGGCCACCGACGTGGACGCCGTCGAGGCCCACGGCACCGGCACCACCCTCGGCGACCCCATCGAGGCCCAGGCCCTCCTGGCCACCTACGGCCAGGACCGCCCCGCCGACCGGCCGCTGCACCTCGGCTCGATCAAGTCGAACCTCGGCCACACCCAGGCCGCCGCCGGCGTCGCCGGTGTCATCAAGATGGTGCTGGCCATGCAGCACGGTGTGCTGCCCCGCACCCTGCACGCCGACCGGTCCTCGCCGCACGTCGACTGGTCGCAGGGCGCCGTCAGCCTGCTCACCGAGCCCGTGCCGTGGCCCGAGACGGGCCGCCCGCGCCGGGCCGGCGTCTCCTCGTTCGGCATCAGCGGCACCAACGCCCACACCATCATCGAGCAGGCGCCGGCCGCCGAGCACCCCGCCGCGGACCCGGTGCCCGCGTCCCTGCCGGCCGAGGCCGTGGCGCCGCTGCCGCTGCGCCTCACCGGGCGCACGGCGGAGGCGCTGGCCGACCAGGCCGGAGCCCTGCGCGCGCACCTGGACCACCGGCCCGACCTCGCGCTCGCCGACCTCGCCCGCTCCCTGGCCACCACCCGCGCCGCCTTCGACCACCGCGCGGTGGTCGTGGCGACGGACCGCGCCTCGGCCGCCACCGCCCTCGACGCCCTCGCCGCCGGCCGCACGGCCGCCGGACTGGTCCGGGGTACGGTCGCCAGGAGCGCCGGGACCGCCTTCCTGTTCACCGGTCAGGGCAGTCAGCGGCTCGGTGCGGGGCGTGAGCTGTACGGCGTCCAGCCGGTGTTCGCGGCGGCGCTGGACGCGGTGTGCGCGGAGCTGGACCCGCGGTTGGACCGGCCCCTGAAGCAGGTGCTGTTCGGCGCGGATGCTGCTGTGCTGGACCGGACGGAGTTCGCCCAGCCGGCGTTGTTCGCGGTGGAGGTGGCGCTGTTCCGGCTGCTGGAGTCGTGGGGGGTGCGGCCGGACTTCGTGTCCGGCCACTCGATCGGTGAGATCGCCGCCGCGCACGTGGCGGGTGTCCTCTCGCTGTCCGACGCGTGCGAACTGGTGTCGGTGCGTGGCCGGTTGATGCAGGCGCTGCCGGCCGGTGGCGTGATGATCGCGGTGCAGGCGTCGGAGGAGGAGGTCCTGCCGCTGCTGTCGGAGGGCGTGGGCATCGCTGCGGTCAACGGACCGCAGGCCGTCGTGGTCTCCGGTGACGAGGCCGCGGCGGTCGCGATCGCCGCGGCCTTCGAGGCGCAGGGGCGCAAGTCCAAGCGGCTCACGGTCAGCCACGCCTTCCACTCCCCGCTGATGGACGGCATGCTCGACGCCTTCCGCGAGGTGGCGGAGGGGCTGTCGTTCAGTGCACCCCGGATCCCGGTCGTGTCGAACCTGACCGGTGCCGTGGTGACCGACGAGATGGGTGCGGCGGACTTCTGGGTGCGGCACGTCCGGGAGGCGGTGCGCTTCCTGGACGGCATGCGGACCCTGGAAGCCGCGGGCGTGACGACGTACCTCGAACTCGGCCCCGACGGCGTCCTCTCCGCCACGGCCGAGGACTGCCTCACCGGCGACGCCGCGGCCTTCGCTCCCGTGCTGCGCGCGGGCCGACCCGAGGCGGAGACCCTCACCACCGCGCTCGCCCGGGCCCACTGCCGGGGCGTCGACGTCGACTGGAACGGGTACTTCGCCGGCACGGGCGCGCAGCGCGCGGACCTGCCCACGTACGCCTTCCAGCGGGCGCGCTACTGGCCGCAGACCGGCACCCCGCTCCCCGGCGACGCCACCGGGCTCGGCCTCGCGGCCGCCGCGCACCCGCTCCTCGGCGCGGCGGTGTCCCTCGCGGACGCCGACGGCCGCGTCCTCACCGGCCGGCTCTCGCTGCGCACCCACCCCTGGCTCGCTGACCACGCCGTCATGGGATCCGTCCTCGTCCCGGGCACGGCGTTCGTGGAGCTGGCGCTGCACGCCGGTGAACGCGTCGGCGCCCCCGCCCTGGACGAGCTGACCCTCCAGACCCCGCTGGTCCTGCCGGACGGCGGCGGCGCGGTGCAGGTCCAGGTCACCGTCGGCGCGCCGGACGACTCCGGTCGCCGCCCGGTCGCCGTGTACTCCCGCCCGGCCGACACCGACGCCGACGCCGAGGACCGGCCGTGGCTGCGGCACGCGGCGGGTCTGCTCGCCGCGGAGGTCCGCGCGGCCGGCGTCGACCTGGGCGTCTGGCCGCCCGCCGGTGCCACCCCCGCCCCCGTGGACGAGGCGTACGAGCAGCTCGACGCCTCCGGGCTGCGCTACGGGCCCCTGTTCCAGGGGCTGACGGCCGCCTGGCGGCACGACGGCGCCCTGTACGCCGAACTCGCCCTGGACGGACGCGCGCGGTCGGACGCCGACGCGTTCGGACTGCACCCGGCCCTGCTCGACTCGGCCCTGCACGCCCTCGCGCTCGACGGCGGACTCCTGGCGACCCCGGCCGCCACCCCCGGTGCCGGCTCCGACGCCGCCGCGGCGCGGCTGCCGTTCGCCTGGAGCGGCGTACGGCTGCACGCCACCGGAGCCTCGGCGGCGCGGGTCCGCCTCGCCCCGGCCGGCCCCGGAGCGGTGTCCCTGGAACTCGCGGATCCGGCCGGTCGGCCCCTCGCCTCCGTGGACGCGCTGGCGCTGCGCGCCGTCTCGCCCGCGCAGATCGGTGCGGCGACCCGTGACGGCCGCGCGGAGTCCCTGTACCAGGTCGAGTGGACGGAGCTGCCGGGCGACCGCGCGGCCGCGACCACCGTCGACATGACCGACGTCGTCGTCATCGACCTGCGGACGGACGCCCCCGCCGACCTACCGGAAGCCGTGCACACCGCCACGGCGCGGGTGCTGGGGCTGCTGCAGGAGCAGCTGTCCGCCGACCGGCCCACGGACGGACGCCTGGCGTTCGTGACGCGGGGCGCGGTGGCGGCGGTCCCCGGCGAGGTCCTGCCCGATCCGGTGCACGCCGCGGTGCGGGGCCTGGTGCGCTCGGCGCAGTCGGAGAACCCCGGCAGCCTCGTCCTGGTGGACGTGGCCGCCGACGTGACCGACGCCGACGTGACCGGGGCCCTGTCGGCCGCGCTGGCCTCGGGCGAATCCGAGGTCGCCGTGCGCGGTGGGGCGGTCCTCGTGCCGCGGCTGGCCCGGGCCGCGTCGGCGGCCGCCGACGCGGCCGCCGCTGCGTGGGACCCCGACGGTACGGTGCTCCTCACCGGCGCGAGCGGTTCGCTCGGCGCCCTGCTCGCCCGCCACCTCGTCACGGAACGCGCCGCCCGGCACCTGCTGTTGGTGTCGCGCCGTGGTGAAGCGGCCCCGGGTGCCGTCGATTTGTCGGCGGAACTGGCCGGTCTGGGCGCCGAGGTGACCTGGGCCGCCTGCGACGTGGCCGATCGGGACGCGCTGGCGTCCGTACTCGCCGGGATCTCGGTGGCGCACCCGCTCACCGCCGTGGTGCACACGGCCGGCGTTCTCGACGACGGTGTGGTCGGTTCGCTGACGCCCGAGCGGCTGTCGGCGGTGCTGCGCCCGAAGGCGGACGCGGCGTGGCACCTGCACGAGCTCACCCGTGACCTGGACCTGTCCGCGTTCGTGCTGTTCTCCTCCGCCGCCGGCGTGTTCGGCAACGCGGGACAGGCCAACTACGCGGCGGCCAACACCTTCCTCGACGCCCTCGCCGCCCACCGCCGGGCCCAGGGCCTGCCGGGCCTCTCGCTGGCCTGGGGCCTGTGGGCCGAGTCGGGCGGCGGCATGGGCGCTGCCCTGGCCGCCGAGGACGTCGCGCGGCTGGGCCGCGGCGGGGCGGACGCGCTGTCCGCCGCCGAGGGCCTGGCCCTGTTCGATGCGGCCTCCGGAGCCGCCGGACGGCCCGCCCTGCTCGTCCCGGTCAAGCTGGACCCGGCGGCGCTGCGCGCCCGGGCCGGTGCCGGGACGCTCCCGCCGCTGCTGTCCGGCCTCGTCCGCACGCCTGTGCGCCGGGCCGCCGCAGGCGGTGCCGCGGGCGGCCCGGGAGGCCCGGGAGGCCCCGCCGCCCGGCTCGCCGGGATGGCGGACGCCGACCAGCAGGCGTTCGTCCTGGACCTGGTGCGCACCCAGGTGGCCGCGGTGCTCGACTACCCCGGGCCCGCCGCGGTCGAGGCCGACCGCTCCTTCCGCGAGCTCGGTTTCGACTCCCTCACCGCCGTGGAACTGCGCAACCTGATCGGCTCCGCGACCGGTCTGCGCCTGCCTGCCACCCTCGTCTTCGACTACCCGACCTCGACGGTCCTGGCCGCCCACCTGCGCTCCGAACTGCTCGGCACGGCCCCCGGGGCCCCGGCGGCACCCGTCGCCGCCGCGGTCCGTGACGACGAACCCGTCGCCATCGTCGGCCTGGGCTGCCGCTACCCCGGGGACGTGCAGTCGCCCGAGGACCTGTGGCGGCTCGTCCGCGACGGCCGCGACGTCATCTCGGGCTTCCCCGACGACCGCGGCTGGGACGTCGACCACCTGTTCGCCGACGACCCCGGCCAGGAGGGCACCAGCTACGCCCGCGAGGGCGGCTTCCTCTCCGACGCCTCCGCCTTCGACCCGGCCTTCTTCGGGATCTCCCCGCGCGAGGCGGTGGCGATGGACCCGCAGCAGCGACTCCTGCTGGAGACCTCCTGGGAGGCGTTCGAACGCGCCGGCATCGACCCGCGCACCCTGCGCGGCACCCGCACCGGCGTCTTCGCCGGCGTCATGTACCACGACTACGCCTCCCGCCTGGCGGCGCTGCCCGAGGGCGTGGAGGGATTCCTCGGCACCGGCAACGCGGCGAGCGTGATCTCCGGCCGACTGTCCTACACCTACGGCCTGGAGGGCCCGGCCGTCACCGTCGACACCGCCTGCTCCTCCTCGCTGGTGGCCCTGCACCTGGCCGTGCAGGCGCTGCGCAACGGCGAGTGCGACCTCGCCCTGGCGGGCGGCGTCACCGTCATGGCGACCCCCGCGGCGTTCGTGGAGTTCAGCCGGCAGCGGGGCCTCGCCGCCGACGGCCGCTGCAAGGCGTTCTCCGCCGACGCCGACGGCACGGGCTGGTCCGAGGGCGCCGGCGTCCTGCTCGTGGAGCGGCTCTCCGACGCCCGCCGCAACGGCCACCCGGTGCTCGCCGTGGTCCGCGGTACGGCGGTCAACCAGGACGGCGCCTCCAACGGCCTCACCGCCCCGAACGGCCCGTCCCAGCAGCGCGTCATCCGGCAGGCCCTCGCCAACGCCGGCCTGTCCGCCGCCGACGTGGACGCCGTGGAGGCACACGGCACCGGCACGACCCTGGGCGACCCGATCGAGGCCCAGGCGCTGCTGGCGACGTACGGCCAGGACCGGCCCGCCGACCGGCCGCTGCTGCTCGGCTCGGTCAAGTCCAACATGGGCCACACGCAGGCCGCCGCCGGCGTCGCCGGTGTCATCAAGATGGTCATGGCGATGCGCCACGGGGTGCTGCCCAGGACCCTGTACGTCGACGAGCCGACCCCGCACGTCGACTGGACCGCCGGAGCCGTCACGCTCCTGGACACCGCCACGGCCTGGCCCGAGACGGGCCGCCCGCGGCGCGCCGCGGTCTCCTCCTTCGGCTTCAGCGGCACCAACGCCCACGCCGTCATCGAGCAGGCCGCCGCGCCCGCGGAGAGCGGGCCGGCCCGGCCCGGGCCCGCGCGGGACGCCGGAAGCCTGCCCTGGCTGCTGTCCGCCAAGGACCCAAGGGCGCTGCGCGAGCAGGCCGCGCGCCTGGCCGCCCACGTGGCCGAGCACCCCGAACTGTCCCTCGCGGACATCGGCCACTCCCTGGCGACGAGCCGCACGGCCCTCGACCGGCGCGCGGCCGTCGTGGCCGACGACCGGGACGGCTTCCTCGCCGGCCTCGCCGCCCTCGCCGAGGGCGACCGGCCCGCCGGCGTCCTCGACGGCACGCCGGTCGAGGGGAAGCTGGCCTTCCTGTTCACCGGTCAGGGCAGTCAGCGGCTCGGTGCGGGGCGTGAGCTGTACGGCGTCCAGCCGGTGTTCGCGGCGGCGCTGGACGCGGTGTGCGCGGAGCTGGACCCGCGGTTGGACCGGCCCCTGAAGCAGGTGCTGTTCGGTGCGGATGCTGCTGTGCTGGACCGGACGGAGTTCGCCCAGCCGGCGTTGTTCGCGGTGGAGGTGGCGCTGTTCCGGCTGCTGGAGTCGTGGGGGGTGCGGCCGGACTTGGTGTCCGGCCACTCGATCGGTGAGATCGCCGCCGCGCACGTGGCGGGTGTCCTCTCGCTGTCCGACGCGTGCGAACTGGTGTCGGTGCGTGGCCGGTTGATGCAGACGCTGCCAGCCGGTGGCGTGATGATCGCGGTGCAGGCGTCGGAGGAGGAGGTCCTGCCGCTGCTGTCGGAGGGCGTGGGCATCGCTGCGGTCAACGGACCGCAGGCCGTCGTGGTCTCCGGTGACGAGGCCGCGGCGGTCGCGATCGCCGGGGCCTTCGAGGCGCAGGGGCGCAAGTCCAAGCGGCTCACGGTCAGCCACGCCTTCCACTCGCCGCACATGGACGGCATGCTGGCCGACTTCCGCAAGGTCGTCGAGGGCCTGTCGTTCGCCGCCCCGCGGATCCCGGTCGTCTCGAACCTGACCGGGGCCGTCGTCACCGACGAGATGGGAACGGCCGACTTCTGGGTCCGGCACGTCCGCGAGTCCGTCCGCCTCCTCGACGGCATCCGCACCATGGAAGCCGCGGGCGTGACGACGTACCTCGAACTCGGCCCCGACGGCGTCCTCTCCGCCCTCGCCCAGGACTGCCTCACCCGAGACGGCGCCGGCTTCGCCCCCGTGCTGCGCGCGGACCGGTCCGAGGACGCGGCCCTCGCCGCCGCCCTCGCCCGGGCCCACCTGCGCGGAGTCGACGTCGACTGGGCGGCGTACTACGCCGGCACCGGCGCCCGCCGGGTCGAGCTGCCCACGTACGCCTTCCAGCGGCAGCGCTACTGGCTGGAGGCCCCGGCCTCCGCCCTCGCCGGGGACGTCGCCTCCGCCGGGCTCGGTGCGACCGCGCACCCGCTCCTCGGAGCCGCCGTCGACCTGCCCGACTCGGACGGATTCCTCTTCACCGGACGGCTCTCGCTGCGCGCCCAGCCCTGGCTGGCCGACCACCGTGTCGCCGGCTCGGTGCTGGTTCCGGGCGCCGCGCTGGTCGAGCTGGCCGTACGGGCCGGTGACCACGTGGGCTGCGGCCGCCTGGACGAACTCACCCTCGAGGCGCCCCTGGTGCTGCCCGACACCGGCGGGCTCCAGCTGCGGCTCGCCGTGGCCGAGCCCGACGCGGACGGCCGCCGCTCCCTGCGGATCCACGCGCGCGCCGAACAGGCCGCGCCCGACCGGCCGTGGACGCGGCACGCCGAGGGCGTCCTGGCGCCCGACTCCGCCGACGCCGACGGCCGGGCCCTGGAGGAGTGGCCGCCGGCCGGAGCCGTCGCATGCGCCGTGGACGACCTGTACCCGGGTTTCGAGGCCGTCGGACTCGACTACGGACCCGCCTTCCGCAACCTGCGCCGGGCCCACCGGCTCGGGGACGAGGTGTTCGCCGACGTCGCCCTCGACGAGGACCGCCTGGCGGAGGCGACCCCCTACGGACTGCACCCGGCGCTCCTGGATGCCGCCCTGCACGCCGTCGGGCTCGGGGAGTTCTTCCCCGACGGCCCCGCGGGTGCGCGGCTGCCGTTCTCCTGGGACGGGGTACGGCTCCACGCCGCCGGTGCCGCCGCGCTGCGCGTCCGGGTGGCCCCGGCCGGCCCGGACGCGGTCGCCCTCACCCTGTGGGACGGTACGGGCCGGCCGGTGCTCACCGTCGACTCGCTCGTCCTGCGGCCGCTCGCCACGGAAGGCGCCGTCCCCGCCGGACCCGTCGGCGAGGCGCTGTTCCGGCTCGACTGGACCGTGCTCGCCCCGCCCGCGGCACGGCCGGAGCCCGGCCCCCGCTGGGCGCTGCTCGGCACCGACCCGCTCGAGGCGGGCCCGGGCCTGGAACGGGCCGGCGTCCTCGACGCCGCCGCCGACCGCACGTACGCCGACCTGCCCGACCTCGCGGAGGCCTTCGACCTCGCCGAGGCCCTCGGCGAGCCGAAGCCGGAGACGGTCCTCGTCTCCCTGGTCCCCGACCTCGCCGCCCCCGGCCGCGGCGCCGCCGTGCCCGCGACCGCGCACGCGGCCGCCGCGAAGGCCCTGGAACTGGCGCGGGCCTGGCTGGCGGACGAGCGCTTCGCCGCCGCCCGCCTCGCCGTCCTGACCCGCGGCGCCGTCGCCACCGACCCCGCCGAGGACCTGCCGGACCCGGCGCACGCGGCCGTGTGGGGGCTGCTGCGCTCCGCGCAGGCCGAGCACCCGGACCGGTTCGTCCTCGTCGACACCGACGGCGAGGACGCTTCCCACCGGGCCCTGCCCGCGGCCCTCGCCACCGACGAGACCCAGCTGGCCCTGCGCGCGGGAACCGTACGGGCCCCCCGCCTGGCCCGCGCGTCCCTCACCGCCCCCGCGGAGCCCGCCGCCGCAGCCGCCCCCGCCCTCGACCGCGAGGGAACGGTCCTGATCACGGGGGCCACCGGCACGCTGGGCGGCCTGCTCGCCCGGCACCTCGTCACCGAGCACGGCGTCCGGCACCTGCTGCTCACCAGCCGGCGCGGGGCGGCGGCAGCGGGCGCCCCCGCACTCGCCGACGAGCTCCGTGCACGGGGCGCCGAGGTCACCTGGGCGGCGTGCGACGCGGCCGACCGGGACGCCCTGGCCGCGCTGCTGGCCGAGGTGCCGGCCGGACACCCCCTGACGGCCGTCGTGCACACCGCCGGAGTGCTCGACGACGGCACCGTCACCTCGCTCACCCCCGAACGGATCACGAGCGTGCTGCGGCCCAAGGCCGACGCCGCCTGGAACCTGCACGAGCTGACCCGGGGCACCGACCTGGCGGCGTTCGTCCTGTTCTCCTCCGCGGCCGGCGTGTTCGGCAACGCGGGGCAGGCCAACTACGCGGCGGGCAACGCCTTCCTCGACGCGCTCGCCCAGCACCGCCGGGCCGCGGGCCTGCCGGCCGTCTCGCTCGCCTGGGGACTGTGGGACGACGAGGCCGGCATGGCGGCGACCCTCGACGCCCAGGACCGGCGGCGCCTGAGCCGCGGCAGCATGGACGCCCTGTCGGAGGCCGACGGGCTCGCCCTGTTCGACGCGGTCCTGCGCGCACCCACGGGCCACGGGGACGGCGCGGACCCCCTGGGGGAACCGCAGACCCCCAGCCTGCTCGTGCCCGCCCGGCTCGACCTGGCCGCCCTGCAGGCCCGGGCCGCCGACGGCGTGGCACCCGTGCTGCGCGGCCTGGTCCGCGCCCCCGTACGGCGCCGCACGAGCGCCGCGACGGCCGCGGAGGCCCCCGGATCGCTCGCGGACCGGCTGGCCCAACTGCCGCCCGCCGAACGGGACCGGGTGCTGCTCGACACCGTCTGCACGCACGTCGCCCAGGTACTGGGCCACAGCGGCGCGGCGGCGGTCGAACCCGGCAGCGCGTTCAAGGAGCTCGGTTTCGACTCGCTGACGGCGGTCGAACTGCGCAACCGGCTCGGCGCGGCCACCGGCCTCCGCCTCCCGGCCACGCTGATCTTCGACCACCCGACCCCCGAGCAGCTGGCGGCGTACCTGCGGTCCGCCCTCGCGCCGGCCACCGACGGCCCGACCGTCTTCGGCGAACTCGACCGCCTGGAAGAGGCGCTGGAGTCGCTCGGAGCGGCGGACGCCGACAGCGCCACCCGCTCGCGGATCACGATGCGGCTCCAGGCCCTCGCGGCCTGGTGGAGCGCCCGCCAGGAGCCCGGCCGGGCACCCCGTACCGGCGAGGACGCCGACGACGACCTCGACTCGGCCACCGACGACGAGCTGTTCGACCTGCTCGACGACGAACTCGGCGCCTGAGCCGCACCCCCCGACCGCCGGGCGGGGCCCTCCCCCCGCCCCGCCCGGCCCCCGACCACCCCACCACGACGGTCAGACCGACCCGTACGACCCGCCTCTCTGGCATGGAGCCCACGCACATGGTGAACGAGGACAAGCTTCGCGACTACCTCAAGCGGGCGACCGCCGATCTGCGCCAGGCCCGCAGGCGGTTGCGCGAGGTCGAGGAGCAGAACCAGGAACCCGTCGCGATCGTCGCGATGAGCTGCCGCCTGCCGGGCGGCGTGCGCACCCCGGAGGACCTGTGGCGGCTCGTCGCCGACGGCCGCGACGCGATCTCCGCGTTCCCCGTGGACCGCGGCTGGGACGTGGAGACGCTCTACGACGCCGACCCCGACAGCGCCGGATCCAGCTACGTCAGCGAGGGCGGCTTCCTCTACGACGCCGCCCGCTTCGACCCCGCTCCCTTCGGGATCTCCCCGCGGGAGGCCCTCGCCATGGACCCGCAGCAGCGGCTGCTGCTGGAGACCTCCTGGGAGGCGTTCGAGCGGGCCGGCATCGACCCGACCTCGCTGCGCGGCACCCGGACCGCCGTCTTCGCCGGCGTCATGTACCACGACTACACCTCCCGCCTGGACTCCGTCCCCGAGGGGGTCGAGGGCTTCCTCGGCACCGGCAGCTCCGGCAGCATCGCCTCCGGCCGGGTCGCGTACACCTTCGGCCTGGAGGGCCCGGCCGTCACGGTCGACACCGCCTGCTCGTCGTCCCTGGTCACCCTGCACCTGGCGGTGCAGGCGCTGCGGGCGGGGGAGTGCTCCATGGCCCTGGCCGGCGGCGTCACCGTCATGGCCACCCCGGCCACCTTCACCGAGTTCAGCCGCCAGCGCGGCCTCGCTCCCGACGGCCGCTGCAAGCCCTTCGCCGCCGCCGCCGACGGCACCGGCTGGGGCGAGGGCGTCGGCATGCTCCTGGTCGAGCGGCTGTCCGACGCCCAGCGCCTCGGGCACCCCGTCCTCGCCGTGATCCGGGGCTCCGCCGTCAACCAGGACGGTGCCTCCAACGGCCTGACCGCCCCCAACGGGCCCTCGCAGCAGCGCGTCATCCACCAGGCCCTCACCAACGCGCGGCTGGCCGCCGCCGACGTGGACGTCGTCGAGGCGCACGGCACGGGTACCACGCTCGGCGACCCGATCGAGGCGCAGGCCCTGCTCGCGACGTACGGGCAGGACCGCCCGGCCGACCGGCCGCTGCTGCTCGGCTCGGTCAAGTCCAACATCGGGCACACGCAGGCCGCCGCCGGCGTGGCCGGCATCATCAAGATGGTCGAGGCGATGCGCCACGGCGTGGTGCCCAAGACCCTCCACCTCGACGGGCCGACGCCGCACGTCGACTGGGAGGCGGGCGCCGTCTCGCTGGTCGGCGAGAACGTGCCCTGGCCGAGCACCGGCGCGCCGCGCCGTGCGGGCGTGTCGTCGTTCGGGTTCAGCGGGACGAACGCGCACGTGATCGTGGAGCAGGCGCCGGAGCCCGAGGATCCGGAGGTTGCGGAGGGTGCGGAGGCGGCCGGCGGCGCGGTGCTGCCGGTGGTGCCGTGGGTGCTGTCGGGCAAGAGCCCCGCGGCGCTGCGGGGGCAGGGCGAGCGTCTGTCGGACTGGCTCGGCGCAGCCACGGGGCGGGCGGCCGACCCGGTGGACGTGGCCTGGTCGTTGGCGTCGGCCCGGGCCGGCTTGGAGCACCGGGCGGTGGTCCTGGGCGACCACGTCACCGGTGTGGGCGCGGTGGCCTCGGGTGCGATGGCCACGGGTGTGGTGACGGGCTCGGTGGTCGGTGGGAAGACGGCGTTCGTGTTCCCGGGGCAGGGTTCGCAGTGGGTGGGCATGGCGGCGGGGCTGCTGGATTCCTCGCCGGTCTTCGCGGCCCGGATCGGTGAGTGTGCGAAGGCGCTGGAGCCGTTCACCGACTGGTCGTTGGTGGACGTGCTGCGTGGTGTCGACGCCGCGCCGTCGCTGGACCGGGTCGACGTGGTGCAGCCGGCCCTCTTCGCGGTGATGGTGTCGCTCGCGGAGGCCTGGCGTGCTGCTGGGGTGCGTCCGGGTGCGGTGGTCGGTCATTCGCAGGGTGAGATCGCCGCGGCGTGCGTGGCGGGGATCCTGTCGCTGGAGGACGCGGCGCGGGTGGTGGCGTTGCGGAGTCAGGCCATCGGTCGGGTGCTGGCGGGCCTGGGCGGCATGGTGTCCGTTTCGTTGCCGGCTGCGCAGGTGCGGGAGCGGATCGCGCCGTGGGGCGAGGAGCGGATCTCGGTGGCCGCCGCCAACGGGCCCTCGTCCGTGGTGGTGTCCGGTGAGGCGCAGGCGCTGGACGAGTTCCTGGCCGCGTGTGAGGCCGAGGGCGTGCGGGCGAAGCGGATCGCCGTGGACTACGCCTCCCACTCCGCGCAGGTCGAGCTGCTCCGCGAGGAGCTGGCGGACCTGTTGGCGCCGATCGCGCCGCGGGAGGCCGAAGTGCCGTTCTTGTCGACGGTGACGGGGGAGTGGGTGAAGGGGCCGGAGCTGGACGCCGGGTACTGGTTCCGCAATCTCCGCCGGACCGTCGAGTTCGAGACCGCGACCCGGACCCTGGTGGATCAGGGCTTCGGCGTGTTCGTGGAGTCGAGCCCGCACCCGGTGCTCACCGTGGGCATCCAGGAGACGGTCGACGACGCGGGCCGCGAGGCGGCCGTCCTCGGTTCGCTGCGGCGCGACGACGGCGGACTCGGACGGTTCTGGCAGTCGCTGGCCGAGGCGTGGGTGCGCGGCGTGGTCCTGGACTGGGAAGCCGTCTTCGCCGGCACCGGCGCCCGCCGGGTCGACCTGCCCACCTACGCCTTCCAGCAGGAGCACTTCTGGCTGGAGAGCGGCACCGTCGAAGGCACCGGGGCCGCGGTCGCAGTCCCGGCCGACACCGCGGACGCCCGCTTCTGGGAAGCCGTCGAGGCCAACGACGTGGCCGCCCTCACCAGCGAGCTGGACATCGAGGCGGACGAGGCCCTCACGGCGCTGCTCCCCGCCCTGTCCTCGTGGCGGCGGCAGAACCAGGAGCGGTCCACCGTCGACGGCTGGCGCTACCGGATCACCTGGAAGCCCGCCCCCGACCCCGCCGCCGCCCGCCTCTCCGGCACCTGGCTCGTCGCCGTACCCGAGACCCCGGCCGGCACGGGCGACGACACCGATGCCGTCGACGCCGTCCTGCGGACGCTCGCCGCACACGGCGCCGACGTACGGCGCACGACCGTCCCCGCCGGCCCGGACGCACGGACCGAGCTGACCGGACGGATCCGCGAGGCGCTAGCCGAGGGCCCCGCCCCGTCCGGCGTGCTCTCCCTGCCGACCTCCGACGGCACCGGGGCGGCCGCCGCCGTGACCGCCACGCTCGCCCTCGTCCAGGCCCTCGGCGACGTGGAGGTGTCCGCCCCGCTGTGGTGCGTCACCCGCGGCGCCGTCGCCGTGGGCCGCTCCGAGCGGCACCCCGATCCCGCGCAGGCCACGGTCTGGGGCCTGGGCCGGGTGGCGGCCCTGGAGCACGGCGAGCGCTGGGGCGGCCTGATCGACCTGCCCGGCAACGGAACCGTCGACGCCGTCGACGACGGCACACTGGCCCGGCTCGCGGGCGTGCTCGCCGGGGACGCCGCCGAGGACCAGGTCGCCGTACGCCCCGCCGGGACCTTCGTACGGCGCCTCGTCCGCGCCCGACTGGCCGACACCCCGGCCGTACGCACCTGGCGACCGAGCGGCACGACCCTGGTCACGGGCGGTACGGGCGCGCTCGGCGCGCACGTCGCCCGCTGGCTCGCGGCGAACGGCGCCGAGCACCTGGTGCTCACCAGCCGCCGCGGCCCCGACGCCCCGGGCGCCGCCGCACTGCGCGAGGAACTCACCGCGCTCGGCACGCACGTCACCCTCGCGGCCTGCGACGTCGGCGACCGCGACGCCCTCGCCGCGCTCCTCGCGGACATCCCCGCCGACCGGCCGCTCACCGCCGTCGTGCACACCGCGGCCGTCCTCGACGACGGGGTCGTCGAGGCGCTGACGCCCGCCCAGGTCGAGCGGGTCCTGCGGGTCAAGGTCGACGCGACGCGGCACCTCCACGAGCTGACCCGGGACCTGGACCTGTCGGCCTTCGTGCTCTTCTCCTCCTTCGCCGCCACCTTCGGCGCCCCCGGCCAGGGCAACTACGCACCGGGCAACGCCTTCCTCGACGCCTTCGCCGAGTACCGCAGGGCCGCCGGCCTCCCCGCCACCTCCCTCGCCTGGGGCCCGTGGGGGGACGGGGGCATGGCGGAAGGCGCCGTCGGCGACCGCATGCGCCGCCACGGCGTCATCGAGATGGCCCCGACACGGGCCGTCACGGCCCTCCAGCACGCCCTGGACCGCGACGAGACGACGCTGACCGTCGCCGACATGGAGTGGAAGCGGTTCGTCCTCGCCTTCACCTCCGGCCGCGCCCGGCCGCTGCTGCACGACCTGCCCGAGGCCCGGCAGGCCGCCGAGGGCACCCGCACCGCAGCGGCCCAGGACGACGGCGGCGCCGCCCCGCTCCTGCGGCAGCTCGCCGGACAGCCCGAGGCCGAGCAGGAGCGCCTGCTGCTCGACCTGGTCCGCACCGCGGTCGCCGGCGTCCTCGGCTACTCCGGCCCCGACGCCGTCGAGGCCGGCCGGGCCTTCAAGGAGCTGGGCTTCGACTCCCTCACCTCCGTCGAACTGCGCAACCGCCTGAACGCCGCCGCCGGCCTCAAGCTCCCGCCCACCCTCGTCTTCGACCACCCGACGCCCACCGTCCTCGCCCGCCACCTGCGGGCCGAACTCGCCGGCCGGGGCGCCGCGGACGCCGCGCCCGCACCGACCGCCGCCACCGCCCGGGCGGACGCCGAACCGATCGCCGTCGTCGCGATGAGCTGCCGCTTCCCCGGCGGCGTCCGCAGCCCCGAGGAGTTGTGGCAGCTCCTCGTCTCCGGTGGTGACGCGCTCTCCGCCTTCCCCGCCGACCGCGGCTGGGACGTCGAGGCGCTCTACGACCCCGACCCCGACGCCCCCGGCACCTCCTACACGCGCGAGGGCGGCTTCCTCAGCGACGCCGCCGCCTTCGACCCCGCGTTCTTCGGGATCTCCCCCCGCGAGGCCCTCGCCATGGACCCGCAGCAGCGGCTGCTGCTGGAGACCTCCTGGGAGGCGTTCGAACGGGCCGGCATCGACCCGGGGACCCTGCACGGCAGCCGGTCCGGCGTCTTCGTCGGCACCAACGGCTCCGACTACTCCCACCTCGTACGCGGCGCCGCCGACGGCCTCGAAGGGCACCTGGCCACCGGCAGCGCCGGCAGCGTCGTATCCGGCCGCCTCTCGTACACGTTCGGGCTGGAGGGGCCGGCCGTCACGGTCGACACCGCCTGCTCGGCCTCGCTGGTCGCGCTGCACCTGGCGGTGCAGGCGCTGCGGGCGGGGGAGTGCACCCTGGCCCTGGCCGGCGGCGTCACCGTCATGTCCACCCCCGGGACCTTCATCGAGTTCAGCCGCCAGCGCGGCCTGTCCACCGACGGCCGCTGCAAGGCCTTCTCCGCCGACGCCGACGGCTTCAGCCCCGCCGAGGGCGTCGGCCTGCTGCTGGTCGAGCGGCTGTCCGACGCCCAGCGCAACGGGCATCCCGTCCTCGCCGTGATCCGCGGTACGGCGATCAACCAGGACGGTGCCTCCAACGGCCTGACCGCCCCCAACGGGCCCTCGCAGCAGCGCGTCATCCGCCAGGCCCTCGCCAACGCCCGCCTGGCCGCGACCGACGTGGACGTCGTCGAGGCCCACGGCACCGGTACCACGCTCGGCGACCCGATCGAGGCGCAGGCCCTGCTCGCGACGTACGGGCAGGACCGCCCGGCGGACCGGCCGCTGCTGCTCGGCTCCGTCAAGTCGAACATCGGACACGCGCAGGCCGCGGCGGGCGTGGCCGGCGTGATGAAGATGGTGCTGGCCATGCAGCACGGCGAGCTGCCGCGGAGCCTCCACATCACGGAGCCGACTCCGCACGTGGACTGGACCGCCGGCCGGGTGGCCCTGCTGACGGAGCAGCGGGCCTGGCCCGACACCGGCGGCCGACCCTGGCGCGCAGGCGTGTCCTCGTTCGGGTTCAGCGGCACCAACGCCCACGCCATCGTCGAGCAGGCCCCCGCCGCACAGGGGTCCGGCGACGAGGGGGCCCCTGCACCCCTGCACCCCCACCCCCTACTGGCCGCGACCACCCCCGACGGCACCGGCACCGAGTCGCCCGCCCCGCTTCCCTGGCCGCTGACCGCCCGGACGGAACGGGCGCTCCACGGCCAGGCCGAACGTCTGCTGAACCACCTCGCCACCGACCCTGACCTGCGCGTCTGCGATGTCGGCCACTCCCTGGCCACCACCCGTGCGGCACACGATCGGCGCGCCGTCGTGATCGGCCGGAACCGGGAGGAGCACCTCGCGGGCCTCACCGCCCTGGCCGCCGGAGGCACCGCACCCCTGCTCGTGCAGGGGTCGGTCATCGGGGGGCGGACCGCGTTCGTGTTCCCCGGACAGGGGTCGCAATGGGTGGGCATGGCCGGAGCGCTGTTGGACGCTTCACCTGTGTTTGCTGCCCGGGTGGATGAGTGTGCGAAGGCGCTGGAGCCCTTCACCGACTGGTCGTTGGTGGACGTGCTCCGGGGCGCCGACGCCGCGCCGTCGCTGGACCGGGTGGACGTGGTGCAGCCGGCGCTGTTCGCCGTGATGGTGTCGCTCGCGGAGGTCTGGCGCGCCGCGGGCGTGCGTCCGGGTGCGGTCATCGGTCATTCGCAGGGTGAGATCGCCGCGGCGTGCGTGGCGGGGATCCTGTCGTTGGAGGACGCGGCGCGGGTGGTGGCGCTGCGGAGTCAGGCCATCGGTCGGGTGCTGGCGGGCCTGGGCGGCATGGTCTCGGTCCCGCTGGCGTCCGACGACGTCCGGGAGCGGATCGCGCCGTGGGGCGAGGAGCGGATCTCGGTGGCCGCCGCCAACGGGCCCTCGTCCGTGGTGGTCTCCGGTGAGGCGCAGGCATTGGACGAGTTCCTGGCCGCGTGTGGGGCCGAGGGCGTGCGGGCGAAGCGGATCGCCGTGGACTACGCCTCCCACTCCACGCAGGTCGAGCTGCTCCGCGAGGAGCTGGCGGACCTGTTGGCGCCGATCGCGCCGCGGGAGGCCGAAGTGCCGTTCTTGTCGACGGTGACGGGGGAGTGGGTGAAGGGGCCGGAGCTGGATGCCGGGTACTGGTTCCGCAATCTTCGCCGGACCGTGGAGTTCGAGTCGGCGACGCGCACGCTCCTCGAGCAGGGCTTCGGTGTGTTCGTGGAGTCGAGTCCGCATCCGGTGTTGACGGTGGGCATCCAGGAGACGGTCGAGGACGCGGGTCGTGAGGCGGCCGTTCTGGGCTCGTTGCGCCGGGACGAGGGTGGCTTGGAGCGGTTGTGGCTGTCGCTGTCCGAGGCGTGGGTGCGTGGTGTGGGGGTGGACTGGGGCACGGTGTTCGAGGGCACCGGGGCCCGTCGGGTCGATCTGCCCACGTACGCGTTCCAGTCGCGGCGGTACTGGCCGGAGGCGGCCCCGGCCGAGGTGGCGGCACCGGTGGCGGAGAGTGCGGTGGACGCCCGCTTCTGGGACGCCGTCGAACGCGAGGACCTCGCCGCCCTCACGGCCGAGCTGGACGTCGACGGCGACCAGGCCCTCACCTCCCTGCTGCCCGCGCTGTCCTCGTGGCGGCGCCGGAGCCGCGAGGAGTCGCTGGTCGACGGCTGGCGCTACCGGGTCGTCTGGAAGCCGCTCGCGGACACCACCGCCACCCGCCTCTCCGGGACCTGGCTGGTCGTGGTGCCGGAAGCCGTGTCGGGTCCCGCCGGGGACGCGGTCGCCGCCGTGCTGCGCACGCTCGCCGAACGCGGCGCCCAGGTGCATACGGTGACCGTCGCGACGGCCGCCGCCGACCGCGCGAGCCTGACCGCCGCACTCGAGGCCGCCGCCGGAGAACCCGCCTGGACCGGCGTCCTCTCCCTCCTCGCCCTCGGCGAAGGTGCCGAGGGCGCAGGAGCGTTGCGCGCCCACGCCGGGCTGCTCGGCACCGCCGCGCTCGTCCAGGCCCTCGGCGACGCCGACGTGGCCGCCCCGCTGTGGTGCCTGACCCGCGGCGCCGTCGCCGTGACCCGCTCCGAGCGGATCCAGGACCCGGCACAGGCCCTCCTGTGGGGGTTCGGCCGGACCGCCGCGCTGGAGCACCCCGACCGCTGGGGCGGACTCGTCGACCTGCCCCCGCAGGCCGACGCCCGGACCCTCGACCGGCTCGTGACGGTGCTGGCCGGTGACGGTTCCGAGGACCAGGTCGCCGTACGCCCCTCCGGCACCCACGGCAGGCGACTGGCCCACGCCCCGCTGGGCGACGCCCCCGCCGCCCCCGCCGCCTGGACGCCCCACGGCACGACCCTGGTGACCGGCGGTACGGGCGCGCTCGGCGCACACGTCGCCCGCTGGCTCGCCGCGAACGGCGCCGACCACCTGCTCCTCGCCGGCCGCCGCGGCCCCGACGCCCCCGGCGCCGCCGCACTGCACGAGGAACTCACCGCGCTCGGCACGCACGTCACCGTCGCGGCCTGCGACACGTCCGACCGGGACGCCGTCGCCGCGCTCCTCGCGTCGGTCCCCGCCGCACAGCCGCTGACCGCGGTGTTCCACACCGCCGGCGTCCTGGACGACGGGGTCATCGACGGGCTCACCCCCGAGCGGTTCGCCACCGTCCTCGCTCCCAAGGCGGACGCGGCGCTCATCCTGCACGAGCTGACCCGCGGCCTCGACCTGACGGCCTTCGTCCTCTTCTCCGGCGTCGCCGGCACCCTCGGCGACGCCGGCCAGGCGAACTACGCGGCCGCCAACTCCTACCTCGACGCCCTCGCCGAGCAGCGGCGTGCCGACGGCCTCCCCGCCACCTCGGTGGCCTGGGGCCGCTGGGGCGGCAGCGGGCTGGCCGCGGGCGGCGCCATCGGCGAACGCCTCGAGCGCGGCGGCGTCCCCGCCATGGACCCCGCCGCGGCGATCCGCGCCCTGCGCCAGGCCCTGGACCACGCCGAGCCGGCCGTCGCCGTCGCCGACATCTGCTGGGAGCGCTTCACGCCCGGCTACACGGCCGTACGGCCCAGCCCGTTCCTCGCCGACCTGCCCGAGGTACGACGACTGGCGCAGACCGCCGTCGCCGGCGCCGACGCGCACGGCGCCGACGCCCAGGGCGCCCCCGGCGAGGCGCTCCGCCGCAGGCTGTCCGCGATGCCGCAGGCCGAACAGGCCCTGGCCGTCCTGGAACTGGTCCGTACCCACGCCGCGACCGCGCTCGGCCACCCCACCACCGACGAGGTGGGTGCGGGCCGCGCCTTCAAGGAGCTCGGCTTCGACTCCCTGATCGCGCTGGAACTCCGCAACCGCCTCAACGCCGCGACCGGACGGAAGCTCCCGGCGACGCTGGTCTTCGACCACCCGACGCCCGCCGCCCTCGCCGAGTTCCTGCGCGCCGAGATCGTCCAGGACGGCTCCTCGGGGGCCGCGCCGGGGATCGCGGAGCTCGAACGGCTCGAATCCGCGCTGTCCGTCCTCGAACCGGACGGGGACACGCGTGCCGACATCGCCTCGCGCCTGCAGGCCCTCCTGGCGAAATGGGGTGAACCGCAGGCCCATTCGAGCGACGGGGCCGTGGCCGAGAAGCTCCAGGAGGCCACGCCCGACGAGCTCTTCGACTTCATCGAGAACGAGCTCGGGATCTAGCACAGCGGACAGCAGGCAGTAGCAGCGCAAGGGTTTGTGACGAACATGGGTGAGGTTCCAATGGCGGGTCAGGCGTCGGATCAGGACAAGATCCTCGGCTACTTGAAGCGGGTGACGGCCGATCTGCACCAGACGCGGCAGCGACTGCGCGAGGTCGAGGCCCAGGAGCCGGAGCCCATCGCCATCGTCGGCATGTCCTGCCGGTTCCCCGGCGGCATCGAGTCGCCCGAGGCCCTGTGGGACCTGGTCGCGGGCGGTCGGGACGCGGTCACGGACTTCCCGACCGACCGCGGCTGGGACATCGAGTCCCTGTACGACGCCGACCCCGACCGGAGCGGCACCTCGTACACCCGCGAGGGCGGATTCCTCGACCGGGTGGGCGCGTTCGACGCCGCCTTCTTCGGGATCAGCCCGCGCGAGACCCTCGGCATGGACCCGCAGCAGCGCCTGCTCCTCGAAACCTCCTGGGAGACCTTCGAGCGCGCCGGGATCGACCCGGCCGCCCTGCGCGGCAGCAAGGCCGGCGTGTTCATCGGCACGAACGGCCAGGACTACCCCGACCTGCTGCGCGACGGAGTCCCCCAGGGGGTCGAGCAGTACCTCCTCACCGGCAACGCCGCCAGCGTCGTCTCCGGCCGCCTCTCCTACACCTTCGGGCTGGAGGGCCCGGCCGTCACCGTCGACACCGCCTGCTCCGCCTCCCTCGTCGCCCTGCACCTCGCGGTGCAGGCGCTGCGGGGCGGCGAGTGCTCCCTGGCCCTCGCCGGCGGCGTCACAGTGATGTCCAGCCCGCGCGCCTTCGTGCAGTTCAGCAGGCAGCGCGGGCTCGCCCCCGACGGCCGGTGCAAGCCGTTCGCCGAGGGCGCCGACGGCACCGGCTGGGGCGAGGGCGTCGGCATGCTCCTCGTCGAGCGGCTCTCCGACGCCCGCCGCAACGGCCATCCGGTGCTCGCCCTGGTCCGCGGCAGCGCCGTCAACCAGGACGGCGCCTCCAACGGGCTCACCGCCCCCAACGGGCCCTCCCAGCAGCGCGTCATCCGCCAGGCCCTCACCAACGCCGGGCTCACCCCGGCACAGGTCGACGCCGTCGAGGCGCACGGCACCGGCACCACCCTCGGCGACCCCATCGAGGCGCAGGCCATCCTCGCCACCTACGGCCAGAACCGCGCCGAGGGCCGGCCGCTGTGGCTCGGCTCCATCAAGTCCAACATCGGGCACACGCAGGCCGCCGCCGGCGTCGCGGGCATCATCAAGATGGTCCTCGCCATGCAGCACGGCGTCCTGCCCGAGTCCCTGCACATCGACCGCCCGTCCACCGCCGTCGACTGGACCACCGGCGACGTCGAGCTCCTCACCCGTGCCGTGCCGTGGCCCGAGACCGGGCAGCCGCGCCGCGCCGGCATCTCCTCCTTCGGCGTCAGCGGCACCAACGCCCACACCGTCATCGAGCAGGCCCCGCCCGCCGACACCCCGCCCGTACCGGCGGACGCACCACGGGCGCCGGCCCAGGCCGCTCCGGAGCCGGGCGCCACGGGCCCGGTCCCGCTGCCGGTCTCCGGCCACGCCGACGCGGGCCTGCAGGCCCAGGCCGGCCGGCTCGCCGCCCACCTGCGCGCCCACCCCGGACTCGCCGCCGACCCGGCGGGCCTGACCGACCTCGGCTACTCCCTCGCCACCGGCCGCACCGCGCTGGACCGCCGCGCCGTCCTCTTCGCCGACGACCGCGAACGGCTCCTCGCCGACCTCGACGCGCTCGCCGCCGGCGAGCAGCCCGCCACCGCCGTCGTGGGAGCCGTCGGCGACGGCAACACCGCCTTCCTGTTCACCGGCCAGGGCAGCCAGCGCCCCGGCATGGCCCGCGAACTTTACGCCACCCACCCGGTGTTCGCCGCCGCCCTGGACGCCGTGAGCGACGCACTCGACCCGCACCTGCGACGCCCCCTGTACGACGTCCTGTTCGCCGCCCAGGGAACCCCTGAGGCCGCGCTGCTCGACGAGACCGAGCACACCCAGGCCGCCCTCTTCGCCGTCGAGGTGGCCCTGTTCCGGCAGCTCGAACACTGGGGCGTCACCCCCGACTTCCTCATCGGGCACTCCATCGGCGAACTCGCCGCCGCCCACGTCTCCGGCGTCCTCACCCTGCCCGACGCGGCCGCCCTGGTCGCCGCCCGCGGCCGCCTGATGCAGGACCTGCCCGCCGGCGGCGCGATGTTCGCCGTCGAGGCCACCGAGGACGAGGTCGCCCCGCTCCTCACCGACCGGGTGTCCGTCGCCGCCGTCAACGGCCCGCGCTCCGTCGTCGTCTCCGGCGACGAGGACGCCGCCGCCGCGGTCGCCGAGACCCTGCGCGCCCGCGGCCGCCGCACCAAGCGGCTCACCGTCAGCCACGCCTTCCACTCGCCGCGCATGGACGACATGCTCGGCGCCTTCCGCGAGGCCGCCGAGGCCGTCGCCTACGCGCCGCCCGTCATCCCCATCGTCTCCAACCTCACCGGCGCCTCCGTCACCGCCGAGGAGATCTGCACCGCCGACTACTGGGTGCGGCACGTCCGCGGGACCGTCCGCTTCCTCGACGGCGTACGCGCCCTGGGCGCGCTGGGCGTCACCACCTTCCTCGAGGTCGGCCCCGGCGGCGTCCTCACCGCCCTCGCCCAGGACTGCCTCGCGCCGGAGGACGGCGCGGACCGCGAGGACGCCGGACACGACGGGGCCGACGGTCAGGGCGCGACCCGCGCGAGCGCCCGCGACGGGCTCCGCGACGCCGTGTTCGTACCCGCCCTGCGCGCCGACCGCCCCGAGCCGGCCGCGTTCGCCGCCGCCGTCGCCCGCGCCCACGCCCACGGCGTCCCCGTCGACTGGGCCGCCGTCTTCGCCGGCCGCGGCGCAACCCGCGTCGACCTGCCCACGTACGCCTTCCAGCGCCACCTGTACTGGCCGGAACCGCCCACCGCCTGGACCGGCGACGTCACCGCCGCCGGCATCGGCTCCGCCGACCACCCCCTGCTCGGGGCCGCCATCGCGCTGGCCGACGGTGACGGCTACCTGTTCACCGGCCGCCTCTCCCTGACCACCCACCCCTGGCTCGCCGACCACGCGGTCATGGACACCGTGCTGCTGCCCGGCACCGCCTTCGTGGAACTCGCCCTCCGCGCCGGCGAGCACACCGGCTGCGAACTCCTCGACGAACTCACCCTCCAGTCCCCGCTGGTCCTGCCCCCGCACGGCGGCGTCCAGGTCCAGCTCTCCGTCGGCGCGCCCGACGCCGACGGCCGGCGCGCACTGACCCTGCACTCCCGCCCCGAGGACGCCGCCGACGACACCTGGGGCGAAGGCGCCTGGACCCGGCACGCCACCGGCCTCCTCGCCCCCGCGCCCGCCGCGCCGGACCGGGAGACCGGCGGCGACCTGGCCACCTGGCCGCCGCAGGGCGCGACCGCCCTGCCCGTCGACGGCCTGTACGAGTACCTCGCCGGCACCGGCTTCGCCTACGGCCCCGTCTTCCAGGGCCTGACCGGTGCCTGGCAGCGCGCCGACGAGGTGTTCGCCGAGGTCCGCCTGCCCGAGCGGGCGCACGCCGAGGCCGCCCTGTTCGGCCTCCACCCGGCCCTGCTCGACGCCGCCCTGCACGCCGTCGGCATGGGCTCCCTGCTCGAGGCCACCGAGCACGGCCGGCTGCCGTTCGCCTGGAGCGGCGTCGCCCTGCACGCCGTCGGCGCCCGCTCCCTGCGCGTCCGCCTGGCCCCCGCCGGCCGGGACACCGTCCGCGTCGACCTCGCCGACGAGGCCGGCGCGCCCGTCGCCTCCGTCGACTCGCTGCTGCTACGCCCCGTCAGCCCCGACCAGGTACGGGCCGCCCGCACCGCCTTCCACGACTCGCTGTTCCGCGTCGACTGGACCCCGCTGCCCCTCCCGGCCGCCACCACCGTCGCCCCCGGCCGGTGGGCCCTGCTCGGCGCGGCCGCCGCCGGCACCCGCCTGGCCGCCGTCCTGCCCACGGCGGTCTCGTACGCCGGCCTCGCCGACCTCGCGGCGGCCGTCGACGCGGGCGGCCCCGTCCCGCAGGCCGTCGTCGTGCCCCTCCCCGCCGCCGGCGCCACCCCCGCGACGCCGGTCGACGCCGCGCTGCCCGCGGCCGTCGCCGACGCGCTGCACCACGCCCTGGAACTGGCCCAGGGCTGGCTCGCCGACGACCGCTTCGCCACGTCCCGGCTGGTGTTCACCACCCACGGCGCCGTCGCCACCACGTCCGGCTCCGACGTGTCCGACCTCGCGCACGCCCCGCTGTGGGGCCTGCTGCGGTCGGCCCAGTCCGAGCACCCGGACCGGTTCGTCCTGCTCGACCTCGACGACCGCGAGGAGTCCCTGCGGGCCCTGCCCGCGGCCCTGGCCGCCGACGAGGCGCAGCTCGCGCTCCGGGAGGGCCGCGCCGTCGTGCCCCGGCTCGCCCGGGTCCCCGCCCTGCCCGCCCCCGAGGGCCACGAGGCCCGCCCGCTCGACACCGACGGCACCGCCCTGGTCACCGGCGCGACCGGCACGCTCGGCGGCCTGGTCGCCCGCCACCTGGTCACCGTCCACGGCGTCCGCCGGCTGCTGCTGACCAGCCGCCGCGGCGAGGCCGCCGCCGGCGCGCCCGAACTCCTCGCCGAGCTGCGCGCGCTGGGCGCCGAGGTCACCCTCGCGGCCTGCGACGCCGCCGACCGCGAGGCGCTCGCCGCGCTGCTGGCCGCCGTACCCGCCGACCACCCGCTGACCGCCGTGGTGCACACCGCCGGCGTCCTCGACGACGGCGTCCTCGAATCCCTCACCCCCGAGCGCGTCGACCGCGTCCTGCCCGCCAAGGTCGACGCGGCCGTGAACCTGCACGAGCTCACCCGCGGCCTCGACCTCGCCGCGTTCGTCCTGTTCTCCGCCGCGGCCGGCACCCTCGGCGCCGCCGGCCAGGCCAACTACGCCGCCGCCAACGCCTTCCTCGACGCCCTCGCCCAGCGCCGCCGCGCCGAGGGCCTGCCCGCCACCGCCCTCGCCTGGGGCCTGTGGGCCGAACGCAGCGGCATGACCGGCGATCTCGCCGACGCCGACCTGGAGCGGATCTCCCGCGCCGGCGTGGCCGCCCTGTCCTCCGCCGAGGGCCTCGCCCTCATGGACACCGCCCGCGAGACCGGCGGGGCCACCGCCGTCCCCCTGCACCTCGACCTGGCCGGTCTGCGCCAGGCCGACGCGAGCGCCGTCCCGCCGCTGCTGCGCGGCCTGGTCCGGCCCGCCGCGCGCCGCACCGCCGCCCAGGCCGCCGCCCCGGCCGACGGCCTCGCCGAGCGGCTGCTGCCGCTGACCGCGGCCGAACGCGACCGGCTGCTGCTGGCCACCGTCCGCGTCCAGGTCGCCGCCGTCCTCGGCTTCCCCGGCCCCGACGCCGTCGACCCCGGCCGCGCCTTCAAGGAGCTCGGCTTCGACTCGCTGACCGCCGTCGAACTGCGCAACCGCCTCGGCTCGGCCACCGGCGTCCGGCTGCCCGCCACCCTCGTCTTCGACTACCCCACCCCGCACGCGCTCGCCGCGTTCCTGCGCACCGCACTCCTCGGCGAGCTCGGCGCCCCCGCGGCCGGCGGCACGGCCACGCCCGCGCGGGCCGTCGCCGACGAGCCCGTCGCCATCGTCGCCATGGCCTGCCGCTACCCCGGCGGGGTCACCACCCCCGAGGACCTGTGGCGGCTCGTCGCCGGCTCCGCCGACGCGATCTCCCCGTTCCCCACCGACCGCGGCTGGAACCTCGACGCCCTCTACGACTCCGACCCCGGCCGCGCCGGCACCTCGTACACCCGCGAGGGCGGCTTCCTGCACGACGCCGCCGACTTCGACCCGGACGTCTTCGGCATCAACCCGCGCGAGGCCCTCGCCATGGACCCGCACCAGCGGCTCCTGCTGGAGACCTCCTGGGAGGCGTTCGAACGCGCCGGCATCGACCCGGCGTCGGTGCGCGGCAGCCGCACCGGCGTCTTCGCCGGCGTCATGTACCACGACTACCTCACCCGGCTCCCCGCCGTCCCCGAGGGCCTGGAGGGCTACCTCGGCACCGGCACCGCCGGCAGCGTCGCCTCCGGCCGCGTCGCGTACACCTTCGGCCTCGAAGGCCCGGCCGTCACCATCGACACCGCCTGCTCCTCGTCCCTGGTCGCCCTGCACCTGGCCGCGCAGGCCCTGCGCAGCGGCGAGTGCGACATGGCTCTCGCCGGCGGCGTCACCGTCATGTCCACCCCGGACACGTTCATCGACTTCAGCCGCCAGCGCGGCCTGTCCACCGACGGCCGCTGCAAGTCCTTCTCCGCCGCCGCCGACGGCACCGGCTGGGCCGAGGGCGCCGGCATGGTCCTCGTCGAGCGGCTCTCCGACGCCCGCCGCAACGGCCACCCCGTCCTCGCCGTGGTCCGCGGTACGGCCGTCAACCAGGACGGCGCCTCCAACGGGCTCACCGCCCCCAACGGGCCCTCCCAGCAGCGCGTCATCCGCGAGGCCCTCGCCCACGCCGGCCTGACCCCGGCCGAGGTCGACGTCGTCGAGGCGCACGGCACCGGCACCACCCTCGGCGACCCCATCGAGGCGCAGGCCCTGCTGGCCGCCTACGGCCAGGACCGGCCCGCGGACCGGCCCCTGCGGCTCGGCTCGATCAAGTCCAACATCGGCCACACCCAGGCCGCCGCCGGCGCCGCGGGCATCATCAAGATGGTCGAGGCGATGCGCCACGGCGTCCTGCCCACCTCCCTGCACATCGGCGAGCCCTCCCCGCACGTCGACTGGACCGCCGGCGCGGTGTCCCTCCTCACCGAGTCCGCCCCGTGGCCCGAGACGGGCCGCCCGCGGCGCGCGGGCGTCTCCTCCTTCGGCGTCAGCGGCACCAACGCGCACGTCATCATCGAGCAGCCGCCGGTGGACGTCGAGCAGCTGCCCGTCGGCATCGAGCAGCTGCCGGCCGACGCCGAGCAGCCGCCCGCCGCCGGGGCCCCCGCCGCCGGGACGGCCGAGGAGCACACCCCCGCCGCGGACGCCCCCCGGGAGACGGCCCCCGCCGGCACCCCGCTGCCGTTCGTCCTCGCCGGCCGCACCCCGGACGCCCTGCGCGCCCAGGCCGCCCGGCTCGCCGCCCACCTCGCCGAGCGGCCCGCCGCGGCCCTCGCCGACGTGGCGTACTCCCTCGCGACCGGCCGCACCGCCCTGGACCGCCGGGCCGCCGTCGTCGCCGCCGACCGCGCGGACCTGCTCACCGGGCTCGGCGCGCTCGCCGAGGGCCGCGACCACGCCCGGCTCGTCCGCCACGACGCCGGCGACGGCCGGCTCGCCGTCCTCTTCACCGGCCAGGGCAGTCAGCGCCCCGGCATGGGCCGCGAACTGTACGCCGCGCACCCCGTGTTCGCCGCCGCCCTCGACGAGGTGTGCGCCGCCCTGGACCCGCACCTCGAACGGCCGCTCAAGGACGTCATGTTCGCCCCGGCCGGCGACGGGAACGGCGACGGCGACGGCGACGCCCACGGCACCCCGCTCGACCGGACCGGGTACACCCAGCCCGCCCTCTTCGCCCTGGAGACCGCGCTCTACCGCCTCGTCGAATCCTGGGGCGTGCGCCCCGACTTCGTCGCCGGCCACTCCATCGGCGAGATCACCGCAGCCCACGTCGCCGGCGTCCTCAGCCTGCCCGACGCGGCCGTCCTGGTCGCCGCCCGCGGCCGGCTGATGGAAGCACTGCCCGCGGCCGGCGCGATGATCGCGATCGACGCCACCGAGGACGAGGTCCGGCCCCTGCTCGCCGGCCGCGAGGACCGGATCGGCATCGCCGCCGTCAACTCCGCCTCCTCCGTGGTCGTCTCCGGCGACGAGGGCCTCGCGCAGGAGATCGCGGACGGGTTCGCCGCCCGCGGCCGCCGGACCCGGCGGCTCACCGTCAGCCACGCCTTCCACTCCCCGCTGATGGACGGCATGCTCGACGCCTTCCGCGAGGTCGCCGCCTCCCTCACCTACCACGCGCCGGCCGTCCCCGTCGTCACGCACCTCACCGGCGCGGTGGCCGGCGACGAACTGCGCACCCCCGAGCACTGGGTGGCCCACGTCCGCGAGGGCGTTCGCTTCCTCGACGGCATCCGCACCCTGGACGCCGAGCACGTCACCACCTACCTCGAACTGGGCCCGCAGGGCGTCCTGTCGGGCCTGGGCCGGGACTGCCTGACTGACCCCGAGGGCGTCACCGGCGCCGCGTTCGTCCCGGCCCTGCGCCGCGACCGCGGCGAGGCCGAGGCGCTCGCCGCCGCCATCGCCGCCCTCCACACCCGGGCCGTCCCGGTCGACTGGAGCGCGTACTTCGCCCCGGCCGGAGCCCGCCGCACCGACCTGCCCACCTACGCCTTCCAGCGCCGCCGCTTCTGGCTGGAGGCCCCCGCAGGCTTCGTCGGGGACGTCGAGTCGGCCGGCCTGGGCGCCGCCCACCACCCCCTCCTCGGCGCCGCGGTGCCGCTCGCCGACGGCGAGGGCCTCCTCCTCACCGGCCGGCTCTCCCTCGACACCCACCCCTGGCTGGCCGACCACGCCGTCATGGACACCGTCCTGCTGCCCGGCACCGCCTTCGTCGAGATCGCCGTCCGGGCGGGCGACCAGGCCGGCTGCGACCTGCTGGAGGAACTCACCCTCGAAACCCCGCTGGTCCTCACCCCGCACACCGCGGTCCGCCTCCAGGTCGTGGTCGGCGCCCCCGACCGGGACGGCCGCCGCACCCTGGACCTGTACTCCGGAGCCCCGGACGCCGCCGCCGACGAGCCCTGGACCCGCCACGCCAGCGGCGTCCTCGCCACCGGCGCCCCGCGACCCGGCTTCGACCTCACCGCCTGGCCGCCGGCCGGCGCCGAGGCCGTGTCGGTGGACGGCCTCTACGAGCACCTCGGCCACGGCGGCTTCGCCTACGGCCCCGTCTTCCAGGGCCTGCGGGCCGCCTGGACCCTCGACGGGGACGTCTACGCCGAGGTGGCGCTGCCCGAGGACCGGGGGGCCGACGCCGCCCGGTTCGGCCTGCACCCGGCGCTCCTCGACGCGGCCCTGCACGCCGTCTTCGTCCGGCCGTCCCCCGAGGGGGACCGCCCGGCCGGGCTGCCGTTCTCCTGGCGGGGCGTGTCCCTGCACGCCGTCGGCGCCACCGCCCTGCGCGTCCGGCTCACCACCGGTACCGACGACGCCCTCTCCCTCCAGGTCGCCGACACCGCCGGAGCGCCCGTCGCCGCCGTCGAACGCCTCATGGTGCGACCCGTGTCCGCCGACGCGCTGGCCGGCGCCACGCGCACCGCGTTCCACGAGTCCCTGTTCCGCGTCGACTGGGCCACCCTGCCCCTGCCGGCCGGCACCCCCGACACCCGGCCCGGCGAGACCTGGGCCGTCCTCGGCACCGCCACCGGCCTGCCCGGCCGCGCCCACGCCGACCTGCCGGCGCTGGCAGCCGCGCTCGACGCGGGCGCCCCGGCCCCCGCGTACGTCCTCGTCCCGTGCCCGGCCGCGGACGGCCGCCACCCCGAGGACACGCTGACCCCGGACGCCGTGCGCGCCGCCACCCACCGCGCCCTGGCCGTCGTCCAGGGCTGGCTCGCCGACGACCGGTTCGCCGACTCCCGCCTGGTGTTCCTCACCCGCGGCGCCGTCGCCACCCAGGGCGACCGGGACCTCTCCGACCCCGTCCACGCCCCCGTCTGGGGCCTGGTCCGCACCGCCCAGTCGGAGAACCCCGACCGGTTCGTCCTCGCCGACCTCGACGCGCCCGGCACCGACGAGACCCTGCCCGCCCTGCTCGCCGCCGCCCTCGCCGCCGGCGAGCCGCAGTTCGCGGTCCGCCGCGGCACCGTCCACGCCCCCCGCCTCGCCCGGGTCCCGGCCGCCACCGCGCTGACCCCGCCCGCCGACGGCTCCGCCTGGCGCATGGACATCGAGGACAAGGGCACCCTCGACCACCTCACGCTCGTCCCCAGCCCCGAGTCCGAGGCGCCGCTGGAGCCCG
This sequence comes from Streptomyces sp. NPDC093225, assembly GCF_044753805.1. Taxonomy (NCBI): domain Bacteria; kingdom Bacillati; phylum Actinomycetota; class Actinomycetes; order Kitasatosporales; family Streptomycetaceae; genus Streptomyces; species Streptomyces sp. NPDC093225. The sequence goes on from NZ_JBIVNX010000001.1 coordinate 220,701, forward strand.
GCCAGGTCCGCGTCGCCGTGCGCGCCGCCGGCCTCAACTTCCGCGACGTCCTCAACGCCCTCGGCATGTACCCCGGCGATCCCGGCTCGATGGGCTCCGAGGGCGCCGGCACCGTCCTGGAGACCGGACCCGGCGTCACCGACCTCGCCCCCGGCGACCGCGTCATGGGCATGCTGCCCGGCGCGTTCGGTCCGCTGGCCGTCGTCGACCGGCGCATGATCGCCCCGATGCCGGCGGGCTGGACCTTCGCCGAGGCCGCGGCCGTCCCGATCGTCTTCATGACGGCCTACTACGCCCTGCACGACCTCGCCGGCCTGCAGCGCGGCGAGCGGCTGCTGGTGCACGCCGCGGCCGGCGGCGTCGGCTCGGCCGCCGTCCAGCTCGCCCGCCACTGGGGCGCCGAGGTCTACGCCACGGCCAGTCCCGCCAAGTGGGACGCGCTGCGCGGACTCGGCCTGACCGACGACCGGATCGCCTCCTCCCGCACCCTCGACTTCGAGGACTCCTTCCGCACCGCCACCGGCGGTCGGGGCGTCGACGTCGTCCTGGACTCCCTGGCCCGCGAGTTCGTCGACGCCTCCCTGCGGCTGCTGCCGCGCGGCGGACGCTTCGTCGAGATGGGCAAGACCGACGTCCGCGACCCGCAGGACGTCGCCGCCGCCCACCCCGGCGTCCGCTACCAGGCCTTCGACCTGACCGAGGCCGGCCTGGACCGCATCCAGGAGATGCTCACCGCCCTCCTCGCCCTCTTCGAGTCCGGTGCCCTGCGCCCCGTCCCGGTCTCCTCCTGGGACCTGCGCCAGGCCCCCGAGGCCTTCCGCTACCTCAGCCAGGCCCGCCACACCGGCAAGATCGTCCTCACCGTGCCCGCCGCCTGGGACCCCGAGGGCACCGTCCTGATCACCGGGGGCACCGGCACCCTGGGCGCCCTCGTCGCCCGGCACGCCGTCACCGTCCGCGGCGCCCGCCGCCTGGTCCTCACCAGCCGCCGCGGCGAGGCCGCCGCCGGCGCCGCCGAACTCGCCGCGGACCTGCGCGCGCTGGGCGCCGAGGTCACCGTCGCCGCCTGCGACGCCGCCGACCGCGACGCGCTCGCCGCCCTCCTGGCCGGCATCCCGGCCGCACACCCGCTGACCGCCGTCATCCACACCGCCGGCGTCCTCGACGACGGCATCACCACCGCCCTCACCCCCGAGCGCCTCGACCGCGTCCTGCGGCCCAAGGCCGACGCCGCACTGCACCTGCACGAACTGACCCGCGGCCTCGACCTCGCCGACTTCGTCCTCTTCTCCTCCGCCGCCGGCACCTTCGGCGGCGCCGGCCAGGCCAACTACGCCGCCGCGAACGTCTTCCTCGACGCCCTCGCCCGCCACCGCCAGGCCCACGGCCTGGCCGGCACCTCCCTCGCCTGGGGCCTGTGGGCCGACGCCAGCGGCATGACCGGCGAACTGGACACCGCCGACAAGGACCGCATGACGCGCTCCGGCGTCCTCGGCCTCACCTCCGCGGAGGGCCTGGCCCTCCTCGACACCGCGCACCGCACCGGCGACGCCCACCTCGTCCCCATGCAGCTCGACCTCGCACCGCTGCGCCAGGCCGACCCCGGCATGGTGCCCGCCCTGCTGCGCGGACTCGTCCGCACCCCGGCCCGCCGCGCCGTCGAGGCCACCGCCGGCGGCACCGGAACCCCGCTGGCGGAGCAGCTCGTACGGCTCCCCGGCAACGAGCGGGACGCGCTGCTGCTGGACCTCGTGCGCGACCAGGTGGCGGCCGTCCTCGGCCACGCCACCCCGGACGCCGTCGAACCCGGCCGCGCCTTCAAGGACCTCGGCTTCGACTCGCTGACCGCCGTCGAGTTCCGCAACCGGCTCGGCGCCGCCGCCGGCGTCCGCCTGCCCGCCACCCTCGTCTTCGACTACCCCACGCCCACCGCCCTCGCCGGCTTCCTCAAGGACGAGCTCCTCGGCTCCGAGGCCGCCGCTGCCGCCGCCCTCCCGCGGCACCCGGCCGGCGCCGTCGAGGCCGACGACCCCATCGCCATCGTCGCCATGAGCTGCCGGTTCCCCGGCGGCGTCCGCAGCCCCGAGGACCTGTGGGAGCTGCTCGCCGAGGGCCGCGACGGCATCGCCCACCTCCCCGCGGAACGCGGCTGGGACACCGAAGCGCTCTACGACCCCGACCCCGACAACCCGGGCACCTCCTACGCCCGCGAAGGCGGCTTCGTCTACGACGCCCACCACTTCGACCCCGCGTTCTTCGGCATCAACCCGCGCGAGGCCCTGGCCATGGACCCGCAGCAGCGCCTGCTGCTGGAAACCTCCTGGGAGGCGTTCGAGCGGGCCGGCATCGACCCGACCGGCCTGCGCGGCCGGCAGGTCGGCGTGTTCGTCGGCCAGATGCACAACGACTACGTGTCCCGGCTGAACACCGTCCCCGAGGGCGTCGAGGGCTACCTCGGCACCGGCGGCTCCAGCAGCATCGCCTCCGGCCGCGTCTCCTACACCTTCGGCTTCGAGGGCCCGGCGGTCACCGTCGACACCGCCTGCTCGTCCTCGCTGGTCGCCCTGCACCTGGCCGCCCAGGCGCTGCGCTCCGGCGAGTGTTCCCTCGCCCTCGCCGGCGGCGTCACGATCATCACCACCCCCGACGTCTTCACCGAGTTCAGCCGCCAGCGCGGCCTGGCCGCCGACGGCCGCTGCAAGCCCTTCGCGGCCGCCGCCGACGGCACCGCCTGGGGCGAGGGCGTCGGCATGCTGCTCGTCGAGCGGCTCTCCGACGCCCGCCGCAACGGCCACCAGGTCCTCGCGGTCGTCCGGGGCACGGCCGTCAACCAGGACGGCGCCTCCAACGGCCTGACCGCCCCCAACGGGCCCTCCCAGCAGCGCGTCATCCGTCAGGCCCTCGCCCACGCCGGCCTCACCGCCGCCGACGTCGACGCCGTTGAGGCGCACGGCACGGGCACGACCCTGGGCGACCCGATCGAGGCGCAGGCCCTGCTGGCCACGTACGGCCAGGACCGGCCCGCGGACCGGCCGCTGTGGCTGGGCTCGATCAAGTCCAACTTCGGCCACACGCAGGCCGCCGCCGGTGTCGCCGGCGTCATCAAGATGGTCCAGGCGATGCGCCACGGCGTCCTGCCGAAGACCCTGCACGTCGACGAGCCCTCCCCGCACGTCGACTGGTCCGCGGGCGCGGTCAGCCTGCTCACCGAGCAGCGGGCCTGGCCGCAGACCGGCCGCCCGCGGCGCGCCGGCATCTCCTCCTTCGGCATGAGCGGCACCAACGCCCACGCCATCGTCGAGCTCCCGGACACCGCGCAGGCCGTCGGAACGGCCGCGGCCCCGGTCGCCCCGGCCCCCGCGGCGACCGGCACGACGACCGCCACGGCCGTCCCGTGGCACCTGTCCGCCCGCACCTCCGAGGCCCTGCGCGCCCAGGCCGCCCGGCTCCTCGCCCACCTGGACGCGGACCCGGCCGCCGAGCCCGCCGCCATCGGCCTCACGCTGGCCACCGCCCGAGCCGTGTTCGAGCAGCGCGCCACCGCGGTGGCGACGGACCGCGACGGCTTCCGCACGGCCCTGTCCGCCCTCGCCGAGGACCGCCCCGCGGCCGGACTGGTCCGCGGCACGCCCGCGCCCGGCGGCAAGCTCGCGTTCCTGTTCACCGGCCAGGGCAGCCAGCGGCTCGACACGGGGCGCGAGCTGTACGACGCCTTCCCGGCGTACGCGGCCGCGCTGGACGCGGTGTGCGACCGCCTGGACCTCGAACACCCCCTGAAGGACGTCCTGTTCGGAACGGACGGCGACCTGCTCGACCGTACGGAGTACGCCCAGCCGGCGCTGTTCGCGGTCGAGGTGGCCCTGTTCCGGCTGCTGGAGTCGTGGGGCGTCCGGCCCGACTTCGTGTCCGGTCACTCGATCGGCGAGATCGCCGCCGCGCACGTCGCCGGGGTGCTGTCCCTGGACGACGCGTGCACGCTGGTCGCGGCGCGCGGCCGCCTGATGCAGGCGCTGCCGGCCGGCGGCGCGATGATCGCGGTGGAGGCCGCGGAGCACGAGGTCCTGCCCCTGCTCACCGACCGCGTGGGCATCGCCGCGGTCAACGGCCCCCGGTCGGTGGTCGTCTCCGGCGACGAGGCCGCCGCGGTCGCCGTCGCCGAGGCCTTCGAGGCGCAGGGCCGCAGGACCAAGCGCCTGACCGTGAGCCACGCGTTCCACTCGCCGCTGATGGACGGCATGCTGGACGGCTTCCGCGAGGTCGTGGCGGGCCTGTCGTTCGCCGCCCCGGCGATCCCCGTCGTGTCCTGTCTGACCGGTGCCCTCGTCTCGGACGAGACGGGTGCGGCCGACTTCTGGGTCCGGCACGTCCGCGAGGCCGTCCGCTTCCTGGACGGCGTCCGGGCCCTGGAGGCCGCGGGCGTGACGACGTACCTCGAACTCGGTCCCGACGGCGTGCTGTCGGCGGCGGCGCAGGCCTGCCTCGCCGACGACACCGGCGCCGCCGCGTTCACCGCCGTCCTGCGCGCCGGGCGCCCCGAGTCCGAGACCCTGGTCACCGCCCTGTCCACCGCCCACGTCCGCGGCACCGCCGTCGACTGGCCGGCCTTCTACGCCCCGTTCGGCGCCCGGCGCGTCGACCTGCCGACCTACGCCTTCCAGCGCAGCCCCTACTGGCTCGACGCCGGCCGCGCCGAAGGGGACGTCACCGCCGCCGGCCTCGGCCCCGCCGACCACCCGCTGCTCGGCGCCGAGCTGGAGCTGCCCGACACCGACGGCCACGTCCTCACCGGGCGGCTGTCCCTGGCCGGCCACCCCTGGCTCGGGGACCACCGGGTCCTGGGTTCCGCGCTGCTCCCGGGCACGGCGTTCGTCGAACTCGCCCTCCGGGCCGGCACGCACGTCGGCTGCGAGGTGCTCGAGGAACTGACCCTCGAGGCACCGCTGGTGCTGCCCGAGCAGGGCGCCGTCCAACTGCGGCTCTCCCTCGCCGCCGCCGACGGCACGGCCGGCCGGCGCGCCCTGTCCCTGCACTCCCGGCCCGAAGGCGCCGACCCGGACGCGCCGTGGACGCGGCACGCCGTCGGCGTGCTCGCGCCCGGCACCGGCCGGACCCCGGAGGGCCTCGCCGAGTGGCCGCCGGCCGGGGCGGAGCCCGTACCGGTGGACGGCCTGTACGAGGGCCTGGCGGAATCCGGCTTCGGATACGGGCCGGTCTTCCGCGGCCTGCGCGCCGCCTGGCGCGACCAGGACGCCACCTACGCCGAGGTCGCCCTGCCCGACGGCGCCGCGGCCGAGGCCGCCCGCTTCGGCCTGCACCCGGCGCTGCTCGACGCGGCGCTCCACGCGCTCGGTCTGGGCGCCGCGGACCCGGGCGCCGGCGAAGGACGTCTGCCCTTCTCCTGGTCCGGGGTGTCCCTGCACGCGGTCGGGGCCACCGCGCTCCGCGTCCGGCTGGCCCCGGCCCGCACCGGCGAGGTGGCCCTGACGGTCGCCGACGCCACGGGCGCACCGGTCGCCTCGGTGGCCGGACTGGCCCTGCGCGCGGTCGGCCGCGACCGGCTCGACGCGGTGCCGGACGCCACCCGCGACGCCCTGTTCCGGGTGGCGTGGACGGAAGTCGCCGCCGACGGGACCGCCGAGGACTGGCGGATGCTGGACGAGGCGCGCGTGACCGGTGCGCCCGCCGAGCACGCGACCGCCCTGGTCGTGCCGTGCACGCCGCGGCCGGGCACGGACCCGGTCGCCGCGGCGCACGCGGAGACCGCCCGGGTGCTGGGGCTGCTCCAGGACCGGGCCGCGGACGACGCGTCCGCCGCGCGGCTGGTGTTCCTGACCCGGGGCGCGGTCGAGGCCGTGGCCGGGGAGGGCGTGACGGACCTCGCGCACGCGGCGGTGCGCGGTCTGGTCCGCTCGGCGCGGTCGGAGAACCCCGGCCGCCTCGTCCTCGTCGACGTGGCCTCCGACGCGACCGACGCCGACGTGGCCGACGCCCTGTCGGCCGCGCTGGCCTCGGGCGAGTCCGAGGTGGCGGTGCGCGGAGGGGCGGTCCTGGTGCCGCGGCTGGCCCGGGCCGATGTGGCGGTCGCCGACGAGTCCCCCGGCGCGTGGGGTGGGGACGGCACGGTGCTGGTGACGGGTGCGAGCGGTTCGCTCGGCGCCCTGTTCGCCCGTCATCTCGTCTCGGAGCACGGGGTACGGCGCCTGCTGCTGGTCAGTCGTCGTGGTGGAGCGGCGCCGGGTGCGGTGGAGTTGGCGGCGGAGCTGTCGGGTCTGGGTGCCGAGGTGACCTGGGCGGCGTGTGACGTGGCCGATCGGGAGGCGCTGGCGGCCGTTCTGGCCGGGGTCCCGGCGGAGCATCCGCTGACCGCCGTGGTGCACACGGCCGGTGTCCTGGACGACGGTGTGGTGGGTTCGTTGACGGCCGAGCGGCTGTCGGCGGTCCTGCGCCCCAAGGTCGATGCGGCGTGGCACCTGCACGAGCTGACCCAGGACCTGGAGTTGTCGGCGTTCGTGTTGTTCTCGTCCGCCGCCGGTGTGTTCGGTGGTGCGGGGCAGGCCAATTATGCGGCGGCCAACACCTTCCTCGACGCCCTCGCCGCCCACCGCCGGGCGACCGGCCTCGCCGGTACCTCGCTCGCCTGGAGCCTGTGGAGCGGCGTCGGCGGCATGGGCGACGAGCTCGGCGACGGCGACCGCGAGCGCATCGGCCGCGGCGGCATCGGGGCCCTCACCCCGGAGACCGGTCTCGCGCTCTTCGACGCGGCCCGGCGCACCACCGACCCGCTGCTCGTACCGCTCCCGCTCGACCTGCCGGCCCTGCGCGCCCGGGCCCGTACCGGACCGGTCCCCGACCTGCTGCGCGGCCTGGTCCGCGGCCCGGCCCGCCGGGCCGCCACGGGCCGCGGCGCCGCCGGCGACGGCAGCGCGTTCCGGGCGCGGCTGGCCGCCCTGCCCGCCGAGGAGCGGGACGCGGCCCTGCTGGCCGCGGTCCGGGCCGAGGTGGCCGCCGTCCTCGGCCACGCCTCCACCGACGAGGTGCCGGCCGACCGGGCGTTCAAGGAGCTCGGCTTCGACTCCCTGACCTCCGTCGAGCTGCGCAACCGCCTCGGCGCCACCACCGGTGAACGGCTGCCCGCCACCCTCGTCTTCGACTATCCGACGCCCGGCGCGCTCGCCGCCTACCTGATGGCGGAGGTCCTGGGTCTGTCCGCGGACGAGCACCACACCGCCGACTCCCCGGCGCCGACCACTTCACCGGGCGCCCCGCTGCACGAGGACCCGATCGCGATCGTCGGCATGAGCTGCCGCTACCCCGGCGGGGTCGAGACCCCCGAGGACCTGTGGCGCCTCGTGGCCGGCGGCACCGACGCCATCTCCGGGTTCCCGCACGGCCGCGGCTGGGACCTGGAGGCGCTGTACGACCCGGACCCGGACGGCAAGGGCACGAGCTACACACGGTCCGGCGGCTTCCTGCACGACGCGGGCCGCTTCGACCCGGCGTTCTTCGGCATCTCGCCCCGCGAGGCCGTGGCGATGGACCCGCAGCAGCGGCTGCTGCTGGAGACCTCGTGGGAGGCCTTCGAGCGGGCCGGCATCGACCCCGCGTCGATGCGCGGCAGCCGTACCGGCGTCTTCGCGGGCATCATGTACCACGACTACGCCACCCGGATCACCTCCGTGCCGGACGGCGTCGAGGGCTACCTCGGCACCGGCAACTCCGGCAGCATCGCCTCCGGCCGCGTCTCCTACGCCTTCGGGCTGGAGGGCCCGGCGGTCACCGTCGACACGGCCTGCTCCTCGTCCCTCGTGGCCCTCCACTGGGCCATCCAGGCGCTGCGCAACGGCGAGTGCACCATGGCGCTCGCCGGCGGTGTCACGGTCATGTCGACCCCCGGCACGTTCACCGAGTTCAGCCGCCAGCGCGGCCTGGCCGCCGACGGGCGGATCAAGTCCTTCGCGGCAGCCGCCGACGGCACCAGTTGGGCCGAGGGCGCGGGCATGCTCCTCGTGGAGCGGCTCTCGGACGCCCGCCGCAACGGTCACCCGGTGCTCGCGGTGGTGCGCGGCTCGGCGGTCAACCAGGACGGTGCGAGCAACGGCCTCACCGCCCCCAACGGCCCGTCCCAGCAGCGCGTCATCCGGCAGGCCCTCGCGTCCGCCGGGCTGAGCAGCGACCGGATCGACGCCGTCGAGGCGCACGGCACGGGAACGACCCTGGGCGACCCGATCGAGGCGCAGGCCCTGCTGGCCACCTACGGCCGGGAGCGCGCCGCCGACGAGCCGCTGTGGCTGGGCTCGGTCAAGTCCAACATGGGCCACACCCAGGCCGCCGCCGGCGTCGCCGGCATCATCAAGATGATCATGGCCATGCGTCACGGGGTGCTGCCGAAGACCCTGCACGTCGACGAGCCCACCCCGCACGTGGACTGGTCGGACGGCGCCGTCGCCCTGCTGACCGAGTCGATGCCGTGGCCGGAGACCGGCCGCCCGCGCCGCGCCGGCGTGTCCTCCTTCGGCATCAGCGGCACCAACGCCCACACGATCATCGAACAGGCTCCCGAGGACCTCGCCCCCGCCGCGGCGGACGGCGACCGTCCGGCACACGTGCTGCCGTACCCGATCTCCGCGAAGTCGGCGGACGCCCTGCGGGCCCAGGCGGCCCGCCTCCGGGCCCACCTGGAGACCACGCCCGAGGCCGTGCCCGCGGACGTGGCCTACTCGCTGGCCACGCGCCGGGCGGCCTTCGACCACCGTGCGGTGGTCGTGGCCGGGGACCGGGACGAGCTGCTGCGCGGCCTGTCCGCGCTCGTGGACGGCGACCCGGCCCCGCAGGGCCTCACGACCGGCACCGTGGGCGCCGGAGGAGCCGGGAAGCTGGCCTTCCTGTTCACCGGTCAGGGAAGTCAGCGGCTCGGTGCGGGGCGTGAGCTGTACGGCGTCCAGCCGGTGTTCGCGGCGGCGCTGGACGCCGTGTGCGCGGAGCTGGACCCGCGGCTCGAGGTGCCTCTGAAGGAAGTCCTGTTCGGCAAGGACGCGACGGTGCTGGACCGGACGGAGTTCGCCCAGCCGGCGTTGTTCGCGGTGGAGGTGGCGCTGTTCCGCCTGCTGGAGTCGTACGGAGTGCGCCCGGACTTCGTGTCCGGCCACTCGATCGGTGAGATCGCCGGCGCACACGTGGCGGGTGTCCTCTCGCTGTCCGACGCGTGCGAACTGGTTGCGGCGCGTGGCCGGTTGATGCAGGCGCTGCCGGCCGGCGGCGTGATGATCGCCGTGCAGGCGTCGGAGGACGAGGTCCTGCCGCTGCTCTCGGAGGGCGTCGGCATCGCCTCCGTCAACGGACCGCAGGCGGTGGTCGTCTCCGGTGACGAAGACGCGGCCGCAGTGATCGCCGGGGCCTTCGAGGCGCAGGGCCGCAAGACCAAGCGCCTCACGGTCAGCCACGCCTTCCACTCGCCGCACATGGACGGCATGCTGGCCGACTTCCGCAAGGTCGCGGAGGGGCTGTCGTTCGAGACGCCCCGCATTCCGGTCGTGTCGAACCTGACCGGTGCCGTGGTGACCGACGAGATGGGTGCGGCCGACTTCTGGGTCCGGCACGTCCGGGAGGCCGTCCGCTTCCTAGACGGCATCCGCGCCCTGGAAGCCGCGGGCGTGACGACGTACCTCGAACTCGGCCCCGACGGCGTCCTCTCCGCCCTCGCCCAGGACTGCCTGACCGACGGGCACGGTGCGGCCGGCCTCGTGCCCGCCCTGCGCGCCGCCCGCCCGGAGTCCGCCACCCTGGCCGCGGCCCTCGCCCAGGTCCACGTCCGCGGCGCCTCCGTGGACTGGGAGGCGTACTTCGCGCCGACCGGCGCCCGCCCGGCGGAACTTCCCACCTACGCCTTCCAGCGCGAGTGGTACTGGCTGGACTCCGCGACCGGCGCGCAGCACACCTCCGGGGACGCCGCCGGCCTCGGCCTCGGCGCGACCGACCACCCGCTGCTCGGCGCGGCCGTCGAGCTGCCGGACTCCGACGGCTTCCTCTTCACCGGCCGGCTGTCCGCGGCCACCCAGCCCTGGCTCGCGGACCACGCCGTCCTCGGCTCGGTCCTCCTGCCCGGGACCGCCTTCGTGGAACTGGCGGTCCGCGCCGGCGACCAGGTCGGCTGCACCGACCTGGAGGAGCTGACCCTGGAGGCGCCCCTGGTCCTGCCCGAACGCGGCGGGGTCCAGCTGAGGCTCTCCGTCGCCGGGGCCGACGGCTCCGGACGGCGCGCCCTGTCCCTGTACTCCCGCGCCGAGGACAGCGCGGCCGACCTGCCCTGGACGCGCCACGCCACCGGCGTCCTGGCCCCCGCCACCGGCGGGGCGGCCCCGGCCCCGGCGGCCGACCTCACGGCCTGGCCGCCGGCCGGCGCCGAACGGGTGGACCTCGACGGGCTCTACGACGGCCTCGCGGCCGCCGGCTTCGACTACGGTCCGGCCTTCCAGGGCCTGCACTCCGCGTGGCTGCACGGCGACGCCGTGTACGCCGAGGTGGACCTGGACGAGGAGACCGCGGGGTCGGCCGACTCGTTCGGCCTCCACCCCGCCCTCCTCGACGCCACCCTGCACGCCGCCGGACTCGGATCCCTCGTCGAGGACACCGGCCGGGGCCGACTGCCCTTCGCCTGGAGCGGGGTCCGGCTGCACGCCGCCGGCGCCTCCGCGGTACGGGTCCGACTGGCCCCGGCAGGCCGTGACGCGGTCGCGCTGGAACTCGCCGACCCGGCGGGGGCACCCGTCGCCTCGGTCGCCTCGCTGGCGCTGCGCGCGGTCTCGCCCGAGCAGATCGGCGCCGCCCGAGGCGGCCGCCAGGACGCGCTGTTCCAGGTGGAGTGGACGGCCGTACCGGTCACCCCGGTCCCGGCAGCCGAGCAGCGCCCCTGGGCCCTGCTCGGGGACGGCCACCCCGCTCTGGACGCCGTCGGCGTCCGTTACCAGGCCCACGACTCCCTCACCACCCTCGCGGAGCCGTCCGTCGTGTGCCTGCCGCTGTCCGCGGTGACGGGCGGCGAGGAGGTCGCGGGAGCCGTGCACGCGGAGACCGGACGGGTGCTGGCGCTGCTCCGGCAGTGGCTCGCGGACGAGCGGTTCACGGACTCCCGCCTGCTGGTCCTGACCCGGGGCGCGGTGGCCGCCGTACCCGGCGAGGGCCCGTCGGACCTGGTGCACGCCCCGGTGTGGGGCCTGGTCCGGTCCGCACAGTCCGAGAACCCGGGCCGGATCGTCCTGGCCGACACCGACGGCAGCGACGCGTCCCACCGCGTGCTGCCCGCCGTCCTGGCCTCGGGCGAGTCCGAGGTGGCGGTGCGCGGGGGTGAGGTGCTGGTGCCGCGGCTGGCCCGGGCCGGTGTGGCGGTCGCCGACGAGACCCCTGCGTGGGGTGGGGACGGCACGGTGCTGGTGACGGGTGCGAGCGGTTCGCTCGGCGCCCTGTTCGCCCGTCACCTCGTCACGGAGCACGGGGTACGGCGCCTGCTGCTGGTCAGTCGTCGTGGTGGAGCGGCCCCGGGTGCGGTGGAGTTGGCGGCGGAGCTGTCGGGTCTGGGCGCCGAGGCGACCTGGGCGGCGTGCGACGTGGCCGACCGGGAGGCGCTGGCGGCCGTTCTGGCCGGGGTCCCGGCCGAGCATCCGCTGACCGCCGTGGTGCACACGGCCGGCGTCCTGGACGACGGTGTGGTCGGCTCGTTGACGGCCGAGCGGCTGTCGGCAGTGTTGCGGCCGAAGGTGGACGCGGCGTGGCACCTGCACGAGCTGACCCGTGACCTGGACCTGTCGGCGTTCGTGCTGTTCTCGTCCGCCGCCGGTGTGTTCGGTGGTGCGGGGCAGGCCAACTACGCGGCGGCCAACACCTTCCTCGACGCCCTCGCCGCCCACCGCCGGGCGACCGGCCTCGCCGGCACATCGCTGGCCTGGGGCCTGTGGTCCGAGGTCGGCGGCGGCATGGGGGCCGGCCTCGACGCCGACGAGGTCGCGCGGCTGGGACGCGGTGGTGTCCGGGCACTCACCGCCCCCGAGGGCGCGGTCCTGTTCGACACCGCCACGGCCACCGGTCGGGCCCTGCTGGTCCCGGTGAAGCTGGACCTGCCCGCGCTGCGCGCCCAGGCGGGCAGCGGCATGCTCCCGCCGCTCCTGTCCGGCCTCGTGCGTACGCCCGTACGCCGGACCGCGGGCAGCGCCGAACCCGGCGCCGACGGCGCCGCCGCACTGCGCGAGCGCCTCACCGCACTCGCGCCGGCCGCTCGCGACGAGGCCCTGCTGGAGCTCGTGTGCGGCTACGTCGCGGGGGTCCTCGGTTTCGCCGGCCCCGAGGCGGTCGACCCGGCACGGTCGTTCAACGAGGTCGGCTTCGACTCGCTGACCGCCGTCGAACTGCGCAACCGGCTCGGCGCCGCCACCGGCGTCCGGCTGCCCGCCACCCTCGTGTTCGACTACCCGACCCCGACGGCCCTCGTGGCGTTCCTGCGGGGCGAGCTCTGGCAGGACGGCGCCGCCGCGGTACCCCCGCTGCTCGCCGAACTGGACCGGCTGGAGAAGACGCTCGTCACCTCCGCCCCCGACGACGCCGGCCGCGACCGCATCACCGAGCGGCTCCAGGCCCTGCTGGCCGCCTGGAACGACGCCCGTGCGGCGGCCGACGGCGCACCCGTGGACGGCGCGGACGGCGCGGACGTCGCCGAGGCGCTGGAGGACGCGACCGATGACGACCTCTTCGACTTCATCGGCAAGGAGTTCGGCATCTCGTGATCCGGCATCTCACGACGCGGCGGCTGCGCCCCACCCCTTCCCCCCTTTCCCACCTTCCGGCTTCTGTACGAGGGATGCACGCATGAACGAGGAAAAGCTCCGGTACTTCCTGAAGCGGGTGACCGCCGATCTCCACGAGACGCGCCGCCGGCTCCAGGAGGTCGAGTCGGAGGAGCAGGAGCCGATCGCGATCGTCGGGATGAGCTGCCGCTACCCGGGAGACGTCGAGTCCCCCGAGGACCTGTGGCGGCTGGTGTCCGAGGAGACCGACGCCATCTCTCCGTTCCCGACCGACCGGGGCTGGGACACGGGCCGGCTGTTCGACGAGGACCCGGACGGGCGGGGCACCAGCTACGTGCAGGAAGGCGGCTTCCTCCACTCGGCGAACCGCTTCGACCCGGCGTTCTTCGGGATCTCGCCCCGCGAGGCCACGGCCATGGACCCCCAGCAGCGCCTCCTCCTCGAGATCTCCTGGGAGGCCTTCGAGCGGGCGGGCATCGACCCCACCTCGGTGCGCGGCAGCCGCACCGGCGTGTTCACCGGCGTCATGTACCACGACTACGCGGCACGGCTGCGCGCCGTGCCGCCGGAGGTCGAGGGCTACCTCGGCACCGGCGCCTCCAGCAGCATCGCCTCCGGCCGCGTCTCGTACACGTTCGGCCTGGAGGGCCCGGCGCTCACCGTCGACACCGCCTGCTCGTCCTCCCTCGTCACCCTGCACCTCGCCATGCAGGCCCTCCGCAAGGGCGAGTGCTCGCTCGCCCTCGCGGGCGGCGTCACCGTCATGCCGACCCCCGGCACCTTCACCGAGTTCAGCAAGCAGCGCGGCCTGTCCTTCGACGGCCGCTGCAAGTCCTTCGCGGACGCCGCCGACGGCACCGGCTGGGGCGAGGGCGCGGGCATGCTCCTCGTCGAACGGCTCTCCGACGCCCGCCGCAACGGCCACCGCGTCCTCGCCGTGGTCCGCGGCTCGGCCGTCAACCAGGACGGCGCCAGCAACGGACTGACCGCCCCCAACGGGCCGTCCCAGCAGCGCGTCATCCGCCAGGCCCTGGCCGACGCCCGCCTCACGGCCGCCGACGTCGACGTGGTCGAGGCGCACGGCACCGGCACCACCCTCGGCGACCCCATCGAGGCGCAGGCCCTGCTGGCCACCTACGGCCGGGAGCACACCGAGGACCGCCCGCTGTGGCTGGGTTCGGTCAAGTCCAACATCGGTCACACCCAGGCCGCCGCGGGCGTCGCCGGCGTCATCAAGATGGTCATGGCGATCCGGCACGGCCGGATCCCACGGACGCTGCACGTCGACCGGCCGTCGACCAAGGTCGACTGGGCCGCGGGCGCCGTGACGCTGCTCCGCGAGACCGTGGACTGGCCCGAGACCGGACGCCCGCGGCGCGCCGCGGTGTCCTCGTTCGGCATCAGCGGTACGAACGCCCACACCATCATCGAGCAGGCGCCGCCCGCCGCGGCCGCCGGACCGGCATCCGCCGCCCCCGGCACGGACGGGGACGCCGACCCCGCCGCCGGTCCCGTCGAGACCGCCGACGCCGGTGCCGAGGCGCGTGCCGCCGCCACCGACGCCACCTCCACCGACGCCACCTCCACCTCCACCGGCACCGGCGGCACCGGCGCCGCCGGCCCCCGGCCGCCCCGCCCGGTCGTCGTCCCCCCGGTCCTGCCGTGGCCGGTGTCGGCCCGCACGGAGGAGGCCCTGCGCGCCCAGGCCGACCGCCTGCACACCCACCTGCGCGCCCACCCCGGCCACACGCCGCAGGACGTGAGCCTGACGCTGGCCACCGGCCGCGCCGCCCTCGAACACCGCGCCGTCGTCCTGGCCGGCGACCGGGAGCAGGCCCTCGCCGACCTCGCCGACCTCGCCTCGGGCGGCGACACCTCCCCGCGGGTCGTCCTCGGCGAGGCCGGGGTCCGGGGCAGGACCGCATTCCTCTTCACCGGCCAGGGCAGCCAGCGCCTCGGCATGGGCCGCGAACTGTACGACACCCACCCGGCGTTCGCCGAAGCCCTCGACGCGGTGTGCGCCGCCCTGGACCCGTACCTCGGTACCCCGCTCCGGGACGTGCTCCTCGGGGACGACGCGGCGCTGCTCGACCGCACCGAATACGCGCAGCCCGCACTGTTCGCGCTCGAGGTGGCCCTGTTCCGCCTGCTGGAGTCCTGGGGCGTGAAGCCGGACCTCCTGGCCGGCCACTCGATCGGCGAGATCGCCGCCGCGCACGTCGCGGGCGTGCTGTCGCTGGACGACGCGGGCACGCTCGTGACCGCCCGCGGCCGGCTGATGCAGGAGCTGCCGACCGGCGGCGCGATGATCGCCGTCCAGGCCACGGAGGACGAGGTCCGGCCACTGCTCGGCGACCGGGTGGGCATCGCCGCCGTCAACGGCCCCCGGTCCGTCGTCGTCTCCGGCGACGAGGCCGCGGCGGTCGCGATCGCCGGGGCCTTCGAGGCGCAGGGGCGCAAGTCCAAGCGGCTCACGGTCAGCCACGCCTTCCACTCGCCGCACATGGACGGCATGCTCGACGCCTTCCGCCGGGTCGTGGAGGAACTGTCCTTCGAGGCCCCGCGCATCCCGCTCGTGTCCTGCCTGACCGGTGCGCTCGTCACCGACGAGATGACCTCCGCCGACTTCTGGGTCCGGCACGTCCGCGAAGCCGTCCGCTTCCTCGACGCCGTCCGCGCCCTCGAGTCCGCCGGCGCGACGACGTACCTCGAACTCGGCCCCGACGGTGTCCTCTCCGCCCTCGCCCAGGACTGCCTGACCGGCGACACCACCGCGGCCGCCTTCGCCCCGGCCCTCCGCAAGGGCGCCTCCGAAGCCGCCGCGGTCACCACCGCCCTGGCCCTCGTCCACGCCCGCGGCACCGCCGTCGACTGGCACGCGTTCCACGCCGCCACCGGTGCCGCGCAGGTGGACCTGCCCACGTACGCCTTCCAGCGCGACCACTACTGGCTGGACGCCGGCACCCTCGGCGCGGACGTCGGCACCGCCGGCCTCCGGTCCGCCGACCACCCCCTCCTCGGCGCCTCCGTCGCCCTCGCCGACGCCGACGGCCTCCTCCTCACCGGTCGGCTGTCCCTCGCCACCCACCCCTGGCTCGCCGACCACCGCGTCGCGGGCGCCGCGCTGCTCCCCGGCACGGCCTTCGTCGAACTTGCGCTCCAGGCCGGTGAGAAGGCGGGCTGCGACCTGGTCGACGACCTGACCCTGGCCGCCCCGCTCGCCCTCCCCGAGGAGGGCGGCGTCGAGCTCCAGATCACGGTCGCGGCGCCCGACGCGTCGGGCCGCCGGGCCGTCGCCTTCCACTCCCGCGACGGCTTCGCCGCCGACGACGAGCCGTGGGTGCGCAACGCCACCGCGGTACTGGCCACGGCGGGGGAGGAGTCCCCGGCGTTCGACCTGACCGCCTGGCCGCCCCCCGGCGCCGAGGCCCTCGACGTCGAGTCCCTGTACGACGTCCTCGCCGACGCGGGCTTCGGCTACGGGCCGGTGTTCCAGGGGCTGCACGCCGCCTGGCGGCACGGCGACGACGTGTACGCGGAGGTCGGCCTCGGATCCGGGACCGAGCCCGGCGCCGAGCGGTTCACCCTCCACCCGGCCCTCCTCGACTCCGTCCTGCACGCCGTCAACCTGGGCTCGCTGGTGGCGGACACCGGCCGGGGACGGCTGCCGTTCTCCTGGTCCGGGGTCTCGGTGTACGCGGCCGGGGCGGACGCCCTCCGCGTCCGGCTCTCGCGCGCCGGCCGCGACGCGGTCCGGCTGGAGCTCGCCGACGCGGCGGGCGCACCCGTCGCCTCGGTCGACGCCCTCGCGCTGCGCGCCTTCTCGCCCGAGCAGTTCGGCCGGCCGGCCCACGGCCGCGCCGACGCCCTCTACCGCGTGGAGTGGGTCGAACCTGCTGCGGCGGGCGGCCCCTTCGACGACTGGATGCTGCTCGGCGAGGGCACCCAGGCCTTCGCGGACCTGGCTGCCCTGGGCACCGCCGTCGTCAACGGCGGCCGGATCCCGTCGGCGCTCGTCGTACCCTGCACGGAGTCCGCGGCCGGCGACGTGGCCGCCGGCGCGCACGCGGCGGCGGGCCGCGCCCTGTCGCTGGTGAAGGAGTGGCTGGCCGACGACCGGTTCGCGGACGGTCGCCTCGTCCTCCTGACGCGGGGCGCGGTGGCCGCCGTACCCGGCGAGGGCCCGTCGGACCTGGTGCACGCCCCGGTGTGGGGCCTGGTCCGGTCGGCGCAGTCCGAGAACCCCGGCCGGATCGTCCTGGTCGACCTCGACCTCGACCCCGACCTCGACGCCGATGCGGACGCCGCCCAGGGGATCGCGGCGGCGCTCGCCCCGGGCGAGTCCGAGGTCGCCGTGCGCGGGGGCAGGGTCCTCGTGCCGCGGCTGGCCCGTGCCGACGCGGCCGCCGGCTCCGCTCCTGAGTGGGGTGGGGACGGCACGGTGCTGGTGACGGGTGCGAGCGGTTCGCTCGGCGCCC
This sequence comes from Streptomyces sp. NPDC093225, assembly GCF_044753805.1. Classification (NCBI taxonomy): domain Bacteria; kingdom Bacillati; phylum Actinomycetota; class Actinomycetes; order Kitasatosporales; family Streptomycetaceae; genus Streptomyces; species Streptomyces sp. NPDC093225. The sequence continues at coordinate 237,970 of NZ_JBIVNX010000001.1, forward strand.
TGTTCGCCCGTCATCTCGTCACCGAGCACGGCGTACGGCACCTGCTGCTGGTCAGTCGTCGTGGTGGAGCGGCCCCGGGTGCGGTGGAGTTGGCGGCGGAGCTGGCGGGTCTGGGCGCCGAGGCGACCTGGGCGGCGTGCGACGTGGCCGACCGGGAGGCGCTGGCGGCCGTTCTGGCCGGGGTCCCGGCCGAGCATCCGCTGACCGCCGTGGTGCACACGGCCGGCGTCCTGGACGACGGTGTGGTCGGCTCGTTGACGGCCGAGCGGCTGTCGGCAGTGTTGCGGCCGAAGGTGGACGCGGCGTGGCACCTGCACGAGCTGACCCGTGACCTGGAGTTGTCGGCGTTCGTGCTGTTCTCGTCCGCCGCCGGTGTGTTCGGTGGTGCGGGTCAGGCCAACTACGCGGCGGCCAACACCTTCCTCGACGCCCTGGCCGCCCACCGCCGGGCGACCGGTCTCGCCGGCACATCGCTGGCCTGGGGTCTGTGGTCCGAGGTGGGCGGCATGGGCGACGCGCTCGCCGCCGACGAGGTCGCGCGCCTGGGCCGCGGCGGCGTCGGCGCCATCGGTGCCGCCGAGGGCGCGGCGCTCTTCGACGCGGCGTGCGCCGCCGACCAGGCGCTCCTCGTCCCGGTGAAGCTGCACCTGCCCGCACTCCGCGCCCGGGCCGGGACCGGCATGCTCCCGCCGCTCCTGTCGGGCCTGGTGCGGACGCCCGCACGCCGTGCGGCCCGCGCCGCCGGCGGGGCGTTCGCCCGCCAGCTGGCCGCTCTGCCGCAGGACCGGCGGCAGGCCGCCGTCGCCGAGCTGGTCCGCGGCCAGGTGGCCGCGGTGCTCGGCTTCGCCGGCCCCGAGGCGGTCGACCCGGCACGGTCGTTCAACGAGGTCGGCTTCGACTCGCTCACGGCGGTCGAACTGCGCAACCGGCTCGGCGCCGCCACCGGCGTCCGCCTGCCCGCCACCCTCGTCTTCGACTACCCGACCCCGGCCGTCCTGGCGGAGTACCTCCTCGCCGAACTGCTCGGCGCCCGGGAGACCGCGGCCGCCACGACGCCGGCGCCCGGCGCCGCGTACGACGACGAGCCGATCGCGATCGTGGCGATGTCCTGCCGCTTCCCGGGTGGTGTGCGGTCCCCCGAGGACCTGTGGCAGCTCGTCCTCGACGGCCGCGACGCGATCACGGACATGCCGGACGACCGCGGCTGGGACCTCGCCGGCCTGTTCAGCGCGGACCCCGACGAGGCCGGTACGAGCTACAGCACCGCCGGCGGCTTCCTGCACGACGCCCACCACTTCGACCCGCTGTTCTTCGGCATGTCGCCGCGCGAGGCCCTCGCCACCGACCCGCAGCAGCGGCTGCTGCTGGAGGCGTCCTGGGAGGCGTTCGAGCGGGCCGGCATCGACCCGGCGTCGATGCGCGGCAGCCGTACCGGCGTCTTCGCCGGCGTGATGTACAACGACTACGGCACGCTCCTGCACCGCGCCCCCGCCGGTCTCGAGGGCTACATGGGGACCTCCAGCTCGGGCAGCGTCGCGTCCGGCCGCGTCTCGTACACCTTCGGGCTGGAGGGGCCGGCCGTCACGGTCGACACCGCCTGCTCCTCCTCCCTCGTCACCCTGCACCTGGCCGCCCAGGCGCTGCGCAACGGCGAGTGCGACCTCGCGCTCGCCGGCGGCGTGACCGTGATGGCCACCCCGGGCACCTTCATCGCCTTCAGCCGCCAGCGCGGCCTGGCCACGGACGGCCGTTGCAAGCCCTTCGCGGCCGGGGCCGACGGCACCGCCTGGGGCGAGGGCGTCGGCATGCTGCTCGTCGAGCGGCTCTCGGACGCCCGCCGCAACGGGCACCGGGTGCTGGCGGTGGTGCGCGGTTCCGCGGTCAACCAGGACGGTGCCTCCAACGGCCTGACGGCCCCGAACGGCCCCTCCCAGCAGCGCGTCATCCGGCAGGCGCTGGCCAACGCCGGTCTGACCGCCGCGGAGGTCGACGTGGTCGAGGCGCACGGTACGGGCACCACGCTCGGGGACCCGATCGAGGCGCAGGCGCTGCTGGCCACCTACGGCCGGGAGCGCGCCGCCGACGAGCCGCTGTGGCTGGGTTCGGTCAAGTCCAACATGGGCCACACGCAGGCCGCCGCCGGTGTCGCCGGTGTCATCAAGATGGTCGAGGCGATGCGCCACGGGGTGCTGCCGAAGACCCTGCACGTCGACGAGCCCACCCCGCACGTGGACTGGTCCGAGGGCGCCGTCGCGCTGCTCACCGAGACCGTGACCTGGCCGGAGACGGGCCGCCCGCGCCGCGCGGCCGTGTCGTCCTTCGGCATCAGCGGCACGAACGCCCACACGATCATCGAGCAGGCCCCGGACGAGGCCCCGGTGCCCGACGCCGCGGCGACGGGCCGCTCGACGCCGGCCCCGTCCGTGCTGCCGTACCTGGTGTCCGCCAAGTCCGACGACGCGCTGCGCGCACAGGCGGCCCGCCTGCGCGCCCGCCTCGCCGACGCGTCCGAGACCCCCGAGATCGACGTCGCCTGGTCGCTGGCCACGCGCCGGGCGGCCTTCGACCACCGTGCGGTGGTCGTGGCCGGGGACCGGGACGAGCTGCTGCGGGGCCTGTCCGCGCTCGCGGACGGCGACCCGGCGGAATCCGGAGTCGCACGCCACACCGTGGCCGCCACGGGGGCGGGGAAGCTGGCCTTCCTGTTCACGGGTCAGGGTAGTCAGCGCCTCGGTGCGGGGCGTGAGCTGTACGACACTCAGCCGGCGTTCGCGGCGTCCTTGGACGCGGTGTGCGCGGAGCTGGACCCGCGGCTCGAGCTGCCTCTGAAGGAAGTCCTGTTCGGTGCGGACGCGACCGTGCTGGACCGGACGGAGTACGCCCAGCCGGCGCTGTTCGCGATCGAGGTGGCGCTCTTCCGGCTCCTCGAGAGCTGGGGCGTGCGGCCGGACTTCGTCTCCGGTCACTCGATCGGCGAGATCGCCGCCGCCCACGTGGCCGGCGTCATCTCCCTGGCCGACGCGTGCGAACTCGTCGCAGCACGCGGCCGGTTGATGCAGGCCCTGCCGACCGGCGGCGTGATGATCGCGGTCCAGGCCTCCGAGGCGGAGGTCGCGCCGCTGCTCACCCGGGGCGTGGGCATCGCCGCGGTCAACGGACCGCAGGCCGTCGTGGTCTCCGGCGATGAAGACGCGGCCGCAGTGATTGCCGGGGCCTTCGAGGCGCAGGGTCGCAAGACCAAGCGGCTCACGGTCAGCCACGCGTTCCACTCGCCGCTCATGGACGGGATGCTGGCCGACTTCCGCGAGGTCGCGGAGGGGCTGTCGTTCGAGGCGCCCCGCATTCCGGTCGTGTCGAACCTGACCGGTGCCGTGGTGACCGACGAGATGGGTGCGGCGGACTTCTGGGTGCGGCACGTCCGGGAGGCCGTCCGCTTCCTCGACGGCATCCGCACCCTGGAGACCGCCGGGGTGACGACGTACCTCGAACTCGGCCCCGACGGCGTGCTGTCGGCGACGGCCCAGGACTGCCTGACCGCCGAGGACACCGGATCGGCCGCCTTCGTCCCGACCCTGCGCAGGGACCGTACCGAGGCGGAGAGCACCACCACCGCCCTCGCCGTGGTCCACGTCCGGGGAGGCTCCGTCGACTGGGGGAACTGGTTCGAGGGCACCGGTGCCCGGAGCACCGACCTGCCGACCTACGCCTTCCAGCACGAGCGGTACTGGATCGACGTCCCCCCGGGCGCCTTCGCCGACGCGGCGGCGGCCGGCCTGCGGTCCGCCGCCCATCCGCTCCTCGGCGCCGCCGTCACCCTCGCCGACGCCGACGGCCTGCTCCTCACCGGCCGGCTGTCCCTCGCCACCCACCCGTGGCTCGCGGACCACCGGGTGATGGGTTCGGTGCTCCTGCCCGGCACGGCCTTCGTCGAGCTGGCCCTGCGGGCGGGGGAGCGGACTGGATGCGACCTCGTGGACGAACTGACCCTCGCCGCACCCCTGGTGCTCCCGGAGGACGGCGCGGTCGAGCTGCAGGTCTCCGTCGGCGCGCCCGACGACGCCGGTCGCCGCCCGGTCGTCTTCCACTCCCGTGACGCCCGGGCCGAGGACGAGGAGCCGTGGACCCGCAACGCGACCGCGACGCTGGGCGCGGCCGAAGGCGCGGCACCGGCGTTCGACCTCACGGCATGGCCCCCGGCGGGGGCGGAGCAGGTTCCCGTCGACGGACTGTACGAGGGCCTGGCGGACGCCGGCTTCGGGTACGGGCCGGTGTTCCAGGGCCTGCGGGCCGCCTGGCGGCGCGGCGACGACGTGTTCGCCGAAGTCGCCCTGGACGCCGGAACGGAGTCCGACGCCGCACGGTTCACCGTCCACCCGGCGCTCCTCGACTCCGTCCTCCACGCCATCGGGCTCGGCCCGCTCGTGGCGGAGTCCGGTGAAGCACGGCTTCCGTTCTCCTGGTCCGGTGTCGCCGTGCACTCCGCCGGGGCCGACGCCCTCCGCGTCCGGCTCTCGCGCGCCGGCCGGGACGCGGTGCGCCTGGAGATCGCCGACACCACCGGCGCACCCGTCGCCACGGTGGACGGCCTCGCCCTGCGGGCCTTCTCGCCCGACCGGCTCGGCGCCGGGGCGCCGGGGCTGCGCGACTGCCTCTTCCGCGTGGACTGGGTCGGTCAGGCTCCTGCCGACCGGTCCGCGGCCGCCGGGGACTGGCGGTTCCTCGACGCGGGCGAGGGCGACGACGCGGTGCGTGTGCTCGCGGACCTCGACGAGGTCCCGTCGGTGCTGGTCGTGTCCTGCGCCGAGCCCGCCGCTGCCGCTGCCGCTGCCGCTGCCGGCGCGGACGCCGACGCCGACGTCGCCGGGGCGGTGCACGCGGCGACCGCCCGCGCGCTCGCGCTCGTCCGGCAGTGGCTGGCCGACGAGCGGTGCGCCGACGCCCGCCTGGCGTTCGTGACGCGGGGCGCGGTGGCCGCCGTACCGGGGGAGGACCCCGCGGACCTGGTGCACGCCGCCGTGTGGGGACTGGTCCGGTCGGCGCAGTCGGAGAACCCCGACCGCTTCGTCCTCGTCGACGTGGACGAAGCGGCGGGGGTCGAGGCCGGCCTCTCGTTCGTCCTGGCCTCGGGTGAGTCCGAGGTGGCGGTGCGCGGGGGTGAGGTGCTGGTGCCGCGGCTGGCCCGGGCCGGTGTGGCGGTCGCCGACGAGACCCCTGCGTGGGGTGGGGACGGCACGGTGCTGGTGACGGGTGCGAGCGGTTCGCTCGGCGCCCTGTTCGCCCGTCATCTCGTCACGGAGCACGGTGTGCGGCGCCTGCTCCTGGTGTCGCGTCGTGGTGGAGCGGCGCCGGGTGCGGTGGAGTTGGCGGCGGAGCTGTCGGGTCTGGGTGCCGAGGTGACCTGGGCGGCGTGTGACGTGGCCGATCGGGAGGCGCTGGCGGCCGTTCTGGCCGGTGTTCCGGCGGAGTATCCGCTGACCGCCGTGGTGCACACGGCCGGTGTCCTGGACGACGGTGTGGTGGGTTCGTTGACGGCCGAGCGGCTGTCGGCGGTCCTGCGCCCCAAGGTCGATGCGGCGTGGCACCTGCACGAGCTGACCCAGGACCTGGACCTGTCGGCGTTCGTGTTGTTCTCGTCCGCCGCCGGTGTGTTCGGTGGTGCGGGGCAGGCCAATTATGCGGCGGCCAACACCTTCCTCGACGCCCTGGCCGCCCACCGCCGGGCGACCGGTCTCGCCGGCACATCGCTGGCCTGGGGCCTGTGGTCCGAGGTGGGCGGCATGGGCGACGCGCTCGCCGCCGACGAGGTCGCGCGGATGAACCGGGGCGGCGTACGGGCCCTGAGCGCCGCCGAGGGCCTGGCCCTGTTCGATGCCGCGTCGGGCGCCGGACGTTCCGCCCTGCTCGTCCCGGTGAAGCTGGACCTGCCCGCCCTCCGCGCCGCCGGGGGCGCCGGGATGCTGCCGCCGCTGCTCTCCGGCCTGGTACGGGTGCCCACGCGCCGTGCCGCCCGGAACGGAACGGCCGCGGGCGGTGCGTTCGCCCGCCACCTGGCCGGACTGGGTGCCGACGAGCGGGCGGTCGCGGTTCTGGAGCTGGTTCGCGGCCAGGTGGCCGCGGTGCTCGGCTTCGCCGGCCCCGAGGCGGTCGACCCGGCACGGTCGTTCAACGAGGTCGGCTTCGACTCGCTCACGGCGGTCGAACTGCGCAACCGGCTCGGCGCCGCCACCGGCGTCCGCCTGCCCGCCACCCTCGTCTTCGACTACCCCAACCCCTCCGTCCTCGCCGACTTCCTGCACGCCGAACTCCTCGGCGGCCAGGACACGGCAGCCACCGCGACGCCGGCCGCCGGCGCCGCGCACGACGACGAGCCGATCGCGATCGTCGCCATGGCGTGCCGCTTCCCGGGCGGCGTCAGCTCGCCGGAGGACCTCTGGCGGCTCGTCAGCGAGGGCCGCGACGCCATCTCCGACCTGCCCGACGACCGCGGCTGGGACCTCTCCGGAGTGCTCGACCCGGACCGTCCGGACACCGGATTCAGCCCGACCGGCGGCTTCCTCTACGACGCGCACCACTTCGATCCGACCTTCTTCGGCATCTCGCCGCGCGAGGCCCTCGCCACCGACCCCCAGCAACGCCTGCTGCTGGAGACCACGTGGGAGGCCTTCGAGCGCGCCGGCATCGACCCGGCGAGCATGCGCGGCAGCCGCACCGGCGTCTTCGCCGGCGTGATGTACAACGACTACGGCACGCTGCTCCACCGCGCCCCGGAAGGGCTCGAGGGGTACATGGGCACCGCCAGCTCGGGCAGCGTGGTCTCCGGCCGCGTCTCGTACACCTTCGGGCTGGAGGGGCCGGCCGTCACGGTCGACACCGCCTGCTCCTCCTCCCTCGTCACCCTGCACCTGGCCGCCCAGGCGCTGCGCAACGGCGAGTGCGACCTCGCGCTCGCCGGCGGCGTCACGGTGATGGCCACGCCGGGCACCTTCCTCGCCTTCGGCGTCCAGCGCGGTCTGGCGACCGACGGCCGTTGCAAGCCCTTCGCGGCCGGGGCCGACGGTACCGCCTGGGGCGAGGGCGTCGGCATGCTCCTCGTCGAGCGGCTCTCGGACGCCCGCCGCAACGGCCACCCCGTCCTCGCCGTGGTCCGCGGCTCCGCCGTCAACCAGGACGGCGCCAGCAACGGCCTGACCGCCCCCAACGGCCCCTCCCAGCAGCGCGTCATCCGGCAGGCCCTCGCCTCCGCCGGACTCACCGCGGCCGAGGTGGACGCCGTCGAGGCCCACGGCACCGGCACCACCCTCGGCGACCCGATCGAGGCCCAGGCCCTGCTGGCCACCTACGGCCGGGAGCACACGGACGAGCAGCCGCTCTGGCTCGGCTCGGTCAAGTCCAACTTCGGGCACACGCAGGCCGCCGCCGGCGTCGCCGGCGTCATCAAGATGGTCCAGGCGATCCGGCACGGAGAACTGCCCCGCACCCTGCACGTCGACGAGCCCACCCCGCACGTGGACTGGACCGCGGGATCGGTCGCGCTCCTCGAATCGGCCGTCGCCTGGCCGGAGACGGGCCGCCCGCGCCGCGCGGCCGTGTCGTCCTTCGGGATCAGCGGCACCAACGCGCACACGATCATCGAGCAGGCCCCCGAACCGGCGGCACCCGCGGCCCCGGCCCCCACGGTCGACGACGACGCCGCCCCCGCCGCGGACGACGACGCCACCGCGCTGCCCTACGTCCTGTCCGCGAAGACGGCCGACGCCCTGCGCGGCCAGGCGGCCCGCCTGCGGGCCCGTCTGGCCGAGCCGGACGCTCCCGCACTCGCCGACGCGGCCTTCTCGCTCGCCACCACGAGGGCCGTGTTCGACCACCGCGCGGTGGTCGTGGCCCGGGGCCGGGACGAACTGCTCCGGGGCCTGACCGCCCTCGACGACGGGACCGCGGCGGCCGGCGTGGCCCGCGGCACCGCCGGCAGCGGCAAGACGGCGTTCGTCTTCCCGGGCCAGGGCTCCCAATGGGCCGGCATGGCGGTGGAACTGCTCGACACCGCACCGGTGTTCGCCGCCCGGATCCGGGACTGCGCCCGGGCCCTCGAGCCCTTCACCGACTGGTCGCTCACCGACGTCCTGCGCGGTGCGCAGGGCGCGCCGTCCCTGGACCGGGTCGACGTGGTGCAGCCGGCGCTCTTCTCGGTGATGGTGTCGCTGGCGGAGCTCTGGCGCTCCGCGGGCGTCCGCCCCGCGGCCGTGGTCGGCCACTCGCAGGGCGAGATCGCCGCCGCGTGCGTGGCGGGGATCCTCTCCCTTGAGGACGCGGCCCGGGTCGTGGCCCTGCGCAGCCGGGCCATCGGGCGCGTCCTCGCGGGACGGGGCGGCATGGTGTCGGTGCCGCTGCCCGCGGCGGACGTGCGCGAGCGGATCGCCCCCTGGGGCGAGGACCGCATCTCCGTCGCCGCGGCCAACGGCCCGTCCTCGGTGGTCGTGTCCGGCGAGGCCGATGCCCTGGACGAGTTCCTCGCCGCCTGCGGGGCGGACGGAGTGCGCGCGAAGCGGATCGCGGTGGACTACGCCTCCCACTCCGCGCAGGTCGACCTCCTCGCGGAGGAGCTGGCCGGGCTGCTCGCACCGATCACCCCCCGGCCCGCCGAGATCCCCCTCCTGTCCACCGTCACGGGGGAGTGGGTGCAAGGCCCCGAGCTCGACGCCGGGTACTGGTTCCGCAACCTGCGCCGGACCGTCGAGCTGGAGGACGCCACCCGCACCCTCCTCGACCGGGGCTTCGACGTCTTCGTCGAGTCCAGCCCCCACCCCGTGCTGACGGTCGGCCTCCAGGAGACGGCCGAGCACGCCGGGCGCGAGGCGGCCGTCCTCGGCTCCCTGCGCCGCGACGAAGGCGGCCTCGACCGCTTCCGGCTCTCCCTGGCCGAGGCGCACGTCCGCGGTGTGCCGGTCGACTGGGACGCCGTCCTCGCCGGCACCGGCGCCCGGCGCGTCGACCTGCCCACGTACGCCTTCCAGCGCGAGCGCTACTGGATCGACGTGCCGACCGGCGGGACCGGTGACGTGGCCTCCGCCGGACTGGACGCGGCCGAGCACCCACTGCTCGGAGCCGCCGTCGAACTGCCCGACTCCGAGGGGCTCCTGTTCACCGGCCGCCTCTCCCTGCGCACCCACCCCTGGCTGGCCGACCACCGGGCGGCGGACGCCGCCCTGCTGCCGGGCACCGCCTTCGTGGAACTCGCCCTGCACGCCGGCCGGCGCGTCGGGAGCGTCCTCCTCGAAGAGCTCACCCTGGAAGCGCCCCTGGTGCTCCCCGAGCACGGTGCGCTCCAGCTCCGCGTGTCCGTGGCGGAGCCCGACGGCACCGGCCGGCGGGCCCTGGGCGTGCACACGCGCCCGGAGAGCGCGGGCGGCGAGGACGGCCGGGTCCAGGACGAGCCGTGGACCCGGCACGCCACCGGCGTGCTCGGGGCGTCCGACGCGCCGGCCCCGGCGCCCGACGCGGCGCCCGGCACCTGGCCGCCGGCGGGCGCCGAGCGGCTCGACGTGACCGACCTCTACGAGCTGTTCGCCGCGGGCGGGTACGCGTACGGCCCCGCGTTCCGCAACCTCAGGGCCGCCTGGCGGCGCGGCGACGAGCTCTTCGCCGACCTCACCCTGCCCGAGGGCGCCGATGCCGGGGCCGCACACTTCGCGGTCCATCCCGCACTGCTCGACGCGGGCCTGCACGGCCTCGCGCTGGGCTCCTTCTTCCCGGAGGACGGGGAGCAGGGCGACGGAGCCGTCCGGATGCGGCTGCCGTTCTCCTTCACCGGCGTCGGACTGCACGCCGTCGGCGCCGGCGCCCTCCGGGTGAGGCTGGCCCCCGCCGGCCCCGGGGCGGTGTCCCTCACGGCCTTCGACGAGCAGGGCGGAGCGGTCGTCTCGGTGGAGTCGCTGCTGCTGCGCGAACTCGACCCCGCCCGACTCCGGGCGGCCGGGTCCGCGTTCCACCCGTCGCTGTTCCGACTCGAGTGGCCCGCCGTGACGGCGCCCCCCGCCGCGGACGGCGGACGCTGGGCCGTCGTCGGCACGGACGTCCTCGGGCTGGAGGCCGCGCTGGGCGCGGCCGGCCTGACCGTCGACGCCTACGCCGACCTGGACGCCCTCGCCGGGGTGGTGGCCGCCGGGAAGCCGCGGCCGGACACCGTCCTGGTCCCGTTCGCCGCCGCGCCCGAGGTGCTCCGCGCGGTCCGCGCGAACGCCGTGCCGGACGCCGGGACCGCCGTGCCGGACGCCGCCGGGACCGCCGGGGCGGCCCGCCGTGCGGCCCGGGACGCCCTCGGCCTCGTGCAGGACTGGCTGGCCGGGGACCAGCTCGAAGGGACCCGCCTGGCCGTGGTCACCCGGGGGGCCGTCGAGGCGCGCCCGGGCGAGGGCGTGCCCGACCTGGCGCACGCGCCGGTCTGGGGCCTGTTGCGGTCCGCGCAGTCGGAGAACCCGGACCGGTTCCTGCTCCTCGACCTCGACGCCGCCCAGCCGGGCGGCCCGGACGGCACCGACCCCGAAGACCGACCGGTCCGCACGGCCGGGGACGCTCCGGCGGACCTCGGCGCGCTGCTGGCCGCCGCCGCGGCCACCGGCGAACCCCAGCTCGCCGTACGGGACGGAGCCCTGCACGCCGCCAGGCTCGCCAGGGTTCCCGCGGACCGTCCCGGCCCGGGTACGGACGCCGGCGACACGACCGACACCGCACCGGGCGCCGGACACGACGCCGTCCCCGCCGGACTCGACCCCGAGGGCACCGTCCTCGTCACCGGCGGCACCGGGGTGCTCGGCAGCCTGCTGGCCCGCCACCTGGTGACGCACCACGGCGTCCGGCGCCTGCTGCTGACCAGCCGTCGCGGCCCCGGCGCCGCCGGCGCCGCCGCACTCGTCGGCGCACTGGCCGCACTGGGAGCCGAAGCCGAGGTCGTCGCCTGCGACGCCGCCGACCGGGAGGCGCTGGCCGCGCTCCTGGCGGCCGTCCCGGCCGCGCACCCGCTGACCGCCGTGGTCCACGCCGCGGGCCACCTCGACGACGGATCCGTACCGTCCCTGACACCGGAGCGGCTCGACGCGGTGCTGCGCCCGAAGACGGACGCCGCCCTGCACCTGCACGAGCTGACCCGGGAGGCGGACCTCGCCGCGTTCGTGCTGTTCTCCTCCGCCGCCGGCACCCTCGGCAGCCCCGGCCAGGCCAACTACGCCGCGGCCAACGCGTTCCTCGACGCCCTCGCGCAGCACCGGCGGGCGGCCGGACTGCCCGCCGTGTCGCTGGCCTGGGGCCTGTGGGAGCAGCGCAGCGAGATGACCGGCGACCTCACCGACGCCGACGTCCGGCGGATGGCACGGGCCGGACTGGCACCCCTGTCGTCCACCGAGGGCCTCGCCCTCTACGACACGGCGTCGGGCCTGGCGGACCGCGGCGGCGTCTTCGTCGCCATGCACCTGGACACGGCACCGCTGCGGGCCCAGGCGGACGCGGGAGCCCTCCCGGCCGTCTTCCACGGCCTGGTGCGCGGCGGACCGCGCCGGGCCGCGGCCCACGGGGCGGCCGGCGCCTCCGCGTCCGCCGCCGCGCGACGCCTCCAGGGCCTGTCCGCGCTGCCGGAGGAGGAGCAGGAGCGGATCCTGCTGGAGGTGGTGCGGGCCACGGCCGCCGCCGTGCTCGCCTACCCCTCGCCCGAGGCGGTCGGGGAGTCCCAGCAGTTCCTGGAGCTCGGCCTGGACTCCCTGACCGCGGTCGAGCTGCGCAACCAGCTGAACGCGGCGACGGGCCTGCGGCTGCCCGCCACCCTGCTCTTCGACCACCCGACCCCGCTGCTGGTCGCGGAGCGGCTGCGCACCGAGCTCGCCGGCACCGCGGGCGGCGCCGGCGCGGCGGAAGCGGACGGGGCGGACGCGGCCGAGACCGGCGGCACGTTCGGGGCGATGCTCCACGAGGCCGGCGCGCAGGGTGCGTCCGGCCCGTTCATGGAACTGCTGATGCAGGCCTCGCGGTTCCGGCCGTCCTTCGCCTCACCGGCCGAACTCCGCAAGGCGCCCGCCCTGGTGCGCCTCTCCCGCGGGGAGACGGGCCCCGGCCTGGTGTGCTTCTCGTCGATCCTGTCCATCTCCGGGCCGCACCAGTACGCCCGGTTCGCGTCCGCGTACCGCGGCCGGCGCGACGTCCACGCGATGGCCGCGCCCGGGTTCGTCCGGGGCGAGCAGCTGCCCGCCACCGCCGAGGCGGTGATCGAGGCGAAGACCGAGGCCGTCCTGCGGCACGTCGACGGAGCGCCGTTCGTCCTCCTCGGCCACTCCTCGGGCGGCATCTTCGCCCACGCCGTGGCCGGCAGGCTGGAGGACGCCGGGGTCTTCCCGGAGGCCGTGGTCCTGATCGACATCTACTCGCACGACGACGACGCGATCCTCGGCATCCAGCCGGGACTGGCCAAGGGCGTCGACGAGCGGCAGGACACCCACGTGCCGGTCGACGACCACCGGCTGCTGGCGATGGGCGCCTACTTCCGGCTGTTCGGCGGCTGGAAGCCACAGGAGATCAAGACGCCCACCCTGCTGGTACGGGCCGAGGAGCGGTTCTTCGACTGGACCCGGCCGGCGGACGGCGACTGGCGCTCCTACTGGGACCTCGAGCACGGCGTCCTGGACGTGCCCGGCAACCACTTCACCATGATGGAGCGGCACGCGGACACCACCGCACGGGCCGTGGAGGGCTGGCTGGACGCCCGGCGCTGAGGCCGGCGCGGCGGCACGACGAAGGCCGGACCCCCACCCGGGAAGGGTGGGGGCCCGGCCCGTCCGGTCGGACGCGACGGCGTCCGACCGGGCGTACGGCGGACGGCGGGTCAGGCGCCGCGACTGCCCCGGGCCGCCCGGGACCGGTCCCGCGCGCGCTGCCGCTCCCGCTCGCGGTCCCGCTTCTTCGGCAGGCCCACGGCGACGACCTCGAACGCGTCCTTGGTGACGTCCAGCCGGTGGAAGAGGTTGTCGGGACCGGTGACGTACAGGGTGCCCACCCCCAGCGCCCGCAGCGAGTCCACCATCCTCGGCCAGTGGATCGGCCGGTCGAAGGTGTCCAGCATCATCGTGCGGATCCCGGCGGCGTCCCGGACGACCGAGCCGTCGTGGTCGACGACCACGGGCAGCGACGGATCGGCGAACGCGTAGGCGGGGAAGACCTCTTCCTCCGCCTTGCGGCGCAGCGCCGAGAAGGCCGCCGCGTGCACGGGCGGCCGCATCGAGTACATGGAGTAGCCGCCCGCCGCGCTGATGTCGGCCTTCAGGCCGTCGAGGTCCCGCTCCCGCACGGAGAGCATGTGGAACCGGGTGTCCAGGCGGCCCGAGCGGTCGTACCAGGCGCCGCGGTCGTCGAACCCGGCGAGGATCTCGTCCAGCGCGTCCTGCGGGGTGCGGACGAAGCAGTGCGTGACCACGTCCTCGTAGGCGCCCGCGAAGTACTCCTCCTCGCACGCGGCCAGTTCGGCGGTCAGCCGCACCACCTCGGGGAAGGACAGCGACCCGACGAAGGCGGCGGTCGCCTTCTGGCCGAAGCTGGGCCCCGCGCACACGTCGGGGGTGACGCCGAGGACGTCCACCGCCCGGTCGGCCAGCGCCATCGAATTCACCAGGAAAGCGATCTGGAAATCGACCGAGTAGTCCTCGGCGGCGTCGCGGAACCGGTCGAAGACCGAATAGCCGAGCACCTCGTCGGCCTCCGCGAGGCGGGCCCGCGCATAGGGGTCGAGGAGGAGGAATTTCCCGACCTCGGCGAAGGAGGCCGGACCCATGCCGGGGAACACGATCGCGGTTCCGGAGCGGGAGGGGGAGGAATCCGCGGCGTTCTGTGCGGGGGTTTCTGCGGGGGCCTCGGCGGAACGGGTCATGGTCCGTGAATACCTTTGCTTTCGGGACGGTGGACATGGGGAAAGGCCCCGTGTCCGGTCCGGCGCGGAGTGCACCGGTCCGGACGCGGGGCCGGAAAGGCAAGGGCGGCGGGGTCAGTCCCGAGCCTCGCCCTGACGGACCGGGACCACGACGGCCGAATCCACGGGTCGTTCGGATTCCATTCTTGCCTGCGAATCACGCATGCGGCGACGACGGCCGTCCGGCGGTCCGTGCGGAAAGCTCCGCAGGGCCGGTCGCGCGTCGGGCGCCGACTGAAGGGGACACGGAAATGATCTGCGTCATGTCTAGCATGCGCGGACCCGCGCCGGACCGGGCCGGCCATGCCCCTAGGGGGAATGGGAAAACGCTTAGGGGGACGTAGGGGTGATCCCGTATTACCGCCGCGAAATATGCTCACAGCATCGCCGTGTGACCGCGCCGGACCCCTCCGACCGCCTCACCGTTCCGCGAGGAGACCCCCGTGAACGCACACGACCTCCCGGGGGGATCCGGCACCCGTCTGCGCCCCCGCCCACCGGCCCGGCCCGCCTCCCGCGGGCACGGCCCCGGGCAGCGGGCCGCGGCCCGCGGCACGGCACGGATCCGACCAAGAGGCGCCTTCCGCACGGGAGGAGCCGACCGCACGCCCGGCCACGAGCCGGGCACCGTCCGAGGCGGAGTTCCAGGGAGCATGACCCATGCGCACAGCCGGCCCACCGGCGGGGGCGACACCCCCGCCGAGGTGAGCCTGATCCAGGTCCGGCAGCCCGCGCTCCCGAGCAGCTACCGCATGATCTGCTTCCCCAGCTCGCAGAACTCCCCGCTGTGCTACCTCGCCATGGCGGACCTGCTGCTGCCCACGGTGGAGCTGCTCATCGTGCAGTACCCCGCCGTCCACGCGGCCGAGGACCCGGACCCGGACCCGGACACGGGCGCCCTGCTCGCCGACCAGGTCTTCGAGTCCGTACGGGGCTGGTCCGACCGGCCGTTCGCCCTGTTCGGGCACCGCTTCGGCGCCGACCTCGCCTACTCGGTGAGCCGCCGGTTCGAGCGGGAGACCTACGCCGCACCGCTGACCCTCTTCGTCTCCGGGCGCAACGCCCCCGGCCCCCGGCGCAGTCTCGGCCCGCCCGACCTCAACTGCCGTGTCGTCGCGCTGACGGCCGACCACGACCCGAGCGTCACCCTGCCCGGGGTCCGCGCCTGGCGCCGGGCCACCTCCGGCGGGTTCGACCTGGAGGTCTTCCCCGGCGCCCAGGGATACCTGCGGTCGTACCGGCGGGAGGTCGTCAACATCGTCCACGACCAGCTGATCTCGCTCGGCGAGCCCGACCCCGACTGAGGCGCCCCCGACCCACCGCCGGCCGGCGCACGTACGGCGCCGGCCGTGCCACGTCCCACAGGAAGGACATTGTGCGACCGATGAACGCGAAGATACTGGCACCCGACTCCGTACGGACCGTCGAGGACTTCGAACAGGACGCCCTGCGCGTGGCCGAGGCCATCCGTGAACGGGGCGTCGGCCTCGGCACCCGCGTGATGCTCAAGGCCGGCAACTCGGCCAACTACGTGTGCGTGCTCTACGCACTGATGCACGTCGGGGCCTCCATCGTCCTCGTCGACCAGCAGGAGCACCGTGAGGAGACGCGCCGCATCGCGGTCCGCACCGGCGTGAAGGTCACGTTCGTCGACGACGACACGCCCGTCTACGCCGACGCCGACCCCGTGCACCTCTACGAGCTGATGGTCGCCGTCACCGACCACGAACCGACCGCGCCCGCCCTGGACTTCACCGCCTGGGGCGAGCTGACCGACGGCCTCATCATGTGGACCTCCGGCTCCACCGGGTCCCCCAAGGGCGTGGTGAAGTCCGGAGCGTCGTTCCTGCGCAACCTGCGGCGCAACGCCGACCAGGTCGGGCACCGGTCCGACGACGTGCTGATGCCGCTGCTGCCCTTCGCCCACCAGTACGGCCTGTCGATGGTGCTCATCGCCTGGCTCACCCGCTGCTCCCTCGTGATCGCCCCCTACCGCCGGCTCGACCGCGCCCTGCGCATGGCCCGCGACGCGGGCGTCACCGTCATCGACGCCACCCCCTCCAGCTACCGCAGCGTCCTCGGGCTGATCGCCCGCAAGCCGGCGCTCCGGGACCACCTGGCCGCCACCCGCATGTTCTGCGTCGGCGCCGCCCCGCTCGACGCCCCGCTGGTCGAGCGGTACGTGGCGGAGTTCGGACTGCCCCTGCTCGACAGCTACGGCTCCACCGAGCTCGGCAACATCGCGTTCGCCACCCTCGACAACCCGGTCGCCACCGGCCGGCCCATGGAGGACATCCGGCTGCGGATCGTCGACGAGGACGGCCGCGAGCTCTCCGCGGGCGAGACCGGCGAGATCCAGGTCGACACCCCGGACGCCCTGCTCGGCCAGGTCGCCGAGGACGGCACCATCGTGCCGGCGCACGCGACCGGCTGGCAGGCCACCGGCGACCTCGGGCACCTCGACGCCGAGGGCAACCTGCACGTCCTGGGACGCAAGTTCGCCGTCCACCGCATGGGGTACACCCTCTACCCCGAGCTCATCGAGCGGAAGGTGGCCGGCCACGGCTGCGCCACCCGCATCGTGCCGGTGCCCGACGAACTGCGCGGCTCCCAGCTGGTGTTCTTCGTCGAGGACGAGGAGATGCGGGACGCCGGCCACTGGCGGGAGCGGCTCTGCGAGCTGCTGCCCGCCTTCGAGCAGCCCAACAAGGTGGTGGTGCTGGAGCAGTTCCCGCTCAACCGCAACGGCAAGCCCGACAAGAAGGCCCTCGCCGTGCTCGCCGCCGGGTCCTGAGGACCGGGGCCGCACGCCGAGGACGCCCCCGCCCGGCGGCGGGGGCGTCCTCGTGCCCGGCGGCGCGGCAGGGGCCGTCCCCCGCAGGGCCGTACCCCTCCCCGTACTCCTTTCCCGTGCCCCTCCGGGCCGCACACCCTCAGCCCTCGTAGGGCAGCTCGACCGGCGCCAGCGAGTCGAAGAGGTCCCCGGGACCCGGGTTGTCCGGGTGCGTCGCCCCGCCGAGGAGGTCCACGACGCCCCAGACGGCGTTCAGCGCCGTGGTGACGGCGCCCTCCGCGAACCCGCCCGTCCACGACACGTCGTCGCCGCACAGGAAGAACCCGCGCTCGACGTCCGGCAGCCCGCGCTGCATGAACTGCGTGAACAGCCGGCGCTGGTAGCGGTAGTGGCCCGGCAGGTTCGCCTTGAACGCGCCCATGAAGTGCGGCTCGTTCTCCCACGTGATGGTGAGGGGACCGCCGACGACGTGCGACCGGACGTCCAGCCCCGGGTAGATCCCGGCGAGCTTGCCCAGCAGGACGTCGAGCCGCTCGTCGGGGCTCAGCGTCGCCATCTTCAGCGAGTCGTCGTTCCACGTGTACGACAGGCACATCACCCCGGGCCGGTCCGGCCCGTCGTCGAACAGGTAGACCCCCCGCGGCATCCGGTCGGTGAGCGTCATGCTCATCACCGGCAGCCCCGTCGCCGGGTCCACGTCGTGCCAGAACGGCCGGTCCGTCAGCACGAACAGCTTGGACGAGCCCATGTAGTGGGTGCGCTCCACCGCCGTCCACAGCGGCGCGCTCAGCAGGGCGGGGTCCGCCTCCACCCGGTTCAGCAGCGTCCACACGTGCGGGGTGTACACCACCGCCGGATACCGCTCGCGCCGGCCCTCGGCGTCGGTGACGGTGAACCCCGCGCCGTCGCGGGCCACGGCCCGCACCCCCGGCCGGGGCGCCCCGCCGTGCAGGGAGGCCAGCGAGGTGCCCGCGGGCCAGTGCGCGCAGTCCCGCGGCCGGTGCTCCCACAGCCCGCGCGGCACCTGCTGGGAGCCGCCGTGGATGGCCACCTGGTGGTCGTCGGCCTCGGTGTAGACCACGCGCAGGATCTCCAGCAGCGAGTTGGGGAAGTCGGTGTCCCAGCCGCCGGTGCCGAAGCCCACCTGGCCGAAGACCTCCCGGTGCCGGAACGACCGGAACGCCGAGGCGGTGGCGAGGAAGCCGTGGAAGGACTGGTCGTCGAACTCGCGGACCAGCCGGTCCCAGACGTGCTTGATCGTCCCGATGTCGCGCCGCCGGACCGCGTCCCGCATCGTCGCCAGCTCCGCCCGCTCCTGCAGCGCCTTCTCCCAGGCCGCGGCCACCTCCTGGTACACGTCCGGGAGCTGCTCCGGCGTGCGCGCGGTGTGCCGTACGCCGCCCAGGTCGATCAGCGTGCTCGGGGTCGCCGGGGCCAGCGGGTTGGGGAACGGACCGGTACGCAGCCCGAGCAGGTCGATGTAGTGGAACAGCGCGCGGGCCGACAGCGGGAAGCGCATCGCGCCCATCTCCGCCACACAGCCGGAATCCCCGGGGAAGGGCACGGAGCGCATCCGCCCGCCCAGCTGGTCGGCCTCGTGGACGACCGGGCGCAGCCCCAGCCGCATCAGCTCGTACGCGGCGGTCAGGCCCGCCATGCCGCCCCCGACCACGGCCACCGGCGTCCCGGCCCGCCCGGCCGGCAGGGAGCCGAGGCCGGCCGGGTGGCGCAGCCAGCCGTCGTACGAGAACGGGAAGTCCGGCACGAGCATGGAGGTGCGGGCCGGGCTTGCTGATGTCATCTGAGTACCTCTCGCGCCGGTGCGACATCGCTTCCAGGGGAACCGGGGACGCGCCGGGCGCAGCCGGGAGCGCGGCATCGCAACAGGGCGGGGACGGCGGGAGAGCCACGCGCCGTACGCCGTGCACAGTCGGTCCGGTCCCCGCACGCTATGCAGCGGCCCGCGGACCGGACAACCCCTACCGACCCGGGACCCCGCCCGCCGGGGCGGCGCCGCCCGCGGAGCGCCGGGCGGGCACCGTGACCGCGGTGACGACCAGGCCGCGGTGCACGATCCAGCGCCCGGTGAGGGCCGACACCGGGTGCCCGTCGGGACCGGCCCCCGGCCGCGAGATGCGGGCGCGGAACGAACCGGTGCGCGCGCCGGCGGCCGGGCCGCCGCCCGCAGGGGCGCCGGGGCCGTCCTCGCGGAAGGCGATGACGGCGTCTTCGAAGTCCAGCTCGGTCCCCACCAGGGGGTACCAGGCCTTGTACACCGCCTCCTTCGCGCTGAAGAGCACCCGGTCCCGGTGCAGCGGCGCGGCCCCGGCGGGCGGGGTGCGCACCCAGGCGAGCTCCTGCGGCAGGGCCGTGGCCTCCAGCACGCCGCGGGGCAGCGGCCGGTGCGGCTCGGCGTCGATGCCGACCGCCATCAGGTCGCCGTCCCGCGCCAGGACCGCGGCCCGGTACCCGGCGCAGTGCGTCATGCTCCCCACCACGCCGGGCGGCCACCGGGGCGCGTTGCGCCTGCCGGGGAGGACGGGCGCCGGCGGCAGGCCGAGGGCCGCCAGCGCGCGCCGGGCACAGCCCCGTACGGTGGTGAACTCCTCCCGCCGCTCGTTGGGTGCGGCGGCGACCAGGGCCGCCTCCTCGGGGTAGAGGACCGCGGCGCCGTCCGGGCCGAACGCCTCGCTGGCCCGGGCCTCCTGCGGTACGACGTCCTCGATCACCGAGCTCCTCCGCCGTCGGTCGTGGCGGCCGTCCGCCGGGGCGGTGCGGCGGTGGCGGACGCACCGCCCCCGGGCGGGCCGGCGTACGGCAGGATCTGCCGCAGCAGGCCCCGGGGGTGGCCGCGGCGGCGCCACTCGCGCGGGTAGCCGATGGACACCTCCTCGAAGCGCACGCCGTCGTACCAGGTGGTCCGCGGGATGTGCAGGTGCCCGTAGACCACCGCGGCCGTGCGGAACCTGCGGTGCCAGTCGGCGGTGAGCACGGTGCCGCACCACTGGGCGAACTCCGGGCGCCACAGCACGTCCGTGGGTTCGCGCACCAGCGGGTAGTGGTTGACGAGGACCAGGGGCAGCGCCGGGTCGTGCGCCTCCAGCCGGGTCAGGGTGTGGGCGACCCGGGCCCGGCACCACGCGTCCCGGCCGGGGTACGGATCGGGGTGCAGCAGGTACTCGTCCGTGCAGACCACGCCCTCCTCGTGCGCCTTGGCCAGCGACTGCTCCTTGGTGGTGGTCCCCGGCGCGCGGAAGGTGTAGTCGTACCCCACGAACAGCGGCGCCACGGCGACGGGGCCGCCGGGCCCGCGCCACACCGGCCACGGGTCCTCCGGGGTGACCACGCCCAGCCCCCGGCACAGCTCCACCAGGTGGCGGTAGCGTTCCGCGCCCCGGGCCTGGACCGGGTCCTCGCGGGGAGTCCACAGCTCGTGGTTGCCGGGGGCCCACACCACGGTGCCGAACCGGTCGGCCAGCAGGCGCAGCGCCCAGGCGATGTCCTCGGTCAGCTCGCCGACGTCGCCGGCGACGAGCAGCCAGTCGTCCGGGTGGCCGGGGCGCAGCGACTCGAGCAGGGGCCGGTTGTCGGCCATGCCGATGTGCAGGTCGCTCACGGCGAGCAGCCGCGGTCCGGACGGGGCGGAGGCCCCGGCGGGGGAGCCGGGGTCAGGCAGTATGTGCGACAACGGAGTCCCAACTCACAGGCAGGTCTTGACGACGCGTGATGTTGATCTTGCGGTAGACGCGGGTCAGGTGCTGTTCCACCGTGCTCACCGTGATGAACAGCTTCGCGCTGATCTCGCGGTTCGTGTAGCCGTGCGCGGCCAGCGCCGCCACCCGCCGTTCGGCGTCCGTCAGCGAGGAGACCGCCTCCGGCGCCGACGGCTGGACGGGGCCCGGTTCGACCGCCTCCGCGGGGGCCGCCGGCTCGCCAGGCGGTACCTGGTCGGACTGGAGGCCCCGGGTCAGGTCGCGGGCTCCGCAGGCCTCGGCGATCCGCCACGCCCGGCGGGTGCAGCTCTTGCCCTGCGCCGCGTCACCGAGCTCCTCGTACGCCGCTCCCAGCTCCGTCAGCGCCCGGGCCAGTTCGTGCGAATCGCCCTCCCGCTGGAGCAGGGCCACCGCCTGCTCCAGCAGCGCGGGCCGCTCGGGCAGCGGCCGGGCGCCCGCGAGCACCCGCAGGGCCAGGCCCCGGACCCGGGGGCCGGCACCCGTGGCCAGCTGCTCCCTGGCCAGCCGCTCGGCCTGCCCGGGGTTGCCGAGGGCCAGGGCGGCCTCCGCGGCACCGACCCGCCAGGGCGCGAGTCCCTCCCTGTCCATGTTCCAGTCGCGCATCCGCTTCCCGCAGGCGGTGAAGTCCGTCAGCGCCGCGTGGTGCCGCCCGGTGGCGAGCCGGTGCCGTCCCCGCGCGTACAGGTAGTGGAGGCCGTAGCGGGTCAGCAGCAGCTGCTCCGGCACCGGGTGGTCCACCAGGGCGGCCACCGCCTCGTGGTCGCCCATGGCCGTCCGCGCCTCGATCAGCGCGGACAGCGGGAGACCGATGCCCACCCCCCAGCCGTGCGGCGGCAGGTGGTCCAGGGCCTCCTCCGCGAGCGTCCGGGCCCGGGCCAGTTCGCCGCGCCGCAGCGCCATGTGCGCCCGGATCGCCTGCATCACGGCCGTCCATCCGGGGGCCCCGCGCTCGGCGGCCTCCGCCAGCATCCGGTCCGTCCACGCCGTGGCCGCGCCCAGCCGCTCCGCGTACAGCAGGGCCAACAGGCAGGCCCGGACGGTGACGTGGGTCTCCTCGTCGAGACGGGTCCCCGCCAGGATCTGCTCGGCCTGCGCGGTGAACCGCGCGTCCGTGGCCGCCCGGTCCCGGCGGCCGGCCGGCGGGCCGGGCTCGGCCGCCGCGCCGGGCTCGGCCCCCGAGCCCAGCACGCCGTGGAGCGCCTCCAGACCTCCCGCCAGACCGTCCGCCGGACCGCCCGAGAGGGGCTCCGCGTGCGCGAACGCCGCCCGCAGCGCGGCGTCGTCCATCAGCGTGGGGTAGGTGGACGCCAGCATCAGCCGCACGCACCGCAGTTCGGCGGCCGAGGGCGCCTCGCCGGATCCGGGCGCCGCGTCGAGGGCGTACCGTACGGCGACCGCGGCGTCCTTGATCCAGCCGTTCCACAGCAGGTCGCCGACGAGCTGGAGGGATTCGCTGACCGGCAGCGTGCCCTGGGCCAACGCGGCCTGCAGCGGCGCGAGTTCGTGCAGCCAGGCGGACGGCTTGAGCCGCCAGATGAACTTGGCGGTGCTCGCCCGCAGGTGCAGCCGCTCCCGCTCGTCCCGCGAGCACTCCTCCGCGAGGCGCAGGCAGCGCACCGCGAACCCGACGTGCTGCGTGGCGAGCGCCGTGTGCGCCGCGGCGCTGAGCACCCCCGGCACCCAGTCCTCGTCGAGTCCACCGGGCCCGTGGCCCAACAGGTGCGCGGCGATGTCCATCGGCGCGGCTCCGGCCTCGTAGAGGAGCCGCGCCGCGCGTCTGCGCAGGTGCACCACGGTGTCGTCGGTCAGGGTCTCCAGCACTGCCGTCCGTACCGCGTCGTGCCGGAAGCGCTCGCCCCGGAGGATGCCCGTGGCCCCGAGCGCGTCCACCACCTGCCGCACGGTCGCCTCGTCGACCGTCACCAGCCGGCCCAGCAGCGGCCGGCGCCCGGCACTGCCCAGCAGTGCGATGCCCTGGGCGACCCGCAGTGCGTCGCCGCCCGCGCGGTGGATGCAGATCAGCGCGTTCTGCAGGAACTGCTCACCCGCGGGGAACGATCCCGGGTCCGTGTCCTGCTGCCCGGAGGCGTCGTCGAGGAGGCTGCGGACCAGCAGCGGGTTGCCGCCGGTGGCCGCGTGCAGGTCGGCGGCCCGGCAGTCGGTGCCGCCCGCCCGGTCGCTGCCCCCCGCCCGGGCGGTCAGCAGCCCGGCGATCCCGGGCGCACTCAGCGGGCCCAGGTCCAGGCGCAACGCCTCCACCTGTCCCAGGAGTTCCGCCAGGACGGGCGGGGGGACCGCGCCCGCGTCGGGTCCGTGGGTCGCCACCAGCGACAGGCGCACCCCGGCCGTTCGGGCCCGGCCCAGCGCGTACCGCAGGCAGTGCAGGGACTGGGGGTCGGCGTACTGCACGTCGTCGACGCCGATGAGCACGGGCCGGCGCGCGGCGAGCCCGGCGAGCCGGGCGTGGAACGCGACGAGCGTGTGCACGGGTACGAGGTCGCCGGCGCCGGTGGGCCCGTGGAGGGGGAGCGGACCGCCGGCGTCCCGGGTGTCGCGGAGCAGCTCCTCCACCACGCCGAACGGGATGTGACGCTCGGAAGCGGAGGTCACCGCGCTCAGGACCCGGACGCCCGAGTCGGCCGTCCGCTCCAGCACGCGGTGGAGCACGGACGTCTTGCCGGACGCCACCGGGCCGCCTATCAGGGCGATCCGGCCCTGCGGCCGGTCCGGGCCGGTCGCCCAGGAGGTCAGTTCGGTGATTTGCTCATCCCGCTCCACCAACATGGCTGCCTCCCCGATGAGATGCGAAACGGCGCACGCCGGTTCCGAGAACAGGGCGTGGCTATTCCTTCGAGTTCACGTGCCCGCAGGAAGAACGGCGCCCGAAGAGCGCATGGAAATGCAGTGCTCGCCGGTGGTCAAACGGCGGGCGGTTTCGTCCCGTTCGGCAGGTTGGAATGTACCGTACCAACCTTCTGACGGTGCTCCGCCTGCGTGTCTTTCCCATGAATGTAACGAAGCCCGCACCGCGTTCACCCCGTCGGAGAGGCGCCCGAATCGCCCGTTTGAGAAACCTCAAGAAAACCTCAAGAGGCGGGTGTTCGGGGTTTTGCCGCTCTAGGGGTGGCCGGGCCGAAAATAGGGGTCGGTGGCGGTGGAACGACCGTGCCGGCCGCTCGTTTAATGGCGGCGTGACGACGAACCTTGACGGGAAAGCGGCCGAGCCTCGGACCCCGCGTGAGCAGGCGCACCGCGGCCCCGGTGAGCGCGTGACCGGGGCGCAGCGCGCGAAGCGCGGGCCGACGCCGGGCGAGCGCATCGGGCCGTCGCTCGGCGCGCGTTCCTGCCGCGAAGCGGAGCAGCCGCGCCGGCACCGTGGCCGGGGCATCGGCCGCAGGCCCGCACGTCGTATACGACCGCGCCCGACGACCCCGCCGACCTGACCTCCCGCACGGCAACCCGCCGCAGCCACCCCCGGAAAGGCCCAGACGCACCATGACCACCCAGCCCAACGGCGTGGTACCGCCCCAGCCGCCGACCGAGACCGACCGCACGCTGCACTACGCCGGCCCGGCCACGTTCGGCCGCGTCCCGCGCCTCGACCAGGTGGAGAAGGCCGACATCGCGGTGGTCGGGATCCCGTTCGACGGCGGAGTCACCTACCGCCCCGGGGCCCGCTTCGGAGGCAACGCCATCCGGGAGGCGTCCCGGACCCTGCGCCCCTACAACCCGGCGCAGGACGTGTACCCGTACCACTTCAGCCAGGTGGCCGACGCCGGTGACATCAGCGCCAATCCCTTCGACGCGGCGGAGGCCGTGGAGACCATCGAGGCCGCGGCCGACGACCTGCTCGGCACCGGCGCGCGGCTGATGACGCTGGGCGGCGACCACACCGTCGCGCTCCCGCTGCTGCGGTCCGTCGCCAAGAAGCACGGACCGGTGGCGGTCCTGCACTTCGACGCCCACCTGGACACCTGGGACGACTACTTCGGCCAGCAGTACACGCACGGGATGCCCTTCCGGCGCGCCGTGGAGGAGGGCGTCGTCGACACCTCCGCCCTGTGCCACGTGGGGACCCGCGGTCCCATCTACGGCAAGCAGGACCTCGACGAGGACGCCAAGCTCGGCTTCGGCATCGTGACCTCGGCGGACGTCATGCGGCGCGGGGTGGACGAGATCGCCCAGCAGCTGCGTGAGCGGGTCGGCGACCGGCCCCTCTACATCTCCATCGACATCGACGTCCTCGACCCCGCCCACGCTCCCGGTACGGGGACGCCGGAAGCCGGCGGCATGACGTCCCGCGAGCTGCTGGAGATCCTGCGGGGCCTGGCCGACTGCCACCTCGTCTCCGCCGACGTCGTGGAGGTCGCGCCCGCCTACGACCACGCGAACATCACCTCGATCGCCGCGTCGCACGCCGCCTACGAGCTGATCACGATCATGTCGAAGCAGATCGCCCCGGTCCGCTGGGGCGTGGGGAACTAAGGGGCTGTTGCGGTACCCGGACCGCGGCGGGCAGGGTGATCGACGACCGTGTCGCCGTACCCCTGGAGGACCGCATGCTCGGTACCGACTTCCGTACCGGATCGCCCAACTGGCTCGACCTCGGCAGCCCGGACACCGCTGCGGCGGCCGCCTTCTACGGGGCGGTCTTCGGCTGGGCGTTCGTCCCGGCCGGACCCGGGGCCGGCGGGTACGGCTTCTTCCGGTTCGGCGGGAAGACCGTCGCCGCGCTCGGTCCGCTGGCGGAGGAGACCGCGCGCTCCGCGTGGACGGTGCACTTCCAGAGCCCCGACGCGGCGGCCACCGCCGAGGCCGTGCGCGCCGGGGGCGGGTCGGTGCGGACGGAGCCCGTGGACGTCATGGGCGAGGGCCGGCGCGGCCGGTTCACCGACCCGCAGGGCGCCCCGTTCGCGTGCCGGCAGCCCGGGAAGACCGGCGGGCTGGAGACCGCCACCACCGAGAACGCCCTGGAGTGGGTGGAGCTCCACGTACCCGACCCGGTCGCCGCGATCGGCTTCTACGCCGGACTGTTCGGCTGGCGGCATGCCGACGGCGAGATAGCGGGGACGGCGTACCGGGTGCTGAGCGTCGGCGAGGGCGACCAGGAAGAGGGTTCGTTCGGCGGCGTGGCACCGCAGCGCGAGGGCATGGGCGGCGCGACGTCGACGGTGCCGTGCTGGGTCCCGTACTTCCGGGTGCCGGACGTCGACGCCGCCGCCTCGGCGGTCGAGGGCAACGGCGGCGCGGTCCTGACCCCCGCCGCGGACGTACCCGAAGTCGGCCGGATGGCTTGGGTCTCCGACCCGGCCGGAGCGGTGTTCGCCCTGCTCACGTCGGTCCCGAGGACGTAACGGCACCGGCGGCCGGCCCGGCAGCGACCTTCGGCCGCCATCACGCTCGGCGCCGCCGACCGGAACCAGGCGCGAATCCCCGCGTGACGCCCCCGTATGGGCGCACCGAACCCGTCGGTCGGTGTGGCATATCGCACTCGTTCCAGGGATGAATCCCGGCCTCTTCAGCCCCTCTGAGCCCGACGCATTCCAGGCGTCGTCCCACCTTTCGAAATGAAAGGAATGTAGTGACCGCTCTCCTCTCTTCCCCTGCCGCTGTCCTGACCGGCGACGGGCGGCTCGACTTCTTCGCGACCGATTCCGTCGGTGCCGTCTGGCATATGCGGCAGAATGCTCCGCACGGCCCGTTCGGCCCCTGGGAATCCCTCGGTGGAGAGGTGCGTGATCCCTGCGCCATCCAGAATCAGGACGGTCGGATCGAGCTGTTCGCGATCGAAGCGGACACAGGGGCCGTGCTGAATGGGAGGCAAAGCGTCCCCGGCAGTGGTACGCGAAGGTGACCCGCTCGGAGGGAGCGTGAGCAGTCCGTTCGCGATCCAGAATCAAGACGACACGATCATGCTGCTCACGATCGGAGCAGGGGCTGACCGGGCCGTATGGTGCCGACGCCAGCAAGTGCCGAAGGGCGGATGCGGCGAATTGCGGTCACTCGGCGGAAATATCCGCACCGTGTTCGCCATCCACAACCAGGATCGACGGATTGAACTCTTGACTGTGGGTCTCGACGGAGTGATCCGGCATCGCTGGGAAACGGCTCCCAACGGCCCGTTCGCTGAATGCGACAAATTCGACTCGCCTTCATAGCGAGCGTCCGCTCGGAGCCCGGCAATGCTGACCGGATTCCCCGCCCCGCTGAGCGACCCGTTCATGGAACTCTCGAAACGACTGTTCCATAGACGGGCCGCCCGACGTGCCGGCCTTTCGGTAACTGCCGTCGCACCCACCCTCTCCGTCCATTTCCGGTCGTCGGTGGAGCACGAGAAGCTGTACCTCGGCCGCAACTACCCCGTTTTCGAGGAGGGGCTGGCGCAGGACCGCATCGCCGTAGCCGCAGGACGTCGAGAAGGACGGCGTCGAGATCCTCCACCGCGACCTCGGCGACATCGACCCCTGACCACCGTCGCACGCTGTGCGGGCGGGCCCCACCCCAGGACGGGCGGGCCCCACCCCAGGACGGGCGGGGCCCGCCCGACAGGTGCCTCGCCGTCGCTCCGGCCTCGACGCGCGAATCCTCCCGATCTCGCCTAGCTTGTGGAGCGACCAACCGTTCTTCGGAAAGGGAGTGTTTCCTCATGGCGGAGAAGGCCAAGGGAAAGATGGAGCAGGCCAAGGGCAAGGCCAAGGAAGTCGCGGGCAAGGCGACCGGCAGCGAGCGGATGCAGGCTGAGGGCAAGACGGACCAGCTCAAGGGCAAGGCCCGCGAGGCCGCCGGCAAGGCCGAGGAACAGGCCCGAGGCATCAAGGACTCCCTGGGCGACCGCCGCCAGGAACCCTGAACCGGCCACGACCGTTCGACGGTCCCTGACGGCGGGTCCCCGGCACGAGGTGCCGGGGACCCGCCGTTCGGGTCCGGGGTGCCGCCGCGCGTCCTGGGCGTGCGCCACCCGACGTGCTCGGACGGCCGCCCGGCACCGTTCACAGTTCCGGCTGGTGGTCAGGTTGGACGATCAGGAGCCAGTCGTCGCCGTGGGTCTCGACGGTGAAGCCCGCGCCGCGGAACGCCGCGGCCAGGGCCAGCCCGAAGGCGTGCCGCAGACCTGCCAGCTCGCCGAGGCCGCTCCGGTGGCGGCGAGGACGGCGCCGCAGCCGCGGGATGTCCTGAGGCACCCAGCCCACCGCGACCCCGCGGGCATGGCGCACCGTGTGGATCCCCTGCGCACCCGCGGACGGATCGCGGAAACCCGCCTCCTGCAGCACGCTGCGCACGGTGGCCAGGAACTGCTCCTCGTGATCGTTCACGGCAGACACGTGGGAACCCGCAATCGCCGTCGGTGGATGCACTTCCCCCTCGGGATCGGACCAGGCGCCTACCCCCGCTCCGCCGCCCCAATCACCCGGAACGGCCCCCTCGCGGTGCGATGGTTTGCCGGGTGCGGACTGGGCAATCGCGGTGTAGGTGCCGCTGGGGCTGGCGTTGATCTCTCCCCCCAGGATCCGCCGGGCCTCGCGGCACCGTCGTTTCCGCCCTGCTCCGCCCGATCACCAGGAGCGCACGGCTCCACGACGCGGTGACCGTAGCCGACCAGGCGCCTGCCACCGCGCCTGGCCGGAGACCGGCCAGGCACGGTGGCAGGAGATCGAAACGCCCCGCCGGACGACCTCGGCGGTGGTACCTCTGCGGAACCGTCAGTCGGGTGGCTCCTGCGGCGGCTGCGAAGGCTCGTGATCGGGTGCGGGCCGGCGGTCGGGCGGTGGTTCCCGGCGTGGCTGCGCCGGCCGTGGGTCGTGGGGGACCGGGTGGGGGCCGCGGGGCCGGGGAGCGGGGTTCGCCGGCTTGCCCTCGGTGCGGATGACTCGTGCCGTCGTGTCGGCCCTGACCTGCGACATCTGCTCACTCCTCGGGAAGGGTTTCGGGCAGGTGCAAGCGCACCGCGGTGCGGGAGCACGGCTTGGTGCGCCGCCGTCGATGGCGCGCCTGCCCGGTCTCCCCGACCCCATGCGTGCGACGTCTGCCGTCTCTTCGGTCGCGGACGGCCCGCTGCGGGACGGGGGCCGGATCGAGTACGCGCCGCCGAACCGGGCACACGGCAGGACATGGACGCAACGAATCCCTCTGCGGTCGTAACAGGCGCTTCGAGCGGAATCGGATACGAGCCGGCGCGGCAGCTGGCCGACCGCGGCCACGATCTCGTCACCAACCCCGAGGACGACGCCCGGCTCCAGCAGGCCGACCGGCAGAACCGAGGGGCGGGCACGCACGTGGGGGCCCCAGGGCACGAGGAAGGATCGCGATGAAGGCACTGACCTGGCACGGCACGGCCGACGTGCGCGTCGACACCGTCGCGGACCCGGTGATCGAGGACCCGACCGACGTGATCGTCAGGATCACGACCACCGGCCTGTGCGGCTCCGACCTGCACCTGTACCAGGTGTTCGGCCCGTTCCTCGAAGAAGGCGACGTCCTCGGGCACGAACCGATGGGCATCGTCGAGGAAACGGGACCGGAGGTCACCGCCGTGCGTCCCGGCGACCGCGTCGTGGTGCCGTTCAACATCTCCTGCGGCACCTGCTTCATGTGCGCACGGGGCCTGCACTCGCAGTGCGAGACCACCCAGGTCCACGAGCACGGCAAGGGGGCGGCCCTCTTCGGCTACACCAGACTCTACGGCCAAGTGCCCGGCGGACAGGCCGAGTACCTGCGGGTGCCGTTCGGCAACACCCTGCCCATCAAGGTCCCCGACGGCCCGGTCGACGACCGGTTCGTCTACCTCTCCGACGTGCTCCCGACGGCCTGGCAGGCCGTCCGGTACGCCGCCGTCCCCGCCGGCGGCAGCCTCGCCGTGATCGGCCTGGGCCCCATCGGCGACATGTGCACGCGCGTCGCCGCCCACCTCGGGGTGGACACGGTGATCGGCATCGACCTCGTACCGGAACGACGGGAGCGGGCGCGTCGGCACGGGGTCCACGTCTTCGACGTCCGACAGGACGACCTCGTGGCCGACGTCCGGGAGCTGACCGACGGCCGCGGCCCGGACAAGGTCATCGACGCCGTCGGCCTGGAAGCCCACGGCGCGCCCGTGGCGGCAGGCGCCCAGAAGGCCACCGATCTCCTGCCCGACGCCCTGGCAGCGGCACTGATGAAGCGGGTCGGCGTGGACCGCCTCTCGGCCCTGTACCTGGCCATCGAGCTGGTCCGTCGGGGCGGGACCATCTCCCTGTCCGGCGTGTACGGCGGGACGGCCGATCCCATCCCCCTGCTGACGCTGTTCGACAAGCAGGTCCAGCTGCGCATGGGCCAGGCCAACGTGCGGCGCTGGGTCGACGACCTGCTGCCCCTGGTCACCGACGGCGACCCCCTGGGCGTCGAGGACTTCGCCACCCACCGGCTCCCCCTCCTTCAGGCGCCCGAGGCCTACGCGATGTTCCAGAAGAAGCAGGACGGAGCGGTCAAGGTCCTGTTCACCCCCTGACAGACCTCCCGGGTCTCACCGCGCCCGTGACGGGCGCACGCGACGACAGGCCATCCAGGAAGGGATCACGCCGCTGCGGAGCCGGGTGGGGACCCGGCTGACGGGGATGCGCAGGTCCTGCTCCGGCATGTCCCTGTCGTGATCGCACGCGCCCGGCGGGATGACGGCCCGGTCGGCGTCCGCATCGCCCATCCGTGTGCACCGGCTGGTCCGACCTGTTGACACGACACGTGTGCCGCGGTGGGGGGAGGCGATCTGCCGCAGTGCCCCGGTGAGCATGACCGGCGGTGCTCGGGGCTCGCCCGGGCCGCTCGGAGCGTGCGGCCGGGCGAATCCTAGGCAAGGAGCAGTCGAAGGTGACTTCCGTGTACAGGTCGGCGTCGGGTCTGGGTCCACTTCCCCGGCGGACGGGTTGGATGGCCGGGGGAGCCGCTGCCGCGCTCGCCCTCGTACTGAGCTGCCCCGTCGGGCAGGCCGCGGCCGCGGCCCGGGCCCTGCCGCCTTCGTACGGTGGGCAGAGCGTCGTCCAGCAGGACCGGGACTGCGGGCGCGAGAGGCACGACCAGGACGCGGACGAGGGCCGCCTCGGTACAGCGGGCCGCGGCGGTGGCGACGGGGACGACCGGTGCCGGTCCCGCGGCGCCACGGGCGCGACCGGAGCCACGGGCCCGCAGGGAGCCGCCGGGCCCACGGGTCCGCAGGGCGACAGCGGCCCGACCGGACCGGCGGGGCCGACCGGATCGCCGGGACCGACCGGTCCGACCGGATCGGCGGGAGGAGCAGGAGCGACGGGACCCACCGGCCCGCAGGGTGCCACGGGCCCCACCGGACCGACGGGGTCTACAGGAGCCACGGGTGCCACAGGAGCCACGGGTGCCACCGGAGCCGGGGTCCGCGAACCCGCCTTCGACCAGTTCTTGCCGACCCAGATCGTGGGCGGGGCGATCCTCACCTGCGCGAGCACCTCGACGACCGCGACCAGCGCGACGTGTGGGGGCCCGAAGCTCGACACCCTCGACATCCGGCTCGCGGTCAGCGAGGCGTCGGCCATCTGCGCCGTCGTGACCCGCAACAACTTCAACACGGCGAGCGGGTCGGGATCGGCGAGCCCCCTCGCCATCTGGAACGGCACGACGTGGGAGCTCAGCTCGGTCGCGGACACGCCAATGACCAACATCGTCTGCAACCGCTGATCGATACCGGCCGGCCTCCGGCGGGCAGAGGCCGCCCGCCCGGGCGTGGACCCGACCGGTCCCTCGAGGTCATCTGTCATGCCGTCGGCAACAGGAACGGCCGCAGACCCGGAGGGGTCGCAGCCCGTCTACGCGGTCGGTGACCTGCCGTGATACCTGAGGGAACGGAGTTGAGTCCGGCACGGCGGCACGCTGTCCTCACTCGCCGAGGCCTGGTTCGGCACGACCTGAAGGAGAGGGGGCCTTGGGACGGTGCCCCCTCTCGAACGGCGCGGCCTTCACCGCAGCGTCTCACTCCCTGCGTGCGGTCGGGCACCGTGGCGGCACAGGCACTACTGTGCCGCCGGGGGCTGCGAGGGTCTCGTCCTTCGACATGGGAGTGAGTTGCGTGTCCGAACTGGAAGTGACGTACCGAGGGACCGTGTATCCCTGGCACTGCGATCACATGGGACACATGAACGTCATGTGGTACGTCGGGAAGTTCGACGAGGCCACCTGGCAGTTCTTCTCCGGCCTGGGACTGACGTCCGCATATCTGCGGGACAACGGGCGGGGCATGGTGGCGGTGGAGCAGAAGATCGCCTACAAGCGTGAAGTGCACGCCGGCGACGTCGTGTTGGTGCGATCCGTCCTCTTGGAAGTGAGGGACAAGGTCATCCGTTTCTGCCACCGCATGGAGAACGCCGCCACCGGTGAGCTGGTAGCCGTGACGGTGCTGACCGGAATCCACATCGACACGACCGTCAGGCACTCGTGCCCGATGCCGCCCGAGATCGTCTCGGCGGCACAGAAGGCGGTCGTACCCGGCTTCGAGCCGGGTATCTGACGCGCGCCGTCGGTGCACGCCGGGGTCGGCTGCGCGTGTGTTCGGTGGCTGCTGCTGGTCAGGGGGCGGGGCAGGGGCGGACGGTGAAGAGGTGGCGCGTGCCGGTGACGTCCAGGACGTGCTGTGCCTGGCGGGGCAGACCGGCCAGTTCCAGGGTTCCGCCTTCGGCGTGGGCGCGGTTGCGGAGGTCGAGGAGCATGTTCAGGCCGGAGGAGTCCATGAAGGTCACGGCCGCCATCTCCAGCGTGAGGGTCCGGCCGTGCAAGGGGACGGCGTCGGTGGTCCCCCTGATCTGCGTGCAGGAGTCGAAGTCGAGTTCCCCGGACACGGCTACCACCACCCGGTCGGGGCGGGTGGTGACGTCGGTCGTGATGGCGCCAGGCATGAGCTGGTCCGCCTTCTCGTCGGAGCCCATCACGGTCGGCTCCCACGAGGGGCGGAGGAGGCCGTCAAGCGCACGGCACCGAGCCGCGCACAGCCGAGCAAGACCCCCCGTACCGTCCACGGGCCACCCTGACGGTGACCGGCTGGCAGCGCGGGGTCTCCCACCAGACCAGGCTGGTCCCATCGCGTCTTCCCGGTACCGCCCGCGGTACGCCTTCCCCGTCGGGGCGACGGTGTGCACCCGGTGCCGGTGCCGCGACCGGCCGGACGACGCGGTGGAGGTCCGCCCGCCCCCCGAGGACGGCAGGCGCGCCCACCCGCCGCCCCCTGAGCAGGGGCCGCGCCGGCGCGTCGCCTCGTCACCCCCGGCGCAGGAAGCCCAACTGACGTACCGGGAACGGGAACCGGAGTGATCATGCCGACGTGAATGTCGGTGACGCCGCGGCACGACGTCGACGGCGTGCTCACCCTCTATGAGGCGGGCGTGAAGAGCACACCGCGGCTACCGCTTCGCGTCCTTGAGGAATTCCTCGATGGTGCGCTCGGCGGAGCGACTGGCGGTCACCATCCCGTACGGTTCCTGCTCCGCGTCGTCGAGGACCTCCTCGCCCTCCGGGTCCTTCGAGATGGACACCTTCAAGTAGGGGGAGGTGTCGCCTTCGGCGAAGTCGCTGTCCTTGCGCCACTTCGGGATGACCCACCACGCGGACGCGTAGTCCGTGGCGTGCGTCAGGTTCAGCATCTCGCTGCTGTGATAGACCTTCGAGTGGTAGCGGTAGAACTCGTCTCCCGGTTCCGCCAGCCAGCCGGGCGCGTCCCACACGTGCTTCTGCGCAGCGGACTCCGTGTCCCACGAGGCCTCGTAGTTCCGGGAGTAGTCGTTGCCGAGCTTGCCCCGGTCAGCTCTGACGAAGGACGCCGTGGCGGAGATCCCGACCCGCCCGAGCCCCGAGCGCAGGGGCACGTCCACCACCGTGTCCCCGGAAACGTCGTCCCCCGGGTCGAGGCGCGAGCCGGGATCGACGAACTTCCCGACACCCAGCATGCGCGAGGGCCCGTAGGTGACGTGCCTCAGCGTGCCTTCCCACTCCCACATGTCGCGCTTCCAGTCGGCCATCCCGCTGCCGTGCGGGTGGAGCGTGACGGGGTACCCCGTCACCGTCCACAGCGTCCCCACCACGTAGATGCGCACCGACCCGGAATTGCGGAACTCCACATGGGCCGGCAGATGCAGGAAGGCCCCGTCCGCGCTCACCGTCGGCTTGCCGAACGACACGGTGAACGGGATGTCCACCGGCGTCGAGTACGGCACGTACATCTGCGAGTAGCCCACCCCCGCCGCGCCGACCACACCCGTCACCACCACGCTCAGGGCGACGCTCCTGGGATGCGGGACCGAGGCCCACACCCCGAGGCGCGCCAAGGCCCACAGCGCCCAGGCCACCCACAGCAGCAGGCCGATCCACAGCCACAGGAACGGCGTGTACGTGCGCCCCTCGATCTGCGTGATCAAGAACATCAGGTCCGTGACCAGCACCGCACCGACCCCGACGAGCACTGCTGCGCCCGAGTACCGCACGGCCCGCCTGCCCCAGAGGTCGCACACCGCCACCACGGCGGCCAGCTCCACCAGCGCAGCCGCCACGAACACGACGCCCACCAGCCGGCCGCCGTACGCGAGCGCGTTGAACGCATCCGTCGTCCCCACGTGGAACAGCACCGCAGCCGACGCGAGCAGCCCCGACGCCACGAGGGCGCCGGTCGCCCGACCACGGGGCTCCCACATCGAGCGGAGCCTGGTCACGACGGGGAGGGACGACGCACGCACCGCCCCAGAGTGGCGGCCCCGGGCAGGGACGTCGCGCACCGACACACGTGGGACGAGCCAGCCCGCCCCGAAGCTCCGAGCACAGCGCTCTGCCCGGGGCGGGCCGGGTCACGAACGAGCTGGCCGACGTCGGCAGGCCAACCGGGACGGAAGCGTTCGACGAAGTCCGTGAGCCGGACGGCCTTCGCAGGCACGCGTGAAGATGTGATGATATTGACCATGGCTATCGATTCAGTGGTCGTGCGTCAGCGTGTCGAGGACCTGGATGCGGCCGTGCCGTTCTACGAGCAGCTGACCGGAAGCACCGCATCGCGGTTCGCCTTTTCCGGGGTCGACCTGGCGAGCGTCGGGCCGTTCTTGCTGTTCGCCGGGCCCGATGAGGCGGTGCAGCGTGTGGCAGGCGTGGCGGCGACCCTCGCTGTCGTCGACCTGAACGCAGCGGTCGAGGGGGCCGAGGCGGGAGGGGCGGAAATCGTGATGCCCATTCAGCCCACACCCAACGGCCGCCGTGCGGTGCTGCGACACCCGCAGGGCGGCGTCTTCGAGTACGTCGGCCCGTGACCGTGTGATTCAGCCGTCGTCCCGGCATCGAACAGACCAGTGACCGGCGCGGCGGTCGTGGCGGCGATCCGGGCGGCGTACGTGCGGGTTCTCGTCATGTCGCCTTCCCCCGTGGGGTGGTCCGGCGGTCCGGTGGCCGTTCAGCCCTGGGGCCGGGCGTCGTTGAGGGCGGTGGCCGGGACGGTGGGTCGGGGCGCGTCGACGGCGGTCCGCGGGCCGGGGCGGCGCGTGAGGAGCGAGGAAGGCCCGGTCAGGCAGGTGTGGCACAGGTGTGAAGGCGTCGCCCTATCCCTTGTGGAGTATGTGGAGTTCGCCGGTGTCCGGGTCTCCGAGGGTCATGAAGAGCTCGGGTCGGGCGGTCGTGCCGCCCACGTCCCAGGGCCAGGACGAGATGCCGTCGCAGGCGGGTACGTCCAGTTCCACCGATTCCCGCCCGTCCGTCTCGGCCGGGCGCAGCTGCCACGATCCCCGGCCCGTACAGGACTTCGGCACAGCCATGTCGTCGTAGGGCACCTCGGTCAGGACGGCGCGGCCGCCTTCTTCGAGGTGCAGCCGGATCCCGCCCTCGGACCAGGTGCCGACGTAGCCCCGGGCGCCGAGCTCGGGTGCGTGGTAGGGGCCGGCGAGGAGGCCCGAGGCGTCCGCGGTGGCGACGAGCAGCATCAGCGGCGTGATCGCCGCGGCGAGCGCGGCGCCCACCCGGGACGCCGTGCCACTGCCCGAGAGGCCGTGGGTGGTGTGCCAGTGGGCCGCGACCGCCGGCAGCACCGCCCAGCCCGTGCTCAGGGCCCACGCGGGCCGGAACGGGGCCCCGCCGGCCGCGAGCAGACCCGCGAGGACGAACGCTGCGGCCGCCGGGACGGCGAGCACCCACAGAAGGGTCGACGCACCCCACCGTCGTGTCAGCCGCTGCCCCAGCCACACCAGCGGCACGGCGAAGAGGAAGGCCTCTACCAGAGCCCCCGCGAGGACGAGCGCTCCAGCGACGGGCAGGAAGACCACCGTCCCGACGAGCATGCCGATGCCGATGCCCGTGTCACCGTACGAGTCCTGCGAGATCGTCGCGCCCACCATCCACACCAGGCAGCACAGGGCCGTCTGCACTGCCGCGAAGGCGGTGCTGATCACCACTGTGCGGTCGCTCCACAGGCTTCTCGGTGTCTCGGCCGTCAGCGTCTCCATGAACCCCCCTTATTTGAACGCGTTCAAGTCGTACGCTACACCCCCGCTCCCGAAGCCGTCCGGCGGCGTGCTCCACCCCGCTGGGGTGTGTGCGCCACGGCGGCCGGCCCGGGCGCACGCCGCGGATGTCGCCCGGCGGCGGGACGTCGCCACGCCGGGGAACGCCGCCGCCCGCTCCCGGCGGCCGGAACTCGCGAGGGTGTGTGGGTGCTGGGCTAGGAGGATGCGGAGCTGGCCCGGCGGACCGCCGCCGGTCTTGCCGAAGCGGTCGGCCCGACCGCCGGGTGGGAGGCGCTGGCGGCCATCGAGCGGCTCGAGCACCTGCGTGGGGCCCTGGCCGTCCTCGCGCCGGGTACCGCGCGCACCCACGGGCAGCTGGCGTGGTTCCTGGCTCAGGCGAGCACCGCTCTCGTGCCCGTCCTGCACTGGCGGGCCCTGTCCGCCGACCGACGCGCCTCCTTCGGCACCGTCCCGCCCACCCCCGCCGAACTCCTGGACGCCGAACGGGCCGTCCGTCACGTGCGCACCACCCTGGCCCGCGCCGCCACCGCCGCAGAGCCCGTGCCCCCGACCCCGCTGGGAGCCGACCGTGCGGGCCCGCCGAACCGGCGGCTCCGAGGCGCCGGCGTCGCACCCGGAGCCGGAGAAGCGGTGGCCGAGGCCCCGGCGCGAGAGTGACCGGGATCTTGGTGCTCGAGCCGGCCCACCGGGCGTATTTCGCCAGCTCCACGGCGGCCACGCTTGTTACCGACCCCTCCCGAGCGATACCGACCGGTATCGCTCGGGAGGGGTCGGTAACGTAACATGATCCGAGGGCCGCCGGTCAACGTGAACGAAGCGAAGCGAGACACGCCGTGACGAGCAACTTCCCGAGGCCGGGCCGGAATTCGAGAATCGCCCGCCTGCCACCCCGCGAACGCATCCTCGACGCGGCCGAGGAGCTCTTCCTCCGCGAGGGCATCAGGGCCGTCGGGGTCCAGGCCGTCGCCGAACGGGCGGACACCACGAAGATGGCGCTCTATCGTCACTTCGCCACCAAGGACGCGCTGATCGAGGAGTGGCTGAGGATCGTCGCGGCCGGGTACTCGACCGCCCTCGACCACGTGGAAGCCGCGCACCCGGACGACGGCCGGGCCCAAGTACTGGGGACGGCGCGCTTCTTCGCCGAAGGCCTGCCGGACGTCGCCCGTAGGGGCTGCCCCTTCGTCAACTCCGTCGCCGGCCTGCCCGACCCCGGCCATCCGGCCCGTCGGCTGATCGAGAACCACAAGGCGGACCAGCGGCGTCGCCTCACGGCCATGTGCGAGCGGGCGGGTGCGCACGTACCCGACGACGCCTCCGCGGAGATCACCTTCCTCCTGGAAGGCGCCCAGATCAGCGCCCAGAACGGCAGCGTCGACCACGCCGGAGACAGGCTCGTGACCGCGGTCTCGGCCGTCCTGGACAGAGCCACCGCACCGCGGGGGCAAGAGCCGCGCGGCCGGCGCGCCGTGTGATGACGTGCGTCCACTCGGGGAGGCGACGGTGCTGAGAAGGGGCGTGCGGTGGGCGGCGGGCGCGCTGGCCGCGGTCTGCATGGTGCTGCTCCTGGGCCCCGGCGCGCCGACGGGCGATGTCCCTCCCACCGGGCTGTTGCCGCTCGACGCCGCCGAGGAGGTCGTACCCGGCCGGGTCGGTACGTGGAACACCTGCAATCCGTGCGGGAGAGGGCACGACTTCGGCCGGGCGACGGAGATCGCCACGTACGCGCCGCAGGTCATCGGCCTGCAGGAGGCGTGCGTACGTGACGTCGAGCAGATCCGTACGTACCTGGAGGAGGTCTACGGGCTGGTCTACCGGGTCGCGTACGGGCCGGTCCTGCGGAACTGGAACCGCTGCGGGGGGCTGCCGTGGCGGCCGGGCGGCTTCGGCCAGGCGATCCTGTCGGCGACGCCGATGACGGACCGCGTGAGCGTCGAGTACCCCGACGGCGGCTCCGAGGACCGCGGATACCTGGCCGTTACGACGCTGGTGGGCGGCCGGCCCGTCCGCGTCTTCAACACCCACCTCGCCGAGCGTCGGCAGGAGGAGGTGCGGGCGGGCCAGGTGGCGGTACTCGCCGCGGAAGTCGCCCGTTACGACCGTGCGGTCGTCCTCGGCGACTTCAACGCCGTGCCGGACGCGCCCGAACTCGGGCCGATGTGGGCCCTGGCCACGGACGCGGACCCTGGCTGCCGGCCCCCGACCGGTGGCGACGACGCCTGCACGGTGACCACCGATTGGAACAGCAAGTTCGACTACGTCTTCCTGCGCGGCATCACCCCGGCCACCCACCGCGTCCGCCCCAGCCCGTACTCGGACCACCACATGCTGTACACCGACCTGACTCCGGGATCGGCCTGGCCGCGGGGCCGCGGCTGAAGCCGATCCGCTCCTACGGCCGCGGTGTGCTGTCCGAGCGCCACGTGGTGAGACGAGGGTGCCCCGGCAGTTCGGCGCGGCCGGTGGCCCACAACAGGGTGAGCCAGGGATCCGCGCCGGCCGGAGCCTCTGGAAACAGGCGGGCGAGCACCCGCGAGCAGAGAGCGGAGGGAGGGGTCCAGGCGAGCCCGAAGCCTTCCGCCACATCGTGCATGTGCACCAGCACCTCTTGCAGCCCCAGCGCCGCGAAGCCTTCGGGGTCCGACACCCCGGCGGCGTGGTGGGCGCGGACCTCGGGCGGCGTCGTGCGCACCATGGAGACCAGCAGCGCGCCGCACGCCTCCAGCACTTGCACCAGGCCGGCCGGACCCGCGTCACGGTCCGCGTGGACGAAGACCATGGGTCCGTCCTGCCTCTTCCGGCTCAACGCGAAAGGCACGTGGGTGTCCAGCGGCGGGCTCTGCGGCCCCAGCTGCACGGCGTAGTAGAACAGGTCGTTGGCGAGGTGCTCGACGGTCTCCCAGCAGTCCCACGCCAGCGAGCCGGCCTTACTGCGCCATGCCTCCGGGGGCGCGTCCCGAAGGATGCCCACGGCGAGCCGCACGGCAAGGTCGACGTCGTCCGCGGTGACGGGAGACGGGACTGATGCGGTTTCGACTGATCGAGACATGACAGCACCGTATCCCGGGAGAAGAGGACGACCCCATCCGGCTCGTGCGTAGGTCCTCCCGCAGCCGTTCGCGGGCGAGGCCCGGCATCCGCCGGCCGGGGTCCGGCTCCCTAGAGGTACGGCTCGACCAGAGCCCTGACCTCGGCGGCCGTCATCGGGCCGGTGGCGGTGGCCACCGTCTTGCAGTCGCGGATGACGACGAGGGTGGGGGCGGACTTGACCTCGAAGCGGCGGGTGGTGGCGGGGCAGCGGACGATGTCCGTGCGGACCAGCGAGAGGCGGCCGGCGTACTCCCGGGCCAGTTCGCGCAGGACCGGCTCGAGCTCCTTGCAGGCCTCGGACCACACGCCCCAGAAGTAGGCCAGCACCGGCCCTTCGACGTGCGCCATCACGAAGTCGAACTCCGCGTCCTCCAGTGCCTGGTGCACCCTGACCGCCGCCATCGGCTGCCCTGCCTC
Source organism: Streptomyces sp. NPDC093225 (assembly GCF_044753805.1). Classification (NCBI taxonomy): domain Bacteria; kingdom Bacillati; phylum Actinomycetota; class Actinomycetes; order Kitasatosporales; family Streptomycetaceae; genus Streptomyces; species Streptomyces sp. NPDC093225. The sequence goes on from NZ_JBIVNX010000001.1 coordinate 277,423, forward strand.
TCCTTGATCCACGGACGGGCGTCCGTACGCTCCGCCACGGCCATTCTCCCGGGCCGCGCGGGCCCGCGGCACCCGGGACGGCACCCGGGACGGCCGCCGCGGGCCCGCACGAACCCGCGCAGGACCAGCCGCACGGGCCGGTGGACGCTCCTCTCCCTCTCCCGTGCGTGGAGCGTTCCGCCGGCCTCGGCCCGGCGCTGCGCAGCCGGCGGTGTCACGCGCGGGGATAGCACCTTCGTCAGCTGGCCAACCTGGTGGACTTCTACTGGGATGACTCGGTACTGCGCGTGGTGAACGGCAACTCCCGCGTGATACCGATGCGGCTCACGCTTCCCGAGCGCAAGGTGTTCTGGGATCTGGACCTCGTGAAGCCGTGCAAGTCCCTCCTGATCCCAGACTGGTCGTTGCAGGCCTCCATGGTGGCCGAGGAGCCCTCCGTGACGCTCACGGAGGGCGACCTGGCGAAGATCCGGCTGGAGTTCATGGACCCGAACGGCAACGCGTGGGAGCGCATCAGCGGCAGAGGGCTGACCAGGACCGGAGCCCTGGAAGCCGTCAGGCAGGCCCAACGCCGTGAGCGTCGAAGAATGGAACGTCAGCCCAGAAGCTTCACCCCAGTGCGACAAGACCTGAGGGTGCCGTGGCCGACCGAGCGGTGCGTCGGGTTCCGGCCGGCGGGCCACCTCGACCTGCACAGGCGGACTCCGTGACCCCTGACGCCCGACGCGTCGCCACCCCGCTCACCCCCACCGCGGCGGCCGCTCCCGGCCGACAAACGCATGCGTAGCCGGCCACCGGCAGCAGGCCGCACCCGCGGGGCCCTACCGACCCGGGCGGGGCCGTGCTGGTGAGTGCCTGACCCTCCCGTACGTCGACCGCCGCGCCCGCCTCGAAGCCCTCTTCGCCGACCACGCCCTGACCGCCCCAGGGACCCTGTGCGACCGGCACCGGCTCCGGGAGGCCGCCTGCGGGCACCCGCCGTCCGGCGGTGACTATGCGTCAATTTGTTAGTCTCGGCGCTCTTTGATCATTCTTGCGAGGGAGACACTCATGCGCGCGACGAAGGCGACGGCCGCCCTGGCCGCCGTGCTGACGGCCGCATTGCTGGGCGGCTGCAGCAACGCGCCGAGCCCGGACGACACCGGCCGTCCCGGCGGCACGGCGAGCGCGGACGCCAAGGCGCCGGCCAGGTTGGCCGTGCCGCCGGCCTACGACGGTGCCAAGGGCTGGGACGAGTCCTTGCCCTGGGTCCCGGAGAACGCGGACGCGCCGGTGGCGGTCCTGCCCGGTGCCGAGGGCGTGGCCGTACTGACGGTGGGCGACGCCGGCGGTTTCGCCGTGCGGACCAGGGCCGCCGACACCGGAGAGCTCCTGTGGACCTCGGCGGTCTGGAAGCCGCCGCTGCCGCTGGAGTACGCGGACAAGGACGATATCCCGGCCGTGCTCGGCGTCGAGCAGGACGGCCGGAAGTTCGTGGTCGTGTCCGCGCACGGAACGGTGGGCAAGGACGACCTGCACGAGGGCACCGAGGTGGTCCGCCTCGCCGTGTTCGACGCCGCCGACGGCCAGGCCACCGGCCGCAAGCCGCTGCGGGAGATCGACGTGCCGGTGACGGTGAAGGCGGACGACGGCGGCTGGCGGGTGGGCGCCGACGGCGGCCGGGTCCTGGTCGCCCACGGCGAACACGGCCGCTACCCGGGCCGGGGGGCCACCGTCGATCTGATCAGCGGCAAGGTGACCACCTTCGGGCACCCCTCCGGGCTGCTGAAGCAGTGCGAGGGGAAGTCCCTGGAGTGCGGTTGGAGCCGGGTGGTCGCAGTCGGCCCGAAGGGCCCGCTGGTCGGCCTCGGCCAGGGCTTCGGCGTCCCGGGCGGCTGGTTCAGCGACGCCGTCATGCCGGCGGGCGCGGCACGGACGTACTCCTTCGGCTTCTCCGACTCCTGGAACGGCGACGTCTACGGCGTGGCCGGCGGCCGCTTCCTCGCACAGTGGCACGGCACCGAGAAGAACGGTTCCGACGGGCCTACCGTGTGGTCCGTGCACGAGGTCGGCTCGGGCGCCCCGCTCGCCCGGATGGAGTGCGCGTACGACGACTTCCCCACCGTCACCTCCCAGGGCATCTACCGCGACTACCCGGTCGTCACCTCGCCCTCGGGCCGCTACCTCGCCGCCGGCCCCGTCGCCTTCGACCTCGAGCGCAAGCAGGGCGTCTGCCTGCAGGGCGATGGCAACCGCAAGACGATCGCGGTGGGTGCCGTCGCCGACGACGGCGCCGCCTACGGCACGGTCGTCGGCGACACGTCCGACCGGGTGGTCGCCCGGCTCGACCTGAAGACGGCGACCGGCGACGCCAAGGTGCTCGGCGCCGGGGTCGAGGTCCCGCAGCACACCTCCGTGGCCGGCTCGGGCCTCTTCGTCACCCGCGACCAGAACGAGAACGTGCTCGTCGCGCTGCGTCCCCTGCGCTGACCCGGGCCGACTGCTGACCCGGACCCGGACCCGGACCCGGCCCCGGCGCTCGGCGCTCGGCGTCGTCCACGGCGAGGTCCCACGCAGCTCGGTGCCGACCGCTGACGACTGCCGAGCCCGTGCATCACCGCGGTGCGAACGCGTCTCGGGGCGCGTCGCCGTCGGTCCACCAGACCCCGAGCTGCTGCCGGGTCAGGAGCCACCCCTGCCCGGGGTCTCGGCGGAAGGCCCGGTCGTAGGGGCCGCTGACGGCGTCCTCGGCCCAGCAAGCGGCCCAGGCCGCCCGGTCCTTGCGGTCCAGGGCCCGCCAGCCACGGGTCATCAGGGCGCGCGGAGACTCCTCGTCCTCTGGGGCCCGCAGCCGGTGCGCCGGACGGTCAAGGCCGTCGTCGACCGCGCTGCACCTGGGGCAAGGACGCCCGGCCCGCTTCACCGGGCGCTCGCGCTGGGACGGACCACGACCTCGTTGACGTCCACCTCCGGTGGCTGGGAGACGGCGTAGGCGATCGCGTCCGCGATGGCGCCGGCCGGCAGGGCGACCGAGCGGTAGCTCCGCATCGCCTCCCGGGCGGTCGGGTCCGCGATGCCGTCGGCGAGTTCGGAGACGGTCACACCGGGCGAGACGATAGTCACCCGGATGTCGCCGGCGGACTCCTTGCGAAGTCCCTCGCTGATCGCGCGGACGGCGAACTTGGTGGCGCAGTAGACGGCGGCGGTGGGCACGACCTCGTACGCCCCGACGGAGGCGACGTTCACGATGTGCCCGCCGCCTTGGGCACGCATCACCGGCAGGGCCGCGGCGATCCCGTTGAGGACTCCCCGCAGGTTCACGTCGATCATCCGGTCCCACTCCTGGGTCCTGAGCTGCTCCAGCGGCGAGAGCGGCATGATGCCGGCGTTGTTGACCAGCACGTCCACCCGCCCGTAGAGGTCACGGGCGGCCTGGACGAAGGCGTGGACATCGGCGGCGTCGGTGACGTCCAGCCGCCGTGCCGCGGCCGTGCCGCCCAGGGCGGCGATCTCCCCGGCGAGCGCATCGAGACGCTCGGTGCGGCGTGCTCCGAGGAGCGTGCAGTGGCCGTCGGCGGCGAGTCGGCGCGCGGTCGCCTCACCGATCCCGCTGCTCGCTCCGGTGACGGCGATGACCTTGGCCGTGTGGGTACTCGACATTTCCCGCTCCTTGTCTCGGCAGAGCACCGAGTCTCGGCCGGGTCCCGGCCGCCGCCCAGGCCGGGAGCCGCCTGGGTGCGGCACACCCGGGCACCCCCTGCGGTGAGCGGCCTAGCCTGGGTCGGTGAGCGACAACCACCTGGGAGACTTCCTGCGCGCGCGCCGCGCCGCCGTCCGGCCCGACGACGTCGGCATGGCAAGCCACGGCGTACGGCGGGTCGCCGGGCTGCGCCGCGAGGAAGTCGCCGTACTGGCGGGGGTGAACGCCGACTACTACACGCGCCTCGAGCAGGGGCGCGAGCGCCACCCCTCGGCGCAGGTCGTGGACGCCCTTGGTCGCGCCCTGCTGCTGGACACCGACACCGTGGCCCATCTGCACCGGTTGGCCGGCACGGCGCCGTCCCGCCCGTACTCGGCCGGCGCGGTCCGGGTGGACCCCGCCCTGCGCACCCTGATCGACGGCTACCCCGACACCCCCGCGTTCGTCGTCGACGCAACGCTCGAGATCCTGGCCGCCAACGCCCTCGCCGAAGCCTTGTACTCCCCCTTCGACCGGGCGGACAACCTGGCCGCGATGGTCTTCCTGGACCCGGCGGGCCGCCGCTTCCACGCCCGGTGGGACCACACGGCCGAGGCCGTCGTGGGCCATCTGCGCGAGGCCGCCGGCCTGGAACCCGGCAACCCCCGGCTGCGCGCCCTCGTCGGCGCACTCACCGAACGAAGTACGGACTTCGCCCGGCTCTGGAGCACCCACACGGTGCGCGGAAAGACCCGCGCGGCCAAACACTTCCTCCACCCGGACGTCGGCGCCCTGTACCTGACCTACCACGCCTTCGACGTACGCGACGCCCCAGGCCAGCAGCTCATCGTCTACCACGCCGACCCGGCCGGCCCGAGCGCCGAAGCACTCCGTCTGCTCGGCTCCGTGCACGCCACGGCTCGATCGCCGGGTTCACCGAGCTCGTCATCCCCGGCAACGGCGCAGGTGACGGCCAGCACTACGGCACCGGTGTGCTGCCCGAGCACCGAGGACACGGCCTCGGCCGCTGGATGAAGGCCGAGTCGATCCGACAGGCCCGTAGGGACTATCCGGACCTTGGTGGCCTCCTGACGGACACCGCCGACAGCAACACGCACATGAGACAGATCAACGACGGTCTCGGCTACACACCCACGCACACGACGGCACCAGTGATGACGGGCGGTGGCCGGACCGTGGACGGCGGACCGCCTCCTTCAGCCACCGGGCCGCGCTCGGCACGCCGGGCGATGCGATGCGGTGCTGTTCGTGGACCGGCACGGCGACGGACGCGGCTACCGGCGCCTCGACCACCAGCTCACGAGCAGGACAGCTGGGCCCGTGAACGCGAGGACGCTGCGTTCGGCGTTGCGGCTCACGTCGAGCTCACCGCGGTTGCGTACCGGGACAGGGCTCCACCCCCGTGGGGGCTCTGTTCCTTGGTGTGCGGTGCTCCGCGCCGTGCGAGAACGGGCACCACGCTATGGCCGGGAAGGGACCTTGAGACGGGACGGCCCACGCCAGCCAGGGGACCGTGCGCGCCACGGGGAAGCTGGGATGCCCTACTGGTGGCGACGCCACGCCCGCACTCAGCAGCGCAGGCCGAGCACGCCCCAGCCGCGGCGCTCCGCCTCCGTGACCACCTCTCCCCAGTCGGCGAGGAAGCGGGCGAAGGCCTCGAAGGTCGTGATCCACCCACCGTGGTCCGGGTCGGCCTGCGTGAAGGGAGCGCGCAGGAGCTCCAGTCGGGGTGCCGCCTGCCGCCACCAGCCGCAGATCACCGGTACGTGTTCCGGCGGACGGGACAGCAGCAGGTCCACGTCCCAGGTGGACGGTTCCTCGGGCAGTCCCGAGCCGGCCCCGGTGGTGTCCTCGAGACCGTGCCAGAAGAGCGCGTCGTTGAACGGGTCGAGCACGTCGCGCAGTTGCGCTTCGACCAGCTCGCGCATGTGGTCCCAGCGGTGAGCGGCCCAGAAGTGCGCCTTGTACGAGCCGAGGGTGTTCTGGAAGGCGTACCTGCGGAACCAGTCCTCACCCGGCTGCGCGGAGCACGACCAGCCGTGCTCGTGGAGGTCGTCGCCGTACGCCTCGCCGAACGCCGCGTCGATCAGCAGGTCCTGTCGGCCGTCGGGCTCCATCCCCTCCACCCGCGCCCAGTCCACGATCAGTACTTCTATCCCCACACCCATCACGCCAGCGTAGTGCCCCCTCACAGCACCGGTCGGAACCGGATTCGGGCCACTGCGCTCCCGTCCGGGCGGGACGTCGCCGGCGGGCCGTCCGGCGGGTGGCGGGGCACAGGGGTTTGAACGCGGTGCCCCCGAGCATGCGCCCTGTGAAGCGCAGGACGGCCCCGCGAAAGGAGGGATGCGGCATGGCCGCGGACACGCAGGGCAACGAGGACGTCGTAGCCGCGCTCCTCGAGGACCACATCGACGAGATCGAGCGGACCGTTCGCGACGGCACCCGCGAGAACGCTCCCGACGCGCGCAGGGACGAGCTCGGGGCGGCCTACCCCCGGGAGGGCGACCGGCGGCTCCCGACCGCCTGCGGCAGCGTCGAGAGCGTGCGTGCGGTCGTACGGGGATGACGAAGCAGGAACCGTCGCCCGTGGAGGACCGCGCGCCGGCCGACGGGCCCGGGCAGGGCGCCGGCCACGGGCCGGGCACCCCGTCCGATGTCGGGCGGGACGACGAGACGCGCAGGACCGTCTGGGTCGCCCTCGCCGCCAACCTCGCCATCTGCGTCGCCAAGGGCGTCGGCGGCGCGATCGCGGGTTCCCCCGCTCTGCTGTCGGAAGCGGCGCACTCGATCGCGGACAGTCTCAACGAGGTCTTCCTGCTGGCCTCCCTCAAGCGCAGCCGGCGCCCGGCGGACGCGCGCCACCCCTTCGGCTACGGAATGGAGCGCTTCTTCTGGTCACTGCTCGCCGCGGTCGGGATCTTCGTGACGGGAGGGTGCTTCTCCGTCTTCCAAGGCATCGAGGCCTTCCGGTCCGGCGGATCCGAATCGCGCGAGGGCTACCTGATCGGGCTGGCCGTCCTCGTCGTCGCCCTGGCCGCCGAGGGAGCCTCGCTCGCCCGGGCGCTGGTCCAGGTGCGCAGGGCCGCGCGGACGGCCGGCCACGGCATGACGGCCGAGATCCGGGCGGGACGCGATCCCGCCCTGCGGACCGTCCTGGCCGAGGACGGCACGGCCTGCGCCGGAGTGGTCCTGGCGATCGTCGGCATGGCCCTGCACATGGCGACGGGCGAGATCGTCTACGAGGCGTGCGCCTCCATCCTGATCGGCCTACTGCTGGTCTACGTGGCCTACACGCTCGGGCGGGCGGCCCGCGTGCAGTTGATCGGCGAGGCGGCCGACCCGGGCATGCAGCGGGAGGTGCGGGAGTTCCTGACGGGCCAGCCGGAGATCTACTCGGTCACCGCGCTGCTGACCATGCGGCTGGGCATCGACTCGGTGATGCTGGCCGCGCGGGTGGACCTGAACCCGGGCTACGACAGCGAGACCGTCGAAGATGCCATGGTGCGCATCCGCACCGAGGCGCGCAGCCGCTGGAACGAACTGGACCAGGTGTTCCTCGACGTCACCGACGTGGCGGCGGGCCAGCGGGGTACGGCCGCCGACGCCCGCCGTCACTGATCCGGCTCGACGCCCGGTGACGCCCGTACCGGACCGGACCGCTCCTCGTGGCGGCCGCGGGTGGCCGGTGCGCCGCCCCGCACGGGCCCGGGACAGCGCGAAGGCAAGGAGAGTGATCTCCTTGCCCTCTTCAACGTATAGCGCACGGGGGGCCTTGCGGCAAGGCCCCCACCACGACGCACAATCGTCGACCTCAGGCCCGCACGCCACGGCCCGCGCAGACGCGCACGGCGTGGGCGGGCCGTTCCTCAGCCGTCGTCCCAGAGGTGGGTAGCGAGTGATCGAGCAGTACGTGGTGGACCTGCAGGAGATCGACGCGACACACATCGCGCGTGTCGGCGGAAAGGGCGCGCACCTGGGCGCCCTGTCGCGGATCGAGGGCGTCAGCGTGCCGGACGGCTTCTGCGTGACCACGGACGCCTTCCGGCGCGTCGTGGCGGGCGCGCCGTCGCTCACGGATCTGCTCGACCGGCTGGCCGGCGTCGACCCGGACGACCGGGACGGGGTCCGCACGCTGAGCGCGCGGATCCGCCGCGCCCTCGAGGACGTCGAGCTCCCGAAAGATCTCGCGGCGGCGGTCACCGACGGGTTCGCCCGGCTCGGTGCGGACGTCCCCTGCGCCGTCCGTTCCAGCGCGACCGCCGAGGACCTCCCCACGGCCTCCTTCGCGGGCCAGCAGGACACGTACCTGAACGTCGTGGGGCCTGCGGAGGTCCTCCGGCACGTCAGCCGGTGCTGGGCATCGCTGTTCACCGAACGGGCCGTCACCTACCGCCGGCGCAACGGAATCGACGACCGTGCGGTCCACATGGCCGTGGTCGTGCAGCGGATGGTGTTCCCCCGGGCGTCCGGAATCCTGTTCACCGCCGACCCCGTGTCGGGAAACCGGAAGGTCGCCACCGTGGACGCCGGCTTCGGCCTCGGCGAGGCCCTGGTCTCCGGCCTGGTCAACGCGGACGTCTTCGCGGTGCGCGACGGCGAGGTCGTCTCGCGGACGATCGCCGCCAAACAGCGTGCCGTGCAGCCCCTTCCGGGCGGCGGTACGGAGGAGGTGGCGGTCGGCCGGCAGCAGCAGGAGCAGCCCGCGCTGACGGACCCGCAGGTCCTGGAACTCGTGCGGCTCGGACGGCGCATCGAAGCCCACTTCGGCCGGCCGCAGGACATCGAATGGTGTCTGGATGCCGACGGCGGCTTCCGGATCGTGCAGAGCCGCCCGATCACGACGCTCTTCCCCGTCCCGGGGGCGGACGACCAGGACAACCACGTCTACGTCTCGGTCGGTCACGGGCAGATGATGACCGACGCCATGAAGCCCCTGGGCTACTCGATGTGGCAGATGACGGCCATGGTGCCGATGCACGAGGCCGGCGGACGGCTGTTCGTCGACGTCACGGCGCGCCTCGCCGCACCCGCGACCCGGGCCGGCCTCCTGGACGTCATCGGGAAGGGCGATCCCCTGGTCAGGGACGCCCTGGAAACCGTCCTCGAACGGGGTGACTTCGTCCCGTCGCTCCCGGACACGGAACCCGGCGGGGTTCCGGCGGCCGGGGGCGGGCGCAGCGGTGCGCCCGGCGCGGTCGAGACCGATCCCGCCGTGGTCGGCGAGCTGATCGAGCGCAGCCGGACGTCCGTCGCGGCGCTGGAGCGCGACCTCCGGTCGAAGAGCGGACCGGAGCTGTTCGACTTTCTGGAAGAGGCCTTCGAGGAGCACAAGCGGGTGGTCGGCGACCCGCTGAACATGCGGGCGATCATGGCCGGCATGGAGGCCACGTGGTGGCTCAACGACACACTGCACGACTGGCTGGGCGAGAAGAACGCCGCCGACACCCTCACCCTGTCCGCCCCCGGCAACATCACTTCGGAGATGGGGCTGGACCTGCTCGACGTCGCGGACGTGGTCCGCCCGCACCCGGAAGTGGTCGCGTTCCTCCAGGACGTCCACGACCGCGGCGTCGTGGACGGCGGCTTCCTGGACGGACTCACCGGGCTCCCCGGCGGGCCCGGAGCCCGGAAGGCCATCGAGGACTACCTCACCCGGTACGGCATGCGCTGTGTCGGCGAGATCGACATCACCAGGCCGCGCTGGCACGAGCGCCCCGGCGCCCTCGTACCCGTGATCCTCGACAACGTCAGGAACTTCGAGGCCGGCGCTGCCGCCCGCCGCTTCGAAGACGGCTGCCGGAAGGCGCACGCCAAGGCCCAGGACGTACTGGCGCGCCTGCGTGCCCTGCCTGACGGCAACCGCAAGGCCGACGAGACCGAACGGATGATCGACACGGTCCGCGCCTTCATCGGGTACCGCGAGTACCCCAAGTACGGCATCGTCAGCCGCTACTTCCTCTACAAGCGGGCCCTGCTCGGGGAGGCCGCGCGCCTCGTGCGGGCCGGCGTGCTACCCGAGCGGGACGACGTCTTCTACCTCACCTTCCAGGAGCTCCGCGACCTCGTGCGCCGTGACGCGTCCGCGTCCGCGTCCGCATCCGCATCCGCGTCCGATGCCGCATCCGCACCCGCGTCCGATGCCGACGACCGGTCCGCGCGGGCCGGTCGGCTTGGCGAGCTGATCCGGGAGCGCAAGGAGGAGTTCCGGTCGCACGAGGCGCTCACCCCGCCCCGGGTGCTCACCTCGGAGGGCGAAGCCCTCACCGGGGCGTACCGGCGCGAGGACGTGCCGCCCGGAGCACTGACCGGGCTCCCGGTCTCCGCAGGGACCGTGGAGGGGCGGGCCCGTGTCGTCCTCGACATCGCGGACGCCGACCTCGAGGCGGGCGACATCCTCGTGACGACCTTCACCGACCCCAGCTGGACACCCCTGTTCGTCGGCGCCGCGGCCCTGGTGACGGAGGTCGGTGGCCTGATGACACACGGAGCGGTGATCGCCCGCGAGTACGGCCTGCCGGCGGTCGTGGCCGTGGACCGCGCCACCCGGCTGATCCGGGACGGCCAGCGCATCCGCGTCCACGGCACCGCCGGCTACGTCGAGATCCTCTCCTGAACCGGGCGCGCCGCACGGGCCCGGGAGTCCGTGCCGTCGGCGGGCTCGTGGGCGAGGCGGGACAGCGCGCCCCAGCAGGCCTCCAGGTCGACGCCGGGCGCGGAGCCTACGCTGCGCGCTGTTGATCGTCTTCGAGTGGCAGGGGCGGGTTGTGGTGGACTGCGTGGGCACGTTCGAGATGACGTCGTCGGAGAACTTCGACGCGTATCTGCAGGCCGTGAGCGTGGGGACGGTGACGCGGAAGCTGGCGAACACCAGCAGGCCGCCCACCGTCGAGGTCGCGGTCGACGGCGAGGAGTGGACGATCCGGACGGTCACCGCCTTCAACACGGTCGAGCTGGTGTTCACCTCGGGTGTGGAGTTCACGGAGAAGACCATGGACGGCCGCACGAGCGCCACGACGATCACCGTCGAGCGGGACCGCCTGGTCCAGGTACAGCGGGTGGACGGTGTGGAAGCCCGCACCACGTGGACGTTCGCTCCGGACGGCGGCTTGAGCATGGTCCACACCGCGGGCGATGCCACCGCTACCCGTGCCTTCCGGCGGCTCTGAGGAGTCCTGGGCGAGACTGCCCCTGATGACTGAACGATCTTGTGAGTACGGAGCGACCTTCCGGACGTCGAGCGGCCTGGTGCGGGGGAGGGAGGCTGACGAGGACGGCGTGACCGCCGTTCTCGGGATCCCGTATGCCGCCGCGCCCTCGGCGTCCTGCGGTTCCGGGAGCCGCAGCCCCGTGCCCGCGCGCGGTCGTCTGCCTGATGGCCATGGAGCGGACGCGGGGGCCGGTCCGGCGGGCCGTCGCCCACAGTGTGCCCCACCCGCTGTACTCGCCCGGCCTTGCAGCGGCGGTCACCCGGCGGATCGCGGCGGAGGCCGGGACGGACCCACGCCGGAAGGATTGCTGGCCGTGCCGCCCGAGGCACTCGTGGCCGCCTCCGACAGGGCCGCCGAACGCTGCGCCACCGATCCGGTGACTCCGGTGCACGCCTACGCCCCGGTGATCTTCCAGCCCGTCGTCGACGGCGAGGTGCTCGCCACGGAGCCCCTGCGGGCGCTGGCGTCGGGGGCGGCTTCGGCAACCTGGACGACGCCGGCGAGGACTTCCTCATCCGAGGGGCCCCCGACGACCACGACCGCGCCCTTTCCGGCCGCATGCCCAAGGCCTGGGCCGAGTCCGCGGCCGAAGGGGACCCCGGATGGCCGGCCGTCAACTCTTGCACCAGCCCGGTACGGTACTGGTCCGTCCCGGTCGATCGCCTCGCCCTCGACGACCCGTCCCCGACCCGCGTCCTGTGGCGTGGCCTCCGCTACGGTCCGCTGCACGCCCGGCGGGCACCGACCGGGCACGCGACGCCGCACGCCTGACCCTTCGCGACACGCATCGGCCACCGGGTGACGCTGCGGAGCCGCCCGGCCCGGGCCGCGCACGCGCGGCCGGCCCGCGATCGGGTCGCAGGGTGACCGCCCGAGAGCGCGACTCGCCGGCCGTCCGGCCTGCGTAAATGGTCGGTTGCGCTACCGGCATGGGCCGATAATCGTGCGGTATGCAACAGGAGTTGGGGATCGTGCATGGACGTGCTGGACGTGTCGGATGTCGGACTGTCAAGAAGAGACCGGTTCGAGTGGTTCCGTGACACGGTGTCCGATGAGCTGATGCCGTTCAGCATGGACACGGGAGACCGGACGAACTTCCGTGCGCGGATCACCGACCTGGAACTCGGTGCGACGAGGGTGTCGACCTTCACCTTCTCGCCGGTCACGTCACGCCGCACGGCGGCCGACATCCGCCGGGGCGATCCCGAGGACTACCAATTGGCATGGGTCCGGCGAGGGAGCCTGAAGATATCCCAACGGGACGTCAGATCGGTGATCACGGGGGCCGGGGACTTCGCGTTGACCAGCAGCTCGATGCCCCTGAAGAACGACGGGAGCAGCCCGGACGGGCTGGCCTCGGTCTCCGTGCTGAAGATTCCCCGTTCGGCTCTGGCGCTGCGCCCCGAACGGGTCGACAGCCTCCTTGCGCAGCCCATCCGCGGTGATCGCGGAACCGCAGCGGTCTTCAGGAGCTTCCTGAGTACCCTCCTCGCGCAAGGCGCAACGTGCCAACGGCCGGAGCTGGCGGCCATGGAGTCCATCGCCGTCGACTTGGCGACCGCGTGTCTGGCGCAGCAGCTCGGCCGTCCGCAGGATGCACCGGCCGAAGCCCGCGCTCAGGAGATGTTGCAGCGGATCATCCGGTTCGTCGACACCAACCTCGGCGACTCCGAGTTGACCCCGCGAGCGGTCGCCGACCACCACAACATCTCCCTGCGCACGCTGTACAACCTCTTCCAGGACCAGCCGATGAGCGTGGCCGCCCGTATTCGCCATGGCCGACTCGAAGGCGCGCGCCAGGCTCTCGAGCGCCCGGAGTCGAGCGGGCGGGCCGTGCAGACTGTTGCGCTCCGATGGGGCTTCACCAGTGCCACGGGCTTCAGCCGGGCTTTTCGGGAGGCGTACGGCGTCACCCCGACCGAACATCGCGCGGCTGCCCTCGTGGCACGGCCCGAGGGCGGCTAGCGCCGCACACGTCGTGGTTTCCCCGGGTGATCGACCTCAGTCGTCGTCAGCCTGTGGTGTGGTTCCAGAGCTGGTTGGGTTTGCCGTTGCGGTACCAGAGACCGACGGCAGAGCCGCCGGCCGTGGCTTCGCCGCCGACGTCGACGACCAGGTTGTTGGCTTGACTGGTGATGACGTGCTGGGCGTCCATGGTCCACTTCTGGGTGGTGCCGCCGTTGCAGTCGCGGATGACGAGCTTGGCGCTGGCGGCGGAACCGGCGGTGGCGTCGAGGCACTTGCCGCCGTAGACGCGCAGTTCGTCGGCTCCGGTGTAGGTCCACTGCTGGTTGGCACCGCCGTTGCAGTCCCAGATGATCAGTCCGGTGCCGTTGTCCTTCGCGGCGCCGGGGACGTCCAGACAGAGTCCGGAACCGGTCCCGCGTATCGCTCCTGCCGGCCGGGCCGGCGCCCCGGCGCCCCATGCCCAGGTGAGCCGGTCCAGCCCCGTGGGATTGGTGACCTGCAACTTGACGTCGGAACCGATGCTCGCGGGATCGATCCGGGTCAGTGAGTACCAGTCGCCCGTGCGCAGCCCCGGCCAGAGGACGGAGCCCATCTTCAGCTCGCGGACGGTGTCCGTGGTGGCCTGCAGGTACGCGATCGAGGCATCGCCGTTCGACGGACCGTCGTAGTCCAAACCGGTCGTCATGAGTGAGCCGAACTCGTCCAGGACGGTACGCGCGGCGCAGCGCCCGATGTTGCTCTTGAGTTCCGCTGCCCACTTGGCGGGGCTCGTCCAACCGGGGTGCCAGAAGCCGTAGTAGTGGAGGGAGAGGTACGTGCCGTCGAGGCGTGCATCCGCGCAGACCGGTTTGACGTCGCCGTTGTAGCCGGCTCCGCTGACGAAGACCCGGCTGCGGGGAACCGACGGATGCTCCTGAAGCCACGCGGCGGCGACGTCCGCCCACTGGCCTGCCGTGTACCCGAAGGGTTCGTTCATGGGTTCGAAGTGGATGCGGCTGTCACTGGCGTACGCAGCGGTGACCGTCCTCCACATGTCCCCGTAGGCCGCTCGGTCGTCGATGAGCCCGTCGGGCTTGCCGGTCGTCGGGCTGGGAGACTCCCAGTAGCTGAGAATGACTTTGAAGTCGTGGGCGGAAGCGGCGTCGATGGCGCCCCTGTACGCCTGCCAGGCCGGCCCGTTGACGGTGTGCGGATTGACGGGCATTCGCACGGTGTTGGCGCCGAGTTTGGTCCGGAAGCCCTCGATCACCGCGCTCGCCTTGAGATAGACGGTGTCGTAGTCGTCGGTCGGCGCCAGTCCCGACAGCACGAGCGCGTCCGGGGTGAAGTTGTCACGCTCGTCGGCCCAGTTCACCCCCTTGAAGCCGGTGCTGCCGAGATCGGCCGCTCCTGCCGCCGCGACGCCGCCCGGGAGGGCGGGCCCAAGGCCTGAGCGGGGCGGGTGGGCGCCGTCCTCGACCGTGAACGCCGCACCGACGTTGGAGGGATCGACCGGGTCTGCCGATGCCGATGGTGCCCCGGCCGTGGCCGTGAGTGCGGCGGTCAGGGTGGCCGCAGGTAGCCAGCTGCGAATACGCACGAGTGGTTGTGCCCTTCCAAGGCGATCCTCACGAGGAAAACGTGAGGGGAAACGAACAGAAAAGACCGCGCCGCAACGGTGCGGATGGTCGGAGATCGCCTGGGGGCCGCGAAGAACAGTAACCCCTCGGATGCAAGTCCGCACCTCCGGGTGTCGCGCAATCCGCGACCGATCTCACGAACTCGGCGCCTCGGGCGCCAGTTGCACGGATCGTCGAGAATTCCTGCACGCCTTGCGTACCGCAAGCACGATTCAGCGGCTTGGATATCTGTGCGAGCGATTGCTCCAGACCGTCATGGTCCGGAGTGGGGATCCGCCGCCTCCAGGCCTGGGGAAGCCGAATCGAGGAGGCCGGCGGATCCCGACCCGCTTGCAGTTGCGGGCAGGACACGACGACGCCACCGACCCCCCTCCCGGCCGGGGAGGGGCGTCACACCACACAGGGGAATCATTGGGCGCGTCACTCCCGAGTGCCGCCCCACAGAGCCTGGGAATCGAGATTGCATCGAGTGCTTCGGCGATTCCTTCGATCGGGGTGATCCCTGCGGGAGGCGGCCGTCACCCCGATCCGTCGCTTCCTCCAGCGGCGGCTGGCGCCGGCAGGCCCCGTCCTTCAGCGGCATCGGCGGGTTCGAGTCGGAGGTCGGAGCGGAGGAGGGAAGAAGCGGTTGAGATGACTTCGTCGAGGACGTCGCGAGAGCGGATCAGGTCGGCGATGGTGTGGTTGATGCGGTCGCGCTCCGCACTGAGCTCGTCGACCAGCTGCGGGGTCGCCAACTCGCTCGGACCGCCGTCCGTGTCCCGCATGCAGGGCAATAGCTGTGCGATCTTCTTGCTGTTGAGCCCGGCCGCGTAGAGGGCCTGGACGCGGATGACGCGGTCGACCGCCCATTCGCCGAAACGGCGTTGCCCCCCGGGCGTGCGCTCGGACGCCAGGAGGCCCTGCGTCTCGTAGTAGCGCAGCGATCTCTCGCTCACCCCGCTGCGCCGGGCGAGTTCACCGATCCGCACTTCCCCACCCCCGTATGCCGGTGCCGGACTTGACTCTGACGTCGGTGTCAACTTCTACCGTACGGGCATGACGAACGCACCTGTCGAGTCCCGCCTCTTCGAGTCCGCCCTCCTCGGTCCGCTGGAGCTGCCGAACCGTCTGGTCATGGCACCGATGACCCGCAACCGCGCCACGGCCGACGGCGTCCCCCGGCCCATCATGGCCACCTACTACGCGCAGCGCGCCTCCGCCGGCCTGATCATCGCCGAGGCCTCGACGCCGAACGCCGTCGGGCAGACCTACCCGAACATCACCGCCATCCACGACGAAGCCCATGTGGAGGGGTGGCGAAAGGTCACCGACGCCGTGCGCGCGGCCGGTGGCCGGATGTTCCTCCAGCTGCAGCACGGGGGGCGGGTCGGTCACCCGGACAACAGCGGCCTCGTGCCCGTCGCCCCCTCGCCCGTCCCCCTCCCGGAGCCGATCCACACGCCGAAGGGTCGCCAGGCCGCCGTCGTGCCGCGGGAGATGACCACCGCGGAGATCCACTCCACCGTGGCGGACTTCGCCGCGGCGGCCCGCAAGGCCGTCGACGCCGGTTTCGCCGGTGTGGAGGTGCACGCCGCCAACGGCTACCTGCTGCACCAGTTCCTGGCCAAGGGCAGCAATCACCGCACCGACGGGTACGGCGGGTCCGTGGCCGGCCGCATCCGCTTCACGGTCGAGGTGGTGCGGGCCGTCGCCGATGCGGTCGGCGCCGAGCGGGTCGGCGTACGGATCGCGCCCGGCCTGACCGTCAACGGCATCGAGGAGGGCGACACCGAGGACATCTACCCGGCCCTGGTCGCCGCCCTGACCGACATCGGGCCGGCCTACCTGCACCTGGTGTTCGCCGACCCCGACCAGCCGCTCTTCCGGGACCTCCGCAGGGCCTGGCCGGGCACGCTGATCGCGAACCCGGTGCTGGGCTGGGGACAGCCCCTGCCGGCCGACGGGGGCCGCCGGGCCGCCGAGCGACTCCTGGCCGCCGGCGCGGACCTCGTCTCCCTGGGTCGCTCCTTCCTCGCCAATCCCGACCTCGTCGAACGCCTGCGGACCGGCGCACCGATCAACCAGGTCCGTGAAGAGGGGCTGATGTACACGGGCGGTGCGGACGGCTACACCGACTACCCGGCTCTGCCCCGCCTCACGCCCGAGTCCGCCGCCCTCCCCGCGCTCGCCGGCCGGTCGTAGCCCCCACGTGCGCGGGAAGGCGCTACAGCCCCCGGCAGCAGCGAGCCCCCCGGCCGGGTACGACATCCACCGGAAAGCCTTTTCATGCCCCCCGGACCGCTCGCGGCGGGGCCGGCGGGCGGGGTGGTCCGCCGCAAGGTGCCGAACGCCGGCCCGGGGATTCGTTCCTTGTCGTACCGACGGTGTAGAACACCGTCAAGCGAATGCGCGTGCGGCAACGCCATGTGTGAAGGGACCTGCATGCACTCCACCAGACACTGCTTCGGTGCGATCGCGGTCCTCGTCGTGCTCGGTACCACGCTCAGTGCCTGCGGCTCGAGCGGGGACGCAGCGGGTCATGTGCCGTCGAACTCCGCGACGCCGACCGGTGGGCCGGCGAGCGGTTTCGAGCGGGAGGGCGCCTATGACGGCACTGGACGTGACTGCAGCAGGCCGCCGACGTTCCGTCCTGGCGTGAGGTTGGTCCAGGTGAGCGCCCGCCGCGGCCGCGACGTGGAAGCAGTGAGTGTCAAGCCGGACTGCACGGCGGAGGGGTGGATCCATCGCGTCGAAGGAGAGCCTGCCACCTACCCGCTTCCTGCGGGAGTCGTGGCCGAGCTGGCCCTGTCCACCGGCCCGGGCACATACGCGCGCGTGGACAAGTTCGAGCTCGTGCGGCACATCGACGACTGCATGGCCCACGCATATGACGTCGTACAGCCACCCTATGCCTGCCACGACAACATCTTCGAGGTCACGCTGGACGCGCAGGGCAAGATCCGGACGATACGCGAGCGCTGGGTGGCCTGAGCCTCGCCGGCTATCGGACGTCGTTCCGGGGTTCGGGCCCGTGTGGCGGTACGCGGCACTCACCCGGCCGCGGTGGCCTTCCGGCGCCAGCGCAGGTGCCCGGCCGCACGACTTGCTCCCGTTTCGGCCCCTCCCGCTCGGCCAGCCCCGGACACTGCCCGGATGCGCCCTCCCTGCAGGTCATCGCAACCCGGGTGACGATGCCGGAAACGGCGCCCGGTCCGAACCGAAGCTACTGAGTTTGTGGGATTCGGTAGACAGAGACGTGAGAACGCGACTCGGCGGTGAATGCCGCGCCAGCCCAGTCCGCATGCCTGCTCTCCAGCTCGAATCCGGCCAATTGGGCCATGAGGTCGAGTTCGGCCGGCCAGATGTAGCGGTGGGGACTGCGGAACAGCCTGGCCTGCGTGGTCCCGTCGAACCGGAAGTGGTGCGACACGACGTGCTGATGCAGGACGTCGTAGGTGTCCAGACCGATGTAGCCGGGCTCGGACTGCCAGACGGTAGCCGTCTGGCCCGGTGGGAGCCTGCGCAGTTCAGGGACCCAGAGCTCGACCACGAATCGACCACCCGGTGCGAGGTGGCGGGCAGCGTTACGGAAGCACTCGACCTGCTCGGCCTGGGTGAGCAGATTGGAGATCGTGTTGTACACGAGGTAGACCAGCGTGTACTCCCCGGGCGCGACGGTGGTCGCCATGTCACCCATGACTACGGGGATCGTCGCCTCATCCACCTTGGTGCGCAATTGCTCCACCATCGGCAGCGACAACTCGATACCGGTGACAGGGATGCCTCGTGCGGCGAGCGGGACGGCTACCCGACCGGTCCCGATGGCGAACTCAAGAGCCGCTCCCTCCCTCCCGAGATGAGCGAGGCGGTCCACGGTCGGCCCCAACACCTCAGGTGCGGACATGCCGGATCCGGGCGTGTCGTAGCGGCGGGCGGTATCGGCGTCCCAGATTTCCTCCTGCTGCATTTGCCCAACGCTCGCCGCTGGCCTGAGCGCTGTCCAGCGATTTTCCGCTCCGCTCCCAGGGCTCAAGAGTAGGTATTGACTGCTGGAAGGCCGCCCTCCACGTTACGGACACCTACGCAACCCATCGTTCCTGCTCGGCAGCGATCCCGGCACTCCCACGCTCGGTAAGGCCGACTTCGACTGGGGAGTGTCCGGGGATCTTGTGTCCTGCTGTCGGAAGGCGGCGCGGTAGGCATGGGGAGAGGTGCCGGTGTGGCGGGTGAAGTGGTGGCGCAGGGTCGCCGGTGAACCGAATCCGGTCCGGTCGGCGAGGAGCGTGATGGGCGTGTCGGTGGTCTCCAGCAGCTGTCGGGCCCGGTGGATGCGGGCGTGCAGGAGCCACTGCAACGGAGTGGTTCCGGTCTGCGCGCGGAACCAGCGGTTGAGCGTGCGGACACTGATCCTGGCGTGGTCGGCGATGTCGGCGAGGGTGAGCGGCCGGTCGAGGCGGCTTTCCATCCAGTGCATGACGGGCTGCAGGGCGCTGAGATCGGTCGGGTCCGTGGGCCGTTCGATGTATTGGGCCTGGCCCCCGTCGCGTTGGAGCGGCATGACGACGCGGCGGGCGGTGGCGGCGGCGAGCGCTGCGCCGAGGTCACGGCGTACCAGATGGAGGCTCAGGTCGAGTCCGGCAGCCACCCCGGCCGAAGTGATCAGATGGCCGTGATCGACGAACAGGACGGCGGGATCGACGTCGACGCGCGGATAGCGGCGGGCGAACTCGTCGGCGTACTGCCAGTGGGTGGTGGCGCGGTACCCGTCCAGCAGGCCGGTGGCGGCCAGCGTGAAGGCGCCGACGCACACCGAGGCCAGACGTGCCCCCTGCGCCGCCGCCCGCTCCAGCGCATCGGTGACGGTCGAGGGCTGCGGGGCCAGGAAGCCGGCGTGGGCGGGGATGACGACGGTGTGGGCGCCGACGAGGCCCTCGAGGCCGTACGGGGTGTCGATCCGGAAGGCGCCGTGCTCGGGGGAGGTCGTCGCGCTGCGCCCGGGAGCACAGACCCGAATCTCGTAGCGCGCGGTGCCGGCAGCCTCGTTGGCCGTGCCGAAGACCTGGCCGGGCGTGGCCAGTTCGAAGGGGACGACACCGTCGAGCGCGAGGACAGCCACCCCAAGAGTCATGGCCAGAATTTAGCGCACGACGGCATTGTGGCCGCTGTCCCGGCGGCGCGTGGGGCCGCAGGATCGAGGGCGTTCCCCTTCCGCACACATGAGGAGCTGCTGCGATGGTTGTCGCCCTGCCTGCCGTCCATGACGCGTTCGACCTGCCCCGGACGGAGTTGGCCGCCCGCGCCCTGCGCTACGCCGAGGAAGCGGAGCCCCCGGTCATCTTCCGCCACAGCGTGCGCAGTTACCTCTTCGCCCGGGCGCTCGCGGACCACCACGGGATGAAGGCCGGGGCGGACTTCGACGACGAGCTGATGTTCCTGGGCTGTGTCCTCCACGACTTGGGGCTGTCGGAACAGGGCAACGGCCACCAGCGGTTCGAGGTGGACGGTGCGGACCTGGCAGCCCGCTTCCTCCGCGAACAGGGCGTCGATGAGGAGGCCGTGACGGTGGTGTGGGACGCCATCGCCCTGCACACGTCGGAGGGCATCGCCTCGCGCAAGGGTCCGGAGATCGCACTGGCCCATGCCGGCATCACGGTGGACGTTCTGGGGCGGGGCAAGGAGCTCCTTCCCGACGGGTTCGCCGACCACGTGCACGCCGCGTTCCCCCGCGCCGACCTCGCCTACGCCATCACCGACGTGATCCTCCGTCAGGTGTTGGACGACCCCGCCAAGGCAGGGCCGCTGAGCTTCCCCGGCCAGCTGCTGCGCAGCCACGTGCCGGCCGGCACGCTGCCCGACTGGCACGACCTGATCGACGCGGCCGGCTGGGGCGACCGGCCCACCACTGTCCGGCCCGATGGGCCACGCGACGAGCGAGCCGCCGAATCCCGGTGACAGCGCCCCCCCAACGGAATTGATGCGTTGAGGGTGAGTGCGGGCAGGCCGCGAAGCACCAGGCGCCTGATCGCAAGGGCAAGGCAAGCGGGGGGACCACGCCTCTGGAGGCCGGGTCGGCGGACGGCGCGCGGGGGCAGCAAGCCGGGATCCCGCGGTGGCAATCGAACGCATCCGGAGGATCCCGTGCTTGATCTCAAGGGCACTTGAGGTCTTACCGTTTCCGTACGAGCTGCACGGCGTGCAGGCTCAGTACTCGAATCGCCACGAGGAGGACGTGCCATGACCATCCAGCAGATCTCCGACGCCGATCTCGCCCGCCAGCCCGCTGCCTACTGGACCGGTGTCGCCTACGAGGCGCTGATCGCGTTCACCCGCGCCCGGCAGGCCGAGAGGGGTTACACACAGCCCCAGTTCTGGCTGCTGCGCAACCTGTCGGAGAACGACATCTCCCCCGATGGCCAGGGGATGACGGTGTCCGAGCTGCGGAAGGCCATGTCCACCTACATCCGGCCCGAGGACGACCTGGCGGCGGAATCCGACGTGCTCGTGGAGCGCGGCTGGCTCACCCGGGACGCCGAGGACCGGCTGTGGCTTACCGAGGAAGGGGAACAGGCCCGGGTAGCCCTCGCCCGTAATGCCCCCGCCATCCGCGCCGCCCTCCACGAGGGCATCGACGACTCCGACTACGTCACGACGGTGAAGGTGCTCCAGCGGCTGATCCGCAACGCGGGTGGGCCGGTCGGCTAGGGCACCCGGCCCAGGGGTACCCCCTGGGCCGCGGATCGGGGACCGGTCGTGTCGCCGCCGGTCCTGCCGGGATCGACCGCGTCATGAACCCCGTCAAGCAGACCGCCGCGGCCCGCTCCGGCGGCGCCGTCCACGCGTGTGCCGAGGTGAAGTGGTACGGCTCCCATTTCCACCCCGTGGACGGCGCCACCCATGTCCGACTGGCCCATCGCCCGCGCCAAACGCGATCGCTGGTCGCCGCCGTCAGCGTCAGCAGGGTGGCTCGCTGTCGCTCGGGCAGGCACCGGCGACCTGCCCCATCAGCGCGCGGGTCCGCTGGATCAGCTGCTCAGTGGGCTGGCAGGCAAGGTGGTCATGCGCGAGTCGAAGTCGAGCTGTACCAAGAGGCTCTTGCCGACGGCGCTGTCGTGCGCGGTCTTCGTGAACGGCGCCCACTCGTGGACCGGCGGAGCCGCCGCGCTGGTGACCCTTCAGCCGGCCGATCAGGTGCGAACCGCAAGCGCGGAGTCCGCCGCGCTCGGCACCACGACCACGGCGCAAGACGATCACGGACGCGCGCTACCCCTCCGCGCCGGCTGCCGCGCGTTGGTGTTCCTCCCGGTGCGCGAGCACCTCGCCCATGTGGGCTTCGGCCCAGTCCTTGAGGCCGGCCACGACGTGGTTCAGGGACAGGCCGAGTTCGGTCAGTTCGTAGGTGACGGTGACGGGCACGGTGGGAGTGACGGTCCTGGTGATCAGGCCGTCGACTTCCAGGGAGCGCAGGGTCTGGGTGAGCATCTTCTGGCTGGCGCCGGCGAGCCGGCGGGACAGTTCGGAGTAGCGCATCGACCGGGGCCCGTCCCCGTGGTCGACCCCGGGACGGTAGGGGCCGTCGCTGCCGAGGGCCGCGAGGACCAACGCGACCCACTTGTCGGATATCCGGTCGAGCAGCTGACGGCTGGGGCAGCCCGCCATGAACGCGTTGTAGCTCGTCTTCTCCTCGGCCCGGCGCTGAGCCGCTGTCTGCGTCGACATTGATCGCTCCTTCGGTACTCGAGAGGGGCTTACGCACTTTCAAGTGCCTGCTTCCGCACCGAGGTTAACGAAACCAACATGGAGCTCGGAAACGATCACCCGCCGCAAAGGAACGAAGCCATGAGCGCTGCCACTTCTCGCACCGCCGAGGGCGCCCTCCGCGGCCGCTCCATCGTCTGCCCCTGACCGACCGAGCCGAGTGGGCCACCCGCCACGACCACTGGCACCCAGCGGCCGCCGCTCCCGCCGGCCGGCGCCACACGACACCCCTCAGGAGACCCGCCATGACCGCCAAGCGCCTCGCCATCGTCCTCGCCGTCCTCAGCGGCCTGTTCCTCCTCTACACGGGGGGCGGCTTCCTCCTGGCGCCGCACACGTTGGCCGAAGGGTTCGGGGTGCCGAGCCTGCCGCAGGACGCAGGAGACGGGTTCCTGATGGTCAAGGGCATGCGGGACGTCGGTTTCGGACTGGTGATACTCACGCTCCTGCTGGCCGGCCAGCGCAAGGCACTCGGGCTGGCGATGGCGGCCATGGCAGTCGTCCCGGCCGGCGACATGATCATCGTGCTGAGCCAAGGGGGCCCGGCGGCGACCGCGTTCGGCGTCCACGGCCTGGCCTCGGCGGTCGTCGCCGTGACCGCGGGCCTGCTGCTGCGCGAGCGCCCGGCAGCCGCCTGACGCCTCCACGAAGACGACATCTCCAGGATCCATCCCCGGCAGACATAACTCACCGCCACCCCCACCGCCACGGTCGCCCTCGCTGCAGCCGTCGGCCACCGAAGAGGGACCGGAGCAGGTCGACCCCGCCGCTGGCCGGGAACAGAATCTCAACGACATCCGCGCGATCCAAGGGAAGGCCGTGATCCTCCCAGGCCACCCTCACTCCGCTGCCCGCACAGGTTCACCGTTGCTTCGAGTCACGCAGACCTGCGGCGGCCACGGGGGGATTTCGGAGGCCGTCGCCATGCGATCCCAGACGCTGCCCCCCTTGCTCGCGCCGCGGCAAGCCCACGGCTCTGCTTCGTAGCCCTTTCAATTGAAAGGGCTACGAATCGAAGTCGCGTAACACCACATTCGGCCTGAAACTATAGAGGTCGGCGATTCAAGGGCGTCGACGTCGTGAGGGTGAGCGAAGGCACCCGAGGCACATTCGTCCGCGTGGTCTCGCCGCGGGCGGGAACGTCGACCTCGCCGCCCAAGCCCTGCGCACTGATTTCAGCCCGCCGCACGTCGGGATCGTGCGGGACCGGAGATGAGAGATTCTGGAGGAGTTCCCATGACGACGCTGCGCCTGGCGACCTTCAACGTCGAGAACCTCTTCGCCCGTTGGCGGTTCAAGGACGGGGTGGACCCCGCGGAAGCGAACACGCGCGGGTGGATCGTCGATCAGACCCGCTTCAAGGAACTGGGCATGGACGACAAGGCGATCACCGGAGCGGCGGTTCGTGAGGTCGAAGCGGACGTACTCGCGTTCCAGGAGGTGGAGAACGTCGACACCCTCAAGGCCTTCCGCGACCGGTCGCTCGGCGGGGCCGCGAAGTACCCGTACGTGGCCGGCGTGGACGGCAACGACCTCCGGCTGATCGACGTGGCGGTCCTGTCGAAGCTGCCCATCACGCACATCCGCTCGTACCAACACCTCGTCGATCCGGCCAGCCCCACCGCCCCGCTCTTCTCGCGCGACTGCCTGGAGGTCGACGTCCTGGTCGGGGCGAACGGCGGGCCGGGCACCACGGTGACCCTGTTCGTCAACCACTTCAAGTCCATGAGAGAGGGGCGCAGCCAAACCCGGGCGAAGCGGGAACGGCAGGCCGCCGGGGTCATGGACATCGTCACCCGCCGCTTCGGGCAGTCTCCGGGCGACCATCCGTTCGTGGTCCTCGGTGATCTGAACGACTACCTGCAGACGAACGGAAACGGCAGCTCCGGCATCGACGGCCTGGTCGGCTGGGACCAGGTGGAGAACGTCGTGGCGCGACTCCCCGAAGAAGAGCAGTGGACCCACTTCTTCGCCGGCGGCAACGAGTACCGCCAGCTGGACTACCTGCTCCCGTCGGCCTCGCTCGCCGCCGCGGTGCCCACCGCGACGCCGGAGATCTTCCGCAAGGGGATGCCGCTGCGGGCCGTGCGGTACAAGGGCCCCCGGTTCATGGGTGTCGGCTTCGACCGGCCCAAGGCCTCCGACCACTGCCCGGTGATCTTCGAGCTCGAGGTCTGACGGCCCGGTCCCGCTCAGCCCAGGCCGACCGTACGGAGGTGGAGAGATGGACCCCTACGAAGCGAGAAGGCGCCTGTACACCGCCGAGGAACTGCTCGACGGGTTCGACCCCGACAGCTCCCTGGGGTTCACCTCCACCCGCGACTTCGTCATCTTCCGCAGGTTCGTCCTGGACGGAGCCTCGACGCCCGGCTCACTGGAGGTCCGTCGGCGGCAGGCCGTGCACGACGCGGGCATCTCCTGGGCGCTGGGGGCCCACCTGGACCGATCCCGCCCGCTGGTGGGAGTGATGGGTGGCCACAAGGTGGCCCGTGACGATCCGGCGTACCGTCAGGTGGCCCTGCTCGCACGGCACCTGACCCGGAAGGGTTTCCTCGTCGCGACCGGGGGCGGGCCCGGCGCGATGGAGGCGGCTCATCTGGGGGCGGCCTTCGCGCACGTCGACGTAGCCGCCCTGGACCAGGCCTGCGAAGTACTACGGAGCCACGCCCGGCTGCCCGACCTCTCCCAGCCCCTGTTCGAGCCGGACGGGTCGATCAAGCCGGACCGGAAGGCCGTCCTCGAGGAGGCCAACCGGTGGCTCACCGTGGCGCTGGAGGCGCGGAGGCTGTGCCCGTCGCCCTGCGGGGACAGCCTCGCCATCCCCACCTGGCGCTATGGCCAAGAGCCCACCACGCCCTTCGCGACGGCGTACGCCAAGTACTTCCAGAACAGCATCCGCGAGGAGGCGCTCGTCGCGAAGTCCTGGGCGGGCATCGTCTATGCCCGCGGCGGTGGCGGCACCCTCCGCGAGATCTTCCAGGACGTGGAGGAGAACTACTACGCGGCCGACGCTGCCCGGTTCACCCCGATGATCTTCTTCGACCCCGACGGGTACTGGCAGAACGACCCCGAGATCGGCCCGGACGGCGCCCTCCGCCGCCGGGGCGTCAAGATCGACCACGTGCTCGGCAAGGTCTTCGCGCTCGCCCGTGCCGCGAGCGGCGACACCGAGGCCTGCCTGGCGAAGGTCCGCTTCACCCTCGACGTCGACGAGATCGTCGGCCTGCTGCAGGCCCAGGTGCCGACCGCCGAGGGCAATCTGGCCCTGATGCTGGAGGGCCGCGCCGCCGAGCTGCCCGCTGCCTCCTGGAACCGCTGAGCCGCCCGGGGCCGGCGTCCTCCCGGTCCGCCTGCTGCCGGGCCTTGCGCTGCGCCGGCGCGCGGGTGCGACGCGCGTCCGCCGCACCCTGCCGCGGACGGTCAGCGCAGGCCGGCGAAGAGGTCGTTCTCGGGCACGGCCGCGCCGGTGGTGTCCTGGACGCGGAGGAAGGTCTCCATGCCCATCAGCCGGCCGAACCGCTCCTTGCCCATCCTGAGGAAGAAGATGTTCTCGCCCTGACTGGCGTGGGCGGCCAGCGCGTCGAACTTCTGACCGCTGAACGCGGTGGTGTCCACCCAGGTGGTGATGTCCTCGTCGGGGAGTCCGATCTCGGCCAGCGCGGCGGCCTCGGCAGGGTCCGGCTCCGGCATGTCCTCGTGGAACTCGCGCATGATCTCGCCGAAGCGCTTCATCGCGGAGTGCGGCATCGTCGTCCAGTAGACCTTGGGTGTCAGCCCGGTCATCTCCAGCGCGGCCATCGTGATGCGATGGGCCTGGATGTGGTCGGGGTGCCCGTAGAAGCCGTTCTCGTCATAGGTGACGACGACGTCGGGCAGGTGGCGTCGCATGAGCTCCGCGAGCCGGGCCGCGCCCTCCTCCACGGGCGTCCGCCAAAAGGAACCGGGGGCGTCGTTGCTCGGCCAGCCCATCATCCCCGAGTCGGCGTAGTCCAGCATCTCCAGGTGACTGATCTTCAGGACCTCGCAGCTCGCTTCGAGTTCCCGCCGGCGCAGCAGGGCCACGGCCGCCGGATCGTGCCCGGGATCACCCGGCTTGACACCCCCCGGCCCGTCGCCGCACCCGCCGTCGGTACACGTCACGAGGACCGTGCGGATGCCCTCCGCCGCGTACCGCGCGAGCACCCCTCCCGTTCCGGTGGCCTCGTCGTCGGGGTGGGCGTGCACGGCCATGAGAGTCAAGGGCCGGTCAGTCATGAATGAGTCCTCCAGCACGTACCTGTGGTGGTCCGGTGCGCGGCATCGTTCCGCGGTCCCGGGAGGCCGGAATCCTGCCGGGACGGAAGGCACCGCGTCCACCCGTACGGGGTCCGGCCCCCGGTCGGTGCAACGACGCCGACCGGACCGGCTGTTCCCGACGCGGGGCTCGGCTTGCCCGGCCCGCTGCGATGTCGGCCGGAACACGAGTGCGATGGTGGGCGTTGTCCGTTCATGGTGCGCTTGCTGACAAGCCCGTTCGTGGTGCTGATCGTGGTGATACCGCTGTTCGTTCTGGCGGCCGTCCAGTATGTGGTCCGGCAGGCTCAGCGGCGGGGGTGGCTGCCCGGCCGTTTCCGGGATCGGGAGCTTGGGAGCCGGGGTGCGGGTGCCACGGCCACCGAGGAACTGCATGCTCTGATCTACCCGAGCAAACGGGTCCAGCTGGAGCAACGCCGCATCGAGCTGGTGGTGCGGGATGACGAGCAGGATGGTGCCCCGCGGAGAGCCGGGATCGACCTCGACGCCGGCGTGGCTCGTCTTGAGCGCCGCCGGTCAGCCTGATTCCCCGCACCCGCTGCGAGGATCCCGACGAGCCGTCAGTCCTCCCGTGCCCAGCCGTGGCTACTCAGCGGCGGGAAGGAGACGGCCTTCGACGACCTGTACTGCGACACCCTGCCCTGGGCCGTGGACACCGCAGCGTTCGCGGCCTCAAGATCCCCGTGTCCGGCCAGGTCACCTGGAACACCGGACAGACCTCCGACCTCGACGCCCAACTCAGCACCGACCCCGCCCAGCCCCCGCTCGGCATCGGCATCGACCTCAAGACCGGCCCCCTCGCCGGCGACAAGGCCGCAGCCGTCATCCCCACCCCGGTCTCCGACGTCGACTGCGCCCTGACCGGACTGCAGACGCTCACCGTCCCTGCCCTGGTCATCTCCTTCATCTGAGCCCCCCACCGGCCGGGCGTCCTCCGACGGCGCCGCTGCGGGACGGTAGGAGTCCCTCGCTCGGCCACGCCGCCAGGACGCATCCCTCCCGTCGAAGACCTGCCCCGCCCAGCGGTCGCAGCCCTTCGACCCTGCGCCGTGCGCGGGGTCGAAGGGGCACACCTCGGGTGCCCCGCGGCACCACGCGCGCACCACCGACGGTCGGAGGCGATCGGATGGTCGAAACTCAGGACAAGGCGCGAGGGCAGCCTGAGGCCGGCGGAGACTGCGGCGAGATCCCGTTCGGGGCCGTGACGAAGGCGTGGCGGCTGTGCAGGTCGTCAGTGCGCCGTCCGCAGGTCCTTTCGAGCGAAACAGGGGCGGACGGCTCAGCCGTCGCCCGAAGTCGCCCGATAACCGGGGGCGAAAGGTCCCCCAGACCGTCCCACCTCGGGAGGCACCGTGGCGCACCCCGCCGACAACTCCGCCCAGGACTTCGTCCCCCGGGCCGCAGAATCCGTCCGCGAACACCTGGCCGCGGCCACGGGACTGCCCGACTTCCTCGCCGGAGCAGGCACCCTGACGCTGGCCGAGCGCCTGCTCATCGTCGACCAGGCGCTGCTCATGCTGGACCAGAACTACGTCCACCTGCCACTCAAGGCCGCGATGTACGCGGTCAACCCGGTGCAGCGCCTGCGAGTGCTCCAGCGCCGGCTGGAGCGGCAGACCGAGCAGAGCAAGTCACCGGAGTGGCTGTTCCACGCCGAGATGTCGGAGATCTTCAACTTGGTGCGGGACCTCCACACGAACTACCTGCTCCCCGACCCCTACCGCGGCAAGGTCGCCTTCTTGCCCTTCCTCGTCGAGCACTACGAGGACGACCGGGGCGAGCACTTCCTGGTCAGCCATCTGACCCCGGGCTTCTCCGCCCCTGGCTTCGAGCCCGGCGTCGAGGTCACCCACTGGAGCGGCATCCCCGTCGGCAAGGCCGTCGACCTCAACGCCGCCCGGTTCGCCGGCAGCAACGCGGCCGCCCGCCGCAGCCGCGGCATCGAGTCGCTGACCGTACGGTCGCTCACCAGGCACCTGCCCCCCTTCGAGGAGTGGGTGACCGTGAGCTTCATCGACGGCGCAGGCACCGCGCGCGAGCTGCGGGAGGCCTGGCGCATCGTCGACAACCTCGCGACCCCCGTCGCGGCGGAGGGGCCCTCGGCCGTCGCGCAGCCCGTGGGCCTGGACCTCGACATGGAAGAGATCAACCGTGCCAAGGTGATGCTGTTCGCCCCGAAGGTCGTCGCCCGCCGGAAGGCCCTGGACGCCGGCGAAGCCGCCCCCGAGGTGCACGCCGGGGAGATCTCCACCTCGCTCCCCGAGGTGTTCCGGGCGCAGGAGGTGCAGACGTCCGCCGGTACCTTCGGCTACCTCCGGATCTTCAAGTTCTACCACCCCCCGCAGGAGTTCATCGGCGAGTACCTCGACCTGCTCCAGCGGATGCCGGAACGCGGGCTGATCCTGGACGTCCGGGACAACGGCGGCGGATACGTGCTCAACGCCGAGTTCGCCCTGCAGACCCTCACCCCGCGCCACATCACCCCCGAGCCGGCGCAGTTCATCAACACCCCCCTCAACCTGCGGATCTGCCGCCAGAACCCGGAAGAGCTGGGCGCCTGGCTGCCCTCCATGGAGCAGGCCGTCGAGCTCGGCACGACCTACTCCAGCGCCGTGCCCCTCATCCCGGAAGAGCTCGCCAACAGGATCGGCCAGCAGTACGCCGGCCCGGTCGTCCTCATCACCAACGCCCGCTGCTACTCGGCGACCGACATCTTCGCCGCCGGCTTCCAGGACCACCGGATCGGACCCGTCCTCGGCACCGACGAGAACACCGGTGCCGGCGGCGCCAACGTCTGGGAGCACAAGGACCTGATCGACGCCCTCGCGAACGACCCCGGAACGCCGTACCGGCGGCTGCCGAAGAACGCCAACATGCGCGTGGCGATCCGCCGCACCCTTCGGGTCGGTCCCAACTCCGGCACCCCGGTGGAGGACCTCGGCATCACGCCGGACGAGCACCACCGGATCACCCGCCGGGACCTCCTCGAGGGCAACGTCGACCTCTTCGAGCGCGCCGGGCGGATCCTCGACACGCTCACGCCGCACGCCGTGGCCATCACGGACGCGACCGCGGCCGGCGGTGCCCTGCGGCTCAAGGTCAAGGCCGTCAACATCGACCGGCTGGACGTCTATGTCGACCAGCGCCCGCGCGCCTCCCTCGACCTCTCCGACGGCCAGGCCGACGTCACCGTGCCCGACGCGGCCGCCGCGCGCTCCGCGCGGGTCGAGGGCTTCGTCGGCGGAGAACTCGTCGCCAGCAGGACCGCCCAGCTCAACTAGGACGTGGCCGGCCGGCCGCATCAAGCCCGGGCGGTCACTGAGCGTTTTCAGCTTCGCCCACCCCCCAGGGTGGCCGTGGCCTTCGCTTGAGCCCTGGAAACTCGTCGACAGGGCCCGCCGGGCACAGCGGCTTGTCTGTGAGAAGTCGCGGGCGGGCACTTCGCTGAGGGGCTGACCCTGCGCTTCGGGACGGAAGACGAACGTGGGGAGGAATGGAACACATGCTCGAAGTACCATTCCTGCAAGGTTCTCCGGCCGGCACTTCTCAACCTCCGCAGTGGCGTAGTCGGACGGAGACATCCCTGTGGAGAGGACAGAGGGCAGAGGGCGATGAGTGTGGCTGAGAGCTGGTCGCGTGTGATGGGTCTTCTTCGGGAGCAGGCGCCGGCCGATCACGCGGATCTGCCGGGGCCCGCTACGGAGCAGGTGCTCGCGGCAGCCGAAGAGCGGATGGGGATCTCCCTGCATGGGGACCTGCGGACGTGGCTGTTGCAGAACAATCTGGACCTGCCGGAGCAAGATTTCGACGACGACGTGATGTGCTGCGGCTTCGACGGGTTCCCCGACGAGGGAAGCTTCTTTCTGGGTATCCGGGCGATGGAGAGGCTTTACGCGAACCGTTCCACGTCCTGCGGATTCGACCCTCCGGACCAGCCGGACTACCCGTTCTGGCGGAACGAGTGGATCCCGTTCCTGTCGGACCAGGACGGCTGGAGGGGAAAGTTCATCGATGTGCGGGACGGGCGCGTCGGCCGCTGGTTCGTGGGTGAGATCACGGTCACGGGCGAGTACGAGTCGATGGCCCAGTATTTCGACTCCGTGGCGGAGACGCTGACGAAAATCGCCCGTGGAGGCTTCCCTGTCTGTCGGTTCACCGAAGGTCGTCAGCGTTGACGTTTCAGGGTGCATGAGGCAGGTCGAGTGCGGCAGGATGGGGAACCAACAGGGCTCCTCTGCCGATGGGTTGAGACTTCGAACACCTCCCTCAACGGCACGGGAGCCCTGTGCGTTGCGGTCCTCATCCTGACTCGGCCAGGGTCACTCGATCAGTGACCACTCTGAAAGAGCTCACTGTTCGGGAACGGCAGCCGGCCGGAGGCGACTGAGGCCGTCAAAGTTCTCCCAGTTCGAGGACGGTGTCGCCTTCGTCGTGGGCGTCGAGGTCGCGGAAGGTGTTCCCGTGGGCGGGTTGTCAGTGGGTGCCCTTACGCTCGCCTCCGTGAACGTGGACGATCTCGAGTGGCAGGCGAGCCCGCTGTGCCGGGCGGGGGAGTTCGGCCGTGCCATGGCCGGGCGAGGCTTCCTCGCCCAGAACACACCTCTCGACCGTCCCGAGGACGTGCTCTCCCTGCTGGAGGACCCCGGCGTCGTGCCGCACCACGGCCACGAGGAGTTCCAGCATCGTCTTCCACTTCACGGCAGTCGAGCAGTGGCCGCCCGCCCGAGCCCGCCCCTGTTCCCCGGCACGAGGACGGGTACTCCCCGGAGCCCCCGTTCTCAAGGAGCCCGGGATCGGCTACCAGCGAATCCTCCCCTGTCCCGTATCCAGCCGAGGACCCCGCCTCCCCACCACCGAAGAGGACGCCCCGTCATGAACCGCAGCAGGCAGGCGACCCGCCTCGCCGCGCACCTGTCCCAGATCACCGCCGTCCCCGTCGAGCTGGCCCACGACAGCGGCGCCCGATGGGTCGTCCAGTGGCACGACGGCCCGCACCGCGAGGAGATGCGGGCACACCTCGACGCCGCTCTCGCCGACAGCGACCGATACGCCGCCATGCGCGACCGCACGATCGGCTGCTCGCGCGTCCAGACGCTGCGGGCCTGGGCGGTCCTGGCCGCCGCCGCCCGTCGCGAGGGCGTCCTCGCCTCGGCCGTCGCGGAGATAGCCGGACACAAGGGCGAACAGGAATCCGACGAGGCGGGCGCCCTGTGGCGGTACGTGCGGCAGCTGTGGGAGAACACCTCCTACCCGGAACGGATCGGCGCCCCGGAGGACGTTCCCCTCATCGAGCGACTCGTCGCCGCCAGTCGCCGGGACCATCCGTCAGGACGGTCGAGCACGATCAGCGAGCTGTACATGGCGGAGGCACTCCTTGCGAAATGACGGGGTGCGCCGCCTGGAGGATGCAGAAGCGCCCGGCCCTGAGCGGGTGTACGGGTGTCCCCACCCGCCGCCCCACATGCGCCCGAAGACGTCCGACCCACTCGTTCGAGCGGAGGTGGGCGGGAACGTCGTGGCTCGTACCGGTGGCTGAGGCTGACGGAGGGCCGTCTCGGCGATGTTCCACGACCTGTGGGACGGCGCCGATCCGGCGGACGGGGGATGGGCGGATGCGACGGTCGGAGAGGGGGCGGCGACCGCAGAGGCAGGGCGGCCCGAGGTTCCTGATACGGCCGGCACCGAGCCTTCTGCAACACCCTTGAGGACCGGTTCCGCACCCGGCAGCAGGAAACCACCAGGGCCGGGCCCTGGTGGTTTCCGTGCTTTCGCGCCGCTACGGCGGGTGCGGTGTGACTAGGGCGTGATCCGGACCGAGTCGCAGCCCAGGGCGCGGAACCGCGTGCCGTCGGCGGACCGGAAGTCAGTCCTCAGGCAGGCTTCGGTGGACTGCGGGGTCAAGCCGCTGTCGGCGGGCTTGAAGTGCATCACCATGTCCAGGTCCGCGTCACGGGTCCGCTCGTCCAGCTCGTAGGAGCGCTCGATGTGGCCCCTGTTGTGGATCTCCCTGGCGCCGGACACCGTGCCCGTGTTGAACACGTTGCCGCGCAGGCCCCAGCGGGCCGACAGGGGGTCGATCGACCCCGCGTCGAAGGAGAGCGGGAGCCCGTACTCGCCGGCCCTGGTCGTCAGCGCCGCGAGCGTCGCGTCGGTCAGGAGGTTGATCGAGTTCGGGAAGCCGCCGGGCCGGACGTTGATGGCGATCGGGACCACGCAATCGATCCTGAACGACACGGACCTGGTGTTGTTCGCCGGGACCGGGTCGACCCCGTTCGGGTCCGTCAGCGCGATCGCGTAGTCGAACGAGACCGTCTTGAAGCCGGGGGACAGGCAGGTGAGGCTGAACGCCTGGCTGACCGTCCGCGGTCCGCCGACCGCAAGGGCGGTCTGCTGCGCGGAAGTCGCCGCCGGCGCGACACCGGCGCCGCTGCTCGCGGTGGCCGTGCCGGTGAGCAGGGCGTCCACCGGGCTGGAGGGTCCGCCGTTCTCGACGGTCACCTCGACCGTGGCCTGAGCGGCCTGGCCGATCAGGACCTCGAGCGGCGAGCCCGTCTTCACGTCCGTGATCTTGACGTCGGCCTTGGTGATGACGAGCGTGTCCTGCGAGGCGCGGTCGTTGCCGCTCTCCGGGTCGGGCCCGTACAGGTTGTCGACGCTCGCCGTGGTGGTGATGGTCTTCTGCCCGCCGGGGTAGAGGAAGCCGGCCGGGATGTTCACACGGATGTCGAAGGACTTGGACGTGTTCGCCGCGAGGCTGCCGAGGTTGCAGGTCACGACACGGCCGGAGCGGACGCACGGCACGCTCGTGTCCACGAAGTCGACGCCCTCGGGGAGGGTGGTCGTCACCTCCGTCGAGTGGGCGGGGTTCGGCCCGTGGTTGGTCGCGGTCAGGCTCAGCTTCAGCTGCTCGCCGGCTCCGACCGGGTCGGGGGTGTCGGCGATGGCGACGCTGACGTCCGCGGTGTTGGCCTGGCCGGTCATGACGTCGCGGTCCTCGAGGGTCGGCAGCGTCTCGTCCAGGGGTTCGAGCGCTCCGTTCCGCGAGGCGGGGAACTGGCGGAACGGGAGTGAGACCCGGTTCCAGTCGTGGTGCCCGGTGATGTTCTGGTCGGTGTTGCTGGTGTTGCTCGCACAGTCCTGGGGGCTCTGGGGCGCGGGTGCGGGCGGGGCCGGAATCGGCCCGGGCGGGCTCGACGTGTTGATGTTGGTCGGCGGAACGGTCGACTCGAACGGCGGGTCGGCGTTGTCACCGTTCCAGTCGATGCCGCCGGTCAGCGGGCCGGTGCGGCGCCGGCCCGCCCCGTCCTTGAACACGATGGTGTTCTCGTTGTCGGTCGAGTCCAGTACGACGTTCTCGTTGAGCGCGTCCTCCTGCAGCTTCGGCAGTGGCGCGACGCCGCGGGGGCGGCCGTTCAGGGCGATCCTCGGCGGCGAGTAGTCGATGATCGCCCCGCCGCGGACGCGGCCGATCCCGAACTGCTCGTCGTAGTCCATCACGCTGACGTAGTTCGGCTTGCAGTTCTTGTCCTCGTCGCCACCGTGGTCGAGGTTCAGGTTGTGCCCGAGCTCGTGCATCAGGGTGCCGCCGTCGTGGTTGTACTCGACGAAGTCGTTGCCGCCGAGCTCTCCCTGCCCGCCGGACGCGCAGCCCGTGTCGGGCCCGCGGCCGTCGGTGTCCTGATCGGGCAGGGTGCTGATGGCGTAGCGGAAGATCAGCCTGCGGTTCCTGTTGAAGTTGGCCGTCGGGAAGGCGCCGCCACCGTCCTTCGCGTTCCTGAAGACCCCGTCGAGGCCGCAGTTGTTCAGGTGCTGGGGCAACTGGTTCCCGCCGCCGAGGTCGTCGCCGACCAGGCAGTCGGGATTGCCCGTGTCCGCAAGGGTGCAGTCGGGCTGCGGGTCCTCGACGCTCGTCTCCAGGTACTCGCCGGAACCGCCGTCGGTGTTGCTGCAGTCCACGTCGGCGGCGTCCGTCCGTCCGTCGCCGTTGTTGTCGATCATGTCGGTGCAGGTGCCCGGCGCCTGGCCCTTGCGGGCCCCGAGATCCACGAGGTTGCCCGTGTCCACGTGCAGTCTGATGCCCCGTGTGCCGTCGACGTTGTCGAACGGGGCGTCGGCGAAGGCGTCCCGCACCGCCTCGACGTCGTCACGCGCGGGCGCCTGCCCGGCGGAGTAGTCGAGCTCCAGGAAGAGGTCCTTGTGGTCGGGCTCGGCCCCGAAGCGCGGCAGGTCCACGTCGATCGTGCCGTTGCCGTCGTCGTTGTAGCCGTTGCGCTCCCAGCCGTCGAGCAGTCCGTCGCCGTCGGCGTCCCCGCTCGCCGAGTCGACGCTGATGTCGAAGCAGACCTTGACTGCCTCGCCGCCGTCCCCGGTGACGCAGTTCGTCGGCCAGTTGACGTCGCCGCTCCAGCGGCCGGTCCGCAGGTCGAGGGCCACGGCGACCGTCTCGCCGGCACCGGACTTGATGTCGAGCCGGTCGTCGTCCGACTCCGTCACGCCGGTGTCCGTGCAGAAGGGGCTGTCGCAGTCGTCGTGGTCCCAGACGGACAGGGTCAGGTTCGCCGTCGGGACGTCGTTCACGGTGAACGGATCGACGAGCCCGGAGAGCACCCAGAAAGGGGTGATGTGCGGGGCGTCGTCGACGTGGGTGCCGAAACTGTTGCCCGCGGTCGTCGTGGCGTTGATGGTCCCGGTGCCGAATTCGACGCCCGCATAGAAGTCCGCGTCGCTGCGGCCGATCCCGTCGAGGTCGTCGCCAACCCCGTCGACACTCGTCACGGTGACGGAGACCGGCACGGTCGGCACCGCATGTGCGGCCGGTGCGCCGACCCATGCCACCAAGCCGAAGAGCAGGGCCAGGACGAGGACGCCCGCGCGGAGCGCACCCCGTCTGTTCCCGAACACCTGACGAAACGCACGACTGACGACCACGCCGCCTCCTTCTGAATAAAGCCGAACATCATGGCGGAAATTGTCAGAAAAAAGAAATAGAGTTCACGGCGAGATAAATGCGTACGCACTATATGGCGCAAAAGGGTCGACAGGGTCGTGCATGCGGCGCGTCGGAATTGCCGAATCGTTCCGCTGGTCACCGTTGACCAGCGTGGACCAGTGCCGGTCAGTTCTCGGCCGCAATGCCCTTCAGGCCGTGCTCGAGCAGCGTGGTGAAGGTGGCGACCCACAGCCCCGCCACCAGCTCGGCGCTGACCGGCGCGAGGTGCACCACCGTGCCGGCGATCACGTCAAAGATCAGGTCCGTGGTGCGTCGCCGTAGCTGGTCGTGGTCGTGTCCCTCGGTCGTCATCGTCATCGTCGTGCGCCGCGCAGTCGTCATGGTCGCGCTCAGCGGGTCGGGGGACGGCCTCCGGACCGGCCGGCATAGGTGAACTGCCCGGTGGGGTGGTCGTAGACGACGGAGAACTCGTAGCTGACGGGGGAGCGGCCTGGAGCCGTTCCGGTCACGATCATCTTCTGCTTGGTCTGCGTGGGGACCTCCGAGTCCATGCGCTCGGCGAACCGGCCCCGCCAGGTGCGTCCCGGATGGTCCCGCTCGAGCGTCCGCAGGTGACCGTTCTCCTGGAGCTCCGTCATGGCGGCTTCCGGGGTGAAGGGCTGAGTGGCTGTCTGCGGAGGGGCCTCCGGAGCCGCGGGGAGACTTCCTTCGAGCCGGGTGAGGCGTGCGCGCGCGCCGGCCTGCCAGTCTTCGAGGTCTTCCACGTCCTCCAGGGAACTGGACCTGTTCACCTCCTGCTGCAGTGTGCGCACTTCCTCGGCCAGGGCTCGCGCCTGGCGGACGGACTCGGCCCGGTCGGGCGCGTCCGCGGGAAGGGACTCCGCGCGGCGGACGGCTTCCGTGGCGCGTCCGGACAGCTCCAGTACCTCGCCCTGGAGGGCGCGTTGGCGCGGCACGAAGTCGGCCTCCAGCGCCTTGTTGTGGACCAGGACCGCGCCCGCACCCACGTGATAGGTGTGGGGGCCCGCCACGGTGATGTTGTGGACCGTCCATCGGGTTCCCGGGCGCCGCTGCACGGTGTCCACGCGCAGGTCGGCGCCCGCCGCGGTACGAAGGCGATGGCCGGGCAGGAGCGAGCCGGCTTCGACCCAGCCGAGGCCCCCGACCCAGAAGGGGTGTTCGGGACTGCACGTGATCACGTGGCCGCCGGCCGCGACATCGAGAACCCGCGACACCGTGCGAGTCAGGACGTCCGTGATGCGCTCCGCGGTCGTCAGGCCGGTGTCCGGGTCCTGGGCGACGACCACCTGACCAATGCGGAGCGTCTCCACGGGCACGGCTCCGGTCGGGGTGGCGACGAGGGTGCCGGAGACGAAGCACCCGCCGCTTTCCTCGCCCTTGCCCACCAGCCAGTCGCGCACCGAGCGGGCGGTGCGACCGACGCCGGAGGCGATCTCGGCGGCGACACCGGTCACCCCGGTGGCCATCCTGCCGAACAGCCCGCCGGTCAGCTCGACCGGACGTACGAAAGCCCCGCCGGGAGGTCCCTTGATCGCGGACCTGGCGCCGACGAGGACGCCGATGAGCGTGACGGCCCCCAGCACGCCCCGCTCCGTCCGGTCGGCCGCCGACAGCGATCGGTCGGTGACCAGCTCCCGCCCCCGGACACCTTCGACGATGCCCGTGATCCCGACGGTGTCCGAGAGGGCGAGGAGGACGGCCGTCCCCGGACTGCCTTCCAGTTCCCGCTGCCCGAGGCGCTGGACGAGGTTGTGGACGAGCCCGACGGCGAGCAGGATCGCCCCTGCGACCATGACGGCGGTCCAGGCGGTGAGCAGGACGCCGAACGCCGCGGCGATCGCGGCGACGACGAGCGCGACCACGACCACCACCACGAGGCCGACGGCGATCTGGACGAGCGCGCGGCCCAGGCCTGCGAGCACTCCCCGGCCCGCTTGCTCGCCCGCCTCCCGAGAGCGGGTGTGGACGTCGTCGGTACGGGGGCGGGTGGCCTCCACGACACTGCGCGCGGCCGCGTCGCCGATGCTGGTGCGGAACTGGCCGGCCATCTCGGCAAGCCTGCCCCGTGCTTGCGCCATGGCATCGTCCGCCTGGGCGAGCACGGCGTCCGTGACCCCCTGCTGGCGCAGGCTCAGCCCCTCCGTGATCGCTGCGGCCGCCTGCGCCCTGTTGCCGCGAACCTGCTGCAGGGCTTCGGCGAAGCCGTCCCGGACCCGCTCCTGCTGCTGCGTGACGTGCCCCAGCATCTCTTCCGCGGCCCGGTCGAACGCGGAGGAGACGGCCGAGAACCGGTCCCGTGACTGCGCGACGGCGCCGCCCACGTGGGTCCGGGCGGCGGCCACGGACCCGGCCATGGTGGCCCGGGCGGCCGCGACCTGCTCCCGGACGCCGGGCAGGAAGGGTCGCTCGGCCTCCTCGATCACCGTCGCCGTCTCGTCGGCGCCGTGCCCCAGGTCCTGGCCGATCGCCGCCGCGGCGGACTCCAGCTCACCCTCGGCACCCGCCCTGCCGGTCTCGAGCTCCTCCGTGGCCTGCGCCGCGGCGGAATCGAGCTGGGCACGGGCGGCGGCGGTGGCGGAATCAACGCCTGCGGTGTCCTGCCGCAGCCGTGCGTCCACGGTGGCCAGGGCACCGGCCAGCCCGTCCCGGACCGCGGCCTGCGCCTCGTCACCGGCCCGACCCAACTCGCCGGTCAGCGTCTGCTCGGCCTCGGTGAGCTGTGCGGCGATGCCGCGCGTGTAGGCGACGCACCGCCGGCCGTGCTCCACCGCCTGACCCCGCAGCTCGCGAGGCACCGCGGCCTTCTTCGCCCGGATGTCCGCCGCACTCTCCCGGGCCACCCGCCGCGACGCCTCCCGCTGCTCCGGGCGCGGTTCCTCGCTTCCGGCGAACCGTGCGGCCACGGCCTCGCCGGCCTGCTCGCAGGCGCCCGCGGAGGCCTCCATCTCCGCGACCGCCATCGCTCCCTCCGCATCGGCCGCCGCCAGTGCGTCGGTACGCGCCGTCTCCCCGGCCTCGACCAGAGACCGGCGGCGGTCCTGCACCTGTGCCCGGGCCGCCGCCAGCCGCTGGGCGGTCGCCGAGGCGGTGGCCGCGACGTCGGCGTCGGCCTGCGCCCGCAGCGAGGCCTTCTCCCGTTCCGCCGCGGCGGCCAACTCCCCTTTCATCGCAGCCGACTGCTGCGCCAGCGCGGCGGCCTTCGCCGACGAGGCCGCGCGGACGGCCGCCTTCTGCTGCAAGCCGTGCTCCCGTACGCTCTGCCGGTGGGCGAGCGTTTCCGAGACGGCCTCCGTCCGCCGGACACCGGCGTCGGCCCGCAGAGAAGCCGCCTGCGCACCGGCGTCCGCGGTCTTCTCCGTGTTCGTGCGCCGATCGTCGACGTCCTCAGCCACATCCTCCAGGGGCGGCAGCGTCTGAGGCAGTTGCCGCCGCAGCGCGTCGGGCGAGCTCGGCCGCACCAATGCCTCCGCGCGCGCCCTCGCCAGCGGTCGCGCGCTCCCCTCCGCCGCACCGCCGCCGTCGTCCGGGACCTGCGTCGACCGTGGCGGTATGGTCCCGCCCGTACCCGGGAGAACGCGGCCCGCGGCCGTGTCGAGTGCCCGTGCCGTCTCCTCCCGTACCCGCCCCGCGCCGGGGGCTTGCCGCGCGGCGGGACCGGCAGGAGCCTCACGGGGTGGCATGACGGGCTGCGGAACCCGGGCCGGGATCTCCTTGGGCGCCAGTACGTTGCGGCCGCCCGCGCTCCGTGTCACTCCTACGTTGGGTTGGGTGGCCACCTCCGACAGCTCCCCCTGGATCACCGACTGGTCCAGTACCTGCCGTGGGTCGGCGCCGTCGTTTGCGGCGGCCCCCTTCCCGGTTTCGCGGGCGAGTGCCCCGACTACCGCTCGATTGCCGGCCAGCCTCTGGAGTCGGGCCACACCCGGTGCGCCCGCACGGCGGTCGACCCTGGTGAACGGTGTCGACGAGGGCTCGACGCGGGCAGCCTGTCCACCGGACGGTTCCGCCTGGTCATCGCGGTCGCGACGCTGCTCCGTACCCCGACTCATCGCCCACCCCACGTGCCGCGTTCGCGCCTCGGCCAACGCTCGGCGCTCAGCGGCGCGCACGCCAAGACACGATCGGTCACCTCCTCGGGCACGGTCGACTGCCCTGCCGTACGGCGAGGCACCCCGTACCGAGGCGGCAGAGCCCTTCGCGGCGTAGGCGGAACCACATCGTCGTTGAGGACTGGAGAGCGGGCGCTGTCGCCGGCCGGGAGGCCGACGTGCTCGGGGAGGAAGAGCCGGGCGGCGGTCGTGCCGGTCCTGCCCAGGCTGGTGGCGGGCAGCACGGTCACCGACCGTCGTGGACGGTGTCCGCGTCATGGGCTCCCACGAACAGGTCGGCCAGGCCGTCGCCGTTGGCGTAGGTCAGCGCGACGGCTGCGCCGAACTGCTCGGCCCTGCGCAGGACGCCGGGGACGCCGGCGGTCGCCCGGGTGAAGCCCTGCGCGGCGGAGGTGCGCAGGCCCTTGGTGGAGCCGTAGAGGATGGTGACCGCGCCGGCCCGCGACTGGTCGCCCGTGGTCTCGCCGTAGGTGCCGACGGCCAGGTCCGCGCGGCCGTCGCCGTTGATGTCCCCGAGGCAGACGGCGACGCCGAAGCCGTCGCCCGGCTCGGCGGCGTTCGTGCGGGCCCTCCGCAGCCGTCCCGGGAACGACGGGCCCGCACGACCCGGGAATTTCACCGGGGCGGAGCCTGCGGACGCGCCCGGCCGGTGCCGGCGTGCTTCTGGGCGTGTGGTCCGAGGCCTGCAAGCACCGCGAGCCGGCTCTGGGCGAGCCGGCCCACGAGTGCGCCGGCCGCCTCTGGCCGGTCCGTACGGACCTCGCCCGCTGCCCCGCCACCACCCGCCGGTTCGAGGTCGAGTCCGCCACCGCTGCGTTTTGTGCGGCTGGGCCTGGACATGACTGCCGCCGACGTTGTGCACGGACCCGGCGGCCGCGTCGTCAGCCAGGGCGCCCCCCACAGGCGTGGGTGGGGTCAGTCGGGGAGGCCGGCCACGAGGTGGACGTCGACCTCGTGGCCCATCGTCCTGACCCGCCAGGCGACGAGCTCCTGGTACGCGGGTGAGGCGTACCAGTCGTGCGCCGACCGGGCGGTGGGGAAGGCCACCAGGGCGGTCTTGGTGAACGTGGAGGGGCCCTCCAGCCGGGTCGGGCTGTCGAAGGCGAGCAGCCGTCCGTCGAACGCGTCGAGGGTCGGGCCGACGTGGGTGAGGTAGTGGCCGAGGGCGCTGTCGGGCGTGTCGTCGGTGCGGACGAACAGCACATAGTGCACAGGCTTCTCCTGATCGCTCCGGCGTGCCCGCCAAGGGCACGTACCTAGCTTCGAAAGGTCGTATGGCAAAAGCTTTGAAGTCGAATCTTTTGCTGAGTGAAACGCTAGCGAGGCATCTCGTCGGAGTCAAATGGTTCGACGTCGAAGTGTGGTGGTAGCCTTGGCGTCATGCGCGACACGGTGGACGACGTCATTGAGCGGTGGGACGCGATCCGCCCCGGACTGGACACGGAGCCGATCGGCGTCGTCCTGCGGATCTTCCGTGCGTCACGGCTCCTTGAGCAGGGGATCAAGGGCTACTTCGACGAACACGGCCTGGAGACCTGGGAGTACGACATCCTGGCCACGCTCCTTCGCGCGGGCGGCGGCAACGCACTCCGCATGAGCGACCTGGCCGGCGCCGCGATGATCAGCCCCGCGGCCCTCACCCACCGCATCGACCGGCTGGTCGCCAAGGGTCTGGTCACCCGCGCCACCGACCCCGACAACCGGCGCCTGGTACGCACGGAACTCACCGCCGAGGGCCGCGGCATCGCCGAGGGCCTGATCGAAGGCCATCTGGCCAACGAGCGCGAACTCATCGAGAGCCTCAGCCCCAACGAGAGCCAGCAGCTGGCGTCCCTGCTCCGCAAGCTGCTGATGCCCTTGGAGGACGACTCCCTCAAGGCGAAGCGTTCCTGATGCGGCGGGGGCGCGCCGAGTTCACGCTGGGGGTGGTCGCCGGGCTCCAGCTTCCGCCGGCTCCGCATTCGTTGGGAACGAGCTCTTACAGCTGGACGGTGGTGCCGGGCTCGAGGCGGTCGATCGGGGTGCCGGTCAGGCCCTTCTCGCCGAGGAGATTGGCGGTGGAGTGCTGTCCGAGGTCGCTGAGCATGAGTTCATGGATCTGGATGATGCGCTCGGGCTTGATGGTCCGGACGTAGTCGGCGGCTTCGCCGAGCTTTGTCCACGGGCCGCTGGTCGGCAGCAGGAGGGTGTGTACGGGGGCGGCGGGCGCGAAGTAGGCATCGCCGGGGTGGTAGACGGCTCCGTCGTCGAGGAGGTAGCCGACGTTGTCGGGGCACGGGATGTCGGCGTGGATCAGCGCGTGGCGGTGGCCGTGGACGGTGGCGGTGATGGCGCCGACGCTGAAGGTGTCGCCCGCGGCGACGGCGTGGACGCGGCCGTCGTGGCTGCCGAGGGTGGCTGTGACCGTGGCTGTGCCGTAGACCTGCAGCCCGGGCTGGACTTCGAGAGCGGCGGCGACGAGCTCTTCGTCGAAGTGGTCGAAGTGTTCGTGGGTGATCAGGACGGCGTGGGCCTGGCTGACGGCCTCTGCCGCGTCCGGGGTGAAGGCGCCGGGGTCGATGACCAGGCGGGTGCCGTCCTTCTCGAGCGTGACGCAGGCATGGGCGTGCTTGGTGAGCTTCACAGCGGGTCCTTTCCGAACCGACCGAATGTCTACAACCAAACTGTATAGTGTGGTTGTAGATATCGCACGGTGAGCGCCGCCTGCGACTTGACTCCCCCGCCCCCGCCCGCGCCCCCGCCCCTCGCTCAGGCGAGGGCTGGCGGGCGCTCCTGCAGCGCCAAAGCAAACAATGGAGCCAAGGTGTACAGTCTGGTTGATGGGCGTGGGTAAGGTGGCATCGTGGACGAGAATCAGCTGGCTGAAGAACTTCGCCTGACCATCGGACGGCTCGTACGCACTGTGCGCACTGCCGACAAGATGCCGCCCGGCGAGGCCGCCGTCCTGGGCTACCTGGACCGCAGCGGCCCGCTGACCACCGCCGACA
The DNA here is from genome assembly GCF_044753805.1 of Streptomyces sp. NPDC093225. Lineage (NCBI taxonomy): Bacteria > Bacillati > Actinomycetota > Actinomycetes > Kitasatosporales > Streptomycetaceae > Streptomyces > Streptomyces sp. NPDC093225. The sequence goes on from NZ_JBIVNX010000001.1 coordinate 319,997, forward strand.
TCGCACAACAGCGGGGAGTCAGTCACCAGTCGGCTGCCAAGGCGGTCAAAGAACTCCTCGCTCAGGGCCTTGTGTGTACCGAGGCACACCCCAGCGACGGGCGCAAGCTGTTGCTCCACCTGACGCCGACGGGAAGTGGCCGTCTGGCCGAGGAGCGCCGAAGGCGTGCGGACTGGCTCGGCACCGCGATCCACGATGTCCTCAGTTCCAAAGAACGAAAGACGCTTGAGGCGGCCCTGCCTCTGCTCTCACGCCTGACCGCACACCTGAATGACAAGTAGCCCGGGGGCTGTCGTTTGGGCCATCGAGCGCTGTGCATTGTGACGTTGTAGGTCACGGGTCTGGTGTGCGTGGTGTCCGGGATGCCCGTGCCGGCCGCGCACGGATGACTTCGGCGAAGACCCGCGGTCGCGGGGGGCTTCGCGCTTGCCGCAGTCGGAGTGGCGCTCTCGATGCGGCGGGGGCCGCGGGCTCGCCACCGCCTCCGCTGGTCGGGTCGTGCGAAGCGCTTGGGTTGTGGCCGGCGGCGTCCTCGTTGGAGTCCGACCGGTCCACCGCGAGGTGGGCCAGCAGCGCCGACACCTGAGACCAGCCGCCCGGCTCCTTGCCGGCGGCCCCCTGCAGGTCGTTGAACGAGCGTGGCCGCCTCCCGCGGGCCGCGGTCGGCGGCCGGTCCGTCCGCGTGTCAGGGCAGGTGCGACAGCACTAGTTTCGTGAGGCGTTCGGGTGTGCGGAGTGGCAGGTAGTGGTCGGCGTCCGGGATTGTCTCGCCGCGGGCGCCGGGGATGTCGGTGACGAGCCGCTCGGCGATCACCGCAATCTCCGGGTGGTCGTGTGCACCGTGCACGACCAGCGTCGGCACGGAGATGTCTGCGAGGTGCGGTTCGGCAGCACGGCCCGTTGAGACGGTGCAGTGCTGCTCGCTCACCACTCGCCGCTCGGCGTTCGAGGCGACCATGTCCTCGATGAGCTCACCTCCGGGAGCCGTACGTCCCATTGCCGCCCAGATCGTCAGCTCCAGCTCGGCCAGGGTGGTCGTGTCCCGCTCGCGCCGGGCCGTGGCATAGACCGACAGCTCGGGACTCGGCGGCCAGACGTGCCCACTGACCGAGGCGCCGACCAGGACGAGTGCGGTGACGCGTTCCGGGTGGGCCAGGGTGAAGTCCAGCGCGGTCTCGCCGCCCATGCTCAAACCGACCAGCGCGGCGTGACGTAGGCCGAAGTGGTCGAGGACGGCGCGTAGGTCCTCGACGTCGCTGAACGGCTTTCCGGGAGGGGTGGAGCGTCCCAGCCCGCGGGCGTCGTAGCGGATCACGTCGTGGTGGCGGGCCAGCTCGGGAACGACGGCGTCCCACAGACGGGAGTCCATGCCCGCGCCGTGCAGGAGCACGACCGGGTTTCCGGTGCCGTTGCGCTCGGCCCACAGTCGTCCGCCATCGCGAGTAGGAATGCGGACCTCTCGTGGAGGCATGCCAGATCGTTCGTGGAAATCGGTCGTCACACTGCGATCATTTCAGAGCGTTCAGCCATGAGCCCCCTTCCCGACGGCCCGGGCGTCGTCCACGAGCACTTGGCCTCAAGCAGCCTTCCTGGCGCGGGTGTTGATGGCTTCGGTACACGGGCCGGTCGGTAATGTCCTGAGTCCCACCGTGCTCGCGAACGTCCCCCGTTCACGGTCGCGGCCAGATGCGCGCAGACCTCAAGTGGCGAGCGGATTAAACGGATTGTGCCGGCGCAGGACGTGGGCTTGAGTGTGCCCGTGACTGCACTGAACGATCTTGTACGGCCGGACCGCTACCCCCGCTCGTCACGCTACGACCCGTCGTGGCTCGTCGACCTCGACATGGGGCCCAACCCGCTGTGGCTCCTCGAGGACCTGGCCCGTGACCTCGATCTGCGCCCCGGCATGCGGGTCTTGGATCTCGGCTCGGGCAAGGGCGCCACCTCGGTGTTCCTGGCCCGCGAGTACGGCGTCGAGGTCGTCGCCGCCGACTGGTGGGTACCCGCCGAGGACGCGGCGGCGGTCTTCGCCACCGCGGGGGTCGCCGACCGGGTGAGAGCCGTACGGACGGAGGCGCACGTCCTGCCGTTCGCTCCGGAGAGCTTCGACGCGATCGTGAGCATCGACGCCTTCGAGTACTTCGGTACTGCGGACGGCTACCTGCCCTACCTGACGCGGTTCCTGCGCCCCGGCGGCCAACTGGGCGTGGCCACACCCGGGATGACACGGGAGGTCCGCGACCTCGGGTTCATCCCTCCCCATGTCAAGCGGGTGGTCGGCTGGGAGGCCATCGCCTGGCACACGCCCGACTGGTGGCGCTTCCAGTGGGAGATCACCGAACTCGTGGACGTCACGTCCGCGCGGCTGCAGGAGGACGCCTGGCAGGACTGGCTGATCTGGGCACGGGCCTGCGCCGAAGTGCAGCCGGACGGCCCGAAGACCCACCAGCCGGTGATCGACATGCTGACGCAGGACCGCGGGGAGTACCTCTCCTTTACCCTGGTGACCGCCCGCAAGAAGTGAGCGGAGGGGGCCGGCGGCCCCCCGTTCCCGCCGACCCGGCGCCGGAGTCGTGCGGCCGGCATGGTGACGGCGGGTCTGCTGACTGCCTGACTGCTGGCTATGCGGGCTGTACGGCCGCGGTCGGGCCGGGCCGGGCCGGGTCGTTGGCGAACGGCGAGCGGCGAGCGGGGTCTACGCCGGAGCGGCAGCCATTGCCAGCAGCGGCCTGATCCCATCGCCAACCCACAGGAACTGCACGTCGGTTCCGGGGTGTCTCGGCCACCGTCTACGGAGTTCGTACGAAGGCCCCGGCGCGGGCCGCCGCCACCGCCGCGCCGGCGGCCCGCCGGGCCGCGGTGTCGTCGAGCGGGGCGTCCGTGGTCAGCAGTCGGTAGTACAGCGGGGCGGAGACGGCCCGCACCACCTCGGCGGCGTCGGTGCCCCGGGGCAGTTCCCCCCGCGCCACGGCCTCCTCGACGCACGGTGCCCATTCCGTGACCCGGACCTCGTAGAAGCGGTGCAGGGCCTCGGCCGTCCGGGCGTCGCCCGTGGCGGCCGCGATGACGGCCTTGAACAGGGGTCCCTGGCGCGGGTCGGACAGGGTGCGCCGGACGAGCTCGGCGTTGGCCAGCAGGTCCTCCTCCAGCGAGCCGGTGTCGCTGCGTGGGAGTGACTGCTCGGCCATGTCCGTCAGCACGTCGGCGACCAGGCCGGCCACGGTGCCCCAGCGCCGGTACACGGTGGTCTTGCCGACCTCGGCCCGCCGGGCGACCTCGCCGAGGTCCAGCCCGTGGAAGCCCTGCTCGGCGAGCATGTCCCCGGCGGCGGCCAGCACAGCGGCCCGCACCCGCGCCGTACGGCCCCCGGGCCGCAGGCTCCCCGGCTCTGTCGACCCCGCGGCCCGCGCGGGCATCGGGGCATCACTCGACGACGTCATAACGGGTCCCTGGTTCCATTAGTGGCGATCTGCTGCTACGTTGAGGATCACTTTAAAGGGTCTGCGGTCCCATTACTGCTCACGGGAGGAGTCCGTCGTGGAATACAGGCAACTGGGCGCGTCCGGCCTGAAGGTCCCCGCCCTCGGCTTCGGTGCCGGCACCTTCGGTGGCCGGGGCCCCGTCTTCGGCGCCTGGGGCAGCACGGACGCCCAGGAGGCGCGGCGGCTCGTCGACATCTGCCTCGATGCCGGCATCACCCTCTTCGACACCGCCGACGTCTACTCGGCGGGCGCCTCCGAGGAGGTCCTCGGCCAGGCCGTCAGAGGCCGCCGCGACCGGGTGCTCATCTCGACCAAGGCGGGGCTGCCCACCGGCGACGGCCCCGGCGCGTACGGCACCTCCCGGTCCCGCCTGATCGGCGCGGTCGAGGACGCCCTGCGCCGGCTCGGCACCGATCGCATCGACCTCTTCCAGCTGCACGGCTTCGACGCCGCCACCCCCGTCGAGGAGGTGCTGTCCACCCTCGACCAGCTCGTCCGCTCCGGCAAGGTCCGCTACGTCGGCGTCTCCAACTTCGCCGGCTGGCAACTGATGAAGTCCCTCTCCGTCGCCGACCGACACGGCTTCCCCCGCTACGCGGCCCACCAGGTCTACTACTCCCTCGTCGGCCGCGACTACGAGTGGGAGCTGATGCCCCTCGGCCACGACCAGGGCGTCGGCGCGATCGTGTGGAGCCCGCTGGGCTGGGGCCGCCTCACCGGCAAGCTGCGCCGCGGCCGCCCGCTGCCCGCCGGAAGCCGGCTGCACGAGACCGCCGACTACGGCCCGCCGGTGGCGGACGCCCACCTGTACGACGTGGTCGACGCCCTCGACGAGGTCGCGCAGGAGACGGGCCGCACCATCCCCCAGGTCGCCATCAACTGGCTGCTGCGCCGCCCGACCGTCTCCACCGTCCTCGTCGGCGCGCGCAACGAGCAGCAGCTGCGCCAGAACATGGGCGCCGTCGGCTGGGAGCTGACCGCCGGGCAGATGGCCCGCCTCGACGCCGCCAGCCACCGCCCGGCGCCGTACCCGTACTTCCCGTACGAGCGGCAGGAGGGATTCGCCCGCCTCAACCCACCGCTCACGGCCCGCAATTGACGCCCTCCGGCCCGTTGCCGCCGTCGGCCCGGGCAGCCTGCCGCCGCACGCAGGAAGGGACCGCGACCACGTGCGCAGAGGTCTGGATGCGGACGGGCGGAGCCGGCGCGCCCGCACGGTGCGCCGCGCGTCGCAGCTCTGCGTCGTGGCCGCTCCGTCCCGGTGCCTTGGGGTGCGCCGGCGCTCGCCGGCGACGTGGCGCCGGGCCCAGGCGCTGCGAGGAACAGTGCCGCCTCGTAGGCTGCCAGCCATGAGCGAGATCCAGACTCCGACGCCCCGTGACGCCTTCGACCTGCTGATATCCGGTAACCAGCGCTTCGTCGCAGGCACTCCTGAGCACCCGAACCAGGACGCCGTCCGCCGAACCGAGACCGCGCCGTCCCAGCAGCCGTTCGCCGTGCTGTTCGGCTGCTCCGACTCCCGCCTGGCCGCCGAGATCATTTTCGATCGCGGCCTGGGCGACCTGTTCGTGGTCCGCACCGCCGGGCACGTCGCCGGTACCGAGGTCCTGGGTTCCATCGAGTTCGGCGTGAGCGTGCTGAACGCGCCGCTGGTCGTCGTCCTGGGCCACGACTCGTGCGGCGCGGTCGCCGCGGCCTGCTCCGCCCTCAAGGACGGTCAGACGCCGGGCGGCTTCGTCCGGGACGTGGTCGAACGGGTGACCCCGAGCGTGCTGGCCGCCCGCGCCGCCGGCCGGGAGAGCGCCGAGGAGATCCTCGCCGAGCACATCGAGCAGACCGTGGACCTGCTGCTGGAGCGCTCCCGAGTCCTGGCCGAGGCCGTGGCCGCCGGCCGCCTCGGCGTGGTGGGGATGTCCTACCGCCTGGCCGACGGCAGCGCTCAGCTCGTGACCACCCGTGGTCTCGAAGCGGCGGCCACCACCTCGTGACCGCCCCCGGCCGGGGCCCCTACGCGACGTCGCGGGGCCCCGCCGCCCGGCGGAGCCGGTTGGCGATCGCCAGCCCCAGCCCCTCCTCCACCGGCAGGGACGCGACGATGACGTCGCAGCCCTGCCGGTCGAGCTCGCGCAGGTACCCGTACAGCCCCTGCGCGTACGCCTCCATCGCGCCCGGCAGGGGCACCACCGTGTGCGCCTTCACCCCGGCGCCGGAGAAGGACGACGGCAGGAGGACGCCCACCCGGAACCCCTGCTCCTGGGCGAGCTCGGCCTCGGCCACGACCTGCTCCGGCTCGACGAGGACCACCCGCGCGTGCGGTGCGTAGTGGGACGGGTGCTGGCCCGGCACCCGGACGCCGCTGGCGGCGGGAACCCCGACCGGGCTCCCCAGCACCGCCTCGAGGTCTTCGCGGGTCACGCCTCCGGGCCGCAGGATGGCCGGGGTCCCGCCCGTGACGTCGACGATGGTCGACTCGACGCCGACCTGGCAGGAGCCGCCGTCCAGCACGAAGTCGACCGCGTCACCGAGCTCGGCACGGACGTGGCCGGCGGTCGTGGGGCTGACCGAGCCGAAGCGGTTGGCGGACGGCGCCGTGACGCCGCCGCCGAATGCCGACAGCAGTGCGAGGGCCACGGGATGGTCGGGCACGCGCACGGCCACCGTCTCCAGCCCGCCCGTCGCCTCCAGCGGCACGCGGGGGCCCCGCCGCAGGACCAGCGTCAGCGGCCCCGGCCAGAAGTGCTCGGCCAGCAGGCGCGCTGTCGCGGGCACCTCCTCGACCCAGTCGTCCAGCTGACGTGCAGCACCGATGTGGACGATCAGCGGGTGCGACGGGGGCCGGCCCTTGACCTGGAAGATCCGCGCGACGGCAGCGGGGTCCTCGGCGTTGGCCCCCAGACCGTAGACCGTCTCGGTCGGCAGGGCCACCAGACCCCCGGCCCGCAGCACATCGGCTGCCCTGTCGATGTCGCTGTTCGTTGCCGTCACGCTCATACCTGCCTTCGTTCCCGGCTCACCGCGGCCGTCGGACCGGCCGCGCTGACGGCGAGACTACAAACCCCCAGCCAGTCACCGCGTCATCCCACCCAGTCGAAGATCTTCCTGACCTCGGCGTGTCAGGATGCCGGGGACACGACCGCCGGCAGACGGACGGAACGGAGCTAGCAATGATCAGTGGTGCGCATGTCATCCTCTACAGCCAGGACGCCGAGGCGGACCGTTCCTTCATCCGTGACGTCCTCGGCTTTCCCGGCGTCGACGCGGGCGGTGGTTGGCTCATCTTCAAGCTGCCCCCGGCGGAAGTGGCGGTGCACCCGACCGAGGGCCGGCCCCAGCACGAGTTCTACCTGATGTGCGACGACCTTGACTCCCAGCTGGGCGAGTTCCGTGCCAAAGGCGTTGAGATCACCCGCCCGGTCAGCGAACAACGCTGGGGCAAACTGACCGCGATCCGTCTCCCCAGCGGCGCCGAACTCCCGCTGTACGAACCCCTGCACCCGGTCGCCCACGGGCTGTGAGCCCACCGGACTCCACTCAGCTCATCGCAGCGCGGGCTGCCGTGGGGCGCTGGACCCTTCCGAATCGCGTCCGCTGAGTTCGGGCGTGGTTGCCGGCCAGGGGGGGGCTGACTCCGCGCGGGCCGACTCCCGCGGGCGGCGGACGTAGGCCATGGTCCGGTGGACGGTCAAGCCCCGAGATGCCGGGGCGTGTCCCGTGCTCCGGGGTGGGGCCTACTGGAACCAGGCGCCGCAGGGCGCCCGAAAGCGAGCCCATGAGCCCGAGACGGACGGGCAGCATGCGAGGAGGCAGCCGTGGCGATGGTGGGACTGTTCTGGATCACCGAGTACTCGGTGTACGTGGGTTCCCCGCCGGACCCGGCGGGGCACTGCGTCCGCATCACCTCCGAAGGAGTGCAGGCACGGGGTCCCGACGGCATCCGGGCGTGGCCGTGGTCGACCCTGGGCTCAGTGGAGGTGGAGGCCGCGCCCGTGGGTGGTCATGCAAAGGACGTCGGCCGCTTCCTGGCGGTAGTGGCGGACGCGGTGGTCACGCTCGGGTCCAGCTACGGAGGCGGGGAACCGCCCCAGATGCTGCTTGTCCTGGAGACGCAGGACGGAGCGCAAGAGGTGCGGGTGGCAGCGGCGACCAGGGGCTACACCTCCCGGGAGATCGCCCTGTCCCAGAACCTCCTCGCCCGCTTCCGGGAGGGCACCGCAGACCCCCGGACCCTCATGAGCTGGAGCCGGCAGCACGGCGACGACACACCGAAACCGCCCGAGCGCGAAGCCCTCTTGCACGGGTGGACGCACGCGTGAGCCCTGTCGGCGTAGGCTCGGCTCCCGCAGGCCCGCACCGCCGGACCCGGCCCCGCCCCTCATCCGGCCGGTCCGACGAGACACCCCTCTACGGCCCGCCGCCGAAGAAGCCGGACCTCAGATCCCCGATCACGGCGTCGATCGGATGGCCACTCACGATGAACGGTCCACTCCAGGGCGCGCTGAGCGCGAAGAGCAACGCCAGGCTCAGCCCGACCACACTCGCCACACCCACGACGAGCAGCGACGTTCGCAGGCTGCTGTGGAAGACCAGCGCGCCGGCATTCACGATCAACGCCAGTCCGCTGGCCACGAGCGTGACGACGTAGAGCGTGGGAACGTCACGCGAGGCGGCCGCGACGCGGGCGCGACGACCACTGGTGACGCTGTCCAGGGAAACCAGCAGCTCCGTGCTCGCCGGGGAGCCCAGCTCGGGCCGGGCCGCCTCGGCGCGCACGCTCCGCTCCAACCGTGCGATCGCGCGAGCGGTGGCACGGTCGTCAGCGGACGCCGCCGGCGCACCCTCCCATTCCCTGACCCGCGTGGTCTGCAGGTAGTCCTGCAGCGCCATATGAATCGGCTCGGACCGGACCCGCGGACTCGTCGCCGCCCACGCCAGACGGGAGGCCGCGGCCGCCTCGTCACTCACCAACCCCTCCGCTGCGCGCAGGTAGCCGGCCTCGCTGGCCAGTGAGAGCGCCGCGAAGATCGCGAAGGCAGCCCCGAGCGTGGGCATCAGGGGCATGGCGATCTGCGGCACGCGGTCCTGTTCCCCGACCGGCACGAGCGCCCGGACGCCGACCCGCGCCACGGCCGCGACCAGTAAGGCAACGGAGAGCCAGCCCACAACCAGCACCACCGCCGGCAGCGAGGTCAACCAGTCCATCACATCACCCACAGTGCTTCCCAGAGCGTCACACGGCCGCGACACGTGCGCCCCGCAGCCGCCCCGGAGCTCCTCGCCGATCACCCGGAACGCCCCATGATCACAGACCGAACACCTCCCGTTCCGGCGACGCCCGGCACGCCCCCGGCTTCGTGGGCTGAACAGCCGAACACGTCCGCCTTCCGTCAGCCTCACGCCGCGGCCCGCGCTGCGGCAGTACCCGTCGGCAAGGCCGCAACCGCCTGCCGCGCCGGGAGGTGGGAGCCATCTACTCGTGGACCTGGGCATCATCGGGCAAGCAGCCGGCCTGTTCGCCGTCACCAACATCGACGACATCCTGATCCTGGCGCTGTTCTTCGCCCAGGGCGCCGGCTACCCCGGCTCCACCCGTCGGATCGTGCTGGGCCAGTACCTGGGATTCGCCGCGATCCTCGCCGTGGCGGTGGCCGCCGCCTTCGGTGCCACCTTCCTGCCCGAGTCCGCCATCCCCTACCTCGGCCTGCTGCCGCTCGCCCTGGGTCTCAAGGCCGCCTGGCAGGCCTGGAAGGACCACCGTGACGGCAGCGCAGACGAGGAGGAAGAACAGGCCGAGGAGGGCGGTCCGGGCCCGCTGGAGGTCGCCGCGGTCACCTTCGCCAACGGCGGCGACAACATCGGTGTCTACGTGCCCGTCTTCGCCACCGCCGGCGTCGGCGGTATGAGCGTGTACGCCGTGGTGTTCCTCGTGCTCGTCGCCGTGTGGTGCTTCGCCGGCAAGTTCTTCGCCACCCGACCCGTCATCGCCAAGGCCCTCGCCCGCTGGGGCCACGTCCTGCTGCCCCTGGTCCTGGTCACCATCGGCCTGCTCATCCTCATCGAGGGCGGCGCCTTCGGCCTGTGACCACGGGCAGGCATCACCGGGTCCGTCCGAATGCCACACAACTCCGGGTGCCTCCCGAACCGGTGAACACGTGCTGTCCCTCCTCGTGCACAGAGCCGGCGGACCGTGAGAGCTTCAACGCGGACACCCTCAACCCGTCCGCGCCCCCCGGCGCAGCCGCGGGCCGGGCCGCCGGCGGCGCCGCAGCACGGCCGCGAACGGGGTCGCCATCAGGGCCGCGATGCCCACCCCACCGGCCGTGAAGACGGTCGGGTTGACCCAGCCCGGTACTTGCTCGTCCCCGTTCCTGCCGTCCGGAGTGTCGGAGCAGACGATGGACACGGGGAACACCGACCTCGTCACCAGGTGCCGTCGAGGGGCCTCCCGGTCAGGGGCCAACCCGTTGCACTGGGCATAGGGGTCGGGGACGCTGAAGCCGGTCATGTGCCCCCAACCGAAGGCGAGGGCCGCGATCCCGAACCCGGCCAGCGCCAGTTGGAAGCAGGCGACCGCTCTCATGAGAGGGCGCAGCGAGCGGTGGCGCACCGACACGCCCACACGGACGAACACCGCACCAGCCATGGCCACGGTGAGGAGGGGAAGCCCGATCACCAGCAAAACGATCATGTAATCTCCGATGCGGGCACGCGGCCTGCGGTTGCGCGGCGATGCAGTACGTCCGGGGCCCGGTGACGGACTGGCACCGGGAGTGCGACCCCGACGCCGACGAGGTCATCATGGGCCTACCGGCCCACGGCGGGCGGGCGGTGGGCGGTCAGCACTGCCACAGGAATGCCGCCTCGCCGCAGGGTATGCACGTGAATGCGTAAGCGCGGCCCGTGCCGAAGTTCATGGCGGTGATGGGGTCGGGCCCCTCCTGCAGCTGAACGGCCAGCCGCATGGGCGCGGCGCAGCTCGGGCACAAGGGGGTCTGGTCGTACTGGAGCCAGGCCGGTGTGCCGCCCAGCTGCCCGAGGACGTGGTTGCGGGGACGGCCGGTCTGTGCCGCCCAGGCCGCGCATGCGCTGTCGTAGTCCGCTTCGGCAGCCACGTGCGGTTCCGCAGCGTGGGTGGCGCCGAGGAACAGCTTCTCGATGTCGACGGACCGACCTCGGGGCCGTGCGATACGGCGCAGACCTCGAGCCGGCAGGAGCAGTGCGAGGTTGCCGCCGGAGGAGGCGTTCCAATCCTCGCACTCGCCCAGACGGTTCTGGCAGGCGAACAACGCCAGCATGTGCGCGTGTGCCTGCCGTCCGCCGACACCGGCCAGGGCCGAACCGGACTCGTCCAGACGGAACTGCGCGAGGAACTTCAGCGGGCCACCGCATGGGGCGCACGTCGGCCATACGGTCCCGGGCTCAGCCAACGGCACGCCGCCGATCCGGGTGACCGCAGCGCCGGGTGTGCCCTGGCCAGCGTAGGTGATCAAGGTAGTCATGTTTGCCGACCATAGGACAGGGCTACGACATCCGACGCGCCTCGGGGGTGCGCCGTGCTGACTTCGACCAGGTGGCCAGGCTCGGGTGGTTGGCCCCCCGAGGCGACCCGGAGACCATTTACGGGACAACCCTTAGGTCGTTTCTTTCGGATCGCCGTGCTGGCCAGATGTTTCATCGTTGTGGAGCACTTTACGCCGGACGGGTGAGCTATCAATTCACCCGTTTACGCAAGAGCGGCAGGTTCGCCGTGCGGGTAAAATGGCAAGGGCCTCAAATAGCGGTCATCAACAGCATGGCCCGACGAAAGGTGCACCTGAGATGAAGGAATTCAAGGTCGAGATTGAAGAGGCTTTCCTAAAGCCTGACGAAAACGCGATCCGTGAGTTTGTGAAACAGTTCAATACGGAAGTTGAGAACGACCCTGCACTCGGGAACCGTTTCGCCAAAGATCCCGGTGCGGTGCTGGCGGAGCGTGGTCTGGCGGCTGATCTCCAGCGAGAGCTGCTGGCGGCCAGCGGTGTGCCTGGGGCGGATGAAATGGCCTGTCACATTAGCTGCTTCCGCAGCGAACTGAGCACTCTGGTCCACGATATTGCTCTGCCGTGGCCGCCAGGGAAGTAAAACGCGATATCGCTCAAGCCGCCGCTGCCCGAGCCTGCAGCTGGCGCACTGTCTATCGATGTGAGGCCGGGGTCCTGCGCCGGGGGTAGCCGCTCCGGAGAACGGGAGGAGGTGCCTCGTTGGTTTGGTCGTCCTCGGGCCTGGCGAATGCCGGCCAGAGGGAAGGTGCGGACGAGGGGAGGGCGAGGTCAATCCGGTCCGGTGAGCAACTCCACATCCAGTACAAAACCACCCTCCAGTCGTTCACCGCCCGCCTCCCGCACGGATGGCGGGCCTGGGTGAGGGCTGGTAGCCCTATCACCTGGCAGGAGTGCTCGGCCCCTGGGGAACTGCCGACGCAGGGGTGGAAACTCCATATCTCTGCCGCCGCGACTGACGTCCTTGATTTGCTCGATATCGTACTCCCGAAACTGGTGGAATCTGGAACTACCTTCAAGCTGGCGGCTGATGTAAGTTCCGTCATTCGACTCAATGCCGGACTTGCTGGACACTCGCAGGTAGGAAAGATTGTCACTGCCTATCCGGTGTCTGATGAGGTCTTGGTCGGTCTTGTGGACCGCCTGGACGCGGCCTGGCGCCCTCTCGGTTCGCCTGCCGTACCCTCTGACCTCCCGGCGGGTTCGGGCGGCGCTCTATTCCTCCGTTACGGTGCGTTCACGGGTACCGAGGTGGTTACCGATGCCACCGGTGTCATTCACGCGGCGCTGCGGACGCCAGCCGGGGAGTTGAGCCCCGATGTGCGAAGCACCCAGGGGGAGCAGCCTCGCTGGGCGATTCCTCCGATGTGCGTCAAAGACCAAGCTGGCTGCACACCTCCGGGCGCACCGATCGAGATCGACGGTGTCGGGTACCTTCCGCTCAAAGCGCTGGCCGTAGATCATCGCGGACGCGTGGACCTGGGGCTCCGTATCTCGGATTGCACGCTGATCGTCATCCGGCGCAGGATGCGCGGGGTCGAGGGCGACGAGTTCGGGAACGACGCCGTCAGCCGGCTCGACAACGAAAGGCGCATGCTGCTCCGCCTACATGGATCAGGCATCGCGCACGAACTCGTGGCCCATGACCCGGCGGCCGGGTGTCTCGTGGTGACCGACGCGGGCGGACTCAAGCTGGAGCAACTTCCCGTACGGCGTCGCCTCGAGGAACTGCCCAACCTCGCTGAGACGGTAGCAAAGCTGCACGAGTACGGGCTCGTCCACCGAGATTTGAAGCTGTCCAACATGCGGCTCGGCCCGGACGCACTTCGGCTGGTTGACCTCGAACTGGCCGCGCCAGCCGGGAAGAAGGAACCGATTTCCGCAGGCACACCTGGTTACGTGGCACCGGAAGGGATGCATTCCACGGTCAGGCCGTCGTACGACGTCTACAGTCTCGGATCCTGTATCACCCATGCGGTGCTGGGGCACTGCCCTGGCGGACTGCCGCAGAGTAACAACGCCGGGCGCCAGACGGGCATGTTGCGCCACTATGGATTGCGGACGGCCGCCTCGATCGTGAAGGAGTGCCATAACCCTGACGCGGAGCGCAGACCAACCGCCAGAGACCTGACCGATCGCCTCAAGGATGCACTCCCAGCTCTGCAGGCGGAGTCCGCTGCAGCCCTGGGCGAATCCCCAGATGCACTGGACGTGCGCTGGGCCCGTTCCGCTGCTGTGAGCGCAGGCTTGGCGAGCCGCTGGTTCCGGGTGGGCCAGGACGGCACCTATCACTGGAACGATCCCGGCCGCCAAGCCCATGTCTCCGAGGGGGTGAACCGGGGCGTTGCCGGAATCCTCCTGGCACTGGCTGCCCTGGACACCGCACTGGGGACCCAGCAGTTCACCGACGACATCAGGGGCGCAGCGAATTGGCTGGCCGAGCGGCCGGCTACCATCAAGGCACACGGCCTGTTCACAGGGAATAGTGGTGTGGCTGTAGCGCTTGCCCTGGCGGGACAACGGCTGGGGCGAACAGACCTCCTCCACGCAGCACAGCGCCGATTCGAGTACGCGACATCCAGCCGCACCCTCGATTACGACCTCTTCTCCGGGGCGGCCGGGATCGTGTGGGCGGGGCGGCTGCTCGACGCCGTCCTCGGAACTTCCTGGGGATGCGGTCTTGCCGAGCAGCAGGTAGAGCGGATCCGCAAAGCAGCGAGCAGAACCGGCGGGGTGGTCGGGTGGCCAGCCAACCTCGAGTACGACTCGTCTGGAGGCGTCTACATCGGGGCTGCCCATGGCACGGCGGGCATCGCGATGGCCCTCGCCGGATGGGCAGCTGCCACGGGCTGTACGAACACGATGCAGCTTTCAAGGGAAGCCCTGCAAAGCATCGCGGAGCACGGCCTCACGGATGACGGCTCTAACATCCGGGCAACCTTGTCAGGCACCACCCTGCCAGCACACACCTGGTGCCATGGAGCAGCCGGCTACCTCTGGTGCCTCCTCCAGTCCAGCCATGACGTGGCGGTGCCGTATACGGCAATACTGGAGTCGTTCGCCACCAAATTCGACCGCGCGATGCCGCTGTTGGCCAACCCCTCAATGTGCCACGGAGTGGGCGGAATGCTGGAGACCTGGCGCATGCTTCGTGTGCTGCCCAGTCACCGTGACCAGGCGAGTCACCAAATCGGGAGCCTGATCGGCATGCTGCGGCTACTCCACCACACATACCGAGGCGCCACTGTCTGGTCGTCCGATCAGCCTGCGATCGTCACTACCGACCTGTGGGTCGGATTCCTGGGTCCGGCAGTCCAACTTGCTCTGGCGGTCAACGGCTCATCTGCGTCGGTGATCTCTCCGGACTGGTTGCAGAGATGCGCGTCTCCCCCAGACGGCCGTGCTCGAACGGCAGGCTCTGACGGTGTCCGTACGGCTAGCTATGAAAACGGCAAGGACCGCATCGTCCACGGCGACCAATTCGCCGTCTGGCCGAAGTAGCACGCCGCGATCGCCGGGCCGGACCTCGTCCGGCCCGGCCAGGGCCGTGCCTACCCGCGCATGTTCAACGGCGGCTTCCCGAGGCGCGCGGTCGACCGCTCAAGACGCGTCGTCGCCGGCCGTGGCCGCGGGGATTCCTGGTCCCCGTCCGAGGTGAACACGATCACGTACGACTCCAGCCCCTGCTGCGGAGCGTCCGTGCCCGCGCGCAGGGCCGCGTCGAAGCGTTCAGCCGAATCGTGTCGGCCCTTCGCCCACACCTGGACCCGATACGTCGAGCCGGGATCGAGCTCCAGAACCGGCTCACCTGGAGCCACCGCCTGCCCCCACACCTCCATCGGGGACGCGGCCGGCGAGGCGGCTCCGGAGGTCGGGCCCCACACCTCCAGCAGCCCTCCGTACACGGGACGGTAAGAGACCGAGTCCAGCAGCTCCCAGCCCTCACCGCCCGGTACGCCCGGGCTTTCGGACAGCGCTAACGCCACCCGGGCCTCATGGTCCTGGACGCGGGAGACAATCCTGATACACCCGGCCGAGGAGAGCACTACCCGCTCCGACGTGAAGTCCGGCCCTTCCTCGTACGGCTCGAAGCCCTCCACCACCGCCTCACCCACGTCGAAGTGCGAACTCCACATCGACCAGACCGGCCCCGCTCACTGTTAGCACTCGAATCCCCTCTCAGCGGCAACACGAGCACCTTTCCACTGTCGGGTGCGGGTGCGGGTTCGGGATCGGTGCCAGCGGGTGGCGGTCAGGCGGTGCGCGGGCTGCCGGGCCTGTCGAGTGCTGCGGACCGAGCAGGCCGCGCTGAAATGTCACGGCGAAGCGCCCGATGACGGGTTACACCCGGTGCACGATCGGGGCCCTTCCGCCGCCAGGGGGGAGTGCGGGCCTTCAGTGCAAAGACATTCGACGGGGTGGGGTCAGTCCCACCAGAATTCCCAGGAGTGGGTAGGGGGCGGTGACGGCCAGGCGTTTGTCGGGCGAGAGCATGTCGTCGTCCTCGTCGACCGCGGTGTACGTCGCCCACCAGGTCGCGAGAAGATCGGCCGGGTCGTGATCGGCGGGCGATGACATCCGCTCGGGGAAGAGCTCGCCGGTGCCCCAAGGCGCGAAGCCGCGCTCGTGCGGGTCACGCGAGTCGAGAAGCAGGGGCCACACTCCTGAGCGGAAATGCTCGGCGCGGATCCGCTCCCACAACCCCCCAGGTATGGCCCCGTCGCTCAACCACAGGGCATGGACGCCCCCGTCGCCTTCATCAGAGGTGATCAACCGGCCGGGCGGAAGCGGGACGGCAAGGGTCGACAGCAGCTGCGAGTTCACGGGCGGATGCTAGCTCCCGGCTCTGACAGGCTCGCGGGAGGCAGCTGGACGTGGGGTACCTGCAGCTTCCCGGAGATGACGCCGATATCCTCGGCAAGGTAGTCGCCGTCCTGCGCGCGTTCTGAGCGGGAGCGCCCTGCGCCGCAGGCGGGCTGACCTCCGCGGCACGGCGCGCACGCGGCTCCTTCACGAGCCAACGCCAGCCAGTATCCAGCACGACGACGGGACCCACCTTGACCATGATGCCCGGATCACGCGTGCCGGGACGGACCTGGACGGTCCGCCTCACCGGCCACTCCGATCACACCGTGTCCGTCACCTGCAGCACAGCCGCGTGCCGGATGCCGCCCCGCTCGAGGGACTCCGCGAGCATGCGCCGCTTCGCCGCAGAGCACGCCAAAGCCCACGGGCGCCTCGCAGGCGCCCGCCCCAACGCCGCCTGCAGCTGCGGCAGCGCGCTGTGCGCCCTCCATGAATCCCGTGTCCAGTGCGCCGGCACCAGCCTGCTGGTCCTCGTCCACAACCCGGCCGTCGGCCAGGTCTGGACCCTGGCAGAGGTGTGCCAGACCTGCGCCCGGCACATCCCGCACCTCGCGGTCCTGGCCACCGCCAGACCCACGCTCCCCACGCCAGCGGCCCCTGTCGCGGAGCAGTCGGCGCAGCGGGCCGCGGTGCCGGGCGGTTTCTCCTCACCGGAGGCCGCACCTGATCCCGCACCGGGGCCGCGTCGCACTCACCGCCCCCACCGTCCTCGGCGGCCCCGGAGCTGATCCGGCGAGGCTGAGGTTGCTGCGGTTGGCGTGACCATCTCCGGTCTGGGAGAGGCCGGACTGTCGGTTGCGTTGTCCCGGGGTGGCTGGGCCGACGTGGACTTCATCGCCGGCCCCGACGGCGCGGGTTCCCTCCCGGCCTCGGGCATCGACTCAGCGTCGGACTTCGAGGCCCGTATGGATCACTGGTCGCTCGTGTCTTCGGGGGTCCGTGGCGCTGCTCAGTGAGTGAAAGCAGGTCCTCGGGAACGTCCCGGGCATCCGCACCGAGCCCCACTGCACGGAGAAGCCGAGCCACATCGGCAGTGCTCATTTCGCCCGGGCCGCTTCGAGCCCGGGCCACGTCCAGGCGGAAGACGTGCTCCGCGTCGACCACCCCGACCGCGCCGCGCCGGTGGATCTGGAGCAGCCGGATCGGGGTGGAGATCTCGGAGAAGACCGGCCCCCGACACCCAGGCCGCCCGCGACGACCTTGCCCAGACACCAGACGGGGCGCGTTTCAGGAGCGGGCTCCGCCCTCGCTTCCGCCGGCGCGCCCGGCTCCGGTACCTTCGGCGGCTCGGCTGCGAGTGGCCAGCCCCGGCGCACCCTCGGGTGTGCCGGGGGCAGTTGGACAGGCGTGGAGTTCGTTGACCGGCATCCGCAGCGGATCGCAGCAGGCTGGTCCACGGTGCGCTAAGCGCATCGTGTGAGTGACGCCCAAGGCGCCTTCCACGACACAGACGCTATGAGCACGGGTGCGGACGTTCAGGCGGTTCGAAGATCCGTACCGGGGGTGCGTCCCTGGGGCTTTTAGGGCCTGTATCGAAAGTACTTTCTAGGAGATCGTCAGGCTGCCCGGCTACGGTGCGGGCATGGTGAATTTCGTGCTGGTTGCCGGTGCACGGCTCGGGGCGTGGGCGTGGGGCGAGGTGGTGCCGTATCTGCGTGCGGCCGGCCACGGCGTCTATCCGTTGACGCTGTCCGGTCTTGCTGACAAGCGGGGTGTACCGGCGGGGCAAGCGACTCACGTCCAGGACATCGTTGCCGAGGTGGAGCGCCAGGGTCTGCGTGACGTGGTCCTGGTGGGTCACAGTTACTCGGGCATCCCGGTCGGTCAGGCCGCGGAGCGGATCGGTGACCGACTGGCCCGCGTGGTGTTCGTCGACTCAAGTGTTCCCACTGACGGCGAGTCGTTTGTCTCGGCCTGGCCGGACGGCGGGGCGGCAGTGGAGGCATCGATCGCCGAGAACGGGGGGTTCTGGCCGCTCGCGCCAGCTGCTCACTACGACGGCGAAGGTCTCACCGATGAGCAGATCGAACGCCTCGTGCGTGGCTCGACGCCTCACCCAGGTGCCACGCTGACCGAGCCCGCTGTGCTGGCGGGGCCGCTCGGTGAACTTCCGGCGACATACATCCTGTGCGTGATGCCGGGGGCCGAGCCCGACGGCGCCGAGCCCGACGAAGATGTGGCCGAGCTGCTGACCAGCAAGCGCTGGCGGCTGGCCAAGATGGACACCGGCCATTGGCCGATGTTCTCCCAGCCGCGCGAGCTGGCGCAGATTCTCCTCAATGCTGCCGTGGAGTGAGAGCACCTTCATGCCTGCGGCCTGGTTTTGGACGCGCTTGATGTGTGCTGGTCACAGCCATTCGCTGATGGCCGCTATGAGGACGGTCGCCTCGTAGCGGACCGCCAGCTTGTCGTATCGCGTGGCGACAGCACGGTGTCTCTTGAGCCGGTTGATCCCGTACTCGACCGCATGGCGCTGGCGGTAGTCGACCGGGTCGAAGTGCGGGGGCCGGCCGCCGCGGGAGCCGCACTTCTGGCGGTTGCGTGCCTGGTCGGCCTTGTCCGGGATGGTGCAGCGGATTCCGCGGCGGCGCAGGTAGGCGCGGTTTTTGCGGGAGGGTACGCCTTATCGGCCCGCACGCGGTCGGGGCGGACGCGTGGCCGGCCCGGTCCGATGCGGGGTACGCGGACCTTCTCCAGCACGGGTTCGAACTGCGGCGAGTCACCGCGCTGTCCTGCCGTCCCACGTGATCGCCCCCTTCGCGTCGGCCAGGGACTGGAGCCGGGTAAGGATCCGATGCCAGGTCCCGCTCCGCTTCCATCTGCGGAACGGGTCGTAGATCCGACTCCACGGTCCGTACTCGGCGGGCACGTCCCGCCACGGAACGCCGGTCCGGACCCGAAACCGTATGCCGTCGATCAGCCGACGCCGGGGCCAGACGGGCGGCCGCCCCGCCCTGGCGCCCTTCGGCAACAACGGCTCCAGCACCGCCCACTGCTCGTCCGTGAGATCTCCGCGCCCCATGAACCGTGATCATTCACAGCCCGAGATCCACTTTCGGTACACGGCCTAGAAGGGTTCAGCGGCCCGCAGGAGGTACTGCGGCAGGTAGGGGGACTCCACGCGGATGGCCCAGCCCCGGCGGCGGGCGTGGCAGGCCAGGGCCAGGACGTCGAGGTTGACGGAGACTTGGGGTCCGTCGGCGCGGTCGGCGACCTGGTAGTGGGCGCGATGGGCTTCGAGCGCGTCGGCCAGGGCGAGGTTGAAGCTCTCCTCGTCACCCTCCACGAGCTGCGACAGCAGCACGGCCGGCGGCATCGCGAAGCCCCAGTCCTTGGCCTTCTCGGCCTCCTGCAGCGCCCGTTGCGCGGCCGCTTCGGGCTCGGCGCCGGTCAGGTAGGCGTGGAGCCCTTCGCGGTACGCGGTGAACGCTGATCCGTCCCGGCCGGCAAAGGTGGGGCCGGTGAGGACCAGGGGGGCGAGGTCCTCACGCACACCGGTGATCAGGGCGAAGGCGACGGCCATCTGCCAGTACCCGGCACCGGCTTCCCTGCCCCGCTTGGCGGGGTAGCGCAGGGTGCGCCCGCCGATGGACACCTCGACCTCGGTGTCCGGCT
Source organism: Streptomyces sp. NPDC093225 (assembly GCF_044753805.1). Lineage (NCBI taxonomy): Bacteria > Bacillati > Actinomycetota > Actinomycetes > Kitasatosporales > Streptomycetaceae > Streptomyces > Streptomyces sp. NPDC093225. The sequence continues at coordinate 339,495 of NZ_JBIVNX010000001.1, forward strand.
CGGCCAGCGCGACGCGGAACAGGGCCGCGCCCATCTGAGAGGCCAGCCGAAGAGCGGCGAGCTGGGCGTCCGCGAGGTTGCCGGGGTTTCCCGCCCGCCACTGGAACAGGCGCTGCTGGTCCTCGAGCGCGCTGGCCAGATGCCCGACAGCAAGGGGCTTGCCGTCGACGGGAGTGAACGCTTCGTGGAGGTGTTCCTCGTACATGGCCTCGATCCGCTGGATCCCGTCCCCATCCTGCTCACAGACCGGCCGCTCCACGACGAGCGGGCCCGCGGCGAGCGCGGCGACGGCGTCCGGCCGGCGGTTCCGGCCGAACCCCGAGACCCGCGGTCCCTGTGTCTCGAAGCCGGTGACCAGCGCGTGCGGGAGGTAGTCCGTGTGGACGGAAGGTGCCCAGCCCAGCGTCCGGTACGCGAGGGCGGCGAGTGCGATGGGGATCAGGGGGAGGAGAGTGCTCGGTGTGGCCGTGGGGCCGTGCAGGGCGGCGTGCATGGTCAGGAGGTCGGCGAGTGCGGCGTCGAAGCTCTCCCGGTCCTCTGTCGTCAGTGCGCGCAGCGTGCGCAGCGCCAGGCTGTCGGGCGGGTCGAGGAGGGGCTCGCCGGTCTGTTCGGCGCGGGCACGGATCCGGTCCAGAGCAGCGTCGAGGGCAGCCAGCTTGGCCCGCGCGCTCGCCGGGTACTCCCCGTCGCCGGCGTCGTCCAGGACCACGGCCGTCAACCCCGTGGCGAGCTCGCCGGCAGGCGTTCCCTTCGCCTGCTCGGCGAACTTCCGCCGGGCGAAGGTGAACTCCTCACCGTGCCACTTCACCTTGTCCCGGAGCACCGACAGACACAGTGCGTCGATCCACTCGCCGGGCGTGACCGTTTCCTCGGGGGCGTCGTCACCCGGGTCGTAGCTCACGCCGAAGTTGACGTACTCCAGGAAGACGTTGAAGGTGCAGTGGGGGTGGTACGCGGCGTAGGCGACGGCGCCGACCGCAGCCTCGGAGGCGTCCTTGAGGGCCGCCTTGGCCTCAGGGGTGTCGAGGTCAGGTGTTTCGACGGAGAGCGCGCCGAGGTAGTCGAGGAACTTGTCCGCGATCGACTGCCATTCGTACGTGGCCATGCGGCCGGCCCTCGACATGGAGTGCACCTGACGCCCGATGCGGTTCGTGAAGTCCTCCCGGGCTGCCGAAACGGCGGCCCCGCCCACCTGGTGACGCTCTATTCGCACTGCCCTACTCCTTGATCGAATCTCAGCGACAGCCTAGGCGAGGACTCTGACAGGCCGGCGACGTGAGCACGGCCCCATGCCATGTGGCGTCGCTCTGTGAGCCCACCGCGGCCTGCAGGCGGGCAGGCACGGAAGGCTAGGAGTGGAGAGTGCACCTCTCACCGCCCGTCGGGCCGATGCTGGCCCGCTCCGTGACGGCTCTGCCGCCGCCTGGGGTGAGGCCGTTGTCACACGAACACCCTGGGACGGGTCCCTTAAGAGGCGCACGGGGCGGGCGAAGGGGTGCAGATGCACGGGATCGAGACGGGGCCGTTGCCTCTACGGTCGAGGCTTGGACTGTGGTGCCAGTTCTACCTCCAGTGGATCTACCTGCCGCTGGGCGGTCTTTCTCTCCTTTCGGCGATGCTGGCCGGCGGAGTGCAGGCGGCAGGGTCCGGTACAGTCCCGGCCCGCTCCAGACGTCGAGCCATGGGACCCGTACGGCGACGAGTCCGTGTACTGCGCTGTTCTGGTCGAACATCAACCCGTACGGCACCTTCCGCCTCGACATGGACAAGCGGCTCGACCTGCTGCCTGCCCTGGTGCCCGGGCCGCGCCGCGCGGCGGATGATGGCGTTCAAGCAGCAGGCTCGGCATCCGGCCGCTGAGCCGGAGCAACACCACCGCCCGCGTCGTGACCACCCGCACCCTTCCAGGGACGTGATCCAAGCGGGAGCATCCTGGTGACGGTGGACGGGGGTGGCAGACCATGGGGCGTAGACGGGGTGCGTGGGCCGGGTCGGCGGTAGCGGGAGGGGCCGCATTGGTGGCGGCTGTGCTGGGGCCGGTGACCAACTACGCCAGTGACGCGGTGCCTGGCTGGGCGGCGCAGGCGTGGGTGATCTGGCCGCTGTTCGCCGTGCTGGTGGTGGTCAGCATCGGGCTGTTGCTGTGGAGCCGGCAGCTGGATGCCGCACCAACGCCCGCGGCGCGGCTGGCACCGGTGGGCCGGCTGGCCCGAGGCCAGCAGGCTTCGTTACGCCCCCCGCATGTTCAGCGCGTGCGGGGGCGTGAGGGAGAACTCGCCGAGCTGGCAGGCATGCTTCGGCGGCCACGAGGCCGGTTCGCGGTGCTGTGCGCGGTCGGCGGGATGGGCAAGACAACGGTGGCCGCGCAACTGGCCACCCAGGCCGAGGCGGCGGGCTGGCGAGTGTTCTGGGTGCGCTGGCGCGACGGTGCCGAGCTGGCGCAGCAGATGGTGCAGGCGGCGCTGGCCTGCGGCCTGCCAGAGGCAGAGCTCGAGGCCGCGCGAGCGGGGCAGGCGAGCCTGCCGGATGTGGTCTGGCGACAGTTGGGCCGGGTGCGGCGGTGGCTGCTGGTGGTGGACAACGCCGACGAGCCGGACGAGATCGGCCCGGCAGGGGAGCCGGTGGCCGACTATCGCGGCTGGATCCGTCCTCACGGCCGGGGCCTGCTGGTGGTGACCAGCCGGGATGGCAGCGAGCAGACCTGGGGTCCGTGCGCACAGCTGCTGCCACTGGAGCCGCTGCCGGTGCGACCTGCGGGGCAGGTCCTGCTGGACGCTGCTCCAGTGGCCGGCACCGCCGAGCAGGCCCGGGAGCTGGCGGCGCGACTGGGCGGGCTGCCACTGGCGTTGCACGCGGCCGGCACCTATCTGGCCGGACCCACCAGCCGCTACCGCACCTTTGCCGCCTACCGCCAGGCCCTGGAACAGGAACTGCGGTTCTTGTTGGGAGCGGCGCACCCGAACGCCTCCCATCCGCAGGTCGCCCGCGCCGTGGTGCGGCACACCTGGGAGGTGTCCTTGGACCAGCTCGCCGGGGAGGGCAACGCTTTGGCCCGCCCCTTGTTGCGGCTGCTGGCCCTGCTGGCTCAAGCCCCCGTCCCACTGTCCCTGATCACCCCGGACCTGCTGTCCGTCGTCACCGGACACGACGTCACCGCGGTGGCCCTGGAAGCCGCGTTCGCCGGCCTGCACCGCTACGGTCTCCTCGGCCTGCCCCGCTCTCCCGGGAGCACCGGCCCGGCGTCGGGCAGCAGTGGTGAGGGGGCGCAGGTGGTGCTGCATCCCCTGATCCGAGAGATCAACGCTGTCGCCCTCACGGCCGAGACCTCCGATCTCGCCGTGTGGCACCGGGCTCTTGCCGAGCGGCTGACCACGGCTGTGCACGAGGCCAACCAGCGCGGGCGCGCTGGTTGGCCTGCAGCCGTGCTCCTCGCCCCCCACCTGCCGCTGCTGCTCGACTACGCGGACCCGCGCACCGCCACGCACCACCGCACCACTCTCAACACGCTGGCGCAGGTGCTGCAGAAGGCTGGCGCTTTCGGTGCGGCGCGCCTGCTGCATGAACGGGTCCTCGAGGTCGAGACCCGCATGCTGGGCCCCGAGGACCCCGATACCTTGACGAGCCGCAACAACCTGGGCAATGCCTTGTTCGGAATGGGAGAGCCGGCCGAGGCAATACGCCTGCTCCGGCAGACCCTGGAGGACCGCGTCCGCATCCTGGGCCCCGAGCACCCCGATACCTTGACCAGCCGCAATGACCTCGCATGCGCTTTGGACGGGACGGGCGAGCATGCCGAGGCGGTGGGTCTGCTGCGGCAGACCCTCGGCGACCGTACCCGTGTCCTGGGCCCCGAGCATCCTCACACGTTGGCCAGCCGGGACAGCCTCGGTCTCGCGCTGGATGGGATGGGCGAGCACGCACAAGCAGTGCGCATGCTCCGGCAGACCCTGGAGGACCGCATCCGTGTCCTGGGCCCCGAGCACCACCTCACCCTGCTCAGCCGCCACAACCTCGCCAGCGCCCTGACCGGGGCGGGTGAGCAGACGGAAGCGGTACGGCTGCTGCGGGAGGCGCTCAACGACCACGCCCGCATTCTGGGCGACGGGCATCCTCACACCCTCGCCAGCCGGGACAGCCTCGGTCTCGCGCTGGATGCGATGGGCGAGCACGCACAAGCAGTGCGCATGCACCGGCAGACCCTGGAGGACCGCACCCGCATCCTGAGCCCCGAACACCCGGATACCCTTGCCAGTCGCCACAACCTCGCCCTCGCTCTGACCAGTGCAGGTGAGCAGGCCGAGGCGATGGACCTGCTGCGCCGAACCCTCGATGACCGCGTCCGCATCCTGGGCGACGAGCACAGGCATACCTTGAGCACCCGCAACGCGCTGGAGACAGCGCTAGCCATGTCCACCCAACGGTCACAGAGCCGGTGGTGGCAGTGGCTGCGGCGCAGGAACGTCGCAGCCGGTGGCGGTTGAGGAGACCCTGTATCCCCGAGCCGCCGTCAAGCAACAAGCAGCACGCTGCAATTATTGTCGCGTTGCGTGAGCGTAGCGGTGGTTGGCTCGTCGGAGAACCGGCGGGCTACCTGCCGCCGTACGCGGTCGGCGTCCGAGCCGCCCGTCGACCGGCACGACGTTGACCTACATCGGCGACAGGCGCTCCTCCATGCTCCGGCTCAGCGGGTAGACGCGCTCGGCGGGCAGCAGCCGCTGGGCCTGGGCGGCGCGACCGCTGCGGACGAGCAGCGCGGCCTTGCGGACCTGCGGGGTGTGGTCGGTGAGGCTGACGACCCAGTCGTCGGCGAACGTGCGGATCAGGTGGCGACCGATGCCGACCTGGATGCTGTAGTGGTTCAGGGCCGCCCCGCGCACCGAACGTTCGGGGTCCCACTGCAGGTGCACGGCCGCGCGGGCCACCGCCTCCGGGTGCGCGGTCGTCGGTACGGCTTGGGACAGGGCCTGCTCCCAGCCGTCCCGTGTCATCCGCACCGCGAGAACGCGCTCCTGCCCCGGCTTGCGGGCCCAGTTGCTGCGGTGCATGAGCCACAGGAACGAGGGCTTGATCCACGTCATCCGCTGGAACGAGAACGGTGCGACGAAGCGCCCCGCCCGCAGTGCGGCGTCGGCGATCGTGGACGGGTAGGCCTGGTAGACCACGATGGTCCGGGCGTCGTAGTCGGCGCGGATCTGGTGTGGCGGCGTCATGCACCGCACCCTGTCACCCGCCGTGCCCGCGTCGCCAACGGTTTCCCGCACGCGAGGACCTGTTCCGACCGGCGCGGACGGACGCTGTGGCCGCTCGCGCTCGCCGTCACGGACCCGGGTCCCAGCCGCCCCTGGCCGGGGCTCGCGCCCGGACGGGAAGCCCTCGGAAGCCGAGATCCGGAAGGGGGCGAACCGGAGCGGTTCAGCGGTAGTTCAGCTCGGCGAGCTCGGTGGCCAGGCGGCGACGCAGCGCGGGGATGCGGGACGCGACGGGCAGCACCGTGTTGCGTACGGCGCGCAGGGCCGGATTGCGGGTGGTCGCGATCCGGGTCATGCGGTCGGTGAGTGCCACCACCCGCTGGGCTACGGGCCGGCGACGGGCCTCGTAGCCGTCGAGGTCCTCGTCGGCGAAGGCGCGGCCGAGGGCGTACGCGTCCTGGATGCCGGTGTTCATGCCTTGGCCGCCGGCCGGGGAGTGCACGTGCGCGGCGTCCCCGGCGAGCAGCAGCCGGCCGACCCGGTAGCGGTCGGCGACGCGGTGGTGGATCCGGAACCGGGAGGACCAGGCCAGCTCGCGGACGGTGGCCTGGCCGGGCATGCGCTCGTCCAGCAGCCCCTGTACGAACGCGAGTTGCGGCGCGGCGGGAGCCTCGGCGACGCTCGCGACCACCCGGTAGTGCCCGCCGGGCAGCGGTGCGACGACGGTGAGCCCGGTGGTGCCGAGCCCGAGCGTCACCTCGCCGGCGCCGGGAGCCCAGTCCATGACGACGTCGGCCAGCACGAAGGACTCCTCGTACGCGCTGCCGGTGAAGCCGATCCCGGCGGCCCCGCGGACCGCGCTGTGCATCCCGTCGGTGCCGATGGCGTACCCGGCGCGCAGGGTCTCGCCGGTGGCCGTGGTGAGGGTGACCCCCTCCGCGTCCTGGGAGATCCCGGTGACCTCGTACGGGCGGTGGACGTCGGCGCCGAGGGCGCGCAGGCGGGCGAGGAGCACGGCCTCGGTCCGGTCCTGGGGGACCATCAGCGCGTACGGGTAGGCGGTCGGCAGGCCGTCGAAGCCGATCGCGGCGAGGGGACGGGCGCCGTCGCGGATCCGGAACGTGCTGACCGGGATGCCGCGGCCGATCAGCTCGGCGGAGAGCGCGCGGGAGGGGGCGAGCTCGTCGAGGACCTCCAGGGTGCGGGCGTGCACGACGGCGGCGCGGGAGGTGTTGGCGCCCTCGGCCAGCCGGTCGAGGAGCACGAAGTCGATGCCGGCCCCGGCCAGGGTCACGGCGAGGGCGAGGCCGGTGGGGCCGGCGCCGACGATGGCGACGTGGGTGGTGGCGGGGAGCGGGAGTGCGGCGGTGCTGGTCATCACGGGCCTCCTGCAGTAGGCCAACGCCTGTTGGCCAACGACTGTTGACTACAGGGTGCCGACAGGGGGCTGGCGTGTCAACGCTTGTTGGCCTACGGTTGTTGGCATGACGGTACGACGCTCCTCCGACCAGACCAAGGCGGCGATCCTGCGGGCCGCGCGCGAGCGGTTCGCGGTGCAGGGCTACGAGCGCACCACCATCCGGGCGATCGCGGCGGACGCGGAGATCGACCCCTCGATGGTGATGCGGTACTTCGGCAGCAAGGAGCAGCTCTTCGGCGCGAGCCTGGCCATCGACCTGCGGCTGCCGGACCTGGGCGCGGTGCCGGCGGCTGAGCTGCCGACGGCGCTCGTGCGGCATTTCGTGGCGCGGTGGGAGGGCGACCCGGCGGACGACGCGCTGCTCGTGCTGCTGCGTTCCGCGGTGACGAACGAGCAGGCGGCGGCCCGGATGCGCGAGGTGTTCGCGGCGCAGGTGGCCCCCGCGCTAGCGGCGGCCCTCGGCCCGGAACGGGCGGAGCGGGTGGCGGGCCTGGTCTCGGCCCAGCTCCTGGGCCTGGCGCTGACCCGCTACCTCCTGAAACTCCCCGGGGTGGCCTCCCTGTCCCCGGAGGCCGTGGTCAGCGGCCTGTCGCCCGCCCTGGAAGCCACCTTGTCGGCCCCCTAGCAACGGAGGAGTCGAGCCGCTGCGGCCGTGTCGGCCGGCATCCGCCGCACCGGGCGAGTACAAGGGATGGCACACCGCCGACCCTCGGCGTTCCGAGACGAGGAGCACCATGTCGCACGCCCGGCCCGCTCTGCGTCGCCCGCAAGCCGGGCTCGCCCTCGCGCTGGCGTTCGCGGCTGCCGCCGCCGTGTTCGTCGCCGTGTTCCTGTTCGGCCGGGCGAACACGCCGGACTACACCGCGACGCTGTTCGGCCGGACGGGCACGGACGCCCTGCGTCTCAAGGCGCAGCTCGCCACCGCCGCCCTGGGGCTGGCAGCCGTGCAACTGCTCCTGGCCCTGTGGATGTACCGGCGGCTGCCCGGGGTGCGCCGGGTGCCGGGCCCGGTGCCCCTCACGCACCGCATCGTCGGCGTGGTGCTGTTCGCCCTCACCGTTCCGATCGCGGTGCACTGCGTGCGGGCGTACGGCGTGCAACTCACCGGCTCGCGCTCGGCGGTGCACTCGCTCGCGGGGTGCTTCCTCTACGGGGCGTTCGCCGCCAAGGTCCTGCTGGTGCACAGCCGGCGCCTGCCGCACTGGGCCCTGCCGCTGGCCGGAGGTGCGCTGGTGGTCGTGCTGGTGGTCCTCTGGTACACGAGTGCGCTGTGGTACTTCAACGGAAACAGCGTGCCGGTGCTGTCGCGGGGCCGCTGAGGCGTGGCCCACGGCTCCCACGACCGTGCGGACGCCCTTGAGGAGCGTCACGCCCTGCCGCCGCCGAGCCCGGCCCGCACGGCGCTGGTACGCCACCTACGTCGCCGCCGTTGCGGCCCGCGCTCACGGACGCCGTGAGCCGGCACTGCTCGCCGAGCTCGAGGCACTCGTCGCGGAGGCCGAGCAGACGTACGACATCCCCTATGGTCTGCTGGCGCCGGCCCGCCTGAACCGCGCGTGGGTGCTGATGGACGTGGCACGGGCCGCCGAGGCGGAGGCGGAAGTCCGGGACGTCCTGACCGACGACCGGTCGCCGGCCGCCTGCGAGCGGTACGTCTGCGCCCTGCTCTCCCGTATCACCCCGTCCCGATCGTCGGCGTCCGGTGTCCGTCCGGCCGACTCGGTCGGGGGCGGCCCGGACGGGGGGACCTGTGTGGCGGGCGAGGTAAATGTGTGGTCGTCGTACAGCCGGAACGGTTGAGGCGGGAAGCGACGTGTGCGACGGGCCGCGTGGCCCGCCGTACCGCTGCTCACACCGGAGGAACCCCATGAACCCGACCGCGTCCCGTCTGCTGCGCGCCGCCCGCTTGGCCGTCCCCGCCACCGCGGCGGTCACGCTCACCCTGGCCCTGGCCTCGCCGGCCTCCGCCAGCCCCTCGCTCGTGGCACGCAACGGCAGCAGCGTGCAGTTCGCCGCGCTGCCCGGTGAGGTGAACGACGTCACCTTCACCCTGAGCGGGGGCACCCTCGTCGTCAGGGACGCGGCGAGTCCGCTGACCCCGGGGCAGGGGTGCGTCCGCGTCGACAACAACACCGTCCGCTGCGGTACGGGCGTGACCCGGATCCAGGCGACCCTGGGTGACCTGGACGACCGGGCCGACAACCAGACGTCCCTCGCGAGCGATATCGACGGTGGCCTGGGCCGCGACATCCTGCTCGGAGGCGGTGGCGCCGACAGGCTCACCGACCCCGACGGCTGGCCGGCCGCTCCGTCGGGGACCACCTTCGACGGTCGCGCGGGCAACGACACGATCGTCTCCCGCAACCTCGGCTACGACCGGGTCGTGTGCGGCTCCGGCTTCGACATCGCGATCGCCGACAACGCCGGCCTCGACGTCCTTTCGGGCTGCGAGTTCGCCCAGCGCTTCTGACGCCTCCGGTGCGGCGGGCCCGCCCCGGGCCCGCCAGGCCGCCTCTCCCCGTGCTGTGCGTCGCGTGGCCTGATGCCGAGGACCGTGTACATCATGTCGGTCACGTCGTCAGCGCCATGGCCGGCGCCATGGCGCTCTACCGGTGGTGACCCCGGTGAAACCCGGGAAGAGGTGGCATGGCGCACCGGGATCGGGGGACCAGCGGTGCATGACTACCAGCAACCCCGACCCCGATCCACGAACGACCACAGGGCTGACCGCCGGCGGCGCCGTGCCGGCCGGAGCGACCCCGCCGGCCGAGTCCGGCACGGGCACCGGAACCGGCCCCCACAGGCCACCGAAACGCGGGTGGGCAGGCGGACCGCTCACGGTCGTCGTCGTACTGGCTGTCCTGGTGGCGCTGTTCTTCCTCGTCTACGCCATCGTCGTGGCCCTGTGAGCCGTGCGTGGCGGGCGCGCCCGCGCGGGTCGGGGGTCGGGCGGTTCAGGAGCACTTCCTCGTACCGCCCCAGCGCCAGCAGCAGGCACAGCATCAGGGCCGGCACCAGCACCGCGACCAGTGCGGCGAGCGGGTCCCCGGGGCCGTGACGCATCACGTGGGCCCGTGTCGGCGCAGCCCTGCCCGCCGGCCGAGCACGTAGCCACCAGCCGCGGCCGCTGCCGCGAGCGAGCCCGCGAGGGAGGCGATGACCGGGAAGACCTTGCGGTCCTGTACGGCTTGCCAAGCCGGGGCGAGGGTGTCGCGTGCAGCCGTGGCTGCCGCGTGTGTCTTCTCGGCCAGAGGCGCGGGCACCACCGTCAGGCTGCGGCTCACGGTCTCCCTGGCGTCCGCCGCTCCGCCGGAAGGCGAGCGGTTACGGCTGCTGTCGGCGTCGGCGTCGGCGTCGGCGTCGGCGTCGGCGTCGGCGGTGTCGGGCTTCTCCCATTCGGTCATGTCACGCGTCTGGCCGTCTCGGGGACTTCTATGCGGGCTTCGGCGCACCGGCTGTCGGCTGCCTGCTGCGCGGCGCATGGCACCGGCGGGCGAGGGTACGAGCGAGGTGGCCGCGGCTGGAGCGGGTACCCCCGGTCCCGCACGGTCGGAAGGCTCCCGTACGACGGGCTCCCCGTCGCCCGTCAGCACGCCGGCGGCACCGCTGCCGCCGAGCGGCTCGGTGGATGGAGCAGCCCCGTCAGAGTCGCGAACGAGTGGTCCCAGGTCCATTCCGTCCGGATCCAGTGGCGGCCCTTCTCGCCCATCCGCTGGGCGAGTCCGGGGTTGCGGAGGAGCCTGGTCAGTCGGTCCGCCGTCGCCGCCACCGAGCGACCGTCGACGACGTAGCCGGTCTCGCCCTCGCGCACCGCGTCGGGGGCGCCGCCCGAGTCGCCGGCCAGGACGGGCAGTCCGCACGCGGCGGCCTCCAGGTAGACGATGCCCAGCCCTTCCACCTCCAGGCCGCGTCTGCGGGTGCGGCAGGGCATGGCGAAGGCGTCGGCGGCGGCGTAGAAGGAGGGGAGCGCGTGGTGGGGGTGGCCGCCTGCGAAGACGACCGAATCCACGACGCCTTCGGCCCGGGCCAGTCGCCGTAGTTCGGGAGCGTACGGGCCGTCGCCGACCAGCAGGAGCACGGCGTCCGGGAGCGCCCTGCGGATCCAGGGCAACGCCCTGATCAGGGTGTCCTGGCCCTTGCGCGGGACCAGCCGGGCCGCGCACAGGATCACCGGGCGGCGGCCCAGACCGTAGCGCTCCCGCACCGGCCCGCCGTCCAGGAAGGGGTGGAAGGCCGTGGTGTCCACGCCGGGGACCAGGCGTGCGGTGCGGGTCCCGGGCGCGAGGGCGGACTCGATCGGCCGTCGGGTGCTCGTGCCCAGCCAGGTGAGGGCGTCGACCTGGGTTCCGATGCGTCGCAGCAGCGTCCTGGCCCCGGGGGTGCGGGCCCACCACACCTCGTGGCCGTGCGTGGTGGCGACGGCGGTGCGGATGTCCGTCGTCTGCCGCAGTCGGTGCGCCATCAGGCCGAGTGGTGCCGCGGCGCCGAACCACACCCGGTCGCAGCCGTACCGGCGGGCCACGGCCGCGGCGTGCGCGGTGGCCCGGGGCGTGGGCAGGAGGGTGCGTGCCGGGTGGCGGATCACCGGGTACGGAAAGGAAGCGTCGGATGCCGGCCCGGGCGCGGCGGGGTCCGGCGCCGAGGTGAGGACGACCACCCCGTCGGGCGGGAAACGGTCGGCCAGTTCACGGACGAACGTCTCGATACCGCCCTGCCGGGGCGGGAAGTCGTTGGTGACGATCAGCGTGCGAGGGCGGGAGCCGTGCGTCATACGGCGGCCTCCTCCTTGGAAGGGGCGACAGGGGAGATAGAGGGGACGGAAGAGACAGAGGAGACAGAAGAGACAGGAGCGGCGGACGTCTCAGTGGCGGTGCCGCGCCGCGGCATCCGGTACGCCAGCGCCCCGAGCAGCAGCGGATAGACCAGGTATCCGAAACGGGTCGAGGGCATCAGGGTCATCGCCAACCCCAGACCGAGCGCGAGCCGGGCTGCCGCCGCCCGCGCCGTTCCCGGCGGCCGCGACACCAGCGACACGGCGATCAGCAGCGCGCTCATCGCGAGGAGCCCGAGCGCGACCACCTTCCCGCCGGGGGCGTACGTCGCCAGCAGGTGGCCGGGCAGCGGGCTGGCCGCCGGCGAGGCGGTGCCGGTGAGGCCCAGCGGGAAGGCGATGACGCTCCGGTAGAAGCCGGCGGGGTCGGAGAGGGCGAAGGGCAGCACCGCCGCCGTCGCGGTGGACAGGGCCACTGCGGCGTACCGCAGCGCGGGTCGGCCGCCCCTGCCCGCCGCGAGCGGCGCCAGTGCCACGGGCAGCGCGGGCCACGCCGTCCACTTGAGCGCGGCGCCGGCCCCGAGCACCAGCGCGGCGCGGCCCGCCCGCCCCTGCCCGGCGAGGACGACGCCGAGGCACATCAGGCCGGCGACCGGAAGGTCGGTCCCGCCCACCGCGACGGGCAGCGCGACGAGAGGGCAGGCGAGCAGCCGGGCCCGGTACAGGCCGGCCGCGCCGAGGGCCGCCACGAAGGCCCCGGCCAGCCACCAGCGCGCATCCCCGGGCAGTACGCCGAAGAGCGCCATCCCGGGCAGGTACGGGTTGAAGTCGGCGACGGCCGCGGGGTCGGCGACGTACGGGCTGCCGGTCGTGAGGAGCAGCCGCCCCGACCGCTCGACGACCGCGACCTCGAGCTGTCCGAGTCCGGCCGCCACCGACGAGACGAGCGGCACCACGACGGCCCCCGCCACGGCGACCACCCGGGCGGCCGGGCGGGAGCGCTCGGCGCAGGCAAGGACCGCCGCGACCGCGTAGCCCGGCCCCGCCACCGCCCCCCACATCCGGTGCGGCCCCAGGTCCGAGACCAGCGCGACCCCCAGCGCGGTGAGTGCGCAGCCGGCCCAGGCGTACCGCTCGTGACGCGTGCACCGGACGTGCCGGACGTACCGTTCAAGGTTCTTCGTCATGCCCACCGACGTTAGGAATCCACGGGCCCGAGGGCGTCAACCCCGGCTCCGGACCGGGGACTCGACCCGTGGCATGACGTCCGGCCGCAGACTCAACCCGTGCGGCGACGCGCTCACCCGCTCCGGCACGGACCATGGACGCATGAGTACGCCCCTCCAAGACCGCTTCCACGCCTGGATCGCCGCGCCCGCCCACCCCTGGGTCACCGGCGGAGCCCTGACCGTCGGCGCCGTGGCGGAACTGATCGCCTTCCCCGGATCCGTGACCTCCACGATCGGGGTCCTCGTCTCCTCGGCCTCGCTGATGTGGCGGCGGTCGTTCCCGCCCGTCGCGGTCCTCACGGTCGCCGCAGGCCTGCTCGGGTTCGCCGGCGACGTCAGCCTGTACGTCTCGATCATGGTGAGCGGGCTGATCGGCTGCTACACCCTGGGCCGCAACCGGGTGCTGCACCCCGCGGTCACCGTGGCGGGCGCCGCGCTCGGGGCCCTGTGCGTGAACATGGTGCACATCAACACGTGGTCGCGGATGGACCTGCCGGTGCCCGCCCTCTGGGAGAAGGGCTCGCTCAGCCTGTTCGCCGAGTCGTTCCTGCTGACCGTGGTCATCTTCGGGGCCGTCATGATGGGTGACGCGGTGCGCTCCAGGGAGGAGACCCGTGACGAACGGAACCTGGCGCAGGCCCAGTTGATCGCCCTGGAGCGGCAGCAGGCCGCCGAGGCCGAACGGGCGGCCATCGCCCGTGAGCTGCACGACATCGTCTCGCACTCGGTGTCGATGATCGCCGTGCAGGCCGAGAGCGCCACGTACACCACCCCCGGGCTCACCCCCGAGGCCCGCGACGGCTTCCAGCAGATCGCCGGCACCGCCCGCTCCTCGATGGCCGAACTGCGGCGCCTCCTCGGAGTCCTGCGCACTCCCCAGAGGCAGGGGGAGGAGGCCCTCACCGCCCCGCAGCCGACCCTCGACCATCTGGCCGAACTGGTCGAGCAGCACCGGACGGTGGGCGGCGAGGCCGAGCTGAGGGTCACCGGGGAGCGGGTGCCGCTGCCCGCCGCGTGGGAGCTGTCCGCCTACCGCATCACCCAGGAGGCGCTGACCAACGCGCGCAAGCACGCGCCCGGCGCCCGTACCGTTGTGGAGATCGACTACGGCACCGACCGGCTGCTCACGCTGCGCATCCGCGACGACGGTCCGGGTCCGGGTCCGGGCTCCGGTGCGGGCCCGGGCGTGGGCCACGGCCTCACCGGGATGCGGGAGCGGGCGGCGCTGGTCGGCGGTCGACTCAGCGCGGGCGCGAGCCCGGACGGCGGGTTCCTGGTGGAGGCGGAGCTTCCCTGGGGCGCCAAGTGATACGTATGGAAAGGGAGTTGAGCGTGATCAGGGCAGTGGTCGCCGACGACCAGGCGGTCGTCCGCACCGGCTTCGCCAACCTCCTCGACACCCAGGAGGACATCGAGGTCGTGGGCGAGGCCGAGGACGGCGTGCAGGCGGTGCGCATCGCGGCCGAGACCCGGCCCGACGTGGTGCTCCTCGACATCCGGATGCCGCACAAGAACGGCATCGAGGCGGCCCGCGAGATCCTGGCCGGGCCGCAGTGCACGACCAAGGTCCTGATCCTGACGACCTTCGGCCTCGACGAGTACGTGTACGACGCGCTCGCGGCCGGGGCGAGCGGCTTCCTGCTCAAGGACGCCACGTTCCCCGAGCTGCTGCACGCGGTGCGGGTGGTGGCCGCCGGGAACGCGCTGCTCTCACCCGAGATCACCAAGCGGGTGATCGGCGAGTTCGTCCATGCGCGGGCGTCGCGGCTGCCGGTCCACTCCGTGGGGGAGCTCACGGCACGGGAGGCGGAGGTGCTCGCCCTGATCGCCCGGGGGCTGTCCAACGCGGAGATCTCGACCCGGCTCACGATCACCGATCACACCGTGAAGACCCACATCAACCGGCTGTTCGCGAAGCTGGGGCTGCGGGACCGGGCGCAGGCGGTGATCGCGGCCTACGAGCTGGGGCTGGCGCGGGTGGGGGCAGGGTCGGCTGAGCGACCGCTTCCCGTCGCCGGTGGCGAGAGGGCACGTGTCGGGGTGCGGTCCCCGTCGCGGCCCTGATGGCCAAGACCGCACCCCGTACCTTCGACGCTACCCACAGGCCAGCCGGCCACACGATCGGATTTTCGCGGGTGCTCGGCGCGCGGGCAGGTCGTACGGACCGGTGCGGCGCAGTGCTGCGGCCTGGCGCGCTGCTTCGCCCTGCGCCCTCACGACGCGGTGGCATGATCGGGTCGCGGGCGCGGTGGTCGCGTCCCGGCAGGGGGAGGTCCACCGTGACATCCGAACGACGGACCCGGCACCGGAGTTCCGGGCGCGCGGCACCGAGGTCGACGGCCTGCTCGGCGCCCTCGGCCAGGAGGAGGTTCCGGGCCTGGGCCGGCTGGCGTTGATGGAGTGGACCCCCGCGCGTGAGGGCCGGACCCTGCGGGTCCTCGAGGGCGGGGCGGTGTTCCAGCTCTCCGTGTGGACGGACGAGGCGAGCGCGTACCCCCCGTCGGCCCGGCCGAGGGCCGTCGCGGGACGGCTGATTCGCGTCCTTGCCGGGGGAGCCGGGGGACAGGAGGATCCCCCTCGACCCGACGGCACGGCGGAAGGGGGCGGCGATGGGGCTGTGGAGGGTACTCGGACGGGCCGGGCTCGTGGCGGCCCTGGCCTGGGTCGGGCTGGCCGCGGGCGGGGCGGCGGAGGCGGTGCCCGCGGCGCCGCAACTGGTGGTGCAGCGGACGAGTGGGCTGCTCGACGGGGACATCGTCGAGTTCACGGTGAAGGGCGGTCCGCCCAGGGCCTACGTATGGGTCGAGATGTGCGCCCCCGACACGGTGGCGGGGGCCTGCGACGAGGACACCGGACGGCAGTTCCGCGTACTGCCGGACGGCACCCTGTCGCCCTCGCCGAAGAAGCTGTACGCGCAACTCGCCACCGGCGCGGGCACCTTCGACTGCCGCACCGCCACCGCGGCGCAGCCCTGCCGGCTGGCCCTGACCGACAACGCCGGCGCCGTCCTCACGACCGTCACCCTGGGCTTCCGGCCCCGCGGCGCGCTGGAGGCGGCCCCCACCGTCAGGGTGGATCCGTTCGAGGGACTGGTGGACGGCCAGTCCGTGCACGTCACCGGGCGCGGCTACGAGCCGCAGTACCACTCGGTGGTCATGGAGTGCGCCGCCGGCTCCACGGAGACCACCGGCTGCCGCAGCCGGGGCCGCCCGCCGGCCACCACCGACCGGGGGCGGCTGGACGAGACGGTCGCGCTCTCGGCGGCCTTCACCGCCATCGACCGTCGCACGGTCGACTGCCGCGTCGCCCCGGGCTGCGAGGTGGTCGTGTTCGGCACCCGCGTCCGCGGCCCGCACTCGGTGTCGCACCCCCTCCACTTCGCCCCGCCGGCGACCCCGCCCGCCCACTGACGACCCCGCTCGGCGGAGCTCGCCGTTCAGGGTCGCGGCCCACGGTCGGCGTGTGCGCTCGGCTATTCTTCCGGCACTGCTCGCCGACCGTAGGGATGACCAGAGTTGCCTCGAACGGGAATTCTCCCTCTGCGAGCACTGATCGTGACGGGTACGGCCCGCCCCGCCGGCAGGGCCGTTCCTCGATAATGCGTTGGCGGCGCCGGGAGGCGTCTTGTTAGCCTGACGGGGTCGTTCTGATTCGTTCTGGGCCTGTGTGCCCTGGAAAAGGGTGTTTGATGACCCGGCCCGCGCCGAGTGCGCCTCGCCGTACCGCGTAACCGTCCGTCGCCTTCCGCTGCCCGCTTCTCCGGGCGGCTGCCGGACGTGTCCTCCGGTGCTCTGACCTGCCCGTCCGCCGTCCGGCGGCGTTGTCGGGCAGCCTTCTGACGAGGCCACTCGGCCTGCTCTTGCTGTCGTGACCGTTTCCAGCAAGGAGCACCCGGGTGTCCAGCCACACCACCAACAACAACACTCTCGGCCTCAGCACCTTCGCCTGCGCGTGGTGCGGTCTGACCGTGTCCACGTACGCCGCCGACGGCGCGCCGCGCAACCACTGCCCGTCCTGCCTGCACTCCCGGCACGTCCTCGACCACGTCGAGGGCGGCCCGAGCGACTGCGAGGGCCGGATGTCCCCGATCGCCATCGCCGTGCTCCGCACCGGTGACTGGAGGGTGATCCACCGCTGCGTGCGCTGCGACGAACTCACCTCCAACCCGATCTGCACGGACGACAACCAGCTCATCCTGATGCGCATGGCCGTCCGCCCGCTGGCCCAACCCCCTTTCCCGCTCGAAGCGTTCGGAACCATCTGACCGCCCGACGGAAAGGACCACCGCCATGGCACGCAACAACCACAGCGGTCGTGCTCAGCGCCGACGCCGTCCGCAGCGCCACAAGGACGTCCTGCACGCCCAGGGCGGGCACCGGGCCGACGGCTTCCGGTGCACGTCCTGCCGTCTCGACGTGTCCCTGGACGCTCCCGGCACCGCGCACCGCAACCACTGCCCGAACTGCCTCGCCAGCCTGCACGTCGACCGGAAGATCCCCGGCGATCGCGACGCGGACTGCCACGGCCGGATGGAGGCCCTGGCCATGTCCGTCCGCCCCGACGGCGAGTGGTTGATCGTCCACCAGTGCGCCTCCTGCGGCGAGCTCAGCGCCAACCGCATCGCCGGCGACGACAACCCCCTCGCCCTCGTACGCCTCGCCCTCAGACCCCTCGCCGACCCCAAGGCCGCCGGCCGAGCCCTGCTCACCCTGTGACCCGGACGCGGCGGTCGCCGGCGGGACGCACCCGCCCCCGCGCCCCACCCGCGGCCCGACCCCCACCCCGGGTTTCACCAGACACTCCTGGCGCGATCCGGCCCCCTCGACCTGGTGGTCGAGGGGGCCGGATCGGTCCCGGTCGGTGAGCGGGTTCAGACGAAGTACAGGAGCTGGACCCTGATGGAGAGGTCCTCGGGCCAGCGCGACTCCACGCGGACGTGCACGCGTCCTCCGTCCAGGGGCACCACGTTGTGCAGGCTGATGACCGCGTCGCCCATGATGGGCTCGCCGCTGCCGGGGCTGAACTCCGTGACGCCGGCGAGCACGAAGCTGAACGCTCCTCCGAAGCCGGGCACCGTCAGAACCCTGTCGAAGACACCACGGCCCACGAGGTCGAAGGTCATGGCGGCCAGCTCCGGATTCAGCAGTGCCCTGCCCCCGCCTGCGCCCGTGGACGGGATCGCCTGCTCGGGCCCGGCCTTCATCGCGCTGCCGCTCGCCGTGTTCCCGGTCACGGGTTCATGCAGATTGCTGTGGGTGGTCATGTCCGTTCCCTTCGGTGAGGAGGGGATCCCGGGAGAGACGTGTCGGTGTCCGCACGCCATGCCCGTACGGGGATCTCCGGAAGGCCGGCCGTGTGCGCCGGGGGCTCGATGGGGGAGGATGCTCCGGCCTCGCCGTGCGAGCCGACCGCGTACGTTCCGGTCTCCCTCTCATGGTGGGCGGGATCGGCATCGCTGCGGCCCCCTGGATTCGGGGATGTACAGGCCGTGGACCGGAAGGCAGCGCGCGCGGGTCGTTGGGAGGGCGTTGCCGGCACCGCGCAGGCCGGCACGCCCCCCGCCGATGGCATCACATCTTGATCGACTTTAGGGTCGTCTTCCCGGACGACGTCCGCCCCTCCGCGAGCGAGAGGAGCGGACCGCTGCATGGAGGAACCATTGAACCTGCTCGCATCGGGCCGACGAGTCCTCGTCAGCGGCGCCTCGCGGGGCCTGGGCCGCGCGCTCGCCGAGGCGTTCGCGGCCAACGGCGACACGGTCGCCGTCCACTACGGCTCCCGAACCGAGGAAGCCCGCGGCACCCTCGCCTCCCTTGCCGGGAGCGGCCACACCCTCGTCGGCGGGGACCTCGCCGACCCCGTGGCGGCGGCCTCCGTGGTGGACGCGGCAGCCGACGCCCTCGGCGGCATCGACGTCCTGGTCAACAACGCGGGGGTCAACGTGCGCCACCCCCTGCCGGAGACCCCGTACGAGGAGTGGGTGGCGGTGTGGCAGCGGCACGTGTCCGTGAACCTGCTCGCCACCGCGCACCTCAGCCACCTCGCGGCCCGGCGGATGATCGACCAGGGCACCGGCGGCCGCATCGTCAACATCGGCTCCCGGGGAGCGTTCCGGGGCGAGCCCGACCACCCCGCCTACGGGGCGACGAAGGCCGCCGTCCACGCGCTCGGCCAGTCCCTCGCGGTCTCCCTGGCCCCGTACGGCATCGCCGTCGCCTCGGTCGCCCCCGGTTTCTTCGAGACGGAACGCGTCGCCCCGCGTCTGGAAGGCCCTGAAGGCGCGGCCATCCGCGCACAGAGCCCGTTCGGCCGGGTGGCCGACCCGTCGGAGATCGCCGCGGCCGTCCTCTGGCTCGCCTCCCCGGCGGCCGAATGGTCCTCGGGCGCGATCCTGGACCTGAACGGAGCTTCCCACCTGCGTAGTTGAGTCGTCGATCGGGGCTGGTCGGCGGGCGCCGTCCGGCAACGGGTCGCCCGCGCGGTGACCCGAGGGACGCAGGACGTGTAGCGGCACCTAGGATGCGGTGGCGGGCGGGGCCGTAGCGCAGAGGTCGACGCGCGTGGTCTCCAAAACCATGAGGACGCCGGTTCGAATCCGGCCGGCCCCGACCCCTCCTGCCCCACGACCGCGGGCGCATGCTCCTCGCCCTGATCCACCAGCTCCACGGCGGCCCGCGACCTTCGGGAGACACCGCCGCTCGGTGTCTGGATGCTTCTCACGTGAGACCGGCCCGGCGGGCGAACCCGCGGCGAAGCCCGGGAAGACGTCCGCCCGCTCCGCGGCCGAGACGTGCACGTTCCTGGCCGAGGGCCGCCAGGCGCGCGTGGAGACCGCCCCGGCCGCCCGCGTCCCCGCCCGGCCGGGGACCCGCCCGGTCCCCCGGGCGGGGGTGAACCCGCCGCAGTGGTGCGGGGACGCCCGAGGCCACATCGGCCACGAGTAGCGCGACGGCCCGTCACGGCGCCGCGCGCCGTGCCCCCTCGGCGCCCCGCGGCCCATGAAGCGCACGGTCGGCGACCGGACCGGTGTGCCGAGGGGTGCCGTAGCCCGGTCGGATGCGGCCTTGCGCGGCGTGCCGGGGGGTGCGCGGCGTGTCCGGTGGCACCGCGCATCGGCCGCGTGCTCCCTTGGGAACGCGGCCTGTCGCGCAGGCCGGTGCGAACGGAGGTCCGTATGACGGAATCCTACGCGGGCACCTACTACCCGCAGCTGCGCGAGGTTCTCGACCCCCGGTACTCCGGGCTCTCCGACCAGGAGTTGGAGGAGGCCTTCGCCGACGCGTTCGGCGAGAGCACGCCCGCCGAGTACGAGGAGTTCTTCGGCGGCCTCGGCAGGACCCTGGAGAAGGCGGCCAGGCAGGTCGGCAGAGTCGCCTCGGCCGCCGGTCCGGGCATCCTCCGGGGCGCCGCGGCAGGCAGTGCCCTCGGCCCCTTCGGGGCGCTCGGCGGCGCGTTGCTCGGCGGTACGTCGTCGGCGCTCCAGCGGTACGGGGGCCGCGAGGCCCGCGGCGTCGGCGCCGGCATCGGTAGTGCCCTGGGCGCCGCGGGCATGCTCACCGGCCGTGGCGGAACGCCCCCCGGTCTCCCGGGGACGGCCACCAGCGGTGGGGGCCCGACCGCCTCCGCGGGCGGGGGCCCCGCCACCTCCGCGCTGTTGGCCCTGCTCGGCCGGCCCGAGCTGATCGGGGCGCTGACCGCGCTCGCCTCCGGCAGCGCGGCTCCTGTGCCCGTGGGGCAGCAGGGTGTTCCGGTGCAGGCCGGAACCTTCGCGGGCCTGCTCGGCGCACTGGCCCGGCAGGCCGGTGCGGAGTGGACGGAGTCCGTCGGCCGGGCCGAGGAGGCCGAGGGCGAGGACCGGGCGGGCGGTCTCCTGCGCCTGCTCGCCGAGTCCGAGGCGAACGGCCCCGGGGACTCGGCATCGGGCGGCGGGTGCGGCTGCCGGGGCCACGCGCGGACCACGCGCTTCGCCCGCGCCGGCAACACCGGCTCACACGGCGGCGGCGACGCCTCCGGCCACGCCGGGTCGCCTTTCGCGGACCCGGGCTACGACGACTTCCCCTTCGACGATCCCGACTTCGACGAGTCCGAGTCCGAGTCGGACCACGAGTACGACGAGTCCGACTACTACCACCTGTCCCCCTACGACCAGTCCGGCGATGACGGGGCGTACGACGAGACGCTGACGGACGCCGAGGACTTCGAGGCCCGGTTCCACGATCTGGTCCGCACCCGGTGACCGTGTCGCCGCAGATGCTCGAGATGCTGCAGCGCCACTTCTCGGGGGACACGGCCGCCGACGGGCAGATCGGCCCGGACAGCCCGGCGGCCCACCTGGCCCAGCTGCTCAGCGAGCGCGAGGCGCGGTTGCAGCGCGAACTGGCGGAGGCCGAGGAGGCCGAGCTGCGGGAGGCCGAGGACGCCCGGCGGCTCGCCGGCCGCGAGGAGCGTGCCGCGGCGGTCCGCCGCCACGTCGCCGAGCTCACCGCCCAACGGGACACCGCGTACGAGCTGCTGGACGACCTGGCGGCCGCGCTCGGCGCCTGCCCCGCCTGCTTCGGCACGGAGCACACCTGCCGGTGGTGCCGCGGGCGGGGTGCGCCTGGCTTCACCACCCCGGAGCCGGCCCTCTTCGCCCGCCTGGTACGCCCCGCGGTCGTCGTGCACGCCCGACTGCACCGGCGGGTACCTCCCACCCGTCCCACCGAACCACCGCCCCCGCGCGAAAGGACCCACCCATGAGCGGGTACGACGACCTCGACACCCTGCTGGACGGCCTCGACTTCGACGAGTTCGACGAGAGCTCCCCGAGCCGCCGCAGCATGCGAACCCCCTCCCGGCGCAGCAGCTTCACGCCGAGACACGCCCCGACGCCCGCGAGCCAGGGCCAGGTGCAGAGCAGCGTCCGCAACCTGGACAGCAAGATCGAGACCCTGGGCAACGCGGTCAAGTCCCTGGAGTCACGCACCGATTCGCTCACCGCCGGGCAGAACCGGCTGGCCGCGACCGTCCGCAAGGAGGCCGAGGAGCGCAAGAAGGGCTCGGACGCGATCCGGGCGGATCTCCAGCAGACCAAGATGCTCACCCTGCTCCTGCCGATGCTCACCCAGGAGTCGGTGGACGCCTCCGTCGGCAGCAAGCCGGTCAAGGTGGTCACCCAGTCGCAGAACCAGTTCGCCACCCTCATGCCGCTGCTGCTGCTCATGCCCGGCATGAGCGGGGGCGACGCCGGCAAGGGCGGCCTCGGCGGCGACATGATGACGAACCTGCTCCTGCTGTCGATGCTGACCAAGAAGTGAGGCACGGATGGACACGTTGGACTTCGGACCCGCCACGGGTCGGAGCAGTGGGCAGGTGGGCGTCCCCGAACTGATGGGACGCAAGCGCACCGACGCCGAGCAACGGCTGCGGGCACTCGGACTGGTGGCCCGGTTCCACGAGATCATCACCGAGGGCGTCAAGGACACCGTCTTCCGCCTCGACCCTCCTGCCGGTGAGATCGTCGAGGCGGGTTCGACGGTGACCGTGCACACGATCTCCCCGGCGCCCGGCCCCGTCGACCTCGACCGCCGGCTGGAGGAGCTGACCGACGCGGTCAAGGCACTCGAGACCGAGGCCGACGCGAAGAAGCGCCACGAGGACCTGCTCAAGAAGATCGGCGAGCTCAAGGGCGGCGTACCGTCCCGCCCCCCTGCCCCCCCGGGCAAGCCCTAGGGATCGGAAAAGTTCTAGCGATCGGAGCGGCCGAGGATGGATCCGGCGCTGTACGAGTTGGCCCGCCACGGCCCCGACGACGAGGTCGGCGTCATCGTGCGGCTACGGGACCCGCAGCGGCCACCCGCGTCGGTGCGGGTCGTCAACACCTTCGGCGACATCGCCACGGTCCGGGTGCGCCGCGGGGACATCCCGGACCTGTGGGCCGACCCCGGGACCCTCAGCGTCAAGGCGTCGCACCTGTACGCCCCGGACGTCGAGGCACCGGAGCACGACGACCCGTACCACGCGGCCCCGGCGGGGGACGAATCGGCGGAGTACCGGCACCGCAGACCGCGGCCGGCCGAGACCGGCCGCGGGGTCGTCATCGGCATCGCCGACTGGGGCATCGACTTCGCGCACCCCGACTTCCGCCGTCCGGACGGGACTTCACGGCTGCTGGCGCTCTGGGACCAGCGTCCGGTGGACCACCGGGACCCCGCCCCCACGCGGGGGTACCCGGCCTGGAACCCCGGGTACCCGGCCCACCCCGGGTACCCGGCCCACCCCGGGTACCCGGCCCACCCCGGGTACCCGGCCCACCCCGGGGATCCCGGGGATCACGGCCGGATCCCGGGCCTGCCCGGCCCGAGCGGCACCGGGCGGCTGTTCACCTCCGCCCACCTCGACGCCGCCCTGCGCCGGCCCGACCCCTACCGGGCCCTGGGGTACCACCCCGCCGACTTCGACCACGGGTTCGGCGCGCACGGCACCCACACGCTGAGCATCGCAGCCGGCGGCGGCCTGGCCGGGGGGCCGCCGGGCCTCGCGCCGGAGGCCGGGATCGTGGCAGTCAGCCTGCCCGGGCAGGCCGGAACGGGGGGCGTGCCACTGGGCAGTTCCGGCGACATCCTCGACGCCTGCGCGATGATCTTCGAGACGGCGGGGGACCGCCCGTGCGTCATCAACCTGAGCCTGGGCCGGCACGCGGGCGAGCACACCGGCCGCCAACTGCTGGACCAGGCCCTCGACCACCTGGTCGGCACGGTCAAGGGCCGTGCGATCGTGCTGAGTTGCGGCAACTACTTCCAGCGCCGGACGCACGCCTCCTGGCGGCTGCACCCGGGGGAGGAGCGGACCTTCCGCGTCGAGGTGGACCCCGGCGACCGGACTGCCAACCAGGTCGACATCTGGTATCCCGGCCGCGACCGGCTGACCGTCACCGTGGCCACGGCGGACGGCGCCCACCGGCAGTCGGTACCGCTGGGCGGCCGCGGCGTGGTACGGATCGGCGGCCGGGATACCGGGCGCATCCACCACCGGGCCTGCGACCCCAACAACGGCGATCACCAGATCGCCCTCTTCCTGGACCCCGCCCCCGACGTGACCGGCTGGGACGTCACCCTGCGCGCCGACGACGTGGTCGACGGCCGGGTGCACGCCTGGATCGAGCGCGACGGCGGCTGCCGCAGCTGCCAGGCGCGCTTCGATGACGCCGACGTCGACACCCGCACCACTCTCGGCACCCTGGCCAACGGCTTCCGCACGCTCACGGTCGGTGCGTACGACGCCCACGACGAAGGGCGCCCGCCCGCGCCGTTCTCCTCGAGCGGTCCGACCCGCGACGGACGCCAGAAGCCCGACCTCGCGGCGCCGGGCGTGATGGTCACCGGCGCCAGATCACGGCCGCGCGACGGCGCGGGGGTCCCGGCGTACGTGCGGATGTCGGGTACCTCCATGGCCGCCCCCGCGGTGACCGGCACCGTGGCCCTGATGTTCCAGGCGGCCGGCCGGCCGCTGGCCGTCGAGGAGACCCGCCGGGCGCTGCTGGCCGCTTGCGAACCGCCCGGACCGGGCGTGGACCCGCGCCGGGTGGGCAGCGGCTACCTGCGGACCGACCGCGCGGTCGCCGCCGTCCGCGCGCCCGCGGCCGACCTCACACCCGTGCCGGTGCCGGAGCCGGAGCCCGATCCGATGGTGCGAAGCGCACCGGAGCCGATGTCGGAAGCCGCCGTCCCGGCCCCGGTGCCCGGCTGCGGGGAGCCCGTGGCCGCCGGCGCGCGGCCGGCCGTGCTCCGGACCGGGTCGCGGCACCCCGCGGTGGGCGACGCACAACGCCTCCTCAACGCCTTCGACGCGCGCGAACTCCGTGCCGGACGCCCGGAGTTGCCGTACGCCCCGCTGGTCGTGGACTGCGCTTTCGGCGACCGCACGTACGCCGCCGTCCTCGGCTTCCAGCGGCGGGTCTTTCCCGACCGGCCGAAGGAACACGACGGGCAGGTCGGCCCCAGGACCTGGGCCGCGCTCGAAGCGGCCCTCAAGGCGCCGCTCACCGTCCCTGACGACCCCTGCGCCCCGTCCAGGATGAAGGTCGCAGTGATCGGCGGCGGTTTCGCCGGTCTCACGGCGGCCTGGTGGCTGACCGCGGCCGGCGTCCAGGTCACCCTGTTCGAGGCCACCAAGGTGCTCGGCGGCAGGGTGCGCACCGACCGGTCCCTGATCCCCGGCAAGGTCCTCGAGGCGGGCGCGGAGCTGATCGGTGAGAACCACGTGGCCTGGCGTGCCCTGGCCAAGGCCTTCGGCCTCACCCTGGAGAAGATCACCGGCAAGGAGGACTACGGCCGCATGAAGCCGCCGCTCAAGGTGCGCATGCGGTTCGGCAGCTTCGACCTCACGGAACCCGAACAGAAGAAGCTCGCGGCGGACCTCCAGCCGGTGCTGCGCAGGATCGGCGCCGAGGCCCGTGCGGTCGACGCCCGGCGCCCCTGGACGAGCCGGGACGCGGCGAAACTGGACGCCATGTCGCTGTCGGACCGGCTCGACGACACGGACATGTTCGGCCTGGCCTCCTCTCCGGCCCGGCACTTCTTCGAGTTCGTGACGGAGAACGACCAGTGCGTGCCGGTGGCGGACCAGAGCTACCTCGGCTTCCTGGCCGCCGTGAAGGCCCACTCCTTCCTCGGGGACATGCTCGCCTACTGGACCCGTACCGAGACCCATCGCTGCCGGGGCGGCAACGACAAGCTCGCGGCCGCGCTCGCGCGCAGCCTGTCGGGCATCCGGCTCGACACCGAGGTCACCGCCGTGGAGGCACGGACCGGCGGGATCCGCGTCACTTCCCTGTCGGGCGGGAAGGTCGGGACCGCCGACTTCGACTACGCGGTCATGGCCGCCCCACCGGCCGTGTGGCCGACGGTCACCGGCCACACGCCCTTCGTCCCGGCCGACTACACGATGCAGCACGGGCCCTGCGTGAAGTTCCTCAGCACTTTCGACGACGACATCTGGACCAAGGACGGGCTGGCCCCGTCAGCGCTCTGGGACCAGCTGGGCAGCGTGTGGGAGGGCACCGACAACCAGCACACGCCGTCCGCGGGCCGGTGCCTGACGGTGTACTCCGGCGGCGGCTACGTCCTGGACCCCAAGAGGTACGAGGCGCGGCTGCCGCTGCTCTACCCGCGCTACACGGCCGAGTTGAAGAAGACCCTGATGGCCGACTGGCCCAAGGAGCCCTTCGTCAAAACCGGTTACTCGGTGCCCGGCAAGAACCAGGTCACCACGGTGGCGAAGAACCTGAGCGGCTCCTACGCGGGACGGTTGTTCTTCGCCGGCGAGCAGGCCTCGCCGGGCTTCTTCGGGTACATGGAGGGGGCGTTGCAGTCCGGGCTGCTCGCCGCCTTCCGGGTGGGAGCGGCCTGGCGGGCCTCTTGCGGCCGGCCCCCGGTCACCCCGGAGGACGTTGCGCAACTGGCCGTGTTCATCGGCACGGAAGCGGCGGAGAGCGAGGCGAACATGATCGGGCCCGGTGGGCTGAGCGACCTGCTGGCGCAGGCACCGGCGCAGGCGGAGGCGGAGTACGGCGAGGCGGTCGGGCCCTGCCCCGACGTGCCCGTACCTCCCGCCGCCCGCCCACGGCTGCTGAAACGCGGTTCCGAGCACACGGCGGTGCGCGCGGCGCAGCGCCGCCTCAACGCGATCCACGCCGACGAGGTGGCGGCCGGGCGGCCGGGCATCCCCGGCGCTCCCCTGGTCGACGACTGCCAGTTCGCGAAGCACACGTACGACGTGGTGCTGGCGTTCCAGCGGATGGCCTTCCCCGGCAGACCCGGGGAGCAGGACGGCGAGATCGGGCCGCACACCTGGGCGGCCCTCGATGCCGGACTCACCCCGGTCACCGCCCCGCCGAGCCCGCCCATGTCCGCACCCCGCCCGGTGACCCGGCCGTGCTGCATGCTCGAGTCGGGCTCGCTCGCGGGTGTGAGCACCTTCGGCGACCACGCCGACCCCACCCCGAGGACGGTGTACACGGGCAAGGCCGGCTTCGTGGACCTCGGCCACCTCTGGGACACCTGCGACGGCACGGCCTTCGCCTACCAGGAGATCCACGACGCCGGTGGTCGCAAGGGCACCAGGATCAGCACGGCGGAGGGCGGCGAGGCGGTCCTGACCTCCGACGCTCCGCGCGCGGAGTGGATGGAACTGGCGCGGTCCATCGCCTACGACGACGCCCTGGGGCACGAGATCGTCACCTACCCCCTCGGGGCCGGCACGTGCGGCCGGCCGTGGATGGTCGGGCGGCACAACTCCTCCTTCTCGCCGGAGGACCTGTGCTCCAACTACCTCGGCACACTCGTCGCCGAGCGCACCCTGAAGGCGGGCGGACCCTTCGTCGCCGAGGCCGAGCGCCAGGTGGCCGCCCTGCTCCTGTCCCTCGACGGCCAGTCGGACACCGAGACCCGGGCCGCGTTCGCGAAGATCTCGGGTCGGTGGGTCGACTCGACGCTGTCCTTCACGGACTCCTGCTTCCTCAAGCGGCGCAACTTCAGCTCCGTACCGTGGAAGGCGGGGCACAAGAGCGACGCGCCCACGCCCGCGTTCGTGGTCAGACCCTTCAAGCTCACCGCCACGTACGACTACACCCACCCGGGAGGGGTGTCCCGGGCCGGCTTCGGGACGGCGATCGCCAAGATCAAGACTGCGGCGCGCAAACAGTACGGAGCCGACTTCGCCACCCCTTGATCCCCCCGCGCCGCCGCCTCGCCCTTTCCGGTGACGGCCGCGAGGCGTACGGTCGGATCATGGCGGACGGGTACGACCTGCTGATCGTGGGTGGCGGGGCTGCCGGATGCGTACTGGCGGCGCGGCTGAGCGAGGACCCCTCGCTGCGGGTGCTCGTGCTGGAGGCCGGGCCGGACTACGTGGAACTGCCCGCCGCGCTGCGGGACGGCTCCGGACCGCACACGGCCTCGCACGACTGGGGCCTGTCGAGCGAGCCCGGCTCGGTCGGCCGGGCGATCGCCCTGCCGCGCGGGAAGGTGATCGGCGGCTCGTCGACCACCAATGCGGCCTTCGCCCTGCGCGGTTCGCCGTACGACTTCGACGCCTGGGCGGCCCGGGGGAACCGCGGTTGGGGCTGGGAAGACGTGCTGCCCTGGTTCGTCGCGGTCGAGAACGACCTGGACTTCGGCCACGAGCCGCACCACGGCGGGCACGGGCCACTCCCCGTCCGCCGGTACGCGGGCGAGGAACGCAGCGCCGTCGCCGCGGCCGGGCAGGCGGCGATCGAGGCCACCGGAGTGCCGGCGATCGCCGATCACAACGCTCCGGGTGCCGTGGGGGTGGGCCCGCTGCCGGTGAACGAGGTCGACGGGGAACGGCTCGGCGCGGCATCGACGTACCTGGCGGCGGCCCGGGCGCGGCGCAACCTCACCGTGCGCGGTGGGGCGCCGGTCGACCGGGTGGTCCTCGAACGGGGGCGCGCGGTCGGGGTGCGGCTGGCGGACGGGGAGGACGTGTTCGGCGATCACGTCATCGTCGCATCCGGCACCTACTCGAGCCCGGCGATCCTCCTGCGCTCGGGGCTCGGCCCTGCAGACGAGCTGCGTGCGGCGGGCATCGAGCCGGTGCTGGACCTGCCCGGTGTGGGACGCGGTCTCGCCGATCACCCCGCGGTCTCCGTCGACGTCGCCTACGCGGGGGCGGAGCGCCCACGCCGTCGCTTCCAGCTCGTCGCCACCTTGCACAGCGAGCAGGCCGATGCACACGCCGAGCCGCCGGACCTGCAGCTGATCGTCGGTGGCCCGTTCGACGACCCCGGCGGCGCGGCGACCGGCGCGACGTTCTTCGTCGGCGGCGCGCTCCTCACACCGCGGTCGCGCGGCCGGATCCGGCTGCGCTCACCGGACCCGCTCGAGGCACCGCGCATCGACCTCGGCTACTTCTCGCACCCCGCCGACCTGCCGCGGCTCGTGGAGGCCGTACGTCGGGCCTGGCGGGTGGCGCGCGCGGAGCCGCTCGACGACCTCTCCGCCGGCACGGTGAGCGCGCCGGACGACGACGGCGACGCCGCGGTCGAACGGTTCGTCCGGGCCCACGTGTGGACCTACCACCACCCGGTGGGCACCTGTGCGATGGGCCCGAGCCCGGCCGCCGGGGCGGTCGTCGATCCGGCCGGCCGGGTGCACGGACTGACGAACCTGCGGGTGGTCGACGCCTCGATCATGCCGGACGTGCCGTCGGCGAACACCCACGTGCCGACGCTCATGCTCGCGGAGCGCATCGCGGCCTCGATGCGGGCCACCGGCGCTGCCGGTGGCCCGGGGCGGAGCCCGGATCGAGGCCCTGGCGGACCACGGCCCTACGATCGTGGCCATGACTTCCGCACTGATCCTCATCGACCTGATGCCGCGCATCGTCGCCCTCCCCCTGGCACCGCACTCCGGTGACGAAGTGCTCGCGCGCTGCCGCGCGTTGGCCGCCTCGTTCCGGGCCGGCGGCCGGCCGGTGGTACTGGTCCGGGTGGAGCGCCCGAACGTCGCCGAGCAGCCGCCGGGCAGCGGCTTCGCCGACGACCTGGTGCAGGACGGCGACATCGTGGTGGTCAAGAGAACCGTCGGAGCGTTCTACGGCACCGACCTGGACGAGCAGTTGCGCAAGCGCGGTGTGGACACCGTGGTGGTCGCCGGGCTCGTCACCACGATGGGTGTCGAATCCACCGCACGGGCGGCCTCCGACCACGGCTACGAGCTGGAGTTCGTGGCCGACGCGATGTCCGGACTGGCTGCGGACGAGCACGAGTTCACCGTGGAGCGGAGCTTCCCGCGGTTCGGCGCGGTACGGAACACCGCCGACTACTGCTGACGGCGGGGCCGGGGCGAACCGCCGCCCGCGCCGGCCGCCCTGCCGTTCGCCGTCAGTCCGCCCGGCGGCTCAGGCTCGTCATGGGGGAGCGGAGCGTCCAGCCCAGAGCCTCGTACAGGGCCTTGCCGTCGGGCGTGCCCACGAGTACCCCGTCCCGCGCCCCCGCCTCCCACGCGGCGTTCTGCAGCGTGCGCATCACCAGGGAGCCCAGCCCCTTGCGCCGCTGGTCCGGCGCGGTCTCGATCTGGTCCGCCACCGCGGTGCGGCCGGCCAAGCCCGCCTGGCCCCTTGCGGCCAGCCGCCCGTCCTCGGCACGGACGAGGACCTTGAGCACCCCGCCCCTGCTCCAGCGCGTCACGGTGTACCCGGCCGGCGGCCGTGCGACAGGGGCGGCGGTGAGCGGCTGGGTCATCAGGAAGCCGGCGATGCCCGTCTCCCACTCGTCCCCCGCCCAGGGGCGCACCCGTTCGGCCGGGGCGAAGAGCTTGAGCCAGGTGCCCGGCGGGGCGCCGGCGGCGAGTCTGCGGACATCGGCCTCCACGGGCACGGGCACCACGTGCCGGGCGACCTCCTTCGACAGCCCGACGGCGACGGTCCACCCCCACGGTTCCTCGACCGGGTCGGCCGCGCCGCGTGAGACGGTCCAACCGTCGATCCACTGCTTCACCGAACCGATGAGCCGGTCCTCAGCCACGCTTCCCCCTTGTGTAACGAGCCGCTGCGCGTAAGGGCCATTACATCATCCGTCGGCGGGACGGCCGGCGGGCCCGACGGTACACCGGCGCGTCACCTTGCACGACGCCTTCTTCGTGCGCCGTTCACACGGCTGTGACCTGCGCATTTCATGCAGAGGTGGGGACCGATCAGGTCTCGCCAAACCGGTGTCCGATTCTGGCTCCCGACCCCTTCTAGGGCGAATGGTCTATACCTCTGAAGCTACTGTGGGGCTCCAGCAGGGCAGTGCAAGCAATTCAGCCGTGGGGGGCTTCGTGACCGTGCACCATCTTCCGCAACCACCGTCCGACGACGAGCTCTACTGGTACTTCGGCCCGCAACGGCGCTGGGTCCTCGTCGGCAGTTCGCTCGCCTTCGTCTTCACGGCGGCGACCATGCTCACCTTCGCCCTGCGCACACCCGCGCTCTGGGCGTTCCTGGCGGTCCTGGGGCTCAACCTCGTGGCCCTGGTCCTCTCCTCCGTCAACAACCTCCGCCAGCGCCGCCTGACCCGGCGGTCCCACGAGGTCCTCGTCCACGCCTGGCAGCCCGCCCGGGCGCCGAGCGTCGACCTCTACCTGCCGACCTGCGGCGAACCGCTCCCGGTCCTCGCCAACGCCTACCGCGCGGTCGCGGCCGTCGCCTGGCCCGGCGAGCTGACCGTGTGGGTCCTGGACGACGCCGACCGGCCCGAAGTCGCGGCTCTGGCGGGCTCGTACGGCTACGAGTACGTCGTACGCCCCGACCGCGGGCACCTCAAGAAGGCCGGCAACCTCAACCACGCGCTCACGCTCAGCAGCGCCGACCTCATCGCCATCCTCGACGCCGACTTCGCCCCGCGGCCCGACTTCCTGCACCACCTCGTGCCGTACCTCGCCGACCCCGGCGTCGGCATCGTGCAGAGCCCGCAGTGGTTCGACACCGACGAGACCATGGGCTGGATCGAGCGCGCCGCCGGCGCCGCCCAGGAGTGGTTCTTCCGTTGGATCCAACCGTCCCGCGACGCGAGCGACGCCGCCATCTGCTGCGGCAGCAACGCCGTCTACCGGCGGACCGCCGTCGACGCCGCCGGCGGCTTCGCCCGGCTCGACCACAGCGAGGACCTGTACACCGGACTCGCCCTGCACGCCCGGGGGTTCCGCACCCTGTACGTGCCGGTGCTCGTAGCCAAGGGCACCTCGCCCGACGAGCTCACCGCCTTCGTCAACCAGCAGTACCGGTGGGCCATGGGCAACCTGCACCTGATCGGCACCCCGGTACTGCGGCGGATGCGCGCGCCCTGGCGGATGCGGCTCTGCTTCTACGAGGGCGTCGTCGGCTACCTCACCACCGCCGTGAACACCTTCGCCGCCCCGCTGCCACCGCTGGTGATGATGTTCCGGTACCCGGACCAGATCCGCCCCTGGCACGTGCTGCCGCTGCTCGCACCGCTGTGGCTGTGGCACGTGCTGCTGCCCCGGATCAGCCGCACCCGCTGGCGGGTGGAGGTCATCCGCGCCAACGTCCTGACCAGCGTGGCGGCCGCGACCGCGTTCCTGCACACGCTGCGCGGGCGCAGCGCCGCCTGGGTGCCCACCGGGGTGCGCGGCAAGGGCGCCCGCGGCGGCATGGCCCGCCGGGTGGTGGGCGTCTCCCTGCTCTGGCTCGTCGTGTCGAACGGCGCTGCCGCGGTCGGCCTCGCGCTGGCCGTGGCCCGCAACGGCTGGGAGCCGAACTGGGGCCTGTTGCTCTACCTGGTGGTGCAGTGCCAGATCAACGGCCCGCTGATCCGCGACCTGGCGGTCGAGCTGCGTCGCGGGGCGTCCCGGGCTGCCGCGCCGGTTCCGGACTCCGGGGCCGAGCCGGATCCGGACTCCGGGGCCGGGGCGGTCGGCCGACTGCGGCGCGCGGTGGTCGGCCGGACGTCGACGGCACTGCGTCCGCGCACGGGCATGCTGCCGCGCCGCTGGCCCGAGACCGTCGCCGCGTCCGCGGTCCTCGTGCTCACCGGGCTGCTGGCATCCGGCTGGGTGAACCCGATGCTCCCGTGGCTGGGCTGAGACCGGCCGGGTCGCCTCCGGGCGATCGAGAAGAATCGATCCTGCATCACCGAAAGGCCTCATGACCATGGCTTTCCCCGTGGCACCCGGCCCACGTTCCGGAACGGAGTCGGGACCGAGCCCGCACCGCTCCGCGTTCCGGCCCGACATCGAGGGCCTGCGCGCGGTCGCGCTGCTCTCCGTGCTCGCCTTCCACGCCGGACTGCCCGGCACGGCCGGCGGGTTCGTCGGCGTGGACGTCTTCTTCGTCATCTCCGGATACCTGATCACCGGCCTGCTGGTCCGCGAGGCGATCGCCACCGGTCGGATCCGGCTCGGCGACTTCTTCTCCCGCCGCGCCCGCCGGCTGCTGCCGTCCGCCGCCGTCGTGCTCGCCACGGTCGCCGCGGCCGGCGCCTGGCTCACCGTGCCGCTCCAGCGCACCGACCTGGAACGGGACGTCCTGGCGAGCGCCCTGTCCGCGGCCAACTGGCGGTTCGTGGCGCAGCGGACCGACTACCTCGACGCCGGACTCGCCCAGAGTCCGCTGCTGCACTTCTGGTCCCTCGCCGTCGAGGAGCAGTTCTACCTGGTCTGGGGACCGCTGACGGCCCTGCTCGTGCTGCTCTTCGGCACGCCGCGGGCCGCCCGCCGCGGGCGCGCCGTCCGGCTGCTGCTCGCCCCGGCCGCCGCGCTGCTGGCCGTGGTGTCGGTCACGCTCGCCGTCCGCTGGACCGACACCTCGGCATCGCTCGCCTACCTCGGCACCCCGTCACGGGCCTGGCAGTTCGCCGTCGGTGCCCTGCTGGCGCTGCTGCCCTGGCACCTCGTGCGCGGCCCGCGGCCGCTGCGGCTCCTGTGCGGCTGGGCCGGCGCCGCGGCGATCGTGTGGTGCGTGGCGGCCTACGACTCCGCGACCCCGTACCCGGGTCGCGCGGCGCTGGTGCCGACGGCGGGGGCAGCCGCCGTGATCCTCGCGGCGGTCCCCGGGCGCGACGAACGCCCCGCGCACGACGAGCGGTTCGGCATCGCACGGATCCTGGCACGCCGGGCCCCGCGGGCCGTCGGACGCCTGTCGTACAACCTGTACCTGTGGCACTGGCCCGTGCTGGTGCTGGCCGAGTCGCGGTTCGGGGAAGCGCTCGGCGCCCCGCCCGGCGGCCCGCTGGGCTGGCCCGCGAAGGCCGCGCTGACACTGGTCGCGGTGCTGCCCGCGTACGCCACGATGCGCTGGGTCGAGCAACCGCTGCGGCGCAGCCGCACCGTGTCCGCGCACCCGCGGCGCGGACTGTCGGTCGGGGTCTCGGCCGTCGTGTTCCCGATCGTGCTGGCGCTGGTCGTGGGCACGACGACGGTGCGGCTGCTGGGTCCGGGCACCCCGGTCGACCCCGCGGGGCTGCCGCCGGGCGCCACCTCCGGCCCGTCGTTGCTGGCCCGCACCCCGGGGGTGCCCCTCGCCGACGGCCCGGTGCTGCCGGGACCCGCACAGGCCCGCAAGGACTTCCCGCCGGACGGCGCGTGCGAGGTCGCGCCGGCCGTGACCCGCAGCCCGCAGTGCCTGTTCGGCAACGTCACCAGCCCCGACCGGATCGTGCTGCTCGGCGACTCGCACGCCGGCCAGTGGTTCTCGCCGCTGCTGGCCCTGGCCGCCCGCCGCGGCTGGGCGCTCCAGGAGTTCGTCAAGCAGGGCTGCCCGCTGCCGCAGCTCGCGGTCGACAACCCGCAGCTGGGCCGCGGCTACCGGGAGTGCGACACCTGGCGCGCGGACACCCTGGAGCGGCTGCGCACCGGACCCCGGCCCCGACTGATCGTGATCGGCTCGCTCAACCGGTACACCGCCGACCCGCGGCGCCTGCTGGCCGGCTGGGAGACGACGCTCGCCCCGCTGCGCGCGCTCGGCGCGCCGATCGTCTACGTGGAGGACACCCCGGTACCGGGCACGGACATCCCGGCGTGCGTCTCGGGCAGCCCGGACTCCCCGGGCGACTGCGCGTTCGGCCGGGCGGACTCCCGGCAGCCCGATCCGCTGGCCCGCCGGATCGCGGCCGGCGCCCTCCCCGGCGTGTCCAGCATCAGCGTCAACCCGGTGCTGTGCCCGGGGAACGGCCCGACCTGCCCGGCGGTGGTGGACCGCATCCTGCTGTACCGGGACGACTCCCACCTGACGAACGCGGCGGCGGTCGTCCTGACACCCCGGCTGGAACGGCTCCTGACGGAGTCCGGCGCGCTGCCGGCCGCGGGCAGGACCGGTACGCCGGGCACCCCGCCGGGACCCGGCACGGGTGGCGGCACCGGCCCGGGTGCCGGTGCCGCGGGGCGGCCCGGCCCGGACGGCTGGGTCCGCCTGCTACGGGACGACTTCGACGGCCCGGCGGGCAGCCCGCCCTCGGCCGCGAACTGGATCCACGACATCGGGACCTGCTACCCGGGCTGTCCGGCACCGCAGTGGGGTACGGGCGAGATCGAGACGATGACCGACTCGACCGACAACGTGCGCCTCGACGGCAGGGGCGTCCTGGAGATCGTCCCCACCCGCACGGACGGCCGCTGGAGTTCGGGACGCATCGAGACCCGTCGCTCGGACTTCGCGGCACCGTCCGGCGGGGTCCTGCGCGTGGAGGCGTCGCTCGCCCTTCCGGACGTCACCGGCCCGGAGGCGGCGGGCTACTGGCCCGCGTTCTGGACCCTCGGCGCCCCGCTGCGCAACGGCTACACCGGTTGGCCGGCCGTCGGCGAGCTGGACGTCATGGAGTCCGTCAACGGCCGCGCCGCCGTCTTCGGGACCATGCACTGCGGGGTCGCCGTCGGCGGCCCGTGCCGGGAGCCGGCGGGCCTGGGCTCGGGCCCGCAGCCCTGCCCCACCTGCCGCACGGCCTTCCACACGTACGCCGTGGAGGTCGACCGGTCGCCCGGCGCCGAGGAGGTGCGCTGGTACCTGGACGGCAGGGTCCACCACCGGGTCACGGCCCGGCAGCTGCCCGCCGGTACCTGGCGGCGGGCGATCGACCACGGTCTGTTCCTGATCCTCGACGTGGCCGTCGGCGGCGGCCTGCCGCAGGCCGACGGCGCGACCCCCGGCCCCACCACCGAGCCGGGCCACCCGCTGCGCGTCGACCACGTCACCGTCGCGGTACGGAAGGGGGGCGCCCCCGGGTGACTGCCCGGACCGGCGGTCGTGGCGTCACGCATCGGTGAGCCGGTCCTCGACTGCGCCGACCCCGAGCGGCTCGCCGACCCCGAGCGGCTCGCCGGGGCCGCGGCGCGGCCGTGACGCCGCCCGGCTCAGCGGCGCAGCCCCGCGGCCTGCCGTACCGCTTCGGACAGCCGGACCACGTCGGCGTCCTCGGTGCGCGCCGCCAGCCCCTCGGCCCGCCGGGCGAGCGCATCGAGCGGGAGGGCGCCGGGCAGCGGCTCCCAGCCCCCGGACGCCTCGCGCAGCGCCGAGGCGAAGTAGGCCGCGACCGCGGTCACCTGCAGCCGGGCCGGGGCCCGCTCCCACAGGTCCCCGTGCAGGGCCGCCGCCTCGACGGTGCCGGAGGCCTCGTGCGGGGCCCGGGTCCGCGGGTCGAGCCACCGTACGGTCGCGGTGGCCAGGTGGCCGGCCGCGCCCGGCCGCGTACGGACCGCGTAGAGGGCGGTGACCGTGTGGCCGGGGCCCACTTCGCCGCCGTCCACGGCGTCGTCGCGGAAGTCCTCGTCGGCGACCTTGCGGTCCTCGTAGCCGATCAGGCGGAAACGTTCCACGGTCTGCGGGTCGAAGGCGACCTGGGCCTTGGCGTCCCGGGCGCGCAGGTCGATCTGGGCGGGCAGGTCCTCGCAGAACACCCGGCGCGCCGACTCCTGGTCGGCGATGTAGGTGGTGTGGCCGTCGCCGTGGTCGGCCAGGCGTTCCATCAGCGCGTCCCCGTAGTCGCTGCCGACGCCCACGCCGGACAGCGTGATCCCGTGCCGCCGGCGGGCGTCGTCGATCCGGTCGAGGATGGCGTCGGCGGTGGTCGCCCCGGTGTTGGCGAGTGCGTCGGAGAGCAGCACGACCCGGTTGGTGGCTCCGGGCCGCAGGCCCGCGACCGCCACCTCGTAGCCGCGGACCACTCCGGCCTCCACGTTGGTGGACCGGCTCGGCAGCAGGCCGTCGACGACCTCGTGCACCCGCTGCCGGTTCCCGTCCAGACGGGTCATCGGCAGCCGGGTCTCGGCCTGGTCGCTGAAGGCGACCACGGCCACCGAGTCGTCGCTGCGCAGCCGGTCGGTCATCAGCCCCATCGCGGTGCGCACCAGGTCGAGCCGGCCGGTCTCCGCCATCGAGCCGGAGATGTCGACGACGAACGTGAGGGCGGCCGGCCGCCGGTCGGCCCCGCGTGCGGCGGGGCCGGTCGTCAGCCCGACGCGGACCAGCGACCACCCGTCGGAACCGGCGAGGCGCGCACCGTCCACGGCGACGGCGAAGCCGTTGCCGTCGGGGCGGGGGTAGTCCTGGCGGAAGCTGTTGACGAACTCCTCCGGTCTGACCGTCTCCGGAGCCGGCAGGCGCCCGTCGGCGAGGCTGCGACGGGCGAATCCGTAGCCCGCCGTGTCCACGTCCAGGGCGAACGTCGACAGGTAGTCGGCGGGAGGGGCGGGGCTCCGGATCCCGTCGTCCTCGCCTTCGGGCGCGCCGTCGGCGGCGCCCGGGCCGGTCCCCGCCGTTCCGGCGCTGACCCCGGCCGTACCGCCGCCACCGGAGCGGGAACCGCCGTCGGGCAGGACGTACGCAGGTCCCGGACCGGAGCGGCCGGACCGGTCCGACGCGGAGCCGCCCGAGCAGCCGGTGAGCAGCAGCCCCCCGGCCGCGAGCGCGGCGATCGATCGTGCGAACTGCCGTGTGGACAGCATCAGTTCGGCCCCCTCGGGTCGTCGACGTCTCGGAGTCTCCGAATGTGACGCCCGAGGGGGCCCGTGGGAGCCGTCGAAGGGGTTGCGAATCAGTCTCGAAGCGACAACGGCATGCGGAACGTCAAGGTCGGGCCGCGATCGCGACACGAACCCCTCACGAGGGGAACCGCCCTCGGATCAGAGGCGTGTCTCCGGCTCCCTCCTGTCCGCGTCCGGAGCGGCCTTCACGCCCGGCGCCTCGACAGCCTGCGGCCGCGGCCACGCCTCACCGACACCACCGTGATCGGTACGAGCGGCCGACGCCCGGAGGTGGCGCAGCAGGGGCAGCCTTCCTCCGTCACGCAGACGCAGTTGGGTATGCAGGATTCCGCGGGGTCACCGCGTCCGGCTCCCGAGGCCGGTACCACCTGTGTCCCTCCCGCGCCGCCGACGGTGCGGAAGCCCGTCCCTCCGGAGCGCAGTGACTTCTCTGCCGTGAACCCTGGTACGAGCACGCGGATCACCTCTTCATGGATACGGCCGACACCTCACCGGTCGTAGTAGGGCTGGAACCGGCTGACCAGGAACGGAAACGTCTCGCTCACGTCCACGCGCGCGAAGTACTTCTCCGTGACGTCGGTCTCCCGGCCGGTGTAGGAGAAGACGACGTCCATGATCGTTCGAGTTCCGCTCAGCCGGGAGGGCCGCACCTCGACGCCGGACAGGGACTGGT
This sequence comes from Streptomyces sp. NPDC093225, assembly GCF_044753805.1. Lineage (NCBI taxonomy): Bacteria > Bacillati > Actinomycetota > Actinomycetes > Kitasatosporales > Streptomycetaceae > Streptomyces > Streptomyces sp. NPDC093225. The sequence continues at coordinate 377,250 of NZ_JBIVNX010000001.1, forward strand.
TGTTCGCGAAGGCCTCGGCCGTCCGGGTGTAGACGGACGGGTACCGCACGGCGAGGTAGTTGAGCGCGCGGTGCTCGTCCGTCGCGCCGGCGTTGTCGGAGAGCTGGACGGTGCGGTCGAAGAGCTCCCGGGCCGTCGACCGGTACCGGCCGGCTTCCTCTCCCTCGGGCATCGGGAGGGTGTCGATCAAGGACTCCCGGTCGAAGGAGTAGATCTGGTCGAAGACCACGATGGGCACCATGAGCCCGTTGCAGAGTTCCGGCGCCGAGATCGGACCGCGACGACCGATCACGACGTCCACGTCGGCGCCGTCAGGCGACGGCCTGATCGACTCGATCAGCATGGACAGGTCGGCCGGGTCACGGGTGCGCAGCAGGTAGGTGTCCAGCCCCTGAACGGTGAACACCCAGCACAACTGCCGCGCGAGGTAACGGTTCCCGGGTTCGGCGAACACGGCCTGGAGCGCCTCCCGGTCGGTCAGTCCGTAGGTGTCCGTCCTGCCGGTCGCCTGGGCGAACTCCTTCTCCACGCCGAGGGTGGGAAAGCGCGGTTCGATGCGCCCCAGTGCGAAGACGTGCACGGGCGGCGAAGCGGTACGGTCGGCGCCTGTGGCGGCGGCGCACGACGGGCAGGTCTCCTGCCCGAACCCGGCCGAGACCGCACCGGTTTCGAAGACCGGCGGTGACGGCGGTTCCGGCGCGGTCGGTGCCTGTACCAGCGGATCGTCGAACGACTGCGGTTCGGAGACTTCTTCGGCTTCCCCGACCATGACGCGTTCTTCCATGTGTCCGTTCCCTTCCGGTCGGCAGCAGGACGTCTGTGGACCAGCGCTCAAGGACTGCGGCGGCCGCCGAAGCCGACCCAGTGGTTGAGCGCCTCGGCGCGTCGACGGCACCCGTCGCAGGGCCGGATCCCGACGGTCGCGGTGGCGCGCTTGATCACGTCACCCAGGCCGATCTCCCCGTCCGTGACGAGCCTCGGCAGCCGCACTCGCGGTGTCGGGGGAGTCCCGGATGTCCCGTGGCCGCGGGGAGCGCTTTCGTCCTTCACGTCTCTTCCTTTCAGGAGCCCGCCGCTCTTTCTTTCAGGAGCCCGCCGCCGCGAGCCGGCGGTGGGCTCCCCAGGCGTCGAGCAGCGGGGGTGCGACCCCGAGGCCGCGGGGTGCGCCGGCGAGGAGGGCGTGGCGGATCCGTGCAGCACTCGCCGTAGGGAACAGCGACCACAGCAGGGCGATCGCTCCGGTCACCAGGGGGGCGGACACACTCGTTCCGCCCACCGGCAGCAGGCGACCCGCCGTCTGCAGGCTCACGATGCCCTCGCCCGGCGCCCGCAGGCCGCGACGGGCCATGGTGGCACCCAGGTTGGAGTAGCTCAGGAGTCGACCCCGTACGTCACAGGCCGCCACCGGTACGACCGATGCATGCCGGGTGAGGGCCGAGCCGCCGACGAGGCCCTGATTTCCGGCGGCCGCTACGACGATGACGCCACGTCGCGACGCGTCGTCCAGTGCCTGCGTCAGCGCCTCGCACCCTCGGGCGGATGACCAGCGCAGGTCGGCACTGATGTTGACGACCGAGGCGCCGGCCGCGACGACTGCGCGGATCGCCTCCGCGAGGTCTTCCGGACTGGCGGTCGGCATCGGCCCGTGCCCGGGCGCGGTCTCGGCGAATATCGGCCGCACCAGGAGGGTGCAGCCCGGGCAGATGGCCGGCGCACCGGAGCCGCGGCGGCCTGCCAATACGCCCGCTACGAAGGTGCCGTGGCGGCACGCATGGCTGTCCGGGTACGTGCATGCGGCGCGCGCAGTAGCGGTGACTTCTCGAACGTTCCCGGCTACGAGCTCTGGATGTCCCGTAGCGACGGGACCGTCGATGAGGCCGACCGCCAGGTCGGACGTACCGCTCGTCCGACGCATCAGCGGGGTGAGTCCCACGAGATCGAACGGCGCGGCTGCCCGACTGCCCGGCGGCGCACCTCCCTTGCACGCCTCGTACGGCGCCGCCTCGGACCTCGTCATGCTGGAGCCTCCTAGCGATCACCAGGTTTGCTCGCGACGGGGCGTCCGTTCGAGAACGCCGGCTTCTCAGCCACGTGGGAAGCGTGTGACGTGCACGGTCACGTGGCGCAGCCGCGGACGAGCACGTGTCACGGGGCGCACCGGATCGTAGCCCGGCTACTGCGACTGGTAGCAGACGCAGTCCACCGTCCCGTCCGGGCGGCTGATGGCACCGCACCCCATGAGCTGGCACATCTGGAACCACTCGTCGTCCGAAATGGGTATCGCCGGTACCACGTGACCGGCGGCATCCGCGGTGGAGCGGACCAGGGACTGCGTGAACGAGGACGACGCCCCGCCGACGCAGGATTCCGCCGTGAAACCAGGTGTGTTCATACCGTCCTCCTCCACCTCGTTGTTCGTCGCAACGGGCGAGAGCGAACACGCGGGAGCAGATGAGTCCCATGATAGTTCCGGCACTCCGGTGGCAGCCATTCGACCGGCCGAGGCCTCGGGGGCCGGAGGCAGGGGACGGGCGGGCGGGGGGTCACGTCAGCAGGCGCAGTGACGTCGCCGCGATGCCCAGTCGTACGCTCTGGCCCCAGGTCAGCTGCAGCGCATCGGCCTCCATCCCGTCGCCGAAGACCACGATCCGGTCCGACTCCACGGTCAGCCGCAGCCCCTGATCGCGCTCCAACCGGCCGGCCACCCTCGAGGTTCCGGTGGCGGGCGACGGCCAGGCCTCGCGCACGAACCACAGGAGCCGGCGGTCGCACGGTGCGGGCAGTTGTGCCGTGCCGCCGCGCTCCAGCCACAGCGAGCGCAGCCAACCGGTGGCTCCGGTGCCGGTGCCGACAAGTACCCCGGAGGACGCCTGCGCCTCGCCCGGGCCCTCCTCACCGTCGGGGCCCAGGCGGTAGCGGACCGTCTGATGGCCGGGCGGGCCCAGGTAGATCTCGTTGAGTGCGAGCAGGCGCTGGGTGTCGTCGGCGACGGCCTCGACCATGGTCAGGTCCTCCGTCCGCCCCCCGGTGCTCGCGGCACGCAGGAGGGCGGCCGTGTCGGCGCAGCGGTGCCGGACCAGGATCCCGGGGTTGCGCCCCGGGTCGGTGTCGATGCCGACCACCGGCTGTCCGGTGAGGTACTTCGCGGCGTTGGCGACCAGACCGTCCTGCCCGACCACGACCACCACGTCCTCCGGCGCGAACAGGAACCGGTCCAGGTCCGCCCGCTCCACCTGGGAGCTGCGCCAGGTGAGGGGTACCGCCGCCGCCACTTCCCGCAGCGCCTGCCGGGTCCGGCCGTGGCGGTCGAGCACCTCCTCGATCGAACGGCCGCGGCTGGAGAGGAAGAACGCGGCCTGACCGTGCGTGCCGTGCCGGTCGATCAGTTCCTCGTACTCGGTCCTGCGGTGCACGAGCACCGCCCGCGGGGCCAGGCTCACGCGTCCGCTCCGGAATCGGGACGCCCGAGCCGGCTGAGGAGGCCGGTGAGGACGTCCGGGGAGAGCGTGATGCTCTCGACCCGCGGCAGGTTCTCCGCCAGTCGGGTCGCCGCCAGGGCGTACAGCGTGCCCGGGCCTGCCTCGCCGTGCACCTGCAGCCAGGCGGCCTGGGCCTCGGCGCGCGCCGAGCCCGTCGCGCGTGCCGCCTCGGCGTCCGCGCGGGCCAGCCGGACCTTGCGCGCCGCCTCGGCCTCGGTGCGTACGCTGTCGGCCGCCGCCTTCTCCTCGGCCTCGCGTCGGGAGTTGATACCGCGTTGTTCGACCAACTGCTCCTCGCGCCGGGCAAGTTCGATCTGGCTGGCCAACTCGTTCTCGGCGATCGCACGCTCGCGCTCGACGGCGACGGCCCGCCGTTCGTACGTGGCCCGGTCCGCCTCCTGCTGGATCTGCTCGCGGGCCGGTGTACGCAGGGCGCGCTCCACCTCGGCTTCGGGCCGGATCGCGACGACGCGGACGGCCACCACGTCGATACCGGTGGCCGGGAGCCTGGGCTCGGCGGCCAGACCGGTGGCGACGCTCTTCCGTACGGAGGCGACGCCGTCCACCAGGGCGACGGCCAACGAGGTCCGGGCCAGTACGTCCAGCGCGTGCTGCTGCGCGGTCTCGGTGAGGAGCGTGGAGATCTGCTCCAAGGGGGCGCCGCGCCAGCTGCCGGTGTCCGGGTCGACCGAGAAGTCGAGTCGGTCCGCGGCCTCGGCCGGGTCGCTGATCCGGTAGGTGACGGTGGCCTGCACGGTGACGTCCTGGAAGTCGGACGTACGGGCGTGGAAGGCCATGGCCAGCTCCCGGTCGTCGACGGGCACTTCGGACAGCGCCGCCGACAGCGACCGGTACCAGAAACTGAGCCCCCGGCCGTCGTGGACGAGCCGGCCGCGCTTGTGGTGGCGGATGTGTGCGGTGGGCGCGGAGCGCAGGTGACGCCAGCCGAAGCGCCGGGTGATGTCGGCCATGATGGACCCCCTGTTTCGTCAGTCTGACGATAATTGCGAGGGGCTGATATCGTCAAGGGGACGAAAAGAAGGCGAATCCAGCCGGCACTCGCCCAGAAAGACGGACGGTGAGTCAATCCGCGGATCCGGGGCAGGCGAGCCCATGACAACGCACCCGACACCGGGCCACGAGCCCGAGGAGGTTCACAGACATGGTCCCGCTGCTCCTCGTCCTCCTTCTCGCACTGATCCTCTTCGGCGTCGGCTTCGCAGTGAAGGTGCTGTGGTGGGTCGCCGTCGCGGTGCTCGTCCTCTGGCTGCTCGGCTTCATCGCGCGCCCCGCGGGCAGCAACGGCCGCTGGTACCGGTGGTAGTCACGGCAGCGCGGACACCACCCGAGCAGAACCGCCGAGAAAGGACCTCGCGTTCATGAACGACAACATCTGGATCTACCGCCTGCCCGCCGGCCACCCCGTGGACAAGGACCTGACGGGCTACGCGGTGGAGGCCGTCGACGGCACCATCGGCAAGGTCGACGAGCAGTCGAACGAGACCGGCGCGGGCTGGATCGTGGTGGACACCGGCCCCTGGATCTTCGGCAGGAAGGTGCTCCTTCCCGCCGGCACGATCACCCGCATCGACACCGCCGAGGAGAAGGTCTACGTAGACCGGACCAGGAAGCAGGTGAAGGAGTCGCCCGAGTTCGTCCGGGACGAGCACCTCCACGACCCGGACTACCAACGGGAGATCGGCGGCTACTGGGGCGACGCCCTGCGCTTCTGACCGTCCCCGACCACCGCCCCCGGCCACCGCCCCGACGTGCGGCGCCGCAGGTCTCCGTAAGATCCCTTTCCATGTCGCACGCGTGGTCCGGCTCTCGTCTCGACCTCCACATAGCGCCCCACCCCGCGGGCGGGCGGCGCTCCGGCCTGGAGTCCGCGCTGCGGGAGGCGATCCACCAAGGGCGGCTTCCCGCCGGCACGGTCCTGCCGTCCACCCGGGGGCTGGCCGCGGAACTCGGGCTCTCGCGGGGCACGGTGACCGCGGCTTACGGCCAACTGGTCGAGGAGGGCTATCTGACCACGCGCCCGGGGTCGGGCACCGCGGTGGCCGAGCTGCCTCGGCGCGTCACGGTGGCCGATCCCCCCGCGCCCGAGCCGTCCCCTCCCCGGCACGACCTTCGCCCCGGGCACCCGGACGTCGCCGCCTTCCCCACCCGGGCCTGGCTCGCCGCCACCCGCCGCGTGCTCACCCGGGCCCGCCCCGAGGTGTTCGGCGCCGGGGACCCCCAAGGCCGCATCGAACTGCGCCGGGCCCTCGCCGGCTACCTGGGTCGCACGCGCGGCGTCGTCACGACGCCCGGCCGGATCGTCATCACCTCCGGCTACTACCAGGGCCTGGGTCTACTCAGCGGCGTACTGGCCGCCGGGGGCGCCCGCACCGCGGCCGTGGAGGACCCGGGGCACAACCTCTACCGCGACGTCATCCGGCGCGCCGGACTCACCCCCCTGCCGCTGCCCGTCGACGGGCGTGGCGCCCGCACGGACGTACTGGGTCGGGAGGCGGACGCGGTCTTCCTCACCCCCTCTCACCAGTACCCGACCGGCGTCCCGCTCCGTCCCGGACGCCGCCGGGCCGTGTGCGCCTGGGCGCGCTCGACCGGCGGCCTGGTCGTCGAGGACGACTACGACGGCGAGTACCGCTACGACCGTCAGCCCGTCGGAGCGCTCCAGGGCGTGGCCCCCGAACACGTCGTGTACTGCGGTACCGCCTCCAAGACCCTGGCCCCCGCGCTCCGGCTGGCCTGGATGGTCCTGCCGCCCCACCTGGTGGGGCCGATGGTGCTGGCCAAGCGCCGGGCCGACCAGTACACCGAGAGCCTGGGCCAACTCGTCCTCGCGGACCTGATCACCACGCACGCCTACGACCGCCACGTCCGTGCCGCCCGCATGCGCTACCGCCGCCGCCGCGAACTGCTCGTGACCCGGGCGGCCGCCCATCCGCGCCTGGCCGTCCAGGGAGTCCCCGCCGGCCTGCACACCCTCGTTACCCTCCCCGCCGACGGCCCCGCCGAAGACGACGTGCTCGCCGTCTGCGTTCGCCGAGGCCTCGCCCTGCGCGGCCTCACGGAACTCCACCACGACCGGGCCGGCCGCCCGCAGGGCCTGCTGATCGGCTTCGCCGCCCCGTCCGAACGGGCCTACCCCGGGGCCCTCGACGCCCTGTTCGACGTCCTCGCCTCCGAAGTCCCCACGGGGAGCACGCAACCGGACCAACTTTCCGGCACGTAGGCGGATCTTACTTCTGGTCCGGGGCCCTCCCTACGCTCGCCGTAGCGACGAAGCGGGTGCCAGCCCGAGCGCCCGCCGCCCCCACCCCGGGGGCCGAACTCCGGAAAGGACCAGGCGCGACCGTGATCGTGACAGCACACCTCAGCGACCCCCACATCGACGGCGAGCAACGCAGCGTCGACCGCATCCAGGCGGTGATGGACTACCTCGACGCCCTGCCCCACGACCTGGACGCCGTGCTGGTCACCGGCGACATCGCCGACCACGCACTGCCCGGCGAGTACGAGCTGGCCCGCCGCCTTCTGGCGTCCCGCCACCCGCTGCTGCTCTGCCCGGGAAACCACGACGAACGCGGCGCCTTCCGCCGCTTCCTGCTCGGAGAGCCCGCCTCGAGTGCCCCCGTCAACCAGGTCCACCGCACCGAACGGTTCACCATCGCCCTGTGCGACTCCTCGGTACCGGGGAAGGACGAAGGCTTCCTCGAGGACGACACGCTGCTCTGGCTGGAGGACGTACTCGCCCGGACGCCGGGCGACACACCGGTCCTCGTCGGCTTCCACCACCCCCCGACCCTCCTGCACGACCCCTACATCGACGGCGTGCGACAGTTCGGCGAGAGCCGTCTCGCCGCTCTCGTCGAGCGCCATCCCAACATCGCCGCCCTCGTCTGCGGCCACGCCCACACCGCGGCGGCCACCACCTTCGCCGGCAAACCCCTGCTCGTCGCCCCCGGTGTCGCCTCCACCCTCCGGCTCCCCTGGGAGCACCCCGCCCAGCCGGGCGGCCACGTCCACCTCGACCGACCCCCGGCGCTCGCCTTCCACGTGCTGGACGACACGGGACGCCTGACGACCCACTACCGCAGTGTCGTCTGACGACCACGGTGCTCCTCGGACCGCGGCGGGCCCTCGGTGCGTGTCCGGCGCCCGGCTCAGCAGTCGGGGATCACGGTGCCGTCGTTGTCCTTGGCGACGTCGTTGCCCCACCGGGCGAGGTAGAACGCCGACACCCACTGGCCGGCCGGGCCCACGTCCGGGTCCGTCTTCAGCCACCAGTGGTTGTAGGCGCCGCCGCTGGCCACCTGACGGCCCCACGCCTTGCAGAAGACGTAGTTCGTGCCCTGGTACAGGGTTCCGGTCGCGGTCGTGCTCGTGGGCGAGCCGTGGACGGAGGCGTTGGCGAACGTGTCCACCCAGAACTTGACGGTGCCGCCCGGAGGCGACGTGCCGCCGGGGCAGTCGGGGATCACGGTGCCGTTGTTGTCCTTGGCGACGTCGTTGCCCCACCGGGCGAGGTAGAACGCCGACACCCACTGGCTGGCCGGGCCCACGTCCGGGTCCGTCTTCAGCCACCAGTGGTTGTAGGCGCCGCCGCTGGCCACCTGACGGCCCCACGCCTTGCAGAACACGTAGTTCGTGCCCTGGTACAGGGTTCCGGTGCTGGTGGTGCCGGTCGGAGAGCCGTAGACCGGGGCGTTGGCGAAGGTGTCCACCCAGAACGTGCCCGAGGGCTGCGGGGGGACGGGGGAGTCGCCGCCCTGCCCGTACAGGCGGATCGCGCCGTAGTAGTCGGAGTGCGCGGTGAGGGCCGCCACGCGTACGTAACCGCCGGAGTACGGGGCTTCGGCGATCCAGCCCTGGCCGAGGTAGACCGCGACGTGGTGGATGGTGGAGGGGGATCCGCCGAAGAACACCAGGTCGCCGGGGAGGAGGGGCGCGGTGCCGTCCGTGCGGTAGTGGCGGGCAACGGCGCGGGAGCTGGGCCACTGGGTGCGGGTGGTCCCGTTGATCACGTCGGCGCCGACCGCCAGGAAGTAGGCGTACCGGACCAGGCCGGAACAGTCGAGGCCCTTGACGTTGCAGTCGTCGGGGGCGCCGTTGGACGGGTCACAGATCCCGTAGGAGGGGCCCGGCCGAGCACCGTGGCCGCCACCCCAGGAGTACGGAGTCCCGATCTGCGCGCAGGCGGAGTCGACGGCACGGACCGCCGCGGGGGCCGCGCCGCCACTGAGCACCCCGCAGGCGGGGGCGGCCTGGGCGGGCGGGGCGCCCGGGGCGAAGAGGACGAGGGAGGCCAGGGCGGCGGCGAGCGGCGCGGCCCAGCGCAGGAGCGTGGAAGCCCAGGCGGGCAGCGGGTTGACGCGCGTAGTTCTCGGGGACACGGGTACTCCGATGAGGATGTGCCGCGAAGCGGGCAGGGTGGGGGGGGCGACCGCTGCCGCCGACCCTGGCAGCGGCCCCCACCCGCGCGCAAGAGTCCCAACCTCCCTTTTCTGTAAGCCTGTTGCTGCCAACTCCCCGCTGCCGCGTCCGGTCCTGCCCCGCTGGCCGGGGGACACGGCCCCCCACGGTGGCCCGAACCCCGGGCCCGCCCCGTACCGTCGGCCGACGACGCGCGACGCGCCTGGCCCCCCGTTCCGCTCGGCGGCAAGGCCTGACGACAGATGTGATCAAGCCATACTTCCGTCACCCGGCCGGCTCAGCAGGACCTAGAGTGTGCGCGTGACCGAGGAGCAACCCGAACTCATCGCCGGCAGGTACCAGCTGGTGGAACGCATCGGCCAGGGCGGTATGGGCCGGGTGTGGCGTGGCCTCGACCAGCACCTCTTCGGACGTGAGGTCGCGGTCAAGGAGATCCTTTTTCCGCCAGGCACGGACGACGACGACCGCGCCGCGCTGGTCCGGCGTTTCGTCGGTGAGGCCCGTGCAGCGGTCACGCTCAGCCACCCGGGGATCATCACCATCCATGACGTCGTGGAGCACAACGGCGTCCCCGTCATCGTCATGGAGTTGGTCCGCGGGCAGTCCCTGGCCGCCGTCATCCGCCGCGACGGGCGGCTCACCGTGCGGCGGGTGGCCGAGATCGGCGCCGCCGTGCTCGATGCGCTGGCCGAGGCGCACGGCGCGGGCATCGTCCACCGTGACATCAAGCCGGACAACGTCCTCCTGACCAAGGACCGCGTCGTCCTGACCGACTTCGGCATCGCCCACCTCGCGGACGCCACCACCAAGCTGAGCCGGAGCGGGAGCGTCATCGGCACGCCCCACTACATGCCGCCGGAACAGCTGGAAGGCGCGCGCCCGACGCCTGCCAACGACCTGTGGGCACTCGGCGCGACCCTCTACCACGCCGTCGAGGGGCACCCGCCGTTCGACGCGGAGGGGCTCCACGCCCTCGCCGTGGCCGTCTTCACCCGACCGCACCGGCCGGCGGTCCGCGCCGGCTTGCTCGCGCCCGTGCTGGACGCGCTCCTCACCAAGGACCCGGCGCAGCGCGTCGGCGCCGGCGAAGTGGCCGGCATGCTGGCATCGGTGCTGCGGTCCTCCCCACCCGGACCCCACACCTCCGCCGGGAAGGCACCCGGACCCGAGCGCACCTCGCCGCCTACGCCCGACCCGCGCGCGACCCCACTCCCGACGCCCGACCCGCCCGCGACCCCACTTCCGACGTCCGACGCCGCGACGGCCACCCCCGCCCCGGCGGACCCGGAGGAGCCGCCCGCCACGACACCGTCCCCGCAGACCCCGACGGTCCTGGACCCCGGGTCCGGCACGGGCACCGCACCCCGCCCCCTGCCGGACCGGCCGACCGCCTCGCCCGTACCCGAGGCCCCACCCGAGGGACAGGGGGCGAACACGGCGCCGAAGGCGACCGGGGACGGCGAGCGGGCCTCGGCCCGACGCCGGCACCCGGCCCGGCGTTCCGTGGTCCTGGCCACGGTTCTGGCGACGCTCGCCACGGGATCCGTCCTCACCTGGACCCTCACCCGAGCCGACGATGCACCGCACGGAGGCGGGGCCGCCGGCAACGGCGCGGCGGCGTCCCCCGTCACCGTGGTGATCGGGGTGGACGCGCCGCTCAGCGGCGGCCTGTCCGCCATGGGCGTCGGCATCAGGAACTCGGCCGAGCTGGCCGCCAGGACCGCCAACGAGACCGGGCGCGTCCCCGGGGTGACGTTCGAGATCGAGGCCCTGGACGACGGGGCCGACCCGGCCAAGGGCGCGTCCAACGCCGCGCGGTTCGTCTCGGACGAGAAGGTCCTGGGAGTGGTCGGCCCCCTCAACTCCGTCGTCGCCAAGACCCTGGTGGCGCCGCTGACACGGGCGAACATGGCCGTCGTGTCGCCGGGCAACACCGACCCCGTGCTGACGCTGGGCCCCGACTGGGCCGCCGGCACCACGTCCCGCCCCTCCTCCACCTACTTCCGCACCATCGCGACGGACGTCGACCAAGGCCCCTTCGCCGCCCGGTACCTGCACGGCGAGGCGAAGAGGACCAAGCTGTACGTGGTGGACGACGCGAGCGCCCACGGCACCACCCTCACCTCCGGTCTCACGGCCGAGTTCACGAAGCTCGGCGGCAGCGTCGTCGGAACAGAGCGGGTCGATCCCGCGGAACGCGCCTTCGCGGGCCTCGCCGAGCGGGTGCGGTCCTCGGGAGCCGACGCCGTGTACTTCGGTGGCTACTACGACACCGCGGCGCCGCTCTCCCAGCAGCTCAAGGAGGCGGGGGTGGACATCCCCCTCATGGGGGGCGACGGCATCTTCGACCAGCAGTACCTCACGACGAACCCCGAGGCCGAGGGGGACCTCGCGACCAACATCGGCGTCGCCGCCGGGGAAACGGCGGCGGGGCGGGACTTCCTCACCCGGTACCAGAAGGCGGGATTCCCGGAGCCGGCCGGCTGGTACGGGCCCTACGCGTACGACGCGACGTGGGCCCTCGTCGAGGCGGTGAAGGCGGTCGTGGCGGCCAACGGCGGCACCCTCCCCGGCGACGCCCGGGCGAAGGTGCCGCCGGCCGTGGGCCGGCTCGGCTTCGACGGCGTCACGGGCCGCGTCGCCTTCGACGCGAGCGGCGACACGGTCAACCGTCGGCTGACGGCGTACACGGTGAACGGCGGCAGCTGGACGGCCGTGACGAGCGGACCGGCCGCCCGCTGAAGCCGGCCGGGTCGCCGTCGTCCGCGCGCCCGGGTGGACATCGTCCGCGCGGCGCGGGGCCGGTCGGAGCAGCACCGCTTGCCACGGATCGCGGCCGCTCCGAGGCTGGTGTCCCCAGGCGGAAGGAGACGGGCATGAGCCGGATCCTGGTGACCGGCTCCGCGGACGGTCTCGGGCGGGCCGCGGCGCAGGCGCTGCTGGCCCAAGGGCACGAGGTCGTGGTCCACGCGCGCAACCGTCAGCGCGCGCAGGCCCTCCAGGAGCTGCTGGACCGCGGCGCGGGGCTCGTCGTCGGCGACCTCACCGAACGCGACGCCGTACGGAACATCGCGGCCGAGCTGAACGACGCGCCCCCGCTCGACGCGGTCATCCACAACGCCGGCGTCTACCGGGGGCCGGCCGTCATACCGGTCAACGTCGTCGCGCCGTACCTGCTCACGGCCCTCCTCCCCGCCCCCCGCCGGCTCGTGTACCTCAGCAGCGGTTCCCACTTCGGCGGGCGCCCCCGTCTCGACGGGGTCGACTGGGAGGGCAGGAGCTCCGGTTCGTACGCCGACAGCAAGCTGTTCGTCACGGCGCTCGCGGCCGCCGTGGCCCGGTTGCGCCCCCACGTGCTGAGCAACGCGGTGGACCCCGGCTGGGTGCCGACCAGGATGGGAGGACCGCACGCGCCGGACGATCTCGACCTCGGGCACCGTACCCAGGAACGGCTCGCCGTCGCCGATGACGCGCAGGCCCTGACGAGCGGCGGGTACTGGTACCACGAGCGGCGGCGCGAGCCGCACCCCGCCGTGCACGACGAGGCGTTCCAGGACCGGCTCCTGGGCACGCTGGCCGAGGAGACGGACACGGAGCTCTGACGCAGCCGGATCCCCGACCTGGGGACACCGCGGCCCAGGACCGGGCGGACGCACCCCGCTGCCGGTGCCGGTGCGGGCGCTGTTCAGCCGTTGCGCGTCAGCGGTTGCCCGGTGAAGCTCACCCCTGCCAGGCCATGGGCCATGAGGTTGCGGATGTTGCCGTGATCGGTGTCGTTCGGCGTCGCCAGCACGCTGCGGTAGTGCTCGCCGAAGGCCAGCAGCGCCTCCTGGTCGCTCAGCCCCTCCAGCAGGGCCAGTCCCAGCGTCTTGCAGGAACCCTCGTTCTCACCCGCGGCGTTCTCCAGCTCACCGTTGCGGAACGCCTGCGGCTGGTACGCGTAGTGAGCGGCGACGAAGGCCAAAGTGTCGGCGAACCCGTGCTCACCTGACGCCAGGCTTGCCCGCAGCGAGTCGAGATCAGTCATGTGGGTTCCTCGGGGTTGAGCAGACGATCCGGTTGCCGTCCGTGACCGGACGACCATACCCCCCTCGTGGTCGGCCGGTGAGAATCGGTCCACGCGTCGGAACGCGCGACGTTTCCGCAGGCCACGCCGTGCGACCGGGCGACCCGCCGGGGGCAGGGTCCGGCCGCGGTGCGTTGTCAGTGCCGGGGACGATGATGAGCTCCATGACCGAAAACAGTGCCCTGCTCTCTCCCGCCGCCTACGTCGAGGCCGTGACCACCGCCGTGGCGGCGTCGGCCGCCTACTACGGCGACGGCACCACCCCGCTCGGTGACGACGAGTACGACGGCCTGCTGCGCGCCATCGCAGCCTACGAGGAGGCCCACCCCGACGAGGTGCTCGCCGAGTCGCCGACCGGGAAGGTCGCGGGCGGGGCCGTCCAGGGGGACGTGCCGCACTCGGTTCCGATGCTTTCCCTCGACAACGTCTTCGACGCCGACGAGCTCGCCGAATGGGCCGCAGGGCTGGAACGGCGTCTCGGGCACCCGGTGACCGGGTGGTGCGTGGAGCCGAAGCTCGACGGCCTCGCCGTGGCCGCCCGGTACCGGGGCGGCCGGCTCGTTCAGCTCCTCACCCGGGGCGACGGCCTGGCCGGCGAGGACATCACCCACGCCGCCGACGCCGTCCTCGGCATGCCTCCGGTACTCGCCGAGCCGATCGACGTCGAGCTGCGCGGCGAAGTACTGCTGACGACCGCGCAGTTCGAGGAGGCCAACCGGATCCGGCTGGCCCACGAGGCCACGCCCTTCGCGCACCCGCGCAGCGGAGCGGCCGGCACCCTGCGGGCCAAGGACCGCCCCTACCGCGTCGAGTTGACCTTCTTCGCCTACGGCGCGATCGGCCTGGACGACCTCGGCCACCTCGCCCTTCTGGAGACCCTGGCCGCGCTCGGCGCCAACACGGCCGCCGCCACGGCCGCCGCCCCGATGCGGTGCGAGACGGTGGAGCAGGTGCAGGAACGCATCGACGAGGTCGCCGCGCTGCGCGCAGACCTGCCGTTCGGGATCGACGGTGTCGTCGTCAAGGCCGATGCGGCCGAGGACCAGCGGCAGGCCGGCAACGGCTCGCGCGCCCCGAGGTGGGCGGTGGCCCGGAAGCTGGCGGCCGAGCACAAGGTGACGCGCCTGCTGGCGGTGGAGTGGAACGTCGGCCGCACCGGGATCATCGCCCCGCGCGCCGTCCTGGAGCCCGTGGTCATCGACGGGGTGACGGTCACCTACGCCACGCTCCACAATCCGTCCGACATCACCCGCCGCGGGCTCATGATCGGCGACCAGGTGTTCGTGTACCGGGCCGGTGACGTGATCCCCCGGGTCGAGGCACCGCTGGCCGACCAGCGCACCGGCGCCGAGAGCCCGATCGTCTTCCCCGAGACGTGCCCCCGCTGCGGCGACGCGATCGACACCTCCGAGCAGCGGTGGCGGTGCGTGCGCGGCCGGAGCTGTCAGGCCGTCGCCTCGGTGATCTACGCGGCCGGCCGCGACCAGCTCGACATCGAGGGTCTCGGCGGCACGCGCGCGGTCCAGCTGGTGGAGGCCGGTCTGGTCAAGGACGTCGCCGACCTGTTCACGCTGACCCGCGAACAGCTCCTCGGTCTGGAGCGGATGGGCGAGACCAGCGCCGCCAACCTCCTGGCCGCGATCGAGACCGCCCGCGGGGCGGCCCTGAGCCGGGTGTTCTGCGCCCTCGGCGTCCGCGGCACCGGGCGCACGATGTCCCGCCGGATCGCCGCGCACTTCGGCTCGATGGCCGCGATCCGGGCCGCCGACGCGGACACGCTGGCCGGGGTCGACGGCATCGGCACCGAGAAGGCCCGCGTCATCGCGGCCGAACTCGTCGAACTCGCCCCGCTCCTCGACAAGCTCGCGGCCCAGCAGGTCGGCGTCCAGGTCACCGAGCCGCAGGGGCCCCCGACCGACGGGGACGGGGACGAGGCCCCGGCGGGCGGCCCACTGGCCGGACAGGCCGTCGTGGTGACCGGGTCCATGACCGGCCCCCTCGCGGCGTTGTCCCGCAACGAGATGAACGAGCTGATCGAGCGCGCCGGCGGAAAGGCGTCGTCGTCGGTGTCCAAGCGCACCACCCTCCTGGTGGCGGGGGAGAAGGCCGGCTCCAAGCGCACCAAGGCCGAAGAGCTGGGCATCCGCATCCTCGACCCCGAGGAGTTCGCCGCCCTCGTCGCCGAACTCCTCCCCACCCCTTAGCCATCTGGCCGGTGCGACGATCGTTCCCCCGCGGGGTCAGCGGACGGTCAACGGATCAACCCGCAGGGTCCGGTGCTCCGCGTCGTAGAAGAAGAAGTCGTCGCCCAGCACGTCTCCCGGTTCCGGAAGCCTCGTCCTGCCGAGCGCCGGCGCGCCCACGCCGAACACGGAGAGCGCGCTGGCCCCGGGCGGGAAGGTCAGGTCGCAGACGAAGTCGAGGCCGCTGCCGTCCGTCCTCATGTGGACGACGGACCCGGCCTTCACGAGGTCGGAGTAGCGGACGAGGTACGGACGGCCGCCGCAGTCCAGGAGCGCGAGGTGGGTGACGTTCGGCTGCCAGAAGCGCGACGGCGAGGCGAAGGCCATCGTGAAGCCGGCGGGCGTCAGGCGCCTGATCATCACTTCGCCGCTCTGCAGACGGTACGTCACGACGTACGCGTCGCCGTCCGCCGGCACGGTCACCACCGCGGTGTGCCCCGCGCCCCAGTGCATGGTCCGGACGAACACGGGCTCTGCGGCGGGGTCGTCGATGCGGTAGAGCGACGCCTCCCCGGTGAAGGTGTCGTAGCCCACGAAGTGCGGGGCCCCGTCCAGGAGGACCGTGACGACGTGCGAGTGGAACGGGCCCCCTGGAGGCCCTTCCCAGGCCGGGGCCAGTGCGTCCCGGGCCGCGCTCGTCCGGAAGAGTGCCGTGCGGCCGGAACCGGACTGGTACGCCAGGTAGTTCAGCGACCCGTTCGACTCGAACGGGACGAGCCAGGTCCAGCCCGACCCGATCGTCCCGGTGCCCACGGCGGGATGCGCCGGCTCGAGGGCCGGTGTGCCGTCCGGCCGCCGAGCGGCCTCCAGGTAGTACCGCTCGGGCTTCGAGATCGCGTACGCGCCGGTCGTCATGTGGTACGAGAGCAGGCGGGCACGCGGCCCCGCCATGAAGTTCTGCACGTGCGTCCACTCGCCCGCCGGCGCCGTCGAACCGCCTCCCTGGGTGACCATCAAGTGCCCGAGGTCGATGCGGACGATCCGCTCGCAGACGCGGCAGAAGGGTTCTCGGCTCCGTCTCATCTTGCAGGTCAGCGAGGGCCGGTAGACGCCGCAGTCGTAGCGGGCGGCCCCCTCGAAGGCACCCACGGCACCGGCCGGTATCGGTGGTCCGTCCTGCCTGACCTGGTGGTTGCGGGTACAGGGGTTGGCCACCACCGTCGAGGGGACCTGGGACTGCGCGAGCGTGAGCTCGGCCGCCCACTTCATCGTCCGCACGTCGGTGCGGGTGGTGACGTTGCCCGCGGTGGGGTCGGTGCCGCCGTGGCGGCGCGGGGGATCCGTCAGCTCGTCCTGTTCGTACTGGTACTCGTCCTCCAGCCCGAACGCCTGGTGCCCCAGCTCGTGGACGGCCACCTGCGCCCAGTTGGGACTGCGTTTGCTGGTCCAGCCGACGCCGTCGTGCGCCGCGCCGCCGTCGAGCTCCGTGTTGTTGACGATGACCAGGAAGTTGTTCACCCCGTCCAGGCCCGGCCGATCCTTCACGAATTTCTTCACCTGGGCGCTGTCGCCCCACAGGCTCCGCTCGATCTGCTCCTCCACGCCGGTCACCGGGTTCTTGTAGATGTCCCGACCGAACAGGGCTCTGAATCTCGTACCGAATGTCGAATCCGCTGGAGCCGGCTTGAGCAGCTTGATCTTGTTGCCGGTGTTCGTGGAGGGCTCGCTCACCTGCACGACGTTGATCAGGGGGCGGAGGTCGCGATGGTTGAACGGCACGGTGGACAGGAGCTCGATGACGAACGTGACCGCATCGACGTCGAACACGCCGGCGTCCAGCTCGGCCTGGGTGTACCCCTCCGAGACGACGGCGACGGTCCAGCCGCTCCTCACGGTCGACGGCCCTCCCACGAGGAACTGCACGGTGTTCATCCGTACCTCCGGGGCGTCAGGCGAGCGGGAACGTGCCGATGACGACGGCCGCTTCGTCCGCCCGGGCCGCGTCGAGCGGACTGCTGAAGAGGACCAGCGTCCCGGGCACCGCGTAGAGCGGCACCAGCAGTTCGAAGGTGCCCCGCGGTGCGTCCAGGGGGAAGCTGGACAGCCCCGGGGCCTCGGCACCGGAGGGCACCTCCCTGCGCAGGGCGATCGGCTGGTGCAGGGCGCGCCGGTAGCGGACCGCACCCCGCGCGTCGCGCACCTCGTACCAGAAGCCGCTGCTGCCCTCGGGCGCGTCGGGGCCGTCGGGGGGCGGAGCCGTCACGGCCACCTTCGCGGCGACGTTCGTGAGCCGTACGGCCGGCCCGCCCGCCGCCCAGTCCGCGCTGTCGTAGGAGAAGGTCAGGCGCATGGACGCGGTCGGCACGGTCGTCGGCGGCCCTCCCGCCAGCGCGGCCCAGGTCTCCGGTGTCACCGTCCCCGTCACGGCGAGGCCGTGCCCCGCCTGGAAGGCCCCTACCCCCTCGGTGGTCGCCGGACCGAACACCGCGTCGACGGCGAGCACGGGCACCCCGGCGGAGCGGTTGAGGGACTGCTGTACGCGGGCCACCGGCGGGCCGGTCATCTCCGGTGTACGGGGGCCCGGTTCCAGCAGCGGGCGGGGCGCCGCGAGCGCGAGCGCGAACCAGTCGGGTGTGGTGATGGTGCCGGTCGGCGGAAGGGGTCGGCCCGCCTGGAAGGCCAGCACCGCCGCCTGCGTCAGATCGCCGAAGTTGCCGTCGACGACGAGCGGCGGCTGGGCGGCTCCGGCAGCGTTCAGGAGTGCCTGGGCGAGCTTGACCCGGCCGTCGACCTCGTGGGGGTCGGCCATCCGGGCCAGTGCGGGCAGTTCGGCCCAGTCCAGGAGGACCGGCTGGGCCGGGTCGGGGACGGGGTCGGTCGCCGGGTCGACGGCCGCCGGGAACTGGCGGTGGCGGAGCCCGGTCGAAGCGGGCTCGTAGTCGTCGCCACCCTGGTAGGTGACGGCGATGTCGTGGATGCCGGGCGGCAGGGCCGTGGTGCTCACCCGGGCCCGCCCCTGCGCGTCGAGCTGGGCGCTGCCCAGGAGCGTGGTCGCCGTGGCGAACGTCACCGTCCCCTCGGGCACTTCCTGGTCCGCTCCCAGGGCGCGCACGGTCGCTTGGCACGTCACCTCGTTCCCCCCGTCGGCCGCGTCGGACCGCACGGCGGGTGTCACGACGTAGCGGCCGACCGTGTTCCAGGGGACGGTGAGGGTGCCGTCCCGCTCGACGTCGAAGGGTGAGGAGAAGACGCCCTTCGTCGTGTGGGGGAGGTAGCCCTTGCCGGGCAGCAGCACCGCCGCGATCTCCCGTGGGTTCGAGGGCCGGGGCTTCGTGCCGCTCTCCATGTTGGTGAGGCCGAAGAGATCGCCGTCCGCCGCGGTGGCGTCGATCACGACGGGGTAGCCCTTCAGGACGAGGGTGTCCCCGTCGGCCGAGGCGAACCCGTCGTAGGCGGGGTCGAGGCTCACGTCCCCGTCGCGGGTGACCCCGAACGCCAGGTCGGGCGTGACGTTCGGCGCCGGGCGCAGGGCGTACCGGTATCCCGGCAGCGTGGGAAGGAGCGTCACCCCGTTCACCGCGGTGCGGGACAGCCAGAGGGTCTCGCTGCGGTTCATGCCGTCGGGTTCGAGGTCGTGGGACAGGGCCGTCCCGTCGATGCGGATCGTCCGCCCGCGGACGGTGAGTTCGTTCCCCTCGGCGGAGGCGAACCCCGAGTCCTTCGGGTCCAGGGTCACCTCGCCGTCCCGGGTGACGCCGTAGGACAGGTCGGCCACGACTCCGGACCCCGGCTGGAAGCCGTAGCCGTACCCCGGGAGCGGGACCACCCTGAGCGTGTGGACCGACTCCCGTGGGAGGGACTTGACGTCCTTTCCCGACAGTCCGGTCGGCACGAGGTCGTGGTCGAGCGCCGTGCCGTCGATGCGGACGTCCCGTCCCCACACCCGCAGGGTGTCCCCTGCGGCGGAGGCGAATCCGGAGTACTTCGGGTCCAGGGTCACCTCGCCGTCCCGGGTGACGGCGAAGGACAGGTCGGCCACGACTCCCGCCCCCGGCTGGAAGCCGTACCCCTTACCCGGGAGCACGGTGAGCGCGTTGACCGTGTCCTTGGGTAGGAACGCGACCTTCTCCTTCCTGAGCCCGGTGGGCTTCAGCTCGTGGAGCAGCTCCCGGCCGTCGACGCGGATCGTCCGCCCCGTCACCGTCAGCGAGCCGGCCCCGGCCGCGGCGCAGCCCTCCGCCTCCGGGCCCAACCGCACCGTGCCGTCGGTCCCCACCGCGAAGAGGAGCGTGCCCGCCCCGCCGTCGAGGCGGTAGCCGGGGCGCGGCAGCAGGAGGAGGTCGTGGGGGCTGCCGCGCACCAGCGTCGGCCCGGCGTCTGCCCCGCCGGTCCGCAGGAGCAGGTCCTGGTCCAGGGCGGTGGCGTCCAGCCGCACCGGGAGCCCCCGTACGGTCAGACGGCGCCCGCCGCGTCCGAGGACGAACGCGTCGAAGGAGGCGTCGAACTCGACCGTTCCGTCGGCCGTCACCTCGAACACGAAGTCCGACGGGGGACCGGTGCCCTGCTTGAGGTGGTAGCCGCCCGCCACGGGCAGCGAGAGCGTCGGGGGCGGGGTGGTCGAACCGTCCACGGAGCCGGTCGCGGCCTCAGGGACGGTGAAGGAGCGGAAGGTGAGCCGCGAGGTGTCGATCTCGATGTCGGGCATCGCCACATCCGGTCGGAAGGGGGCTCGCCGGCCGAACGCGGCCGGGCCCCGGCTGGACCGTTCACGACCACCGTACCTCGGCCCGAGCGGCTCCTCACCTCGTCCCGAGCAGGCCCTCCGCCGCGCCCCCGCGCCCGGCGGCCCGGGCCGCGGGGACACCGCGGGGACACCGCGGTCACGGCCCGTCAGAACGGCGTGGGGCCGTGGATCTCCAGCCGGGGCGCGGTGTCGATCCAGGTCGCCGACCGCACCGGGACCAGGCCCACCCCCTGCCCGCCACGGGTCCAGCGCCGGACGACCGGGGCTCCCGGGCCGGCCGTGAGCAGTTCCCGTTCGTCGGGCGTCAGGGCGCAGACCCACACCGCGGCGTGCGGCGTGGGCGTCTCGCCCAGCGATTGGCCCGTGGACCGGTCCCAGCGGCGCAGCACGCCGTCGTACGAACCGGCGATGATCTCGCCGTCGCCGGTGAGGACCAGCGCGGCGACGCCGGATCCGGCGCGGAGGGGTTCGAGGAGCGGCCGCCCGCCGTGGCGGTCCCAGCGGCGGACCGTGCCGTCCCGGCCGCCGGTGACGATCTCGGTGCCGTCGGGGGTGACCGCGACGGTGAGCACGGCGCCGGCGTGGCCGAGCAGGGGCTCGCCGATCGGTGCGCCGCTCTCGCGGCTCCAGCGCCGTACCGTGCCGTCGCCGCCCGCGGTGACCAGCTCGTCGTCGTCGCCGGTGAGGGCGAGCGCCCGTACCGGCCCGTCGTGCGCGGCCAACGCCGCGCCGCGCGGACTCCCGTCGGGGAGGTTCCAGCGGCGGACCGTACCGTCCTCGGCGGCGGTGACGAGCTCGGAACCGTCGGAGGTCAGGGCCAGCGCCCGGATCCAGTCGGCGTGCGCGGTGAACGGTTCGGCCGCCTGGCCACCGCCCACCCGGCGCCAGCGCCGCACCGTGCCGTCGCTGCCGGCCGTGATGATCTCGCTCTCGTCCGGCGTCAGCAGCAGCGACCAGACCGTGCGCGCGTGCGCGGAGAAGAGCGGGGCCGGCGCGGTGCCTTCGACCCGGTCCCAGCGGTACGCGCGACCGGTGATGTCCGCTCCGACGACCTCCGCGCCGTCACGCGTCAGCGCCAGCGCGCACGTGACCCACCGCGACGTCATCATGGCGTACCCCCCTGCGCCGGAAGCGCGGCGTCGAAGGCCAGTCCACTCGCCGCCTCGCCCCGCCCGGCCCGGACCCGGCGCCCCACCCAGTGGTACAGCCGCCCCTGCCCGTCCCGGACCACGACCGGCACCCTGGACACGGTCACTCCCGCGCGCGGGATCTCCTCGTCCCGGAAGTACACCGGTTTCACCTCGGGTTCCAGGAGCCGCCCGACCGCCCCCGGCTGCACGCCGTCGGCGGTGCGCCGCACCACCCCGCGCCGGAACCGGACGGCACCCCGCGCCGCACCGTCGCCGTCGGCACCGCCGGCGGGGCCGGGGACCAGGGGCACCGGCACCAGGGGGACCCAGTACGGCGGCACCGGGGTGAGCAGCCGGTACGCCAACACGGCACCGGGCCCGGGCACCGGGTCGGGCCCCTCGTCGAGCGGGAACTCGTCGGCGCGCGCCCGGGGCCTGCCGGTGGCGCTCTGGACCACCCGCTCGATGCCCCAGCCGAGGTTCGCCATCTCGTCGCGGACGAACAGCACCTCCTCAACGGCCCCGCCCTCGGTCCGCGCGTGGGCCGTTGGAAGCAGCGGCAGCAGCGGGGCGCCCGGGGCGCCGGCCTCGTCCCGGGCGTCGCTGAGCCGGAACAGGGACAGCTGCCGGTGCGCGACGGGCGCGATGTCGAGCCTCCCGCCGAACGTGTCGAGCACGCTCAATCCGGTGACCCAGTGGAGCTTCCCGACCTCCAGGTCGACCGGCACGATCCAGTGGTCGTTCCCGTACACGTTGGCGAACTCCATGACGAGCAGCCGGGCGAGGTCCGCGGGACCCGCCTCGATCGCGGGCATGTTCACGGTGGCGTCCTCGAACTCCCACCAGCGGTCCGCCGGCATCCCCGGGTACGCCGCCCGAGTGGGCAGGGACACGTGCCGCGGACCGGGGGCGTCCGGCAGGTCGAGGGGCGTGCCACCGGCGTCGAGGTCGAAGCGGTACGGGTCGGCGCTCCCGCCCGGGTACTCGGGTGCGGTCAGCACGACCCGGCGGTCGCCCACCTCGGCCTCCACCCCGAAGCGGTGCTCCAGCCGCTCGGTCATCCAGGTCGAGGGGCTCGGCACGGGGTGCTCCGCGTCGAACCACCGCTGCCACCGGTCCGCCGCCTCGTCGAAGAGCGCGGCCGCGGCTCCGGCCAGGTCCGCCGGCCGCCAGCCGGCGGCCAACTCCCGGGCGAGCCGGTCACCGTCGGGCGTACGGTGCCGGAGGACCCGCCACAGGGCCAGCCCCGCCGGGTCGATCGGATGCTCCGGCCCCGCCCCGCCGTCGGCGGGCCTGGCCAGGGGGCACCTCTTGAGGACCTTGCGCGTCACGTCGTCGCGCACGCCGGGGGACAGCGGACCCAGCAGGGACAGGAACCGCGCACCGGCCCGTGCCGCGGCCCTGAGCGTCAGCTCCCGCGGACCGCCGGCCTCCGCCAGGTACTCGACGGGAGTCCCCGGCGGGTACGGCGCGGACGGGCTGCCGGTCCCCGGCCGGAAGCGGTCCACCTCCGCGCCGGCCGTCCCGATCGTGACCAGGACCGGTGAGCCGCCGTCCTCACCCCGGAACTCGGCCAGCTGCCACTGTCGGGCCAGCAGGAACAGCGGGTCCGCGACCCGCGCCTCGAGGGCCTCGTCCAGCTGGCCGCCGCTTCCGGAGGAGCGGACCTGCGGCTCCAGCCGGTGGAAGTGGGAGAACCGGGCCGCGTCGGTCATGGCTACGACTCCCTGTCCGTGAAGATGCCCACGAGCCCGTCCGCCTTGGACTGCTTCATGATGTCCTTGACGCCGACCGCCGGATTGCTCCCGAGCGAGGAGTCGGGGAGGTACGCCGCCGGCAGGTAGCGCCCCAGCCAGCCCAGCGCCGGCAGGTCGACCAGCCTGAGCTTCGCCAGCTCCAGCGCCTCCCCGACCACGTCCGCGACCGCGTCGACGGTCCACGGCGACCCGGCGGTGGCCGGCACCGCGAGCAGCACGGCGTGCGGGGCGCGGGCGCCGGGCGCGTCGAAGTGGAAGGCGGCCGCCGCCGGCTGCGTGGCGGCCGGGATCACCTCGGACCACTCGTCGACCAGCAGGACGGCCACGGGATCCGAGAAGTCGGGCCCGTCGGGTCCCGCGGGGCAGTGGAGGACGAGCCCCGTCGCCGGGTCCGCGTCGTCCCGCCAGCCGTCCGCACCCACCCAGCGCCGCCCCGGGCCGAACGGCGTCTGACCGACGCGCAGTCCGTACCCCCCGCCGGTGCCCGTGGCCTCCGTGAGCAGCAGCAGATCGGCGAGCGCCGCGGCGCCGGGCCGGGCGCCGGCCATCCGCTCCAGCCAGTCCCGCGGTGCAGGGTGCGCGACGCCCCCGAGTCCGGCACCGAACGAATCCTGGAGCGCCGCCGCGGCCGGGCTCGTGAGCGTGACGAGGCCGACGGCCCGGAAGCCGGGACCGAAGACGGCGTCCAGGGCCGCCAGGGAGGCCTCCGGCGGGGTGTTCCCGGGAACGGCGGGGTTCGGCAGGGCGGCCCGCGCGCGTTCCCCCCGCGCCGCGGCCTGCCTGGCCGCCGCATCCGCGGCGTCGGCCGGTGTGCCGCCGTCGGGCGGCGGCGGTGCCACGATGCCGAACGCGGCGAGCTCGCCCACGTCCAGGGCCGCGCCGGCCGCGTCGAGACGGGCGAGGGCCGTGTCGGCCCGCCCGTACAGCTCGGCGTCGCGCGCCGCCTCGGCGGACGGCGCCGAAGCGCTCAGGTCCGTCGGGCCCGCCGACCGGCCTGCGGCGAGGACGGCGCCGACGGCGACGGCGAGCGACTCCGTGTCGAACAGCGACCGCACGGCGGCGGGCCACTCATCGGCCCGGCCGCCCAGGAGCCTGGGCACGGCTCCGGCGGGTGAACCGGCGGGCGGATGATCCGCCAGGGAGCCTTCCAGGGCGGCGCGCAGCGCGCCCGAGCCCACGAGCGCGACCACGTCGAGGGCACAGAGGCCGACCGGGGGCCAGGCGTGCTCGTGCACGGGCGCCGCCGTGACGTCCTGCCCCGGACGCGTCCATGCCGCACGGAGCCGGATCCCGGCGGCCGGGCCGAGTTGGTGGCTCGCCCAGGCGTCCAGCCGCGGCTCCGCCGTTGCGCGGGGACGGGTGCGCTGGGCGGCGGAGTCCCAGCCCGCGGCCGGCGCGGCGTCGCGCGGGACGGCGACCATGATCCGGTGCGTCACCGGGGTGCCGTGCCCCGGAGTGTCGAGCACCTCGGGCCGCGGCGGTGCCTGGCCTCCGGCGGCGAGGCTGTCGAACGTGGCTCCCGCCCGGTCGGCGCTGCCGCCGGCGAACTGGTGGACGCCCTCGGCCAGCAGGAGGTCCGCGACGGCGTCGATGTCGTCGTGCAGGGCCTCCAGCTGCTTCCTGACGTGTTCCTCCTCCGTGGGGTCCAGCGCGGGCCGCACCTCGGGCAGCAGCGTCGTCATGGCCTGGGCGACGGGGATCTCACCGAGTTCGGCTCCGTCGGTGACGTCGTGCACACCGATGAACTGCTTGGCCCCGGTCGCCTCGTGCTGCACGGGCTGCGTCGGCCAGAGCCTGCGCAGCGGTGCGATCACCCGGTCGAGTACGAGGCCGCCCCCCGGACGTTCCCGGGCGTCGTGCAGCCGCCGCTCCAGCCGGTAGCCGAGCAGGGCCCCGATCGGCTGGCCCTGGCGCACGCCGTCCAGGACGTCCATGGCGACCCGCATGCGGCGCGAGGACAGGTCCACCGCGAAGGCCCCGGGATCGTCCGCATGGGACAGGTAGCCGCTGTGCAGGATGGCGGCCGTGGTGGCCTGGGGGACGGACGGGGCGAGGACGAAGCCGTCGCTGGCGGGTGCCGACCGCGCCGACAGCCCCTCCACCCAGCCGTACGCCCCGATCTGAAGGCCCGTCGGTCGGCGCTCCGGCGCCCGCATCGCGTGGAGCCGGGCCGTGGCCAGCGAGGTGATCCAGGCGTCCAGCCGGTGGGAGACGAGGTCGAGGCATTCCCCGAGCAGCCGCTCGACCGGGGCGAACGGATCCTCGCCCCGGTCGTGCCAGGCCCGCACCCGCAGGGCGAGATGGCCCAACGCGGCGTCGATCTCGGCGAGTCGGCTGCTCCAAGGGCGCTCGGGGAGCTGGGCGGTGAGGACGCCGTGCTTGTCGCGGGCGGCCGCACCGATCGCCCCGAGTTGGTCCTGGTGGGCCTGCTTGACGACGTGGCCGACGGTGACGGTCGCCGCGGTGACGGGGTCCGGTACGTCGAGGGCGAGGAGCGAGGCCGCCGTGAACGGCCGGAGCAGCACCCCCGCTGCAGCCGTGATGGGAGCGGACTTCTCGGGGGAGAGCAGCAGCTCCGCGAACCGGTTCCCGCGCTGGGCCGGCGACAGGTGCGGGTCGGCGACGGCGGCCGCCGCGCGGCCGTACTCGAGGTTGGCCGTGTGCCGCAGCAGTGCCTCCAGCAGGGTCCGGGCCTGCTCCGGCCCGATCATGAGCCGGGGGGCCTCGAACTGCTCGACGACTCCCGCCAGGAACTGCAGGAAGTCCTCGAGCGGGTCCGGGGCGCCGGGCAGCGGGGGGACCCGGACGAAGGGCAGCCACAGCCGGGCGGCGTCCCCGCCCTCGTTCTGGTGGTGGGAGACGACCGGCTCGTAGGTGATGCCCAGGGCCCGGTTCAGCGCCCGGGACAGGCGGCTCTCGACGGTGCTCGGGCACTCCTCCGCGGCGTCGGCCCACTTGTGGATGAAACACGCGTTGAGCATGCCCCGCACTCCCCGTACGCCGCAGGTGCGGGAGACCGGCGCCATGCCGAGCGCCCGCAGCACGTCCCGCTCCGGCTTGGGCAGGTCGAGGCTCTCGCCGGGCTGGTCGGGGCCGCCGACCCGGGGCAGGGTCGCGACGCCGATCTCCCAGAACGGGCGCAGCGTCGTCAGCACGTGGTGCAGGCCGGCGAGATGGGCGTCCTCCCGCGGGTCGGGCTGCCAGCGGGCCGTGGCCGTGACGGGCAGCAGTCCGTACGGCTGCCTGCCGATCCGCAGCGCGGGCAGCGGGCCGCGCGCCCGGACCAGGTCCGCGTAGTGCCCGCGCAGCCACGCCCGGTCCAGCGGCAGCTCCTGCGTGTGGCTGTCGCTCTCCAGGAGTTCGTCGAGGAAGAAGTCTCCGGTGGCGCTCCACAGCGCCAGTTGCAGGGCGCGCGCATCGGCCTGCTCCGGCTCGCGGGCGCCGCCCAGCGCCGCGAGCGCCGCGGCGGGCAGGCCCAGCGCCGTGGCGACGCGGTCGCCGTTGGCCCACGGGTCGGCCGGGGCGGCTGCCTGCGGTGCCGCGGCCGCCCGGAGCATGTCCTCGACGTCCGGCGGCGCGCCGGGGGAGCGGCCGCCCGCGTCCGGGATGTTGTTGGTCGGGGTGCCCTGGGACAGGAACGAGGCCCGGCCGTCGTCCGCGCGCCCCGAGAGCAGCCGGCCGATCCTGGCCGCGGACTCCTCCGGGCCGAGGGACGCGGTCACGCCGAGAACCAGCACACGGGTGAGCAGGGGCTCCTGCCCGGGGTCGTACCCCGGACCGTCCAGGGGCACTTCGATGGCCAGGCCCTTCTCCTGCGCCGCCGCGAAGTCGGTGAGCCACAGCAGTTCGGGGTCCAGTGGCGACCCGACGCCGTCCGGTCCTGCATCCGGGTCCGGCCCCATCTGCACCGTGTCCGGTACGGCGGAACCCGGGGCCTGCCCCACGAGGACGAGTGCGCCGTCGGGCGCGGTCTGGTAGGCCAGCGCGACGAACCGGTCGGGGAGGGTGGACGCGGTCGCCGCCCGGTTCCAGCCGCGGGACCGGGTCGGCGGGGCGTCGAAGTGGGGTTCGGGGCCCGGCGTCCCGTCGGGGAGCGGCCCTTCCGGCCGGTCGTCCGGGGCCGGCGCGAGCCGGGCGGCGATCCAGCGGGCCCGGGCCGGGCCGAGGGCGCCGGACAGCTGGTCCCATGCGCTGCGCAGGATCCGGTCCCGGTCCCCGGCCGCGTTCTCGGCCCGTCCCGCCCGCCACACCAGGCGCCAGAAGTCCTGCCCCTTGCGCACCTCGCCCTCGGTGGGGTCCGGGTCGTGGGACTCGACGTGGACGTCGTCGGGGAAGATGCGCACGTGCAGTGCGGGGGGCGCCGCGCCGCCGACCCGCAGCCTGGTCTCCAGCCGTACGGGCATCAGCACCAGTGGGACGTCCGGGTCGAGGCGCGCGAGCAGTTCGTCGCCGGGGGCGTCCGCGACGAAGGCCCCGATGGCCGCGTCCAGGGCCTTGCGGGCGGCGCGGATCGCCGAGAGGGCGTCCCGGCGCTGGGCGGGCGTGGCCTTCGGACCGAGGAGGGCGCGCTGCCGCTCGGACTCGGCGACGGCCTGGCGCAGGGGGCCGAGATCGGTCATGCGGAGTGTCTCCCTGGGGTGGGCGGCGGTCGTCGGAGGACCGGGGTCAGCCGGGTTTCTCGCGGAGCAGCCGGCGGGCGGGCATGACCACCCGCACCGGCTGCTGGAAGCACTGCCGGGCGGTGCCCGCGGCGCTCTCGCCCCAGACCAGCTCGCCGAGCGAGACGTTCGGCAGCCGCACGGACGGGGCGTGCCGGGCGGCCTCGTACTCGGTCGGCGAGGTGAAGACGTGCTTCCAGTTGAGGTCGTTCCAGTCGTCGGCGAGCGACGGCGGGACCGTCTCCGGTGGCCTCTGGTACTGCTCTCCCCACGACGTCGGCGCCGTGGGGTCCGCGGGGTCGTCCAGCCCGAAGACCGGTTCGGTCGGCTGTTCGGCGAGGACGAAGCCCCAGGGCTCGGCCAGCACGTCGGCCTCCGTCAGGGGGAAGCCGAAGAAGGCGGTCTCCGCGTCCAGCGCCCCGCGGAAGACCGGGTGTTGGGCCTGGTCGTCGACCGGTTGGTGCTGTGCGTCCGGCGGTCCGTGGAGCGGGGCCGCGTAGACGATCAGGTCGGGGTAGCGGCGCAGCAGCGCCGTCCGCAGCAGCAGTACGAGGCGCTTCGGAGGCCCGGTGACGTGCGCGCCGAGCGGGAGTGTGGTGCTCCATTCGGACAGCGCGGGCGCGTCGGGCTCGGCGCCCCAGAAGCGGGTGAAGTACGTGCCGCGCTGGTCGGTGGGGTACCCGCGCCAGCGCAGCTCCCGGGCGAACTCGTGGTTGAGCCCGGCCATGTACGCCGCGACGAACGCCGGGTTCGGGTACGCGAGGGCCGCGGTGTCCGGCTCGACGTTCTCCAGGCCGGCGAGCATCCATTCGGTGGACTGCGCGGCGAGCGGCCGCCACATCGGGTCGGGGAAGGTCGGAGCCCACTGCACGGGCGCCTCCGGCCGGTCCGTGGCGGGCCGTTCCACCCGGGACCGCACGACGGCGTCGACGGCCCGCCGGGGGTCGAGGAGTTCGGCGACCGTGTCCCGGGCCTCGGCCACGGGGAAGGAGCCCCGGGGCGGTACGACGGGAGCGTCG
This sequence comes from Streptomyces sp. NPDC093225, assembly GCF_044753805.1. Lineage (NCBI taxonomy): Bacteria > Bacillati > Actinomycetota > Actinomycetes > Kitasatosporales > Streptomycetaceae > Streptomyces > Streptomyces sp. NPDC093225. The sequence goes on from NZ_JBIVNX010000001.1 coordinate 405,728, forward strand.
GCGGGACGGTAGAGGCGGTCGCGGGCCGCGACGGCCATCGCGCGCGCGTCCGCGGGGGTGATGTCGAGCACCGAGGCCGCCGGCAGCCGCCCGGCGGCTCCCTTCAGGCGGTCGTGGCCGATGACGGTGCCGAGCGGGATCGACCCCTCGGCCTGCCAGCCGGCCAGGACCGCGTCGAGGTCCGCCTCCTGCCACCCGTCCTGACCCCCGCCGGGGCCGGGGGCGGCCCGGAGCCCGGTGCCGCCGCAGTCTGCCCGCCAGATGCCGGCGGTCCCGGTGGTGTCCCAGTCCCAGGTGCCCGGGCAGGAGCCGTGCAAGGTGCCCCACCTGCCCGCCGACTGCCACACGCCGTCGAACGTCCCGTCGGACGTGCTGGACAGCGGGTCCCAGGTGCCGGTGGCCACGCCCTGCCAGGTCCCCTGCTCCCCTGCGCCGTCCCAGGTCCCGCTCGCCACGGCCCGCCAAGGGCCCCCGGTCCCGCCGCCGGGGTCGGCGTTCCAGGACCCCTTGAACGAGCCCCGCCAGCTGCCGTCCGCGACGGCGGTCCGCCAGGTTCCGCCGCACGTGCCGTTCCACCGGTCGGCCGGCTCGGCCGCGGAGGACTCGCTCCACGGTCCCGCCCAGGTCCCGGTGAAGGCCACGTCCGCCGCCGCACCGCTGGGGGGCGGCAGCAGGGGAGTTGCCGTGACCCTCCCCGAGGGGAGCAGCAGGGTGCCGCCGGGGGTCAGACGGATCAGGGCCAGGTAGTCCTCGGGTACCTCGACCTCGGGCAGCGCCCCGAGCGGCAGCGCGGAGTCGAGCGCGCCCGCGGTGGGGGCCGCGAGGGTGTCGAGCCGGTCGGCGAGGAGTTCGAGGAGTCCGGCCCGCTTCTCGGCCCGCTGTCCGAGCACCCGCCAGCCGAGCGGCGTCGTCCCGTAGGCCCCGAGCTCGGCCAGTACGGCGGGCAGCCGTGCGGCGCCGACCACGCGTTCGGGGGCGACGGCGAAGGCGACGGTGCCGTCGGGTGCCCCGGGGGCCACGGCGAGGCCCCGGCCGGCGACCGACAGTGCGGCGATCGTCGTGGCGAACGGCCGCTGGCCGGGGGCCTGCCCGCCCGGGGTGCCGACGAGGGCGATGCGTCGGCACAGCGCCCCGCGCGGTCGGACGGCACGGCGGAACGCGGTTCCGGACATGGCGGTCGGCAGCGCGCTGGCGTGGACGGCGGCGCCGAGGGTCGTGCTGCCGAACGCCGCCCTGCTCTTCAACGGCGCCGCCAGGTGCAGCAGCCCGTCGGCGTCGAGACCCGTCACGTGGCGCCGGTGCAGGCTCGCGCCGACGAGCCGGGCGAACCTGGCGAGTTCCAGGAATCGGTTGCTGGCCGTCGCCTCGGCCAGCTGGCTCCACGCCGAGGCCATGAGCTGTTCCTGTTCGCGCTGGACGGACCGGGTGCCCAGGCCCGCGGCCACCCGCCAGCGGGGCTCCAGGTTGAGGGTGCCGGGCCAGCCGGGTTCCGCGGGCAGGACGCGCGAGCGCAGCGCGTGGAAGCCGCCGTACAGAGGGGGCTGGACCAGTGGGTCCTCCTCCCCGTCGTCGGTCCTGGTCGTGTCCAGGACGGAGGCCAGCGCCTGCTGCCACGCGGCCCCCGGGGCGTCGACCGGCCACGCCGCGCCCGGCGGGGCGTCGGGGCTGGTCAGCGCGCTCTCGACGTCCTGCGGCAGCAGCCCGGGCCCGGGCTCGACGAGGCCCGGCCGACTGATGTCCATGGCCCGCCGGCCGCCGGTGCGTGGCAGCGGCCTGCACCGCAACCGGTCGGCCAGGGACTCGAAGTCGCCGCCCTCGCCCGTGGCGAAGGTCCATGAGTGGTAGACGGGCAGGGTGGCCTCGTCGTCCGTCGCCCGCCACGCGGGGGACAGGTCCCCGGGATCCTGCCGGAGGCCGGCGGGGTCCGCCTGCAGGAGGCCGGCACGCCTCCCGGCCTCGAACGCCGGCACCAGGCAGGCGGTGTACTCGGTGTGCGGCAGCAGCCGGCGGGGGGCGAGCAGCCGTGACAGGGAGCGGCGGTCGTCCTCCGGGTGGCCGGTGACCGTCTGGGTGTGCGCCCACAGGTACAGGCGCATCGGGTCGGGAAGCTCGTCCACCGGCACGTGGAGCACCGGCAGCGCCACCCCGGGGCGCCGCCGCGGCCGGCCGACGGCGGTCGGGACGCAGACCAGCGTGATCCAGGGCCGCAGTTCACCCCCGTCCTTCGGTGCGAGCGGGGTGAACAGCCAGGGGAAGTCGGTCCGGTCGAACTCGATGAGCGGGAACCGGGTGGTCTCCGCGTAGGGCGTGCCGGGCCGCGGGTAGACCCGGACGATCTGTTGCGGGTCGACCGCGACCACGTCGCCCGGACCGTACAGGTCCAACGGCACCTGCCTGAGGGGGCCGTCGTTGACGGCCGCGCCGGCCGACAGCCGGCCGCGCAGCGGGCCGGTGACCGACGGGCCGTCGAGCTCGCGCAGCGAGGCCGCGGCACCGGTCCGGTCCCAGGCGGCGAAGGTGTACGACGTCATGGCCTCACCTCGTGTACGGGTACGACGCGGAGCCCGGCCGCGGTGCCGGCGACGGACCGCAGCGCCTCCGCGGCCTCGGTGAAGGTCACGCCGCTGGGGTACCCCGGCCGGGGCGTCAGGGTGTCCGCGTCGACGACCGTGAACGCGCGCTCCCTGAGAGCGCTCGGGCACCTCGCGTCGGCGGCGTACCGCGTACGGGCCGTGTGGGCGCCCCCGGTGGCCACGGCCCCGTACGGGACGGTCCGGGCCAGGTAGGCCGCGTCCGCCGCCCAGCGGGGCAGCTTCCGGTGCCCGTCCCCGGGCGACCCGAGCCACTTGCTCTCGTACCGCACCTCGGCCTCGTACCGGCGGGCGGCCGGCGGCGGAGCCGACGGGGTGAGCTCGATGCCGGAACGGAGCCGTTCGAACGGGGGCTGGGTCAGCCGCTCGTCATCGGTGAGCTCGAAGAAGTCGGCCCGCGCGAAGTGCTCGGTGACCGGGGTGCTCGCCCCCGCGTCGGCGGCGTTCCCGCCGGGGACCGCGTAGCGGACGGTCACGTCGAAGGACTGGGGCGCGGGGAGCCGTCCCGCGCCGAAGCGGCTGATCGGGATCCCGAGGGGCACCAGCCGCTGGCTGAACCGGACCCGTCCGAGCGGGTGCAGGAGCCGGCCCCCGTCCTTGCCGTCGGCGAGCAGGGTGACCAGGGCCCCGGTGCCCCGGGGCAGCAGCGGCGCCCAGTTGCGGGCCTCGTCCAGTTCCCGTTCCAGCCGCTGGGCGACGTCCGGCGCGGGCGTGGCGGTGATCTGCCGGCTGCAGGCCCAGTGCTCGTCGAAGGGGAAGTCGATGTCGACCCAGAACAGCGAGACGCTCGCCCGGCCCGCGATGTGCCAGCAGGGCGTGGGTCCTTCGACCCGGACCCGCAGCTGCACGGTGCAGATCGACCGGCCGGCGAAGCGCAGCGCGAACGCGCCGCCCAGGTCGAGGACCACGCCGAAGCTCGGCTCCCAGCGCACCAGCGCGTCGAAGTGCAGGTGACCGGTCACTCCCGTGCTCCTGGTGCCGACGACCACGGCGAGCGCCGCGCCGGCCTGGACGGTGCCGGGAGTGAGCGCGAGGTAGCCGGTGAACGAGATCCGCAGGAAGGGGGAGTCGGCCAGGGTGAGCGCCAGCCGTCGGGGCGTCGGGAAGCCGGCCGGGGCAGGGTAGGCGGGATGCCAGCCGCCGGCGCTGAGCAGGAACGCGGGCCCGGGGCCGGCGGTGATCCGCACGGCCAGGCCGCCCTCGATGCCCGCGGTGAGCATCCGCGAGCCCGTCAGGTCGGCGGCGAACTGCACCGTGCCGTCCGCGTCGACGACACCGCCGACGGACGCCTTGAGCTCGATGACGGGGGCCTGCGGGGCGGGCAGCGCCACCCTGAGGCGGCCGAGCAGGGAGGTCGTGCCACGGGTGGGTTCGATGATCACGCCGATGTCGGCGGTCACGAACGACACCGGACGGCCCCATCCGAGCCGGAGCATCGGGCCCACGACGACGCTGCCCCGCCGCGTGACGAACACGGTCGCGAGCGTGCCCAGGATCTGGGCCGCCGCGGCCGCCGGTTCGTCGGGGAACAGCACGCGGTCGAGGTGCCCGGACTGCACGGCGGCGGCGAGCCCGGCCCGGTCGACGGCGTGCCCGATGCCCACGATCCCGCCGACCGCGTTGAGGGTCAGGGCCAGGCCGAGCTCGATCGGCGGCGTGAACTCGGCACTGAGCGCGACCAGAAGCGCCCCCTGCCGGGTCCGCAGCACGGCGAACGCCCTGACGTCGACCGGGCCGAGGCCGAGCGCGAGAGCACCCCGGTACTCGCCGTCGGCGCCCGCCAGGAACCCGGAACCCCTGGCCGGGCCGATCGCCAGGCTGAGGGCGATGGCGGTGGCGGGCAGCGCCCTACCGTCTCCGTCGGTTGCGACGGCGATGCCGACGCCGTCCACCGAGGCGTCCGCCAGGCCCGGGATCGAGGCGCCGAACGACGAGGTGAAGGAGAGGGCGCCGTCCGTAGCGGCCAGGTACATCGACGGAGCCCGCAGACCACCGGACGCACTCCTGAGCGGCAGCGCCACGACGCGCCCCGTACCGCCCTCGAAACGCACCCCCTGGCCGTCGACCCGGGCCACCAGGTCACCGACGAGCACCGGTCCGCCGGGAGCGAACAGGCCCAGCAGGCCGTCCGCGTCGGGGAGCGCGAGGTGCAGGGGACCGGCGGCGAGCTCGAGTACGGCAGCGGCCGGATCCGCCGGGACGGTCAATGTGAGCGTGCCGCCGCGGGGCAGGCGCAGGCCTTCGGTGAGGCCGAGCTCCCCGATGCGCAGCACCACGGTGAACTCCGCGCCCAGAGCAGCCCCGACCGCTGCCTGGACACCGCCCGCGTCCGCTGTGAACAGCCCGGGCACCTCGAGGTCCCAGAGGGGGGACGACCGGTCGGCGGCACCCGTGAGCACGTCGACCACACGGAGCCACAGCTCTCCGCCCGGTTCCCCGACCGACGCACCCAGGCGGCCCAGCAGGCCGCCGGCCGTCAGGTCCGAGGGAGGCAGTACCCCCAAGGCCTCGCGCACCGCCTGCCGGCGTCCTGCCGCGTCGAGCCCGCCGAGCGTCGCGGCGATGCCCGACAGTCCGGCGCGCAACTCGGCGGCCAATTCAGCGACCGAACCCATGAGCGGCGCCTTTCCACCGTCCCGATGGTTCCCAGAAGGGTCTGTACGCGCGGGCGTACCGCGCGGCGCGCCCCCACAGCACTCCATCCTGGTGCCGCGGCCCTGCCTGGCAAGGCACCCCCCGGCCCCTCATCCGTACGGTGGACCGCCATTGCGCCGCTTGGCCCTCCGCCGGTGGCCCCGACGCACACGGTGCGGATCCCGCGCGGATCGGTACCGGCACCTGCCTAGCTGTTCTCGCGCGGGGGCGGGAGGGCTTCGGCCGCCGCGGCTGCCGCGGCTCGGGCGTGGTCGCGGGCGACCGCGGCTTGGGCGGTGTCGCCCAGGGCGTTGGCGAGGCGGGCCCGGGCCGACCAGTTGTAGGAGCTGTCGGGCCGGAGCCCGATCCGCTCGCTGACGAGCACCCGGGCCAACTCGTGCCGTCCGGAGGCGAGTGCGGAGTCGACGAGCGTCTTCTGGAGGGCGTCGCGCTGGGCGTGGCTGCCTCCGAACTCGTGCAACCTGCGGCGCAGCGGCCAGAGCAGTTCCACGACGGTGGCGTGGTCGCCCCGGGCGTGCGCGAGCAGCGCCTCACACGCGGGTAGTCCGATCTCCGCCGTCATCCGGCGGTTGGTGACGGCGCTGGTGTCGGCGCCGGCTCCGGCCAGCCACCGCCGCCGGTCGGCGATGAGCCGCTCCGCCGCCTGAGTGCGTCCGGCGCCCGCGTAGGACATGACCGCGTGGACGTCGTTGAAGGCGTAGTGCGGCGGGTCGGCCCGCGCGGCCCAGGCGTCTGCCAGGGCTTCCCAGCGGGCCGTCGGCCGTTCTCCGGCGAGGTGGATCCGCCACAACAGGGCCGCAGCGTCCAGCAGTTCCATCGCCAGGCCCGCCGATCCTTCGTGGTGCAGGGAGGTGTCGTAGATGCCCAGTGCGGTGTCGGTGTCCCCGGCCTCGAGGGCGTAGAGGGCGTAGTGCCACCAGTTGTGGACGTCGAGGTAGTTGTCCCGCGTCCACTGCGGGCGCCGGGCGTCGAGGTAGCCGATGCCTTCCGACACGCGTCCTTGCATCTCGTAGGTGTGGACGACGGCGTGGATCGCCCAGACGTCGCGCGGGTCCGCTTCGACCGCGGCGAGCCCGGCTTCCTCGGCCTGGCGGTAGTGGCCCGACTCCTCCAGTCCGAAGGCGTACATGCCCAGGACCAGGCTCCGGTGCGGATCTGCGGTGTCCCAGGCGGAGAGGGCTCCGCCGATGCGGTCGCGCAGGCGCACGGCGTCGCCGGTGAAGAAGTCCAGCTGGTGTCCGACGGCCAGGGCCAGCGCGTCCGTCGGGTGGGCCGCGGTCAGCTCCTCGAGCAGTCCGGCGGCCCGCTGCATGTCTCCGGCCAGCCACGTCCCGGCAGCCGCGACGTGCAGGCGCTCGCGCACCGGCAGGGACGTGAGGTCCACGCCGGCCAGGTACCGCTCGAACCGCTGCCGTGCCGCGGCGGCCTCGCGCGGCTCCGTGCCCAGCACACCGAGGTACGCGGCGAAGGACTGTGCGACCGGTGAGGTAGGCCCGCTGAGGAGGGCGTCACCGACGGCCCGCTCGACCTCGGGGCTGAAATGGAGCAGCGCCTCGACGGCGCGGTCCAGATGCCCGGCCGTCTCCGGGGTGCACGCGTGCAAGGGGTTGCCGTACCGGTCCGTCACCATCAGGGAACACCTCGGCGCGCCGGTGGGGGTGGGGTGGCGAGCGCGGCGCGAGAACGCCACCGCGGTCATCCTGTTCCGGGCAGGACCGTGCCATGCCGTCAGCGCCCGAAGGTCCCCCGGCCGGGGGGCGGGACGCATCCGGCGCCGTCCACGTTCAGCGCGATGGACGGCGGCTCCGGGCCGCCGGAGATCTGGTAGGAAACTTTCCTATCAGATAGCATCCCGCGCGGCGGCTTGGCGCGGCGCCCGCTCCCCGCTCTCCGGGGAGCGGGCGTGACGCGCTCAGCGAGAGCTCTGCCCCGGCCGCCGTTGCGCGCGCACGCCCGAGGCACCACCGTCACGGGCCGACCCGCGCTGCCCGCACCGGTGCCCAGCTCTCACCCTTCCCAGGCAAAGGGAGTCACAGGTATGCACCACCCGCACGCCTCCGCCCCACCGCGCCGCACCACCACCCTGTCCCTGCTGCTCGCCGCCGTCCTGCTCGTCACCGGCGGCCTCGTCCTCGCCTCCACCGGCCGCGCCGCCGCAGCAGACCCGCTCCTCTCCCGCGGCAAGCCGGCCACCTCCTCCTCCCAGGAGGGTGCCGGCCTCAACGCCGCCAAGGCCTTCGACGGCGATCCCGCCACCCGCTGGGCCAGTGCCGAGGGCTCCGACCCCCAGTGGATCCGGGTCGACCTCGGCACCACCGCCGCCGTCTCGCGCGTCCGCCTCACGTGGGAGGCCGCCTACGGCAAGGCCTACCGCGTCCAGATCTCCGCCGACGGCGCCACCTGGACCACGCTCGCCTCCGAGACCGCCGGAAACGGCGGCACCGACGACTGGACCGCCCTGAGCGGCAGGGGACGCTACGTCCGCGTCCACGGCACCGCCCGCGGCACCCCGTACGGCTACTCGCTCTACGAGTTCGAGGTCTACGGGACGCCCGACGGCACCATCCCGCCCGGCACCGGCGCCTTCACCGTCGTCGCCGCCGGTGACATCGCCGCCCAGTGCACCGCCTCCAGCAGCTCCTGCGCCCACCCCAGGACGGCCGCGCAGGCCCAGCGGATCAACCCGAAGTTCTACCTGACGATGGGTGACAACCAGTACGACGACGCCCGGCTGTCGGACTTCCGGAACTACTACGACAAGACCTGGGGCGCCTTCAAGGCCAGGACCCGGCCCGTCCCCGGCAACCACGAGACGTACGACCCGGCCGGACCGCTCGCCGGCTACAAGTCGTACTTCGGCGCGATCGCCTACCCCCAGGGCAAGCCCTACTACAGCTTCGACGAGGGCAACTGGCACTTCCTCGCCCTCGACTCCAACTCCTTCGACGACCCCGCCCAGATCAGGTGGCTCAAGGACGACCTCGCCCGCACCACCAAGGGCTGCGTCGCCGCCTACTTCCACCACCCGCTCTACTCCTCCGGCGGCCACGGCAACGACCCCGTCTCCAAGCCCGTCTGGCAGATCCTCTACGCCGCCAGGGCCGACCTCGTCCTCAACGGGCACGACCACCACTACGAGCGCTTCGCCCCGCAGGACCCCGCCGGCCGGGCCACCGCCGACGGCATCGTCGAGATCGTCGGCGGCATGGGCGGCGCCGAGCCGTACCCCATCGAGACCGTCCAGCCCCACAGCCAGAAGCGGATCAGCGGCACGTACGGGGTACTGAAGCTGGACCTCACCGACACCACCTACACCTGGCAGTACGTCGGCACCGACGGCCAGGTCAAGGACTCCGGCCCGACCTACACCTGCCACTGATGTACCTCGCGACCACCGGTCGCCGGGACGCGCCGCCCGCCCCCTCCGGGGCGCGGCGGCGCGTCTCCGCCACCGTCCTCGCCCTCGGCACGGTCAGCCTGGTCACCGACGTTTCCTCCGAGATGGTCACCGCCGTGCTGCCCCTCTACCTCGTCGTCGGCCTCGGCCTCACCCCGCTCCAGTTCGGCTTCCTGGACGGGCTGTTCACCGGCGCCACCGCCCTCGTCCGGCTCGCCGGCGGCCACGCCGCCGACCGCGGCGGCCACCACAAGGCGGTCGCCGGGACCGGCTACGCCCTCTCCGCCTGCTCCCGGCTCGCCCTGCTGCTCGCCGGCGGCGCGACCGGCGGGATCGCCGCCGCCCTCGCCACCGATCGCCTCGGCAAGGGCATCCGCACCGCCCCGCGCGACGCCCTGATCGTCCTCGACAGCCCGCCCGACGGCCTGGGCCGCGCCTTCGGCGTGCACCGCGCCATGGACACCACCGGCGCCCTCCTCGGCCCCCTGGCCGCCTTCGCGCTCCTGTGGGCCACCGCCGACGCCTACGACGCCGTCTTGGTCGTCAGCTTCTGCACCGGGCTGCTCGGGGTGCTGCTCCTCGTGGTCCTGGTACCCGGCGGACGACGCGAACCGGTGGGCGCCGCCCACCGGGTGCGCGACCTCGCCGCACCGCTCCGCCTGCCGGCCGTACGCCGGATCACGCTCGGCGCCGCGCTGCTGGGTGCGGCCACCGTGGGCGACGCCTTCCTCTACCTGCTGCTCCAGCAGCGGACCGAACTGGCCGCCACCTGGTTCCCGTTCCTGCCGCTCGGCGCCGCGGCCGCCTACCTGCTGCTCGCCGTACCGGCCGGGCACCTCGCCGACCGCATCGGCCGCCGCCGCCCCTTCCTGTACGGGCACGGGGCCCTGCTCCTGGCCCTCGGACTGCTCCTCGCCCCCGTGCCCGACGCGGTGCTGCTGGCGGCCGTACCGCTCCTGATCGGGGTCTTCTACGCCGCCACCGACGGCGTCCTGATGGCGCTCACCGGGCCGCTCCTGCCCCCGGGGCGACGGGCGGGCGGACTCGCGCTCGTCCAGACCGCCCAGGCCCTCGCCAAGGTCGGCGCCGCGACCGGTTTCGGGGCCGCCTGGACGCTGTGGGGAGCGACGACCGCGCTCCTCCTCACCCTCACCGCACTCACGGCGGCCCTGGGCGGCGCGACCCGACTGCTGCCGGCCGAACCGCCCCCCGCCACCGGTCCGGCGCCCTCGCCGTCCGCACCGCCCTCCGAAAAGGGGTCCTCCTCATGACCGCCGCGACCGCCCCGAACCGGCACCGTCTGTGGACCCTCGTCCTCGGCGTCCTGCTCCTCGCCGGCGGGGCCACCGCCTACACGCTGCACGCCGCCGGGCGCCCCGACCCGGGCGCCCCCGGCGCGGACGCCGGCTTCACCCTCGACAGCGGCTCCCCGGGCGCCCTGTGGTTCCGTGACACCGCCACCGGGCGCGTCGCCCGCCAGGACCCCGCGGCGCCCGGGAAGCGGGTGGCGCTCGGGCCCCGCTGCGACCGCTTCCACGCCGCCGCGGACACCGCACTGTGCCTGCAACTGCGCCCCGGCGTGCCGGCCCGCTCGTACGTCCTCGTGCTCGACCGGCGGTTGCGCGAGGTGCGCAGGATGGGCCTGCCGGGCATCCCCGACCGCGCCCGGGTCTCCGCCTCCGGCCGGGTCCTCGCCTGGACCACCTTCGCGAGCGGAGACTCCTACGCCACCTCCGCCTTCTCGACCCGCACCTCGATCCTCGACCTGCGCACCGGCTACCTGGTCAAGAGCATCGAGCAGATCCCGCTCACCCTGGACGGGCGCCGCCACCACGCCCCCGACGTCAACTTCTGGGGCGTCACCTTCGCCGCCGACGACAACCGCTTCTACGCCACCGTCGCCACCCGGGGGCACACCTACCTGGTCGAGGGCGACCTGAGGAACTGGGCGGCGCGGACGCTGAAGGAGAACGTCGAGTGCCCATCGCTCTCACCCGACGGCACCCGCATCGCCTACAAGAAGAAGGTCTCCACCGACCCCCGCGCACCCTGGCGCCTGTACGTCCTCGACCTCGCCACCCTTCGCGAACACCCCCTCGCCGACCCGCGTTCCGTCGACGACCAGGCCGCCTGGACCGGCCCCGACACCGTGGCGTACGCATACGGGGGCGCGGTCTGGACCGTCCGGGCGGACGGCACCGGCACCCCGCGCCGCCTGGCGGCCGGAACGACCTCGCCGGTGATCCCGCGGTGATGCGGGTCCCGGACGACGGATCCGATGCCCCGGGGACGGTCACCCGTACACGGTCACCCGCAGCGGAACGGAGCCGCCTCGCGGTCCCGATGGCCCTCGGCCCGGTGGCGGGTCAGATCCAGCCGCGACGGGTGGCGATGACGCCGGCCTGGAAGCGGTTGACCGCGCCCAGGAGTTCGAGGAGGCGACTCATGCGCCGGCGCATGGTGCGGACCGACCAGCCGAGCTGGCGGGCTATCGCGTCGTCCTTGAGGCCGCTGACCAGCAGGGTGAGGACCAGGCGGTCCTCCTCGCCGAGCGGGTCCTCGGCGGGGACGTCGAGCGGCAGGGCCTGCTTCCAGCACAGCTCCCAGTAGTCGGTGAGGGCGTCCAGCAGGGCGGAGGGGCGGATCACCGCGGCGCGCACGCCGTCGAGGTCGAGCGAGAGCGGCATCAGCGCCAGCCGGCGGTCCGCGATGGCCAGTTTGATCCGCAGGCCCGGCATCACCCGGGCCTGCTCGCCACGGCGCACGAGCCCTCGGATGTCCTCGAGCACCCCCGGCCACTCCAGCGCCTCCGGGGCGTACACCGCGCGGTAGCGCACGCCGCGCCCGAGCGCCGTGCTCTCCACCGGGTTGGCGGTGGTCAGCGCGTACGGCGGGCGGTCCAGCGTCATGACGTCCTCGCGCGCCTCCTGCTGGAGGCGGACGAACCAACGGCCGAGCGCCTCGCGGCCCGTGGCGATCTCCACCTCCTCCTCGCCGGCCGTGCCGGCCTGGGCCGCCGCGAAGAGGCGGGACAGTTCCCCAGCCGCCGCACGCACCCGGTCCAACTCCGCGGCCCTGGCCCGCACCAGGGACTCGACCGCGGCCCCCGGCTCGATCGCCGCGTACCGGCGGCGGACGCCCGCCAGCCGCCCGACCAGGCCGTGGTCGTGGAGCCGGTCCAGCGCCCTGGCGGCGCGCAGCGGGGAGCAGCCGAGGTCGGCGGCGAGCTCGGCGGGGCCCGCCGTGCGCCGGGTCAACACGGCCCGGTAGACGCTCTCGTCGAAGGGGTCGATGCCTGCGGCGGTGAGCTCGTTCGTCATATGCCGAGAATGGCCCACTTGTGCCAGCGGCAGCAATGGGCCGCCGTGATCTGTTGTCCCGAGCGCGACCGCGGCACTAGGACTTCGACCCATGGCCAACAACGCACGAACACCCCGACGTCTGGCGGCCCTTACGGTCACCACCGTCGCGCTCGCCGGGACGCTGACCGCGCTGCCCGGCACCGCCACCGCGACATCACCCGACCCGAACCAGCGGGTCATCGTCGAGCTGTCCGGGGACGCCGCCGTCGCAGCCGCCCCCGGCGGCTCGCTCACCTCCTCGGCCGCCCGTAACGGCTCCGCCGTCGACGAGGCCCGGCGGACCCTGGCGGCGCGGCAGGACGCCTTCCTCGGCACGGCACGGAACGCCGGACTGCACCCCGCCGCACCCCGGAAGCTCGGCCTGCTCCTCAACGCCGTGGCGATGACCGTGCCCGCCTCCGAGAGGGCGCGGCTGGCCACGCTGCCGGGCGTCCTCGCCGTCCGCCCCGACACCCGCATGCAGGTCCAGACGGACGTCAGCGTGCCGCTGACCGGCGCGCCCGAGGTCTGGAAGCGCAGGGACCCGGCCGGGGTGAGGGCCACCGGCAAGGGCACCGTCGTGGCGGTCCTGGACAGCGGCGTGGACTACGGCCACCCCGACCTGGGCGGCGGCTTCGGCAAGGGCCACAAGGTCGTCGGCGGCTTCGACTTCGCCAACGGCGACGACGACCCGATGGACGACAACGGCCACGGCACCCACGTCGCCGGCATCATCGCGGGCAAGGCGGCCGGGAAGGGAGGCGTCACCGGCATGGCGCCCGACGCCGGCCTGCTGGCCTACAAGGTCATCGGCGCCGACGGCAGCGGCTACACCTCCGACATCGTCGCCGGCATCGAGGCGGCGGCAGACCCGGCCAACCCCCACCCGGCCGACGTCATCAACATGAGCCTCGGCGGCCCCGGTGACGGCACCGACCCGCTGGGCCGCGCGGCGAGCGCCGCCGTGCGGGCCGGAGTGGTCGTCGTCGCGGCAGCGGGCAACAACGGGCCCGGCACCGGCACCGTCAGCACCCCCGCGTCCGCCGCCGGCGTCATCGCGGTCGGCGCGTCCACCAGCGGGATACGCACCCCCAGCGCCTACCTGGCGGGCCGCGAACCCGAACTGATCCAGACCTACCGGGGCATCCTGTCCGCCAACCCGCCCCGCGAACCGGTCACCGCGCCCCTCGTGGACGTCGGCGCGGGCACCGCCGAGGACTGGAAGCGGGTCGGTGACGTACGCGGCAAGATCCTGCGCGCCGACATCCTCGTCCCGCCCGGTACGGACGTCCTGAGCCAGAACGACATCGACTGGGCACGCGAAGCCGAGAAGCGCGGCGCGCTCGCCGTCCTCGGCGGCCTCCCGGCCAACTCCGGGCCCGTACTCGCCGCCACCCCGGGAACGGTCCAGGCCGGGCCGAGCCCCGCCCGCCCCGACCCCGCCCGCACCGCCGCCTCCGGCGACTCGCTGCGCATGGACCGCCTGGTCGTCCTGGGCATCGACCCGACCCAGTACGCCCAACTGAGCCGTGAACTGGCCGCCGGGAAGGTGTCCGTCACCCTGCGCGGCACCGACGCCACCGACCGGATCGCCTCGTTCTCCTCGCGCGGCCCCGGCACCGGCTTCGGCCTCAAGCCCGACCTGGTCGCCCCCGGCGTCGAGATCCGCTCCACGATCCCCACGTCCTTGTACCGACCCGGTGTCTACCGCATGTCGGGCACCTCGATGGCGAGCCCGCACGTCGCCGGAGCCGCCGCCCTGCTGCGCCAACTGCGCCCGGACCAGGGTCCCGACCAGATCAGGTCCGCCCTGGTCGGCACCGCGAAGCCGCTCGCCGGCACCGGCCCCACCGTCCAGGGCAACGGACGGCTCGACGTGGCCGCCGCGGCGTCGGCCACCCTCGGCGCCGCCCCGACGTCCCTGTCGTTCGGCCTCGCCGACCTGGGGGAGCGGACCGTCGGCGGCACCGCGAAGGTACGCCTGGCCAACCCCGGCAGGAAGCCGCTGACCGTCACCCTCGTCAGCAGCGGTCCCACCACCGTGTCCCCGTCCCGCATCACGGTCCCCGCCGGGCGGTCCGCGACCGTCAAGGTCACCCTGCGCGCCGCCCGCCCGGCCACCGACACGGAGATCGGCGGCCGGATCACGGCCACCCCCGATCGCGGCCCGGCCCTGCGGGTGCCCTACCTGCTCGTCGTCCGGCACCTCGCCGTCCAGGCGTCCCCCGACCCCAGCGACGGCCGCTCCACCGTGCACGTCGCCTCCCCGGCCGCCCTGGACGCGCCCCCGCAGATCCGGGTCACGCCCCCGCACGGCCACGCCTTCACGCTGCCCACCACCATGAACGGCGCCGGCTACTACCAGGCCGAAGTGACCGGGAAGGCGGCCGGCGCCTACCGGCTGGCCGTACGCGCCACGACCACCGACGGCCGGCGGATCACCGGAACCGGCGCCTTCGAGGTCACCCCCGCCGACACCCGCCGCGACCGCTGGGAGCCCATCGGCCCCAACAGCGAGGCCGGCCACCTCGCGCTCTCGCCCGCCCGCCCGAAGCAGGCCGTGGTGACCCAGTTCCGCAAGGCCGCACCCTGGCTGACCACCGACGGCGGCGCCCACTGGCGCCAGGTGGGCAGGCTGCCGATCGCCGACGGCAACGGCACCGGACCGGTCGTGGTCGACGCCCGCCGCCCCGACCGCTGGTGGTACGCCGTGAACACGGCCGCCGACCCCACCCGCCGCGGCACGATCCTGCGCACCGACGACAACGGCCGCACCTGGCGCCGGCTCGACGTGCCCGACGCGCACATCGACGCGTTCGTCGCGGACGAGCGGACCCGTACCCTCGCCGCGGTCGTCGACGGCACGCTGCTGGTCAGCACGGACGCGGGCGAGCGCTGGGCGACGTACCCCACCGCCGTGAGCGGTGAGGTCCGCGAGGCCACCCTCGTCGGCGACACCCTGTACCTGGCGACCTTCGACAGCCTCTGGCGCATCGACGGCGTCGGCACGGGCGACCCCGCAGCCGCGCACCGCATCCTCGACGAGCCGGTGAACACCCTCCGCGGCATGGCGGCCGACTCCGAGGTGGTGGTGACCTACGTCCCCGGTACCGGCGTCCGCGGCTCCTACGACGAGGGCCGCACCTGGTCCACCCTGCTGCCCCTGCCGCAGGGCGGCAACGGACTGTCCGCCTCCGGCGGCGACCTCTACCTGCGCGGGCTGTTCGGCGCCGGACAGGTCAGCCACGACCACGGCAGGACCTGGAAGCCCCTGCCCGCCCCCTCGAAGGCCGCCATCGCGATGGACTACGACCGCTGGGCCGACGGCTCGGTGACCGTCTCCAGCGAACAGGACGGCCTGTACCGCGGCTCGGCAGACGGCACCGACTACCGCAGGATCGGCGTCCAGGGCCTGACCACCCTCGCCCTCGCGACCAGCGGCGACCAGCTGCTCGCCGGAACCGTGAGCGGCACCTACCGCACCGCGATACCCGTCGCCGGCCCCGAGTGGGGCCGGTCCGGGGCGGAGGGCATGACCGGTCGCCTCACCTCCCACATCGCCGTCTCGCCCCGGGACACCGAGGTGGTGTGGCAGATCCGGCGCACCGCGACCGGCCTCTTCGAGGTCTCCAAGAGCGCCGACGCCGGCCGGACCTGGAAGGTGAAGGGCACCTCCTCGGAGGTACCGACCTCGATCCTGATCCACCCGGCGGACCCGGACCGGGTGGCGGTCAGCTTCAGGAGCATCCTCGGCGACGGACTGTTCGCGACCTCCGACGGCGGCAGGACGTGGAAGAACCTCTTCCACGAGAGGTCCTTCGACGCCATGGCCGGCGACCCGCGCGACCCGCGGCGCCTGTGGCTCGGCAACGCCTCGGGCCTCTACCGCTCGGACGACGGCGGCGTCACCAAGACCAAGGTCGCCGAGGGACCCGTCTCCGCGATCCTGATGGACGGCCGGCGCCTGGTCGTCGGCGGTTCCGCCGTCCGGGTCAGCACGGACGGCGGCAGGACCTTCCGCACCGCCGACACCGGCCCGCTCGCGGTCCACGTCTCCGACCTGCTGCGCGTCCGCGGCGCGCTCTACGCGGCCACGACCGGCTCGAGGGCGTCCGGACTCGTCCAGGGCGGCCGGGGCGTCCTGCGCAGCACCGACAACGGCCTCACCTGGGAGAACATCTCCAGCGGCCTGCAGAACACCGACACCACCGAGCTGGCCGCCGCCCCCGACGGCCGCACGCTCTACGTCGGCACCGTCGACGGCGGCGTACACCGCCTGAAGCTGCGCCGCTGACCGCCCCGCACCCGACCCGCGTGACCGTCCGACCCGCGTGACGTCCGACCGTCACGTCCCCACGACCGGAGCGCGCGCCGACCGGACCCGGGAGCCCCGGAACCGGTCGGCGCCCGCGCGCGTGCCCCGGGAACTCAGGAATGGGCGTGGCAGAAGCCGCGCACGGCCCGGTTGAACTCCTCGGGCCGTTCCAGGTTGCTGACGTGCCCCGCGCCCGGGATCACGACCAGCTCGGCATCCGGGATCGCCGCGTGGAACTGCCGCGCCACGGTCAGCGGCGAGCGCACGTCCCGCTCGCCCCAGAGCAGGAGCGTGGGCACCGACACCGTGGGCAGGAGGTCCCGCTGGTCCGTCTCCGCCATGAGCGACAGCTGCGTCCTCAGGGTCTCCGGGCGCACGGCGTCCGCCATCGCACCCAACAGCGCGACGTACGCCGCGGGCGGCTCACCGGCGAACAGACCCGGCAGGGTCGGATCGAACGCGCCGCGCGGCGCGGCCAGCATCCGGCGAGTGCCCTCGACCCGGGCCCGCACCTCCGCCGCCGGAAGGGAGCCCTTCCACCCCGCGTAGGTGTCGGCGAGGACCAGCGTCCTGACGAGGTCCGGGTGGTGGCGGTAGAACTCCAGGGCGACGGTGCCGCCCCAGGACAGACCGGCGATGTGCGCCGGTCCGAGCCCCAGGGACGCCACGACCGCGGCCACGCACCGGGCGTGGTCCGCGAGGACGAACGACCCGGGTACGTCCGAGGAGCGTCCGGATCCCGGCTCGTCCCAGGCCGCCACCGTGAACGCGTCCCCCAGCGCCGCGAGTTGCGGCCGCCAGACGCGGGCGTCGTCCGCCGCGCCGTGCAGGAACACGACGGGCGGCCCCGCGCCCACCCGGTCGTAGGCAACCGTCAGCCCGTCGACCTGCACCGTCGCCATGACTCCAGGGTAGGCCCGCCCGCCAACGCCGTCGCGGCGCCGGACACCGCCGCTCACCGCGGGGCGTCGAATACGTGTCTCCCGATCCGGTCCGTTCGCCACTCGTCAACCATGACCGGAACCTACGTGCCACGATGCGGCCATGCGTGATGTTCGGAGCGATCCCGAGTTGCAGGAGCTGGTTCGGCGGTTCGTCGCGCCCGATCGGCGGTACCTCCGGTTGGGCGGGGGCGTTCTGCGGCTGAACCCGGTCGAGCGCTCCGCTTTCGTGCGGGATCTGGCGCAGGCCGCCCACGACATCACTCCGGCGGAACTCGGCATCCTCTTCGAGGGCGGATGGCGCGAGCGCAGGACTGCCGCCTGGCTGGTTGCCGTGGCACACAGGACCGAGTTCCGCGACCTCGTCGACCGGCTCCTCCTGGCCAGCGCGGGGCCGTATGCGGGCCCGGCGTACTGCGTCGCCCTCGCGAAGTTCGGCACTGCCGCGGATGCCGAGCTGCTCAGCGCGTACCTCGATCACTACTTGCCGCGTCCCGACCTCGACTACGACCAGGCCGTCGTCCTCGGGACGCTCCTGTACCTGGATGAGACTCTCGGCTCCGCGTACACGACGCGGTTCCTGGCCCCGGACGGTCCCTGGGACCGATGGCTCGAAGCCAGGGCCGTGGAGGCCTTGGACCCGCAGTCCTGCCGGCAGGCCGTGCAGCAACTCATCGCTTTCGCCGACGAGACCGCCGAAGCCCTCGCCTTGCTGGACTGCGAGAACTGACCGTGACCCCTGCTGTTTCGAAGGCGGTGCGCAGTCCGTCTTGGCCGGTGACATGCATGCAGCCGAGCTTGAAGGAGGTGGGGCCCGCTCCGCAACGAGACAAGGCACGCCGCTGGAGCCACCCCGATCGGTGGCAGGCCACACGTCGACCGGGTCACCGAGCGGACTCGCCCCCTTCCAGGGCCCCGTCCCCGCACCCGGCCTGCCGCGGACCTCGCGGCGTCAGTCGTGCGGGCCCGAGCAGGTGGCGCGGTAGGGGAGTTCGGGAAGGTGGGCGTGCCACTGCGCCGCGTCGAGACCGCCGCCGTAGCGGGCGCACACCGCCGCCACCACGTCTCCCGCCCCGACGCGGTGTGCGGACGGCGCGGTGTGCGGTCCCTGGACCAGCACGGTGGCGCCGTCGCGGGTGAAGGCGATCCGGGCAGCCGGGTCGCCCGTGCCGGGGAGCGGGCCGCCGAGCGGTGTGCGCGAGGGAACGTCCCACAGGCGGACCGCGCCCGTGGCGTCCCCCACCGCGAGCATGCTGCCGTCCGGCGAGAACGCCGCGCCGGAGTACCCGCCCGGCACCACGTCCGTCCCGTACGGGCCGCCGTCGAGGGCGGTCGGCGAGCCGGGCGGCGTCCCGTCCCGGAGGGTGACGCGGCCGGCCGCGTCGGCGAGCGCGAGGTGCCGGCCGTCCGGACTGAAGGCGGCCGCGAAGAACGCGGATCCGCGAAGGTCCGTCGGGGTCTCGACGCGCTCGCCGGGCACGGTGACCAGCTGGCCGTCGGACAGGGCGAGCATCCCGCCGTCGGGCCGGACCGCCATCGGCAGCGCGCCGGTCGACTCGATGGACACCACCCGGTGGGCGGAGAGGTTCCACAGGGCGGCGACATCCCCGAGGACGTCGAGGATCCCGTACACCACCGGACCGCCGTCCCGCAGCACCGGAGCGAGGGCCGTGAGGGCGGAGCGGCCGGACACGCCGGGCGCCGGGGGCGAGGTGGGCACGGGGAGGTCGGGAAGCGGCCGGCCGCCGCGCACGTCCCAGACCTTCACGGTCTGCGAGTCCCCGCCGCCGCGGGCCGGACCGTAGGCGAAGAGGCGGCCGTCAGGGCTGAAGGCGGCCACCACCGGGCCGGTGTCCACCGCGCGGAGCGCCGGTAGTCGGCGCAGCGGTACGGTCCCCTCCGGTACCGGCCCGCCGGCGCCCGCCGAGCCGGGGTACACCTCGGGCACCACGGTCGCGCCGTTGCGGCGCAGGACGACGGCCAAGGACCCGTCCGGCGAGAGGTGGACCTGGTCGGACCCCTTGCCGGGCCACGGGGCGCCGCGCAGCGGCCCGAGCCGCAGCACGGCCACGCTGCGCTGGTCCGCGCGCACGTACCGCAGCACCCCCGCCCGCTCGTCGACGCGGACGTCCGTGGGCCGTTCGCGGCGCAGCCCCTGGTGGAAGACGAGCGGGTCGGGCCGCTCGTCCGCGGTGCGCCACACGCGTGCGGCGTCCGGCCCCACCGCCGCCAGCAGCGTGCCGTCCCGGTTGAAGGCCAGGCCGGTCACCCCGGCGGCGGTGGGGAGCACCCGGTCGCGAGCGCCGCCGCTCCCGGTGGACGCCAGGAGGACGCCGGTGTCGAGCCCGACGGCCAGCCGGGCCCCGTCGGGGCTCAGGCGCAGCACCTCCGAGCGGCACGAGTGCGCGGGGACCCGGGCCGCCAACCCGCCGGCCGCGACCCTGCGCCGCCCCGGCACGTCCCAGACCTCGACCCCGTGGCGTCCGCACAGCGCCGCCCGGCGGCCGTCCGCGCTGACGGCCGCGCCCGTGAAGGCCTCGGCGGCGGGCACGGTGAACAGCGGCCGGCGGCCGACGGCGTCCCAGAGCTGCACGGCCCCGGGCAGGGCCACCGCCAGCACCCGGCTGCCGCCGCCCCACACGAGGTCGGTCCCGGCCGGGGCACCGCGCAGCACGAGCGAGGACGCGCTCCCGGTCCGCAGGTCCAGCAGCCTGATCCGGGCCCACCGCCGCTCCGGGTCGGTGGCGTCCCCCTGGCTGATCGAGGCCACCCGTGCGCCGTCCGGGCTCGGCCGCGCCCGCTCCGGCCAGTCCCATGCCGACGGCTCGGGCCCCGGGAAGAGACCTCCGTCCGGGGGCCGCAGCCGGCGCGGGGACGAGCTGGAGGGCGAGGCCACGAACCCCGCCAGCGCGTGGACGGCCAGCCGGGTGGGCGCGCGGAGGTCCCACAGTTCCACTCCCTGGTGCCGGCTCACCGTGAGCATGCGGCCGTCCGGGCCCGCGAACTCGCTGCGCACGACCGAGCCGCCGGAGCCCACGGTGACGTCGGCCGCTGTCCGGTCGGTGAGCGCGGCGTACAGTCCGGCCCTGGTCTGCGGGGTGCGGGCCAGGCGCCAGGCCGCGACGTTCAGCCGGGCGGCCGTGCGCGGGTCGCCGGCCCGCAGCCCCTCGGCGACCGCGGCCGCCCTCAGCGCGAGGGCGAGGTTCCGACGGACCTGAGCCGTCAGGCCGGCCTGCCAGGCCAGGGTGCCGGCGATCAGGGCGGCCACGGTCAGGACCGCGAGCGCTCCCCGGCCGATCCGCCTGCGCACCGCGGCCCGGCTCCGGGCCCGGCCGCTCGCGTCGAGGAACTCGGCCTCGACGGGCCGGAACCCGCGTGCGCCCCCGTCCGCGGCGCGCAGCGGCGCGAGCGCCACGAGCAGCGCCGCCGGGGCGAGGGCACTGGGGTGCCGGCCGAGCCGGTCCCAGGCCTCCGCCGCCGCGGTCAGCCGGTGGCGCAGGCGCAACTGCTCGCGGCTCTCCTCGAGCCAGCCGTGCAGGCGGGGCCAGGACGAGATGAGCGTCTCGTGGGCGAGCTCGACGGTGTCCTGGCCCAGCGTGACCAGCCGGGAGGCGGCGAGCGCGTCGAGGACCGGCCGGACGTCTTCCGCAGGGCCGAGTTCGTCCAGCCGGGCCGGGCGGCGCGTGTCGGGCAGCCCGTCCTCCCCCGGGTTGACCAGGCCGAGCAGGATCCGGCGGGCGGTGCCGGCCCGCTCGGCGTCGAGTGCGCGGTACGCCGCCTCGGCGGTCCGCACGACGGCCCCGTACACCCCACCGGCGGCCTCGTACGCCTCGAGGGTGAGGCGGCGTGCCGTGCGGCGGCGCCAGGTCTCCAGCAGGGTGTGGGAGAGCAGGGGCAGGGCGGCGGCGTCGCCGTGCAGCTCGTCGACGAGCAGGGTGGTCAGCGCCCGCTCGACCACGGTGGCGCGGGCGGCCGCCGGGGCGACGATCGCCCGGCGCAGTTCGTCCCGCGTCATGGGCGTCACCGGCAGGCTCGCCCCCCGCACCACCTCCGCCAGCGCGGGGTCGGCCAGGCAAGGGGCGTAGAAGTCCGCCCGGACGCCGAGGACGACCCGGACCCGTGAGCCGTCCGCCTGCGCGGCGGTCAGCAACTCCTTGACGAACCCGGCCCGTTCCTCCGGGTCGCGGCAGAGCGTGAAGACCTCCTCGAACTGGTCCACGATCAGCCAGGTGTCGCCGGGCGCGTCGGCGGGCGCGACGGCCGGGCGGTGCCGTTCCAACGGATGCGCGCCGGGGGTGAGCAGCCGGATCGCGGCCGCCGCACCCCCGGACTCCTGTAATCGCGGCACCAGCCCGGCCCGCAGCAGCGAGGACTTGCCGCTCCCGGACGGCCCGAAGACCGCTACGACCCGGTGCTCCCGGGCGAGTACGACCAGGTCGTCGACGAGCTGGTCGCGGCCGAAGAACAGCTCCCGGTCGCCGGGCTCGTACCGGGCCAGGCCCAGGTACGGGGCCGGCTCGTCGTCCTGCTCCGCGGCGAGGGCGGCCAGCCGGTCGGTGGCCCGCTGCCAGCGGCCCCGCCACAGCGCCGGGTCCCCGCCGCACGCCGCGGCGTACGCGAGGACCACGGGCAGGGTGGGCAGCTGGTCGCCCGCCGCGGCCCGCGAAAGCGTCGCCACCGAGTAGGCCCCGGCCCGGCGCGCCATCGCGGCGTACGTCGGGCTGCCCGCCGCGCGCCGCAGCTCCCGCAGCGCCACCGCGAACTCCGCGACCGGCCCGTCCCCCGGGTCCAGCGGCTTCTCCTGTCGGCCCATGCCACACACCCCCCACGACGCCGGCCCCCGCCGGCCCTGCTCCCCTTGATCACGCACCCAACACGCTCGACTCCCCGTGCCACAAGGCGTCTTCGCGCCGTGTGCGGGCGTGGCGACCGGGTTGTTTCACGGCCCGATCGGGGCAGCGCAACAACCGTGCGGCGGCGGAGGGTCGGATCGGCCGAGCGTCGGCCGGGGGCCGCACCGTCGGCCCCGGACCCAAGGGGAGGAACCCGTATGCACCGACCCGTGGCCCCGTCCACCCGTCCCCGCACCCGCCCGCCCGGGCCGCGCCGCCCGCTCCGCCTGGCGGCCCTGATCGCCGCGGTGCTGACCGCACTGGCGCTCAACCTGCTGACGGCAGGGCCCTCGCAGGCACGGACGGACTCCGTGTACGGCGTCCTGCTGTTCAACTACACGACGTACAAGTGCCTGGACGTGCCGGACTACGGCGCTCCGAACATGGGGAGCATCGTGCAGCAGCACGACTGCCTCCGCGGCGCCGGCGACAACCAGATGTGGGACCTCGTCGACGGGGTCGACGGCTTCCTGATCCGCAACGTCAAGAACCAGGCGCTGTGCCTGGACCTGCCCGGTACGGGCGTGCCCGGCAACTCGACGGTCGGCTTCTACCCCTGCCAGGACACCACGGCGGACAACCAGCTGTGGTACCAGTGGTGGGACTCCGCCGGCCGTGCCTTCCGGCTCGTCAACGCCCGTTCGTACAACGCCGGCCGACCGGTGTGCCTGGACGTCGCCGGCCTCGGGGACGGTGCCGACGACCTCCGGGTCGGCGTCCACACGTGCAGCACCAGCTACGGCGACGACCACTGGTGGCAGACCGCCTGACGGTCCTGCCGCGGACCGGCGCCGCCCGGGCGCCGCCCGGTGCCGTGGGGGACGCGCACCGCGACGGGTGAGGGGCGCCCGACCATCGGGGGAGGTCGGGCGCCCTCGCGGCGTGCGCGCCGCGTGCCGCACCGGAGTGGGAGATCGCGTCTTTCACCTGCTCAGCCCGTGCGCCTGTAGGGAGCGCAGTGCGCCGCCCAGCGCGTTGAGCGAGGCGACGTCCCCCACGCGTACGCGGCCGCGGTCGTCGGCGGTGGCGAGGACGCCGCCATCGGGGGAGAAGACCATCGCGGTACCGATATTTCGCCGTGGGGAGTTGTTGCACAGCCACGCTCCGGCGACGAATCAACGTGCAGCAGACCGGGGATCCGGTACCCCGCACGGAAGGCGGCCGAGAAGTGGCGGGCCCACATGCCCCGACGCATCCTCGGTGGGGGAACCGAGACAGGAGGATGATCATGGGTACCCAGGCGTACGAAGAGCTTCCGGTCGACCGGGCGGTCACGCTGGAGGAGTCGGTCGAGTTCAAGACGAGGACCGCACGCCGCGTCGAAGCCAAGACGTGGCGCTTCCACGGAAGCCTCGCGAGTGCGGCCGACTGCGCGACGGTGGCGAATCAGGCGCCGCCGCAAGGGCCGGGCGAAGTGGTGGTCGCGATGGGCAACGGCGTCTTCCCCCTGTGGCTCTACTACTAGTGACTCCGGATCCGGAGCGCGTCGGTCGTGCGGCGTCCTGAGCCGCGTGAGTGGTCGGGGCCTTGTCCACCGGGCCCCGACCACCACGGCGCCGCGGCGGCCCCCGCCGCGGTCGCGGCTGCCGTCCACACCGACCGCCCCGGGCCACGGCTCGTGACGTGCCCCGGCCGGACGGCTGCTCAGGAGGTCAGCGGGGCCGGCGCCGGGGTCCCGTAGAACGTGATCGGGGACCAGCCGTTCTGCTGCGCCAGCTGGTTGAGTGCCCCGGCGATCTCGATCGGCGGGACGTCGTGCGTCTGGGGCGCATCCATCATGGCGACGCTGAATGTGATCGTCAGCTCTCCCTCGAACCCGGGCAGCGAGGTCCTGCCTTTGAACTGGGTCCCCGGCGGGAACGAAGGCCCGCTCTGCGCTGTCTGCGTCGCGCCGGCCTGAGCGGCTTCGGCGTGCTCGGGCGCGGCGGCCTCGCCTTCGGCCGCCTGGGCGGTCCCGGCGCCGACAAGTGCCGCTCCGGCCGCGGCGGTTCCCGAGTAGCCCAGCAGCGAGCGCCGTGAAATGCCTGACATGGTTCCCCTCCGTACTGACGTCGTTCCGGTGCGTGCACCTGCACCCATGTGGTGATCGTATGAGCCGATCCGGCCGTGTGGGGCTGAATGGGATCTTCCGGGAACCGGCTCTGATCAGGGGTCCGTCAGGAACAGGGGAGGGGCCCACTCCGCCCCGCCCTGACCGAAGGCGGGACGGAGGGCGTCGGACCGGCGCCTCGGCGGCTCATTGAGGCCGGCGTTGAGGGCGATCCGGCGGTCGCCGCCGCTCAGGTGGACGGTGATCGCGCCGATGTGCAGCAGGACGAAGCCGATGGCCGCGGCCGGCGCCAGCGGGGGAGCGATACCGGTCAGCGGCGGCAGGATCAGGCCGGTCGCGCCGAGTACTTCCACCGCCCCCAGCACCCTGAGGGCCGGCAGGGGTACGCGGTCGCCCCAGGCCATCATCGGCGAGAGAGCGTGGCCGTGCCGTCGGTTCAGACGCGGTCGGTGGCGGGCTCGGTCGCGTAGCGGCCCATCACCTCGCTGTGGGCCCGGGGCGTCGGCGGCCGGCCGTCGGCGAGCAGCGTCTGGAGGTCCCGGAAGTACTGGACGTACAGGTCGGGGGTGAACGTGCTGAGCATGACGGCGGGTTGGTCGGTCGGGTTGGCGAAGGTGTGCGGGGTACCGGGCGGAACCATCACGAGCGTGCCCGTCGTGGCGTCGTGGACCTCGTCCCCGACGGTGAACCGCACGACCCCGGAAAGGACGTAGAACCCCTCGTCGTGCAGGCCGTGGCGGTGCTGCGGCGGTCCCTGGGTGTGCGGGGCGAGGACGGACTCGGCGATCGCGAGGCGGTGCCCGGTGTGGCTGCCGTCCTCCAGGACGCGCATGCGCGTGGTGCCCAGAACGATCGTCTCGCCCTCGCCGGGTCCCACCACCGACAGGGCGGGTCCGGTCTGCGGCTCGCTGTTTCGTGCTTCCTCGGTCATGTCCACCAGTGCACCGCCCGAGCCCCTTCGGTGTCCAAGACCCGTTCCACGGCACCGATACCCGATGCGTATCGTTGCAGCGTGGAGCTACGTGCCTTGCGTTATTTCGTCGCGGTCGCCGAGGAACTCCACTTCGGCCGGGCCGCCGTCCGACTGCACATGAGCCAGCCGCCGCTGAGCCGGGCGGTCAAGCGGTTGGAAGCCGAGATCGGGGCCCTGCTCTTCGCCCGCCCGCCCACCGGCGTCACGCTCACTCCGGTGGGGACGGTGCTGCTCGACGAGGCACGGGCCCTGCTCGACCACGCCGACCGCGTCCGGGTACGCGTGAGCGCGGCGGCCGGCGCCGCGACCATCACCATCGGCATCCTGGGCGACGGCACCGACCCGGGGGTGTCCCGCCTGGCGGCCGCCTACCGCCGGATCCGCCCCGGCGTCGACATCCGCATCCGCGACACCGACCTGAGTGATCCGACCTGCGGGCTGCGCGCCGGACTGGTCGACGTCGCGCTGACTCGGGCGCCGTTCGACGAAACCGCCCTGACGGTCCGTACCCTGAGGACCGATCCGGTCGGCGTGGTCCTGCGCGCCGACGATCCGCTGGCCCGCCGCGACGGTCTGCGACTGGCCGAGCTGGGCGACCGCCGCTGGTTCCAGTTCCCCCAGGGCACCGACCCGGTCTGGCAGTCGTACTGGAACGGCGGCAGGCCGCGCGAGGGCCCGGTGGTGCGCGCCGTCCAGGAATGCCTGCAGGCGGTGCTGTGGAACGGTACGGTCGGCCTGGCCCCGCTCGGACACGACCTGCCCGCGGAGCTGGCCATGGTGCCGCTGGTCGACATGCCGCCGAGCCGAGTGGTGGCGGCATGGAACGAGGGCGACACGAACCCGTTGCTCCACTCCCTCATCGAGACCGCGACCACCGCCTACCGTCGCTGAGCAACGGTACGCCGGCCACGCGGCGGAGGCCGCGAAAGCTGATGACCTCGGCGGGGCATTGCTCGCCGGGACTGATCTGTCGACGGCATTCCGGCACGGGCTCAGTCCGGTGGACGAGGCTGTCCGAGAAGGCTCCGGCGCCGTGATCACACCAGCCACGGCAAGATCATCTCACCCTCGACCGGGCGCCTTGAAAAGACATCACCGGCCCGTCTGAGGCAGTCAACCCTCGATCCGCACGGCAACCTCGCGCAGGGCATCGGACTCGGGGACGCGGAGACGCGTGCGGACCAGTGTCCGCATCATCGCCGCGCCTGCCACCACGGCGCAGAGATGCAACGCCACCGCGACGGTGATGTTCTCCGGCGGCGTGACATCGGCCGGGTCCGCCAGCGCCACGTACAGCATGAGGGGCAGCTTCCAGGCGCTCCACGCGAACAGCGAGCCCGACCCGACCCACCCCAATGTCAGCGGGAGCCAGCGCGGCAGCCTGGCAGGACGCGCCCGGGCGACCGTCCAGATGCCGGCGGATCCGGCGAGTGCCCAGAACCCCCATACCGCGGCCAGCACGTACCAGTCAGCGTTCCGCCGGGCCGGATGGGCGATTCCCAGAGTGCCTCCGGCCGCCCAGTACAGCCAGACCAGACCGACTGCGCCACCGACGACGGTCGCCCACGGCCGCACCGTACGCGGCCGGTCACCGACGCGCCCGAGGAACGCGTCCGGCCAGCGGCGCCGCAGATACGCCGGGACGGCGAGGGCAAGCCCCAGCCCCATCCCCACGAAACCGAACTCGACCAGCACTCCCTCCCAGACCGGCATGGCCGGGTCGTCACCGCCGCCGCCCTCTGATCCACCGCCCACGTTCAGGAGCGCACTGAGCAGACCGAAAGGCAGCACCGAGACGAGGAACCCCGACCCCACCCAGGAACAGAAGGCCACCAGCACCCCCGGTATCCGCATCCCCCACGGCCGCACCAACGCGAGCGCCACGGCAATCCCGATCACCGCCATACCGACCGTGACGGTGTTGAGCACCACCCACTCCGCCAGCCCGAACCCGTTGCCGATCGGCAGCACCCCCACGAGAGAGCCGACCACCCACGAGACTTTGATCAGCAAGTACGGCGCCAGCGCCAGGGCAGCCCCGTACGCCGCGTTCCGCCCGACCTGATCCCAGCGATCCACCCGAACCCCCCTTCATCAGCAGGAATCCCAGCCTCCGGCCTCACCGGCCCGGCCGCGTCGCCCGCCGGACGTATTCGCCTCCCCCACCCGGGGGAGGCGGCGAGTGGGGGAGGCGGACAGGCTCCACGCTGCCCCCGCCGATCCGTGGCGTGCGCGGGCGAGGCCCGGTGCCCCTGGCGCCCCGGGGGCGGTACCGCCGGGGCCGCTCTTCCCTCCCCAGCGCGGCGGCGGCGAGCATGTCCAGTACCGACTCTCGCACCAGCGGCTCGCTAGGGGGCTGTCCTCGACGGCGAGCTGATCGTGGACGAAGGCCACGGTCTCGTCCCACAGCCGGTACCGCTCGGCGGACACCGGTGCCCAGTCGGGCGTCTCGAGGCTCGGTGATCCCGCGCCGCGCGGTCGGTCCTCGCTGGCGTCAGGTGTGCAGGTGGCTGTTCGTGCCGTCGTGGTGGTCGGCCATGTCGTCGTTGAACCAGTAGTCGCCGGCGGCGAGGTAGCGGAAGGCGTGGGTGGAGTGGGCGGGTAGGGCGATGGTGGCGGCCCGGGTGCCGTCGCCACGGAGGGTGAGGGGGTGGGCGTGGGGGTTCCAGTGGTTGAAGTCTCCGACCACGCTGACCGGGCCCGGAGGTGTCTCCCCGGGGAGAACGAACGTGACCTGGGTGCGACCCTTGAGCTTCTGGCGTTCGAGCACTGGCGGGCTCCGATCATGTGGGGAACAGTCATGAGGCCCCTGCATCCTGCCCCCGGCTCCACCGGGTCGGCGCGGGGAACACGCCCACTTGGCCGGCGTGCTCACCCGGCCGGGGCGGCGCTGCCACGCCGGCCCGGTGTCGCGCTGCCCGCCGCGCACCCCCAGGTACGGATGGCAACGCCGCCGACCGAGGCAGGCGGGCAGATGCGCATTTGGACGGCTGCGACCCCCGCAAAGCCCCCTCGGCGCGTCGCTCGGCCTTCAGCCGCCTCTCCACACGTCCGGTGGCCCCGACTGGCCCCGACTGGCCTCGAGATCGGCAGGCCGGCCGGGTCAGGCGCCACCCGCGTATCGAACGCGCGGGTAACAGGGCGGAACCCGCCCGCATTTGATAGATGTGGGTCGGTTGTCGTATCTGCGGGGCCTGGAAGGGGTGTTGTGATGGGGTTGCTGCCCACAACGCTGCGCCAGTGCCGGGCGTGCGGGGCGAACGAGGACACCGGTGAGGCGCGCACGGTGGTGGTCGTCGAGGGCGGCCTGTCGGTGACCTGGCACCTGCTCGCCTGTCCCCACTACCGGGCCGATCGGGTCCTCGCCGGTCGGGAAGGCTGAGCTGTTGACCGAGGCTCCGATTTCGGTACCGGGCGGGCGGCAGAGTCCCCCGTTCGACGAACCCACCGGCTGGGCTGGCCGCGATCTCTGTGACGGTGGTGCTGTGCCGGTCGGCGGGTGCCCCGGGCCCGCCCGGATCCGCGACGCGCAGCGCCCGGGCGGGCCGTGGCGCTACAGCCAGTGCTCGACTCCGAATTCCACGCTGACCGCATGGTGGGTGGCACTGACGGGGCAGTCCCCGTTGAACGCGCTGCCATCGGCGAAGAACATCGCCCCGCACTTGCCGCAGAGCGCCCACCCGGACTTGAAGTGTTCGAAAGCACCCCAGTTGAGCGGGAACTGGTAGGACGTCCCGGCGGCGTGCGCGCCACCGGACTGCGGGCACCGGTTGCCGTCGACCTGTGTGGAGAAGATGACCTCGCAGGCGGTGCAGTGGTTGAAGCCGGGCGTCCACCCCGTGACGACCGTACCGTCTCCCCGCGACGACGGGTCGGTGGTCATCTCGAACGCCCAGTCGCTGTTCGGGATGTGACGGCCCAGGAACTGGGGTGGCGTTTCGGGAAGGGGATCCGCGCTGCACGAACCGTTGGGTACGGGATGGTACGGAGGGGGGTCGTTCGGGGGAGGCCAGCCGCTGTAGAAGAGCGCGAGGCAGTTGTGGCATCCGGTCCAGCCGAATCGAGTGGGCATCGGTCGTCCCTGGTGTCGTCGGCGAAGGGTGGACCCTCGCCGGGGGGATCTCTGAGGGGGCCCGATCTCAACGTAACCCCGGCCGGCCCCGCCGAGCACGTGGATCAACGACCCGACCCGACCCGACATGGCCCGCCCGGCACGGCCCTCACCCCGTCCGAACCCGCTCGAGCCCCGATGCGGAACACGCTTCCGGCCGACCGCGGATACGACCACGCCGAATGCTGCCTCCCCGGCCGGACCTGCGCCTGCGCGCGGCACGAATGCGGCGGCCGGTTCCCGCGCCCTGGCGCGCAGAGCACGGCGCCACGGTGGCCCCGGTGAAACCAGGCCCGCGCGCGGGACGGCTCCCGGCGGCAGATTGGCCGATTTAGGACTTCCAGATGATCATGGCTGGTTTAGGCTGCTCGGTGGGTCGCCTTTTGGTGACCGGGTAGATTACGTCGATTTTACTGGGGGAATCATGCGTAGGTTTGCCGCGAGAGCTGGTGCCGTGTTCGGGGCCGGTGCGTTGATGCTGTCGGCCCAGGCCGCACCGGCGTCGGCGGACGTTCCGACGGAGCGTGGTGTCTTCCGGAACAAGTTCAGCCGTCAGTGTTTGGAAGTGGCGGACTGGAGCAAGAGCAGGGGTGCTGCCATCCGGCAGTGGCCGTGCACGGGCGGGCTGAACCAGAAGTGGTACGTGCGCAATTCTCCGGACGGTGGATCCGGGCGAAAGATCGTCGTCAACGCCAACTCCGGAATGTGCCTGGATGCGCCCGGCGGGAACTGGGGCAACGGATCTCAACTGATCCAGTGGGACTGCAATGGCGGGCTCAATCAGGCGTGGTGGATTTTCCACGACGCCAATGACGACCAGAAGGACATAAAGTTCTACTCTGGTGACGCCTCCAACGACCAGGTGATGGAGATCAATGACTTCAGCACCGAGAACGGCGCTCGGGCGCAGATGTGGGAATACAACGGGGGGTCCAATCAGCTCTGGGATCATCTGATCGGCTAACAGGCGACAGGGAGCGGGGATCCGTTCTCCTGTCAGCTGGTCGAGCCGGTCCCGGAGCGGCGTCGAGGGCTGTCACCCCACGGGTGGCAGCCCTTCGCCGTGCCGTTGCGCCGCAGGGGGTCTTCGGGGGAGTCGGTGTGCCGGACGGCTGGGGAGGCCGCCCGTCACGTACCCGTGTCCGCGCCCGGGCGGATCCGCCGGCATCCGCCACGAGGAGCCGCGTAGCACGCCACTCGAGCCACCGTCGACTGCGTGTCGTTCGGCCGGATACCGGGCGGGGGGCCCAGGATCTGAGCATGAGCGTCGCTCCTGAGGCACGGCATGGGGTGAGCGGGTCCTGCAGGCCGTGCACGCCGAGGTCGCCGCCCGCCGGGGGCAGCAGGCCCTCACCCGAGCGGTCGCCGGGGGAGGCCCGGACCCGCCGCGCCGAGACCACGGCGGCGGCGATTCCGCCCTCATGACGAGAAGGCCTGGTGAGGGCACCGCCCGAGCCGGTCCGCATTCCTTCGGTGGCATCTCACCACGCACGTTCGGAGGCCACAACGGCACCCGTCGATCGCCAGACCATCCTGAGGGCGGTGACCTTCTGGTTCCGCCCTGCCTTCGCGCTGCGCGTGCTCAACCGCTTCCAGCGGCTCGTCGGCTTCGACCGCTCGATGGCCCTGGCCTCCTCCGCGCTGACGGCCCTGGTGCCCTTGGCCATCCTCCTCGGCGCCCTGGCGACACATCTGGGCGGCAAGGACGTCGCCGACGGCGTCATCGCCCGGTACGGCCTGACGGGGGACGGCGCCGAGGCCGTGCGTGACGTCCTGTCCGCCGCCGGCGACTCGACCCCGTTGGGGATCTTCGGGGCCGCCTTCCTCCTGATCTCCGTGCTGAGTTTCGCGCGTGCCTCCCAGCGGCTCTTCGAACAGGGCTGGCAGCTGAGCCCGCTGAGCATCCGTAACACGGTCAACGACCTGAAGTGGATCATGTTGTTGGCCGTGTACGTCGCACTGAGCGGCTGGGTCCACGCGGCCCTCGGCCGCAGGCCCCTGGCCCTGGCAGCCTCCGTCGTGGTCGCACCGCTGACAGCGGCCTTCCTCATCTCGAGCGGCCGGGTCCTGTCCGCCCGCCGGATCACCACGCGCGACCTCGTACCCTTCGCATGCATCGGAGCGGTCCTGCTGGCCGGCTACTCGATGGCCATGACCGCCTATTTGCCCCGCCTGTTCAACTCCTACACAGACCGCTACGGCGCCGTCGGAGCCGTCTTCGCCATGCTCTCCGGCCTCTTCGGAGCCATGGTCACCACCGTCGCCTCAGCCGCCCTCGGGCGGGAAGTCCACGACGAACTCGCCAGGATCGGCCGTGGCGAGCGCCCGCCCGAGCACGAGGTCCGCCGGGAATGGGAGACCCTCCTGCTCCAGACGCGAGCACGCTGGCACGCCACCCGCGGCCAGACCTTCCTGGCCCGTCTGACGAGAAGGCGCTGACGGGCGGCCGTCGTGGTCGGGGGAAGTCACCGGCCGGCAGTGGATGTCCCGGCTGCTACCACCCTGCTACCTTTCCCGGTATGAGCAGCGCGAAGAAGCAGACCCAACTCCGCCTGGAGCCCGACGTCCTGGCCGCCGGGAAGGACGCGGCCGCCGCTCGCGGTCTGGACTTCAACCAGTACGTCCAGCGCCTGATCACCGAGGACACCACCGGCGCCCGAGCCGCGGGCATGGCCGCCGCCCAGCACCTCCTCGACGTCCACGGCGCCTTCCTGGAGGACCTCGAAGCCCGGCTCGACGCCCAGCACGCCCCCGCTCCGCGCGACGGCCGGGGCGCTGCTGCGTGAGCATGTCCCTGCACGTCGACCTGACCTGGATCCTCGAAGTCGCCGAACGCGCCGGCCGCCGCGACCCCGCCCCCGAGGACCTCGGCGTGCCCTTGGCCGCGGTCGCCCGCCACCGCGCCGAACTCCTCGAACACCCCGTGTACGACGACCCGTACGCCCGCGCCGCCGCCCTCGTCCACACCCTGGGCCGCCTGCGCTGGCTGGAGCGCTCCAACCTCGCCGTCGCCTGCGCGACCGCCGCGATGTACCTGGCCGCCAGCGGCATACCCGCCGACCCCGGCCGCGACCAGCTCACGGTCCTCGCCCGCGAGCTGTACGACCCGCGCACGACGGTCGGCCGGATCGCCGAGCTCCTGAGGTCCTGGGCGAAGTAGGAGCACAGGCCGCGGCCGGGCGTGCCGGAAGGTGGCGTGGTCGACGGACGACGTCAAGGGCCTCACGGGCGCCTGGCACTACGTCAACCACTACCTCGGCACCCCCGACAAGTGGCTGCTGCCCAAGGACCCCGACCTGGTCGGGGCAAGGTGGAGCCAGGAGCGCGAAGGGGTGGTCCAAGACCGACGCACCATCAGAACGCGTTGTGCCTGCGGAACCTGATCGGGCGCCCGTCCGGATCGACGAGGAGGCGGTACAGCGGCATGACGGCGGTGCGTACGGGCGTCGACATGTCCGGCGGACGGTAGGTGCGCAGGCGGCCCGGCGGCCGGGGGCCGCGGCCTCCGCCCTCGTGCCAGGCGTCCAGCGCACGGGCGCACGCCGCGAAGGCGTCGAAGGCCTTCACCGGGTCGCACAGCTCGTTCGGCGTGTACGGCGCGTCCGCGGCGCCGGCGTCCACGTGCTCGCAGGAGAGTTTGAGCCGCAGGTCCCGCGCGAACCGGCGGGCGCCGTCCCCGAGTCCGCCCGGATCGGTGGGCGGCCGCCCGTCGGCGCTCTCGTCCAGCACCAGGCAGCTGAGCTCGGAATCGTGCGTCCAGGAGCGCAGGTTGACGTTGTCCGAGCCCACCGCGGCCCACACGTCGTCGATCACGCATACCTTGGCGTGCACGTACACAGGTGTCCCGGCGTGGTTCTCCAACCCGTACACCGCCAGCCGGTCGCCCCCGGCACGGCGCAGCCGCTCGAGCGCCGAAATGCGACCGACCAGGTTCATCGGCAGCGTGAGCCGCCCGTCCTGCTCGGGGAAGCTGGGGATGACGACGACCATGCGCAGCTCCGGACGGTCGCGCAGCGCCCGGGCGAAGGACTCCACGACGTTCGGGGACCAGAGGTACTGGTCCTCCACGTAGACGAGCGCCCGAGCCCTGCGGAGTGCCTTGAGGTAGCCGCGCGCGATGCTGCGCTCGCCGTCGGGGGCGAACGGGTACCCGCGAAGCAGCCGGTTGGGGTAGGTGCGCAGCACCTGCACCGTGTGGCTTCCGCAGGCAGGGGGGTCGGGCAACTGCGGGGGGACGGCGTCCGCGTCGGTGTCCTCGTGGCTCACCAGTTCGCGGAGGCGGACCAGGGGGCTGCGGCTGAGGGGCGACGGATCATCCCAGCGCTCGCGGAAGCCGGCCTCGACGTCGCCGACCGCGGGACCGCGGAGCGCGAGCTGCACGTCGTGCCAGGGGGGCCTGTGCCCGTAGGCCGATGCGAAGGGCAGGGCCTGGGGGTCGCCAACGTGTGACACGTCGTCGTTGCGGCCGTGGCACAGGTCGATGCCGCCGACGTAGGCCACGTCCCTCTCTGGACGGCCGGGGTGGCGCAGCACGACGAGCTTCTGGTGGTGGGAGCCGCCGGGGCGCACCCGCATGTCGAGGAGGCACTCCGCGCCGGCCTCCTCGAGTTCCTCCTCGAGGTGGCGGTTCTCGCTCTCGCTGAACTGGAACCCGTCCAGGTGGGAACGCCAGACGAGCCCCTTGACGATGACCCCCCTGGACGCTGCCTCGCCGAGGACCGTACCGATCTCCGTCCCCGGGCCGTCGAGCCGCTCGTCCGGGTCGCCGCGCCAGTCGGTGAACATCAGCAGGTCCCCCGCGCGCTGCGCGCGGACCGACCGGAGCAGCTCGGCGAAGTACGTCGCCCCGTGCACCAGCGGCCGCACGTCGTTGCCGCGGGTCCACGCGGCGCCGTCGGGGTGACGTCCGTCCAGCCGGGTCGAGCCGTTGCCCCGCTCACGGACGGTGAGCATCCAGTCGCCGTACTCCACGGTGCAGCCTCCGAACAGGCGGATACCCCTCGGCACGATCCCGACACGGGCGCACGCCACCACGTGCTCGCGACACGGCCGCGTCCCGCCCGCCAGGGCTACCGGCCCGCGCGGATCCCTGCAGGAGTGAGGCCGGTGTGCAGACGCATGGTGCGGGTCAGGTGGCTCTGGTCGGCGAAGCCGCACAGCTGGGCGATCGTGGCGATCGGAGCGTCCGTGGTGAGCAGGGCGCGGCGCGCGCGTTCCAGGCGCAGCCCGACCAGGTACTGGTGCGGGGACCGGCCGGTGGACGCGCGGAAGGCCCGGGTGAAGTGCGAGGGGCTGACACCCGCCACGGCGGCGAGTTCGGTCAGCGAGAGCCGGCCGTCCAGGTAGCCGTTCATGTGGTCGACGACCCGGTTCAGCCTCTTGGGCGTGAGCCCGCCCTCGCGCTCGGGCAGGCGCGGGCCGCGCGTCGCGGCGGTGCGGATCAGGTGGGCCGCGAGCGCCTGCAGCATCGACTGGGCGTACAGCGGATCGGCGGGCCGTGGGCCCTCGTACTCGGCGACCAGGCGCTCGACCAGCATGCCCAGGAACGGGTCGGTCAGGTGGTAGCGCGGGGCCAGCTGCAGCGGGCCGGGCAGGTCGCTCTCGGTGGCGAGCTTCTCCAGCCAGGCCGGTTCGAGGGCGACCAGCATCAGCTCGGCGTCCTGCTCCCAGCACGGCCGGGAAGCCCAGCCGGCCGGGTTGACCAGCGCCTGGCCGCGGTGGAAGCGCTCGCGCCGGGGCGACCGTCGGCGGTCCAGCTGAGGTCGGCCGAGCTGCCGGTGTGCACCACCACGACGTGCCGCGACACCCCCGACGCCGAGGCCGAATACGACGTGATGCACGCGGTGAACGCCAAGGCCGCGTACTTCTTCATCCGCGAGGCGGGCAAGCGGCTGAACGACGGCGGCAAGGTCATCACCATCGTGACCTCCCTGCTGGCGGCCTTCACCGACGGCTACTCCACCTACGCCGGCGCCAAGGCACCCGTCGAGCACTACACCCGGGCCGCGGCCAAGGAGTTCGCCGCCCGCGGCATCTCGGTCAACAACATCGCGCCGGGCCCGATGGACACCCCGTTCTTCTACGGCCAGGAGACCCCGGAGCGGGTCGCCTTCCACAAGTCCCAGGCGATGGGCGGCCGGCTGACGAAGATCGAGGACATCGCGCCGATCGTCACCTTCCTGGCCACCGAGGGTTGGTGGATCACTGGCCAGACCCTCTTCGCCAACGGCGGCTACACCACGCGCTGAGCCTTCGGACGGCGCCCGGGACCGTTCGCGTCCCGGGCGCCGTCCGTCCCCTCGACACCGTCCCTGCGCGATGTGGACGAGCGCTGTGAATGCTGTCCGGTACCTGAGATTCCGATCAGGGTTACTTGCCGGTCAACTTGACGGCACAGGCCCGAGCGCAGTCTCCCGCCGCTCCGGGTCGGGCGTGATCGCCTCCAGCGGCGGTACGGATGCCTACCGCCAGTGGCGCAGGGTGCGGGCCAGAGCCGGGGGGAGGAGGCGCTTGCCCAGGCGGCGGGTCAGTCGGCCGCGCCGGGTCGGCGTGTTCCCTGACGGTACGGCCGCGGGGCCGGGAGCCTGTTCCGGGGCCGGGGCCGGGGCCGGGGCCGGGCCGGGGCCGGGGGAGGTCGTTTCGTAGCGGGAGCGCGGGTGCGGTGGGGGGACCGCCTTGCGGCCGGTGATCCGGATCAGGGGTGCGCCGGCCACCTCTTCCACCCCGTGCCACAGGTCCTCGCGGGCGGTCAGGAACGCGGCCAGTTCCGTGCGCAGCGGCTCGGGGTCGTCCCACGTCGCGTACATCTTGTGCTGGGTGATGCACAGGACGTGCAGGCGCCGCGCGTCCACGGCTCCCCAGACGGCCGCTGCGACGCCCGGGCAGTGCTCCGCTCTGAAGTCATCGAAGACGACCACTGCTCCGGGGGCTGCCAGGAGCCGCGAGGTTTCCACGTCCGTGCGCACGTGCGCGTACAGGTGCGAGGCGTCGACGTGAACGAAGCGGCAGGAGGCGGGTCGCACGCGGTCGGGCAGTACTGCCGTCACTGCCTGCACCACCGTTGGCAACTCGTCGTGGAACGCCCGGTAGTTGGCCTCGAACGCCCGGCGCGTCAAGGTGGCGTACGAGCGTCGCATCTCGCCGTCGTTGCTGGCGTCCTCGGCCGGGGAGTCGAAGAGGTCGCAGACCGTGAACTCCTCTCCCTCCTTGAGGTACCCGCCGAGGAAGATGGCGCTCTTGCCCATGTAGGCGCCGAGTTCCAGGAGGTCCCCGCCGCCGGACGGGCTGGTGTTCTGGCGGCTCAGGAACCAGTCGAAGAGGATCTGGTCTGCCGGCCAGAACCATCCCTTCACCTCGTCCAAACGCGTGGGCGCAGGGAGGCTCAGGGGTTCCTCGGGCCGTGCAAGCGGTGCGGTCATGGGGTGGACATCCCAGGAGCGAGGGGGTGGTCGATCCGGCGAGAGTACGAGCTGCAGGTGACGGTACGGCGAACGGCCGCCGGCTGCACAGCGGCGCCCGTCGGTACACCACACGGCTCCGGGCGCCGTCGCGCTCGGCTCCGCGTCCGCCGGT
The DNA here is from genome assembly GCF_044753805.1 of Streptomyces sp. NPDC093225. Lineage (NCBI taxonomy): Bacteria > Bacillati > Actinomycetota > Actinomycetes > Kitasatosporales > Streptomycetaceae > Streptomyces > Streptomyces sp. NPDC093225. The sequence continues at coordinate 442,566 of NZ_JBIVNX010000001.1, forward strand.
GCTCTGGCCGCGACCGTGGGCGCCCGGTGGGCCCTGGGGGGAGGGCTCGGGAGGACGCAACCGTACGGAAAGCGAGAGAAGCGGGCGCAATCGTCGCGGAACCGTCGTATCCACGCCCTGCGTCATGATCAACAACGGTTGCCTACCGAAGGAGACCCATGCCCATGCGTCCTGCCCGCCGTACCGTTCTGGCCGCGCTCGGAGCCGGAGCCGGCGCCGTGATCACCGCCGCCTCCTCCGGGTCGGCCGCAACCGGGCCCGCGGCGCGGGCTGCGGGCCCGGCCGGTCACCGACCCTCGCGGGTCCTGGCCGCACTCGAACGCGAGCACGGCGCGCGCCTCGGGGTGTACGCCCTCGACACGGGCACCGGACGGGCCGTCACCCACCGGGCGGACGAGCTCTTCCCCATGTGCTCGCTGTTCAAGACGCTGGCCGCCGCCGCGGTACTGCGCGATCTCGATCACGACGGCTCGATCCTCGCCCGCCGCATCCACTACACCCAGGAGGACATCAACCGGTCCGGCTATTCCAAGTGGACCGAGCGGGCCGAAAACCTCGCGAACGGTCTGACGATCGGCGAACTGTGCCGGGCCGGCATCACCTACAGCGACAACACCGCTGCCAACCTGCTGCTGCGTGAACTCGGCGGCCCGGCCGCAGTCACCCGCTTCGCCCGCTCCCTCGGCGACCGGGTGACCCGCCTGGACCGGTGGGAGCCCGACCTGAACAGCGCCGAACCGGACCGCGTCACCGACGTCACCACCCCGCGGGCCATCGCCCGTACGTACGCCCGACTGGTCCTCGGCAACGCCCTCGACCGCCCGGACCGGGAGCTGCTGGCCGAATGGCTGTGCGCGAACACGACGAGCGACGAGCGCTTCCGCAAGGGGCTGCCCACCGAATGGCGCCTGGGCGACAAGACGGGCGGCGGCTCCTACGGCACGAACAACGACGTAGGCGTCGCGTGGCGTCCGGACGGGGCACCGCTGGTCCTGGCGGTCCTGACGACGAAGCCCGAGAAGGACGCGGGGGCGGATGACGACCTCGTGGCCCAGGCCGCGACCGCACTGGCCGAGGTGTTCACCACCTCACCCGGCCACGCGGCCGGGTGAACCGGCCGACCGGAGGCCAGGGACCAGCGCCCAGGGCGAGCCTTCGACGGTGACGTCGCGGCGGCGCGCCGTGAACGGCAGCCGGTGACGCGCGGGTCGGCGGTCGACTGATCGCCACGGCGGAGATCCCCAGCCCTGGCCTCCGCCGGTCACCCACCCCCGAGACGGCCGGGCCTCGGCCCGCCCGCCCGGAGATGACGCGCGGGCGGGCCGAGCACCCTCCTCCGGTGGGCTACCTCGGGCCGATCGTGACCTTGTACGTGGTTCCGGCCCTCCCGCGGGTGTTCACGGTGACGGTCCGGCCACGGCCGTCCCATCTGGCGTCGCCGCCCCGGACCGTGACGCGGTAGCCGTTCGGATAGGCGTCCTCGGGCACGGTGATCTGGGTGGGTCCCCGGACGTCGTCGCGCGTGCGGAAGGTGAGCAGGTAGGTGTGAGCGGCGGGGTCGTACGTGAAGCTCAGCGGGTCACCCGCGACGGCCCGCGCGTAGGGCTGGGCGAGCAGCCGGGCGCTGGGCTTCGCCGCGCCCGTCTGGTCGAGGAAGCAGTAGCCGCCGCCCCGGCACCACTGCCACCACGTCCAGCCGCTGGAGAACCGGTCCAAGGAGGCCGTCATGTCGGTGACGAACTGGCTCGCGTGCGGAACGTAGGGGTTGCCGCCCCACTCCCCGACGATCACCGGCATGCGGTTGCGGGTCGGATAGTCGCTGATCGCGGCCTCGTAGGCGGGGATGAAGGTCCCGTCGGGGTCGTAGTCGGAGCCGGTTTCCATCGCGGTCTCGTAGAAGTGCGGCGCGTACCCGGCGTGCGGGTCGTCGATGTGCCCCAGTCGGGTGGGGACGCCGAGACCGACGATGACGGTCGGTTCGACGAACACCCACGACGTGCGGTCGACCAGGCGGATCGCGTGGGCGAGTCGGTTCCACATCTCGGTGAGCTCGCCGGCCTCGAAGCGGGCCGCGGCGGCAGGGAGGTCCTCGCCCTCGAGGAACCTGGCGAACGGTTCGTTCATCAGGTCGTAGCCGAGCAGCGCCGGGTGCCCGCCCAGGGCGGAGGCGACCGTCACCCACATGCGGGCGTGCGCGGCACGCAGGTCGGCGTCCTTGTGCAGGTGGTCGAAGGCGGCTTGTACGGACGGCTCGAAGTACTCGGAGAACCAGTCGTCGGGGATCGGCCAGAACGGCAGCCCCTCGTCCCGGGTGGCCCAGTCGGGAACGCCGCGCGAGCCGAAGTGGGGCCCGTACACGTCCTGGTGGGCGTCCAGGACGACCTTGACGTGGTAGCGCTCGGCCCAGTCGAGGATGCGACGCATCTTGGCGAGGTAACCGCGGTCGTAGTGCCCGCGGGTGGGCTCGAGGTCGTCCCAGAAGAACGCCAGGCGTGCGAGGTTGAACCCCCGCGCCGCCATGTCTCTGAGGTCGCTCTCGCGGATGTCGGCGAACGCGTCGGCACCTCGACTGCTCTTGTCGGCGAGGTTGAACCCGCGCCACTGCAGTGCGCGACCGCGGTCGTCGGTGATGAAGGTACGGTCACCGACCGTGACGCGGTCGGGGGTACGGTTGGGACGGGCCTGGGCCTGCGCGGGCAGGACGCCGAGCAGGAGGGCTGCCACGGCGAGGGCGACGGGGGCGAAGCGGGAGGTCCGGACCATGCAGGAGACCCTTTCAGGGGTGGCTTCTCGGACGGAGGGCTGCCGGCCGGTCGGATGTTACTGATGAGTGACTCAAGTTCCCATCATTCCGCAGGAGTTGACCAGACACCCTGCATCGAGGACGGCCGTCGCCGAGGACCGAGGCGGTGGCTGAACGAATCCATCAGCTTCCGCCGGGAGACCCCTCGACAGCTGCCTCGCGTCGAGGACGGATGGGCAAGCTGGCGCGGGCCCCTCTCCGATCCCGTGTGCGTCGGCCCGGCGCCAGGCCCCCGCCCGTGCCATGCCCCAGCCGTTCCGCCGGTCCAAGGCCGGTATCGCAGGGTGCAGGAAGGGCTCCGGCACCTTCCGCGGCCGTGAACAGCAGTTTTCCGCATGAGATCCGCACGGCTGGCACCACTATCGTGGTCGTGCCAGGATTGAGAGAATTGGTCAGGCCTTCAACAGCGCGGCGGTGCGGGGATTCCCCGACACGCTCAAGTCCGATCGAACCCGAGCCCGCACCTTCCGCCCGGAACCGCCCCAGCAGCTCGCCGACGCGGTGCCCAGCCGTTCTGGACGGCGGCGTCGGCCCCCGGCGAACGCTCCAGCCATTCGATTGGGCCGACGCCCTCTCACACCGTGGCTCCGGTCCAAGCCCGCCAGCTCCCGTCCAAGCCTGCCGGACGGCACCTGTCGCTTCGCGACGGGTGCCGATGGATCAGGACACCTGGCCATGCGAGGTGGAGTGATGAGCATTCAACGCTCCCGTCCGGACTCGAACGGGATCACCAAGCGGTTGCCGTCGCGAGCAGCACGCCCGGGACGACGGAGGCGGTCGCACCCGGGACGGCGCCGGACGGGCCCGATGACGCTGTCCGCGACGCTCGTCGCGGTGCTGCTCGTCGCGGGGAGTGCGTCCGCACAGGGAGCCTCCTCGCACCCTGGCGGACAGGCCGCGCCCGCCGGCGCACGGACCGCCGTGACCGTGCCGGACAGCTTCAGCCCCGTGGTCGTGACACCGATCAGCAGTCCGACGTTCCCCTGGCTGGGCAGCGACCGGAAGTACCACGTCTCCTACGACCTGCAGTTGACCAACGCCTCGCGGCTGCCGGCCACGCTCACCAAGGTGCAGGTGGTCGACGCCGAACACCCCGACACCGTCGTCGCCACCCTCTCCAGCCGCCAACTGGTCGATCCCGACTGCACGTACGGAGCCTGCAACCTGCTGCGGGTGCTGCCCTCGTCGAACGCCACCGACACCGTCATGGCCCCCGGCCAGTCCCGAGCCCTGATGGTGGACCTGACCTTCGACTCGCTGGACCAGGCGCCGGCCGAGGTCATGCACCGGCTGTTCCTCACCGGGCAGGCCGCGCCCCCGGCCACCAAGCCGAGTCCGATCAGCTACCTCGCCGCGCCGTTCGACATCTCCTCCGGCACGCCGCGGGTCATCGCGCCCCCGCTCAGAGGGGACGACTGGGTCGCCGCGAACGGCTGCTGCGGCACCGGCGGGGCGCACCGCCCCGCGCTCAACTCGGTGAACGGCAAGCTGGCCAACTCCCAGCGCTTCGCCATCGACTGGATGAAACTCACCGACGAGGGCAAGTTCTACAACGGTGACAAGACGAAGAACGAGAGCTACGCCGACTACGGCGAAGCGGTGTACGCGGTCGCCGACGGCACCGTGAGTTCGACGCTCGACACGGTCGAGGCAGGCACCCCCGGCATCCTGCCCGCCAACGACCCCGTCCTCGGCCCGAAGCTCACCGTCCAGAACGTGGACGGCAACCACGTCATCCAGGACCTCGGCGGTGGCGTCTGGGCCATGTACGCGCACCTGATCAAAGGCAGTCTGCTGGTCAAGCCGGGGGACAAGGTCAAGAAGGGCCAGAAGATCGCGGATCTGGGCAACACCGGCAATTCCAACGCCCCTCACCTGCACTTCCAGCTGATGGACGACCCGTCACTGCTGGAGGCCGACGCCGTCCCCTACGTCATCGACCGCTTCACCTACCAGGGCCAGATCCCCTACCCGGTCTGGCTGGCCACCGACGACTACCTGAGCGGCACCTTCCTGCAGGGCAGGCTGCCCGAGCCACAGTCCCGCACCGACGAACTGCCTCTCGTCCTGGCCGTCGTCGACTTCCCGGATTCGTGAGGACGCGCTGGGCCTGACTTCGGGCCGGACCTCGCCCGCCACGGCATCACGTCGTGCTCACCGCCGGCGCACCGCAGCGAACCAGCGCACGATCGCCGACGTAGCCGCGACATTGGAGCCCAGGTGGCGAGATCCGCGGTAGTCGACGGCGCCGAGATCTACGACCGGGGCGTCCACGCCGTTCCTGATCAGAGCCGCCTGGCAGTGCTCCGTGTTCGCGGTGACGGCCTGCTCGTCCCCACGCGCCGCATAGAGGCGGACCGGGGCCCGGGGCGCCCAGTCGGTGCATACGGCATCGGTTGTGCGCAGCGCGGCCGCCAGCGGCCCCGTCGGATGCGCGAGCAGCTCGCGGCCGTGTTCCGTCAGCAGCTCATCGAGAGTGCCTGGCGTGCCCCGCATCAGCTGTTCCCCGGTGTGCGCACCGTCGAAGAGCGCCTCGACGGTGGTGTCGTACGGGGCTCGGAAGACCTCGCCAGGGGTGTCGTAGACGTGGTGGAGCCGTTGGAAGGCCACCAGGGTGTAGGCGGCGTACACCACACTCGGCTTGGGTGCCAGCCTGCCCTCGAGCAAGGCGGGCAGCTCCGTGCCACCGAAGTCGTACGCGCCGCTGACCGGTGCCAGCGCACCGAGCCTGAACCAGGGGTCCTCACCCGTCTGAAGAGCCCGGCCGAGCCCGAGCGCCGCCGACGCGCCCTGCGAGAACCCCGTGACCATGACCTTCCGCGCCAGTACGTGTCCGGTGCGGGGCGCGAAGGCGCGGGCCGCCCGCAGCATGTCCAGCGATGCCGTGGTCTCGGAGCCGATGTCCATCCAGGGGTGCAGACCGGGTCCCTTGCCCATCCCCAGATAGTCGGGCGCGACCCCCGCGGCGCCCGCCGACGCATGCGCGATCACCGGCGCCGACACGAAGGCACGGCGCTGCATGGACGGGGAGTCGTCCTTGTGGCTGCCGGTGCCGTGCGCGAAGGACACCGCGTGCAGCCGTTTCACGCCGTTGAGCGGCAGCACGAACAGTCCGCTCGCCGTGGTGGGCCGTCCGTGCGGATCGACGGTCCGGTACACCAGCCGGTACGCGACGACGCCGTGCCGGACGGTGTCGTCTTCGAACCCGACCGCTCTCAGCTCGGCGGCCACGTCCTGCGGTGTCGCGAGCGTGTAGATCTTCTCGGCGGAGACCAGTGTGCCGCGGCCGTGCTCCCCGTGCTGTGCCTGCGTCTGTGCGTGGGCGGCAGGCGCAGTGGCGGCGGTGGCGGTGGCGACGGACGGCGCAGCCAGTACCAGACTGCAGCAGAGGGCTGCCCCGACTGCCCGGAGGCCGCCGCGGTACCGCATTGCGCCGCGCGAGGACGGTGAGGGGACGATGACCACTGGTTCCTCCAAACATGCTTCCGGCAAGGCAGGTTCAGCTTCACGCTCTTGCCACTCCGGCGCACTGGTGCAACCCCCCGAGTCCCCGTCGTGCCAACCCCCGTTCGCGTGACCGACCTACGTGTCGCTGAGGGTGACAGCAGTCGGGAGGAGGGTGCCGTCCGGGAGAACCGCAGCGCTTGGACGTCGCCGGTGTAGTCGTCGACCGGCCGACCGCTCTGGTCGCGCAGGCTGTAGGCGTCCCACAGGTGCACTGCGCCGCCGGAGGCCGCGGCGAGCCTCCGCTGCGACTCCGTGAGGGTGGTGAACTGCCGCACCCGGCGCGCACCGTGTACGACACAGGGCCCTCACCTTCCGGGTGAGGGCCCTGCGGCTCACTCTCGCCCTGCCCCTGATCCGGTCCGCGCCCGCACTCCACGTCCAGCCGTGGTCGGTCGGGTAGACCGACCCGCTCACGCCGGCAAGGCGAGGGGGGCGCGGCCGATGCGGATCAGCGCCGGGCAGCGGGGCGGTTGGGCGGCGGAGCGAAGACCGAGTGGGCCGTCCGGCTGCCGTCGGGCGTGGTGGACGCGACGAGGGCCGGGACCTTGGACACGTCGACCACGCCGTTCTTCACCCAGGGCGGAGCCTTGGGCGCCCGGGAGGCCGACGCGGCGAACCCGTCACCCGCCAGTTCGTGGTAGCCCGACCACACGCTCCCCCCACGCCACTCGTCCCACTCCTCGTCCCACACGTACCCGTTCGCGGTGACGCCGTAGAAGCCGGGTCCGCACGGGACGTTCCAGTACCGCGAGAAGTCCGTCTTCCACTGGGTGGCGGTGTTGAACCGCCAGCCGGTGTCGAAGCAGACCGCCCACTCGGTGCCGGTCCACTTCCAGATGGTCTCCAGCGAGCCGATCCAGCCCGCCGGGACGTACCGGTCCCAGCCGCAGCGGATCAGGTGGTCGAAGTCCTTCGTGTGCGAGTACACCGTCGACTTCGAGAATCCGCCGCCGTTGCCGTGGCTCACCTCGGACCGCCCCTCGGTGCACACGGGGGTCTCCGACAGCTCCGGGTCCTCGTAGTAGGTGAGCTCCTTCTCGTACACATAGTGGGCCTGCGCCGCGGTCGACGTCGCCAGCAGCGTCAGGGCGGCCAGGGCCGCCACGCCGACGGCTCGTGACACCCCTCGGATCCCGCGCGGCGTAGCGCCCGAGGCCCCCCGCTGCCGACCGGCCGTCCGACTCTCTTCCTGTTTCATCCAGGTCCTCCCCTTGGACGGGGCCGCGCTCTCCGAACACGGCCCGGCCGATGTCCGGCCGAGACCCACGCTCCGTGGCCGGCGGATTGTTGCGCTGCCCCTCCCCGACCACGAAACAATCCGGTCGCCCGCACCGCTCCGGGCGCGGCCGCGCCGCCCGGCCCACGCGGCCTCGCGAAGCCGGGGCACGGGCCCCACCGGAACACGGACGGCAACTCCACCCGCTTCTCCACCCGCGGGTCCGGCCAGGATTCGCAACCGACGGCCTACGGCAGGTGGCGGGCGAAGAAGCGGTCCAGCCGGCGTCGTACCGCAGCGATCGTGCAGGTCGGGTCGCCGGAGCCCACCAGCGCGGCCCGCGCCTCGGCCGTGACCAGGCCGGTGGCGGCCAGGTGGGGCACCAGGGCCGCGTAGTCGGTGAAGGCCCAGTGGTTGGCGTCCCGGAGCACCGCCCGTTCCCCCGGAACTCCCCTCCACGAGCTGTCGATCCGGTCGGCGCCCGCGGAGAAGCCGTCGGTGCGGAAGAGCAGGAGCGGCCGGCCGGTGTCGGGCACGGCCGCGACGTCGAGATAGCCCTCCAGGTTGGCGACGGCCTTGACCCGGGAGGCACGGACGGCGGCGTACACGGCGGCGGTGCCCCCGGCGGAATGCCCGTAGATCCCGATGCCGGAGGCCTCCGGCAGCAAGCGGGGGAGTCGGTCGAGGACGAGGCGGAGGTCGGCCACCCGGGTGTCGATCATGGTGCGGAACGTCGCCGGGTCCGGCGGCCCCATGAGGACGGTGGTGCGCAGCCCGGTCGGCAGTTCCACCTGACTGGCGTCCCCGGGGTGGTCGACGAGGACCACGGTCCGGCCGTGGCTCGCCAGGTCCTCGGCCAGGCTGCTGCCGAGGGCGCGGCAGTCCCCGCCGCCCGGGCTGTAGAGGAGCACCGGCCGCCGCCCCGGCAGTGGGGGTGCGCCGATACGCCCGTGGGTGCGGACGGCGCCCCAGTCCACCGTGCCCTCCGACGGGAGACCCGGGTGGATCCTCGGGGCCAGCTCGGCGAACTTGCGTGCCTCGGCCGGGGTCAGTTGCGTAGCCCGCGGGCAGCCGCGCACCCCGGCGGCCGGGTACAGGACGGTGAGCATGACCTCGCGCGCCCCGCCCACCCACGGGTCGGCACGGGCCGGGTCGGTGAGGTGGACGGTGCGCAGGCCTACGGGGTACGGGCCGGTCGGCGCGGGCAGCGAGAGCGCCTCGAGGGCCGGCGAGCGGGCTGCGACGGGGGCGAGCGGCACGGCCAGGGCGCCTTTGAGGAGGGTGCGTCGGGAGGTCATGCGAGCATCCTGGGGGCGCACCGGGTCGGTCCGCGAAGGTTCAGGCCCAGCCCGAAAGGCTGGCGAAGAGCAGGGAGTTGTAAAGGTGCTGCGGATCCACCTCACGGCGGACGATCTCGCGCGGGTGCGCTTCCCGCCCCGCCCGGCCCCGCTCCAGGAGCTCCACGCGGCCCTGACGACCGCCGTCGCGCCCGGCCCGAACCTCCCGCTCGTCGGTCGCTGGCGCGCCCGGGTCCTGCGCAGCCTGCCGGCCGCCGCGAACCCGCTCTCCGATCTGGTGCCGGGCGGGCGGCCGCCGGCCTTCCTCGACGTGCTCGGCGAGACCCTGGAGGAGGCCTTCGAGCGGATCCGCACGACCCGCCCGGAGCACGTCCGCGCCGAGCTGGAGCGGGTGTACGGGGCGGGGCGCCCGGCCCCACGCTGGATCCGCGGGCTGCACGCGGGCGAGGCGGCGTCCTGGCAGACGGTACGCCGGGCCCAGCGGGCCGCGTACGAGGCGGTGCTGGCACCGGTGTGGCCGCGGGTCCAGGACCTGCACCGCGAGGCCTTCGCCCGGCACGCCCTGACCGTCGCCGAGCACGGCCTGGCCGCCGCGCTCACGTCCCTGGCGCCGGGCAGCCGCCTCGACGGCGCCCTCTGGGAGTGGCCGTCCGCCGCCGAACGCGAGGTCCACCCGGCCGGCCGCGGCCTCGTCCTGCTGCCGAGCCTCCACCATTCCTCGGGCCCGCTCGTCCAGGACGTCCCGGCCCGCCCCGTGGTCCTCACCCTCCCGGTGGGCCCCGGCCTCCCACCCGTACCGGACGCCGCGGACGGGCCCGACGAGCCCCTGGCGGCAGCCCTGGGCCGCACCCGGGCGGACCTCCTGCGCCTGCTCGAGGAGCCACGCACGACCACGGAGCTGGCCCGGGCCCTGCGGGTGAGCAACGCGACCGCCTCCGAACACGCGGCGGCACTACGGGCGGCCGGGCTCCTGACGACGACCCGAACGGGCAGGTCGGTGCGCCACACCCGGACGCCGGTGGCGGAACTGCTGCCGGACGTCCGCGCCGGGAACTGAGTCACGAGCCCCAGGTGCATTGACCGCGCCACGGCCGGCGGCCAGGTGTCCGAGCCCTGTCGCTGCGTGTGGTGCCCGTCGCCGACCTCGTCATCCACCTGCGGGAAGCCGCGTCGAGAACCGAGCGGACCACGTGGTGACCACCGAGGACTGGGCTGCCCACCGAGTTCCCGATGGTGGCGTTCGACGTGCCGGCCAGCACGGACTTCGGCGCGCTCAAGGAGTTGTTGACCCGCGGGCAGGACGAAGGCTGGTGGCATTTCGAGGTCGGCAGCGGGACCGAGGCCTTCTGGAGCGCCTGGACCGGAATCCGTAGAGTTTGATAGTGACCGACAGCGGCCGGCTGATCGACCGCCTCGTGCAGCATCGGTCGCTGGTCTGGCCACCGCCGCGTGACCAGCTCACCGGCCTGTGCCGCGTTGGGCTCACCTCCGGAGACCGCGCAGAGGACTCGCCCAGTGGAAACCGGTTGGTTGGAGCAGGTCGGCGGGGTGGGCTGAGTTGCGGACTCTCGTCCAGGACCACGCCGGGGTGACGGCCGCCTTCTCCTTCGACGTGCCCTTCGAGGAGACGCTGCGCCGGCATGCCACCCGCCCTCAGTCGAGCGAGTTCGGCGAGGCGCAGATGCGGGACTGGTGGAAACCGAGGGACCTGATCGCAGGACTCGCTGAGACGGTCGTCGTGCCTGAACTGACGGCCGAGCAGACGGCCACGCTGGCGATGGAAAGGGTGGGCCTACCCGGGCCGGAAGTGCTGCGGTAGCCGGAGGTGTTGTCGGGTCATGACTCAGACCGCTACGCCGGGGCTTCGTTCTCCCCGCAGCCGCAGTGGCTGTCCGATGAGGCGGTGTGAATGCGGCTCGGTGACCCGCGGGTGGTCGCCGGCTCGACTGGGGGATCGCTTAGTAGCGGACGTTGGGCTGAGTGACCAGCCCGCGCCGCCGGCCTGAGTGACCAGCCCGCGCCGCCGGCCTCCTGCCGTTGGCCATTCCCGTGGGCCGAACCAACGCCCTAGACTGCGACCGCTTCAGGACCTGGCGATCATCGGAAGGGCGTCGAGATGAAACGAGTACTGATCAGCGCATTCGCGGCCGTGGCGTTAGTCGTGTCCGGGGGGAGTGTCGCCACCGCGTCCGACGGCGCTCCGCCGCGCACCACGCACGGCCCTTGCCAGTACACACAGACTCCGGACGAGCCGCCGGCGCGTTCTGTTCCGCTGCCGCCGGATCCGCGGCGCACCCCCAGTCGCGGCACGGTCGACATGGCTGTTCCGACCAGCCAGGGCCCGCTCCCGCTGCAGTTGGACCGGGCCAAGGCGCCGTGCACGGTCCAGAGTTTCCTGCACCTGGCACGGCATGGGTTCTACGACCGTACGGTGTGCCACCGTCTGACGGCGTATCCGACGCTGAAGGTCCTGCAGTGCGGCGACCCGACCAGTACCGGTGAGGGCGGGCCCGGGTACAAGTACAAGGACGAACTGCCGGTCGACCTCCCGCCGGCACCGACCGATCCGACCGGCGCGCGCCGCCTCTATGGACGCGGCCTGCTGGCGATGGCCAACGCCGGTCCGAACACGAACGGTTCACAGTTCTTCGTCGTGTACGGCGACTCCGCACTGCGACCGAACTACACGGTGTTCGGCACGGTCGGCGCCACCGGCCTGACGACACTCGACGAGGTCGCCGCCGGAGGCATCGAGCCGACCGCGGAGAACCCGGCACCGGTCGACGGCACACCTGCGCTGCGGACCGAGCTGCTCCGCGTCCGGCCGTCCTGCCGGCATTGACGCACCGTGACGTGGCCAGGTCCTCGATGAGCGTGCCTGGCGCTTGTGGCCGCACCAAGCGGACGACGCCAGCTGGGTGAAGCGTCCGGGTGCGGAAGCGCAAGGCTCCAGACCTCGTGCCGGACCACGCGAAGCGCCCAAGGCCCAACCAGTGGACTCCGTACGGTGCTGCCCATGGACGACCACCCATCGCGACGTCGTGGGTGGTCGTCCAGCAAGCCGCGACCGGTGTCCGGGCCGCGGTCAGCTGTCGTAGACGGGGGTCACCTGGTCGGGGGTGAGCGGGTAGGGGTGGGTGCGGACGTCGCTGACGGCGCCGGTGACCTGGTGGATGTCGGGGACGCCGTCGCCGGTGGGGTCACCGAAGACGGCGGCCGGGCCGCCCGGGTGCCACGGGACGTAGAACGCGTACTTGGCGATCGGCGAGAGGTTCCCCGCGTAGTCCTCGGTCTGGACGTAGAGGATGTTGGTGCCCCAGCGGCTGGGGGTGATGCCGGGAATCTGCCCGGCCGTCGGCATCGCGGCCCGCACTGCCACGTCCGCGCCGGCCAGTTGCGGGTCCCAGCCCCAGCGCAGGCAGGCGAGACCGGAGGTGTTCAGGCCGGAGGAGTTGGGGTCGACGGCCGTGATCGGACCGCGCCGGTCTGGCCCGCGTAGATCTACGCGGTCTGGCCGTTGCCGGAGGGCGGGAACTGCTTGGCCGTGTCGCTGACGGTGGCAGGGAAGGCCACGGTCGGCGGAGTGGTGTCGACCCGGAAGTGGCAGGTCGGGGTCCAGTCCTGCCGGCAACCACACGTGGCGCTGAATTCCCTGCCACGTCCGCAGAGGTCCGGTTCGCTGTTTTGAGTCGATTCCGGTCGGCTTCCCGCACCTCCAAGGCGCTTCAGGCGTCGTGGAATAGTGCAGTTCAGGTGCCTGATCGAGAAGCGTGACGCAGTGCCGGGCCGCATTACGCAGCTGGTTGGATCCATGGCGGAATCGGGCTCTTTACGTCGGGCCGGACGGACGGAAAGCTTTAGGGCGGCAGCGGGACGCCGGCAGCGTTTCGCCGGAGTCGGGGGCTGGCATTCGTGTCGAATTCAGCTCCCAAGTCGAATTGCGGATAGACGTGCGGTACGGCCGCGGGGTACCGGCCGCCGCCGAATACGAGGAAGCCCTTTCCGGTGCGCCTCGGAGGACGAGAATGCTCCCCGGCGGTCGACTCTGATCGCATATTCGACGGAACGGCGGAATGCGGCGCGGAGCAACTCAGGCCGCTTCCACCCCCGTGAGTCCCGCCAGGCACATCAACGAGCGTACGCGCACGAGCATTCCCACTCCGCATGCTCCTGTGCGCTTCTTTCCTGCGCCGGTTGACACCGTCCGGCACCGCAAACGACTCCGTGCGCTCGCCGCACCCGCTGACGCACGACGGGCACAGGCCCTACGTTCTTTCCGAAGGCATATTCAGCCGACGCTCCTCGCCATTGAGAGGGACGGGCATGACGAGCCACGCAACCGAAGCCGACCTCGAAGACCTGCTCCGCCGGGCGCTGGACGCCACGGGCGAGGGCCCGCGCTGGACCACCGACGCGGACGACATGTGGTGCCGCCTCACGCCCCGGTCCGCCACGCAGCGCGAACAGGGCTGGAAGCTCCACGTGTCGGCGACCTCCGCCTCCGCGCCGACGGTCCTCACGAAGGCCCTGGACGTACTGCTGCGGGACGACTCGACGTTCAAGTTCGCCCGGTCCCTGGAGAAGGTGAGCGCGCTCAACTCCCGCGCCACGCCGCGCGGAAGCTCCGGGAAGTTCATCACCGTCTACCCGCGCTCCGACAAGGACGCGCCCCGCATCGCGCTGGAACTGCACCGGGCCACGGCGGGCCTGACCGGCCCCCGGATCCTGTCGGACCAGCCCTACGCCGTGAACAGCCTGGTCCACTACCGCTACGGCGCCTTCGTCGGCCGACGCCGGCTGTCGGACCAGGGACTACTGGTCTGGTACATCGAGGACCCCGACGGAAACCCCGTCGAGGACGTGCGCGCCGGCCGGTACGCGCCCCCGTCCTGGGCCGTCAGCCCCTTCCCCGCCTCCCTCCCGGTCCCACCGCCACCGCAGGAGGCCCCGGCCGGCCCGGTGCTGCTCGGCGGCCGCTTCTCGGTGCGGGAGGCGATACGCCACACGAACAAGGGCGGCGTCTACCGCGGAACGGACGTCACCACGGGCGCGCCCGTGGTCATCAAGGAGGCCCGGCCGCACGTGGAGGCCGACGCCTCCGGGGCCGACGTACGCGACTGGCTGCGCGCCGAGGCCCGGACCCTGGAGAGCCTCGACGGCACCGGCCTGGCACCGGAGCCCCTGGCGATGTTCGAGCACGGCGGGCACCTGTTCCTCGCCCAGGAGGAGATACCGGGCATCCCGCTGCGCAACTGGGTCGCCGAGCACTTCCGCGACGTCGGGAGCGACCGCTACCGCGCCGACGCCCTGGCCCAGATCCTGCGCCTGGTCGACCTCGTCGCCGCGGCCCACGCCCGCGGCTGCGTCCTGCGCGACTTCACCCCCGGCAACATCATGGTCCGGCCCGACGGCGCACTGCGCCTCATCGACCTGGAGCTCGCCGTCCTGGAGGGCGACGAAGCCCTCCCGACGACGGTCGGCACCCCCGGCTTCAGCGCCCCCGAACGCCTGCTGGACGCGCCCGTCAACCCGACGGCCGACTACTACAGCCTCGGCGCCACCGCCTGCTTCGTCCTCGCGGGAAAGGTGCCCCAACTCCTGCCCGAGGAGCCCCCCACCAGGCCCGCGGAGCAGCGGCTCGCCGAGTGGCTGGCCGCCTGCGACCGTACGCTCCCCCTGCCAGACGGCGTGCCCGAGATGATCCTCGGGCTGATGAAGGACGACCCCGCCGAGCGCTGGGACCCGGCCAGGGCGCGCACGGCCCTGCGCCCGGCGGAGCGAGCGACCCCGGCCCAGGGCCGTGCGCGCCCCGCCGCCGACCCGCCTCGCACGGCCCCCCTGCCCGACCCGGTACCGGCCGCCGTCGCCGGGATCGTCGACCACCTCGTCGACTCGATGACCCCACAGGACGACAAGAGACTGTGGCCCGTCTCCACCATGGCGGGGGAGACCGACCCCTGTACCGTCCAGCAGGGCGCGGCCGGTGTCCTGGCCGTTCTGACCCGGTACTTCGAGCTCACCGGCGACCCGCGCCTGCCGGAACTGATCTCCACCGCCGGCCACTGGACGGCGGCCCGGACGGACACCCGCGCCACGCGCCCCGGCCTGTACTTCGGCGGCCGGGGGACCGCATGGGCGCTGTACGAGGCCGGACGCGCCGTCGACGACCGCACCCTCACCGAGCACGCGATCACGCTGGCCCTGGCCCCGCAGGAGCCGACGCCCAGCCACGACATCACCCACGGCTCCGCGGGCAGCGGACTCGCCGCCGCCCACCTGTGGCAGCGCACCGGCGACCCGCGCCTGGCCGAACTCGTCGTCGCCGCGGCCGACCGGCTGGCCGCCGCGGCGCACCCCGGGACGACCGGCGTGAGCTGGCCGGTCCCCGCGGAAGCCGCCCCCGGCGAAGCCGGCAAACGCTACCTCGGCTTCGCGCACGGAACGTCCGGCATCGGCTGCTTCCTCCTCGCCGCCGCGGCCGTCTCGGACCGCCGGGACTACCTGGACCTGGCGGTGGCGGCGGGGGAGGGGCTGGTCGCCGACGCGGTGGTGATCGGAGGAGCGGCCCAGTGGCCGGCCCAGGCGGGTGACGTGCCCACGGCCCCCTACTGGTGCCACGGCTCGGCGGGCATCGGCTCCTTCCTGGTCAGGCTGTGGCGGACCACCGGGGACGACCGGTTCGGCGTCCTCGCCCGCCACGCCGCCCGCGCCGTCGTGGAGCGCGCCACCCGCGCCGCCCTCACCCAGTGCCACGGACTGGCCGGCAACGGCGACTTCCTCCTCGACCTGGCCGCGGCCACGGGTGACCCCGCCCACCACGCGTCGGCCGAGGACCTGGCCCGTCTCATCGCCTCCGAACGGGCCCACCGCGACGGCCACGTCGTCTTCCCCAACGAGTACGGGGACGTCTCGACGGGCTGGAGCGACGGATCCGCGGGAATCCTCGCGTTCCTCCTGCGGATCCGCCACACGGACCCCCGGCTCTGGATGATCCAGCAGCCGGGCTGAGCGGCAGGGAACCTGCCGCCATCTCACAGAGAAGGAGAAAGTCATGGAGAACCGCGACCTCGAACTGCTGGCTCACCTGCACGCCCTTCCGGAGACCGACCCGGTCGGCGCCGACGGAGCGGCGTTCGCCGCGACCTGCGAGTGCGTCGGGCTGCTGACGCTCCTCAACACCGTCTGTGTCGGCATCAGCTGCGCCTAGCGGACCGGTACGCCCCTTCGGCACCGGTACTGCCCAGCGGCCGTGACAACGGCGGGCCCGTTGACGCGGCGCTGGGAACCGGCCCCCGTCGGGAGGGAGTAGCCCGCGCTCCCTCGTCGACACCCGCTCGGGGGACGCCGAAGAGGGCTCGATGAACCTCCGGCCGGTGGCTGCCCATGACGCCACCGGCCGGAGCGCCGCCCCACCCACCCCGCACCTCGCACCTCGCACCCCGGGCCCTGAGCCCGTGACCCCCAGCACCCACCCCGAATCCGAAGGCCGCACCACGCAGACGAGGACCGACCATGCAGCCGCACGCCGGAGACGACGGCCCCACCCGGGCGACCCTCCTCACCGCCGCCCCCACGGACGCGGACGCCACGCGGTCCCCGCCCGCGCCGCCGTACGCCATCAGCACCCGAGGTCTGGTCAAGACCTACCCGGGCCCGGACGGCACCGCCACCCACGCCCTGCGCGGCCTGGACCTGGACGTGCGCCAGGGCGAGACCTTCGCCTTCCTCGGCCCCAACGGCGCCGGCAAGTCGACCACGATCGCCCTGCTGTGCGCCCTGGCCCGCCCCACCGCCGGACGCGCCACGGTGGCGGGCACCGACGTGCTCACCCGACCCGACGCGGTCCGCGCGCAGGTCGGGATGGTCTTCCAGCACAGCGCCCTGGACACGGACCTCACGGTCCAGCAGAACCTCCACATCCACGCCCGCCTCTACGGCATGAGCCGCCGCCAGGCCCTCCGGCGCGCCGCAGAGACGCTCGAAGCGGTCGGGCTCGGCGACCGGCGTCGCTCCCCGGTGCGCACCCTGTCGGGCGGCATGCGGCGGCGCCTGGAACTCGCCCGCGGCCTGCTCCACGAGCCCCGGATCCTCTTCCTCGACGAGCCGACCACCGGACTGGACCCCCACGCCCGGGCCCAGGTCTGGGAGCACCTGCGCACCCTGCGCGACCGGCAGGGCACCACCCTCTTCGTCACCACCCACTACCTGGACGAGGCGGAGAACTGCGACCGCCTCGCCATCATCGACGGCGGCCGCCTGGTGGCCCAGGGGACGCCCGTCGCACTGAAGGCCGCGATCGGGGACGACCGGGTGGTGCTGCGCACCGGCGACGACGCGGCGGCACGCCAGGCCGTCGACCGGATCGCGCCGCCGGGCGCCGTCCTCACCCCGGACGCCGACGGGCTCTGCCTGCGCGTGCCCGACGGCAGCGCCTGGATCCCCCGCCTCTGCTCGGCGTTGGAGGCCCGCGGCATCCCCGTCCACGCCGCCTCCGCGACCCCGCCGACGCTCGACGACGTCTTCTTCCACCACACCGGTCGCAGCATCACCACCGTGCCACCGCTTCCGACACCGTCCGCGCCCGTTCCACCCGTGACCGAAGGGGACGCATGACCGCACCCGCGCTCCGGCCCCCGGGCGCCCCCGACACCTCCGAGGCCTCAGACGCCCCCGGCGCCTGCGGACTCCCCGTGCGCGGACCGCTGACACGCACGCGCCGCGAACTGCGCGCGGTCCACGCCCTGGTCCACCGCGACCTGCTGCGTCTGTCCGCCCAGCCCACGCACACCGCCCTGACGCTCATCCAGCCGGTGCTCTACCTCTTCATCCTCGGCGGCGGCCTGACCGCGCTGATCCCGCACTCCGCGCTGGGCGTGGGCTACCAGACCTACCTCTTCCCCGGCATGCTGATGATGACGGTCCAGACGCCGGCCATCATGGTCGGCATCCGGCTCATCACCGACCGCCAGACCGGCTACCTGCGCGAGCTCCTGATGGCCCCGGTCCGCCGGACGACCATCCTCCTGGGAAGCTGCGCCGGAGGCACCGCGGTCGCCGCGGTGCAGGGGGCCGTCCTGCTCGCCCTGGCCGGCGCGGTGGGCCTGCCGTACGACCCGCTCCTCCTCGGGCTGCTCCTGGCCGCGATGATCCTGGCCTCGTTCACCATCACAGCCCTCTCCCTGGCCCTGGCCGTGACCCTCCGGCGGCCGGAGGCGTTCCACATGCTGCTCGGCCTGGTGATGATGCCGCTGCTGTTCCTCTCGGGCGGCTTCTTCCCGCTCGACGGCCTGCCCGGCTGGGCCCGCTCCCTGGCCGCCGCCAACCCGATCGCCTACGGGGTCGACCTGCTCCGCCGCTGCATCGGGCTCCGGGTCCCCGACGGGGCGGCCGCCGCCGGCATCGAGTGGTTCGGCCGGCAGCCACCGCTCCCGCTGGAAGCCGGTGTCCTCTCGGTGGCAGGTGCGTTGGCCCTGCTCTGGGCCGCCCGCCGCTTCAGCCGCCCCGAATGACACCGCTTCCAGGCCATGACGCGCCGCCTGACCCGCTTTCATCGGCGACCGGTCCCGGCGTCAGACGACTTGGCAGGGGGTGCCGGGGACGCGTTCGGCGGCGGTGTGGAGGGTGAAGAGGTGGCGGGTGCCGGTGAGGTCGAGCACGCGCAGGGCCTGGCGGGGGACGCCGATGAGGTGCAGGCGGTGGCCTTCGGCCGCGGCGCGCCTGCGGAGGGCCAGGAGTACGTCGAGGCCCGCGGAGTCCATGTAGGTGACCCCGGACAGGTCCACGGCGAGGGCCGGGCCGTCGAGGGGCAGGGCGGCGGTGACGTCCGTGACGTAGGGGCCGGATTCGAAGTCGAGCTCGCCGGCGACGCGCACCACGATCCGCTCGGGGCGCGCGCAGACGGCCACGTCGAGGGTGGGGAGCATGATCCTCGTCCGCCTCGGGTCGGAGCCATCACGGTCGCTCCCGGGGCGGGTGCGGAGGAGGCCGTCAAGCGCGCGGCGCCGGGCCGCGCACAGCCGAGCGAGACCACCCGTACCGTCCATCAGCCACCTTCGGTGACTGGTTGGTGGCGCGGGGTCTCCCACCAGGCCAGGCTGGTATCCCTTGCTCCTGCCCGCCCCAGCCCCTCCACACGCCTGACCGGACCGGCGCGTGGGGGCACGGCCGCCGCGAGGTGCCGCGTCCCCCGGACCGCACGGGCGCAGGACCGGCGCGGCCCGGCGCGGCCCGGCGCGGGACCGCCCTGTCGGGGGCGTCCGGAACGAAGCGACGGCGGTGACCGTCCCGGAGAGCGGGGCGACGGTCTCGGTGCCGTCGACCGCGCGCCGGGCCTTGCGGTCGGCGTCCGCGGCGGCAGAAGCGGGGTGCCTCGGCACGGCCGGTGGCCCGGGCCGGGGCTCCGCCTCCCTGCCGGCTATCGCCGCCGGTCCGCCAGCGTCCCGGACGACGCGTCCCGCTGGTGCGGCAGCGGCGGAAGCGACGAGGGCGCGCCGCCTGCCTCGTCCCGCTGGAGCGCGACCGTGCGCGTGGGCGCGGGGATCGAGATGCCCTCCGTCCGGTACCGCTGGTGCAGGCGCTTGATGAACTCGTGCTTGATCCGGTACTGGTCGCTGAACTCGCCGACGCCCAGGATCACCGTGAAGTTGATCCTGGAGTCCGCGAAGGTGTGGAAGCGGACGGCGGCCTCGTGGTCGGGTACGCCCCCGGTGACGTCGGCCATCACGCTGTCGACGACGTCGAGGGTGACCTTCTCCACGTGCTCCAGGTCGCTGTCGTAGCCGACCCCGACCTGGACGAGGATCGACAGCTTCTGCTCGGGCTGCGAGTAGTTCGTCATGTTGGTCCGCGCCAGACGGCCGTTGGGGATGATCACCAGGTTGTTCGACAGGTTGCGCACGACGCTGTTGCGCCAGTTGATGTCGACGACGTACCCCTCCTCCCCGCTGCTGAGACGGATGTAGTCACCCGGCTGGACCGTCTTCGAGGCGAGGATGTGCACACCCGCGAACAGGTTGGCGAGGGTGTCCTGCAACGCCAGTGCCACGGCGAGACCGCCCACCCCGAGGGCGGTGACCAGCGGGGCGATGGACACCCCGAGGGTCTCCAGCGCCACGAGGACGCCCATGGCCAGCACCACGATCCGGGTGATGTTGACGAAGATGGTCGCCGACGCCGCGACGCCCGTCCGGGACGCAGCCACCGACCGCACCAGCCCGGCCACCACCCGGGCCGCGCTGAGCGTGGCGATGACGATGAGCACCGCCGTGAGCGACTGGTCGACCAGCCCCCCGATGCGCGCGGTGAGCGGCAGGGCGGAAGCGGCCACCGCGGCTCCGGCGATCACGGCCGCCCAGGGGACGACGGTGCGCAGCGCGTCGACGAGGACGTCGTCCCCGCTCCACTTGGTCCTGCTCGCGTGCTTGCCCAGCCACTTCATCAGAGCCCGCAGCACCAGACCGGCCACACAGCCGGAGGCCAGCGCGATGCCGGCCACCACCCAGTCGTGCAGGACGAGGTCCCGGATCACCGTCCGGCCCCCCGAGCGCGGAGGGCGAGGGAGCAGGCCGCCGCGGGCCGCCGTACGTGCCGTGTCGTCACCTTGTCACCTGTCAGGTCGTGTTGTGCGCAGCCACATGGAGCGGATGTACGCATTCCGAACGGACTGTCATCCTGACCCATGGCCCGACGACCCCGACAGCCGGACCCCCTGGCATAGGGTGGGCAGTGTGCGCGTACTTCTGGTGGAAGACGATGAGCCGGTGGCCGAGTCCCTGCTCCGGGGCCTGCGCCGGTACGGCTTCGAGGCCGAGTGGGTCACCACGGGCGGCGCGGCACTGAGCCACCAGGGCCCGTACGACCTCGTCCTCCTCGACCTCGGGCTGCCCGACACCGACGGGCTCGACGTGTGCAGGGCGCTGCGCGAGCGCGGTGACGTGCCGATCATCGTGATCAGCGCGCGCAGCGACGAGACGGACCGGGTGGTCGGCCTGGAGCTGGGCGCGGACGACTACGTGTCCAAGCCGTTCGGGGTGCGCGAGGTCATCGCGCGCATACGGGCGGTGACGCGGCGCACGCAGCCCCGCACCCCGTCGTCGCCGGCGCCGGGCACGCCCGACCGGTACGGAGCCCGGCTGACCATCGACCGCAGGGCGGCCCGCGTCCGGCTGGACGGCAGCGAAGTGGCGCTCGCCCCCAAGGAGTACGACCTGCTGGCCTTCCTGACGGAGGAGCCCGGCGCCCTGATGTCCCGCGAGCAGATCATGGAAGCGGTCTGGGACGCGAACTGGTTCGGGCCGACCAAGACGCTGGACGTGCACGTGGCGGCGCTGCGGCGCAAGCTCGCCGGAGCCGTCACCATCGAGGCCGTACGGGGCGTCGGCTTCCGGCTCGTCGTGAACGAGGGCGGGGACGACACCGCCTCATGATCCGCCAGCTCATCCGCAGCTACATCCTGCTGGTCGCCGTGGCGATCCTCTTGTTCACCGTCCCGGTGGCCTTCACGCTCACCGCACAGCTGCGCGACGACACCGAGGCGCTCCTCATGCGCGAGGCCACGACCATGGCGCTGCTTCTGGGCGACGGCAACGCGAGCTCCTGCCGGGCGCTCGAGGCGATGGTGGGCGCGTACGAGCAGCAGACGCGCGACCGGGTGGAGGTGACGACCACCGGCACCTGCGCACCGGACATCCCCGCCCCCGCCCCCGACGCCGCCCTGGAGCGGGCCGTGGAGAAGGGCAGGCCGACCACCGACTGGGGCTCGGACCTCATCTGGGGCCGCAACCTGGTGATCACCGTTCCCGCGAAGGACCGGGGCCGGGTGGTCGGGGCCGTGCGCATCGTCTACCCGACCGCTCACCTCAACCACCGACTGTGGACGATCTGGGGCTTCCGGGCCGGCCTCGCCGTCGCGGTGCTCGCGGTGGCCGCCCTGATCGGCGCTGTCGTGGCCCGCCGGCTGACCCGCCCGCTGCGCCAACTCAACGAAATGGCGAGCAGGTTCAGCGACGGCGACCTGACCGCACGCTCCCCGGTGGAAGGCCCGCAGGAGACGCAGACCCTCGCCCGCACCCTCAACCAGGCGGGCGAGCGCCTGGACAAGCTGATCGCCTCGCAGCGCATCTTCGTCGCGGACGCCTCCCATCAACTGCGCACGCCGCTGACGGCGTTGCGTCTCGCACTGGACAACATCGCGGACGGTGTCGACGACGAGTTCGTCCGGGAGGACGTCGAGCTGGCGACCGCGGAGGTCGTGAGGATGAGCCGTCTGGTCAGCGGACTGCTGGTCCTGGCGCGCGCGGAGGCGAAGGTGGCGGCGGCCGAGCCGGTGCCGCTCGTGGACATCGTGGAGGAGCGGCTGGCGCTGTGGCGGCCGGCCGCCGAGGAGCGCGGGGTCTCCGTCGCGTTCGTCGCGGCCGCCGAGGGCCGGCCGTCGGTGCTGGCCGGCCCCGGCCACCTGGAGCAGGTCCTGGACAACGTGCTCTCGAACGCGCTCGAGGTGTCACCGGACGGTGCCACGATCACCGTCCGCATCGACGCCCGGGGCGCCGGGGTACGGCTCTCCGTTCTCGACGAGGGCCCCGGCATGTCTGACGCGGACAAGTCCCGGGCCTTCGACCGCTTCTGGCGCGGTCAGGGCCTGACCGGGCGCTCCGGCTCGGGACTCGGCCTCGCCGTCGTCAAGCAGCTGGTGACGGACGACGGCGGCACGGTGACCCTGCGGGACGCGCCCGGCTCCGGCCTGTGGGTCGTCATCACCCTTCGGGCATCTTCGAGGAGTGGTGGTTGACGATCAGCCACGCGCCGTCCCGCTTCTCGTACGCGTACGTGTAGCGGGCCTTGACGGTGCTCTTCTTGCCGGTCGCGGGGTCGGTCAGCGTGAAGGCGTAGACGCCGGTGTCGATGGCGGTGTTCTTGTCGAGCACGCTGATTATGCTCTCGATCTTCTTGCCGACGGGCTTGCTCTGCAGGAAGTGCTCGAAGTAGTCGACGATCTCGGCGCGGTCGGTGCGGACCTGGTTGGAGACCGTGGGCAGCAGGACGGCGTCGCTCGCGTAGCGGTCGGCCACCTTCTGGGGGTCTCCGGTCTGCAGGGCAGTGTTCCAGCTGGTGAACAGGCGCGCGATCTCGCCCTCGCTGGGCCGGGACCGCTCGTGCTGGGTCCCGGCGGTCGCGGCGTAGGTGCCCATGGTGCCGAGGGCCAGGCCTGCGCCGCCGATGACGACGGCCACGCGCTTGCTGACGGTGAGGCGGGTCAACGTATCTCCAGTGTGGTGCGGGTCGGAAGGGGGCTCCTTCCGACCGGGACCCCTCGGGGCCGCCGGTCAGGAAGGACCTCCAGACTCGCCTTCCGCCGGTTAGCGACCGTGCAGGAGTCCTCCAACGCACGTCCAAGACCCGTCCAAACAAACGAAGGCCGGGTCACGGAACGTAGGCAGGACCCACTTTCCGTGAGAGCTCCATGCGACCCGACGCGGCCTCCGGAGCTCAGCCACCGGGTGCGCGCGGTGGGACGTGGCGAGCATCCCGGTCTTCAGGTCCTCGATCCCGCGCCGGCTCGCTTCCAGTTCCTGCGCGAGCCGGTCCGGCCTGCTGCACCACACCGACACCCGCCCGGGCGAGCTCCCGCGGGCCCGCTCGTCGTGTGCGGCCTGGTGTACGGGTCCACGTGCGGGGCTCCGCCCGCGACGCCCTCTGGCGGGGCGCCAAGGCGTTCGCCGCCGTGAGCGCGGTGGGTCACGGCCTGCTGGCGTACTGGTCATGAGCCGCGTCGCGGCATGCTTCGCCCACCCACCACGGGCGGAAGCCCTCGTCGTGCACGGACGGCCCCGCCGACCGGGATCCCGGCGGTCGGCGGGCGCTCGTCGGGACGCTGCTCAGTCCCGCCGCTCGGCGGCGCGCTCGGCGAGCCAGCCGGCCATGGCGCGCACGCCCACGCCGATGGCCCGCTCATCGGGAGCGAAGGCGGGGTAGTGCGGGAAGGCGGTGTCGATCGGGGCGCCCGGTGTGCGCACGCCGAGGAACGTGTAGGTGCCGGGAATCGCCTTCAGGAAGAGGCTGTAGTCCTCGCCGTTGAACGGGAACGCGGCGTGCAGCGTGGTCACGGCGCGCGGGCCGAGGCGGCGGCGCAGGTGCCCGGCGAGGGCGCGCGCGTCGTCCTCGGGGCAGACCAGGGCAGGGAACGGCTCCGGCCGGAAGGCCACGGTGGCGGCGGGGAAGGTGCGGGCGAGGGAGCGGATCCGGTCGCGCACCTCGGGCCACCGGGCCTCGGGCCAGCAGCGGTAGGCGGCGCGCACGGCGAGCCGGCCGTCCCCCGCGGGTTCGGGGGCGGAGGCCTTGGTGACGAGGAACCGGGCGAGCGGGCCGTTCGGGGTGCGGACCTGGGCCACGAGCCGTTCGAGGTCGGCGGCGTCCTTCGGGAACGGCACGGTGCCCAGGGCGTCGTGGGCGGCGGCGAAGGCGGCGGCCGAACCGGCCGCCTCGGGGCCGCCGAAGGTGACCGTGGCGTCGTCCTGGCCCGGTAGGCCGACGCCGGGGGTGACGGCGAGGGTGCCGACGGGGAACGGCCCGCAGTGCAGGGCGTGGATCTCACGCGGCCGGTGCTTCACGAGGACATCGGCCGCGATCATCGCAGCGGCCCCCTTGAGCGTCTCCTCCGCGGGCTGGAAGAGGAAGACGACGGTGCCGGCGAGGCGATGGCGCAGACCGGCGAGGACCTCGGCGACGCCGATGCCGATCGTGGCGTGCAGGTCGTGGCCGCAGGCATGCACCGGCCCGGATGCGCCGCCCGGGGTCTGGACCCCCTTGGCGGGGACGGCGTCCACGTCGGCCCGGTAGGCGACGGTACCTCCGGGCAGGGCGCCGCGCAGTACGGCGACGACGCCGTGCCCGCCGACGCCCTCGCTCACCTCGAGGCCGGCGGCGCTCAGCCGCGCCGCGACGACGCCGGCGACATGGCGCTCGTCGCCGGCGGTCTCCGGGTGGGCGTACAGGTCGCGGCGGACGGCGAGCAGGTCGGCGTCGAGGCGGGCGGAGGCCCGGTCCACGGCAGCCTGGTCGAGGCGGCCCCGGCCGGTGCGGCCGCCGCTCGCCCGGGCGGTGCCGGCCGACGCGAGTGCGGCCGCGCCGCCGACGGCGGCGCCGAGAACGACGCGACGGCCGGGAGCCGATCCGTGGTTGTCGGTCATGCGTGTGCCCCCTGGTGTTGAAGGTCCGTCAACCGCCGGTGCGGCGACGGGCGAGGGCCAGCATCGGCCACCCGTGATCACCAGGCAACCGGACGGAAGAGGTCCGCCGTGAGGTCAGGGAACGGTGCAGATGACGAACGCGCTGACCTTCGCCGATTCGGTGGCGCTGGGGCTGTACCTACCGCTCCAGTACCAGGTCGAGCCGATGGGGAACGAACGGGACACGGTGAACAGGACGGAGGTGCTGTAACCGCCACCGCCGGTGGGTACCTCACCGGCCGGACACGTCGCCGTGACGGTCATCTCCTGCCCCGCGGTGACGTACGACTCCAGGCCGTTGATCTGGTGGAACGGAGCGGCGAGGGCCACGGTGCCGCTGGTGGCGACGGCAAGGGCGGCGGCAGAGAGGGTGAAGAGGACACGACGCACCGGGGACGGGTGCTTCATAGGACATCCTTCGGTTGGATCGGGGACAGGGTGAGCACCCATTGGATTGCCCGATCTCGACATCGAATGTCGCGAAAGCCTGAAACGTCACCTGAACCGGCGACAGCGCGACCGGCGTTCCGATCCGCGATCTCCGATCCGCCGGCCGGGGTCCATCGGCCCGCGACCCGCACCCGGCGCTGCGACCGGACGCTCCAGCGGGCCCGACCGGGTGACGGCAGGTCGGCCGCGCAGGTCGGCCATGCCTGACCTCCAGCCTCCGGGCCACAGGTCCGATGCCGGCCTCAACGAACGTCGCACCCGCACGTGTTGGCGTCCTGCATCCTGATCCTGGGCCACATCAAGGGAGCGGGTGCGGCGCATCAGAGGGGGCCCGCGGCCCGCGCTCCCCACGTCTCAGGAGGAGCCAGGTGAGTTTGAGCGGTCTGCGCCCGGGGGACCCGAACCGGATCGGCGAGCTGACGCTCGTCGGCCGGCTGGGGGCGGGCGGCATGGGTGTCGTCTACCTCGCACAAGGCCCCGACGGCCGACTGGTCGCCCTCAAGCGGCTGCGCGAGGAGCTCGCTTCGGACGCCGAGTTCCGGGCCAGGTTCCGGCGCGAGGCCGCGGCGTTGCTGCGTGTCCAGGGAACCTGCACGGCACGAGTGCTGACCGTCGAGGTCGAGACGAGCAGACCGTTCGTCGTGATGGACTACGTACAAGGACCGACCTTGGCGGAGCACGTCGGTGAGCACGGGCCGCTGCGGGGTGACATGGCGCACGGCTTCGCCGTAGGGCTTGCCGAGGCGCTCGTGGCGATCCACCAGGCCGGCGTGGTGCACCGCGATCTCAAACCCGGCAACGTTCTGCTCTCGGAGCACGGCCCGAAGGTCATCGACTTCGGCATCGCGCAGACCGCTGACGCGACGGCGCTGACCCGCACCGGCGTCGCGGTCGGAACCGTCGGCTACATGGCTCCGGAGCAGGTTCGTGGACAGGCCGGGCCTCCGGCCGACGTGTTCGCGTGGGGGTTGACCGTCGCCTACGCCACCACCGGACGTCCGCCCTTCGGCACCGGACCGGCCGAGGCGGTGCTGCACCGGCTCCTGAACGGGGCTCCCGACCTCGACGGAGTACCCGGTCAGCTCAAGGCACTCGTGGGATGGGCCTTGACCACGTCGCCCGAGCAACGCCCCACCCCCGGACACCTGCTCTCCGAACTGACCCGCACCACGGATCCTGGGACCGTCCTCGACGTCGAAGCGGTCAGCACGGTCCTCGGTGCCACGTGGCAGATGCCGGAAGCGGACGCACCGCCCGCTCCGATGCAGAAGCAGCGCACCCTGCCGGCCGCCGCCGCGGCCGCGACGGTGCTCCTCCTGACGGCTGCCGGCATCCTCTGGGCGGTGCTGTCCGGTCACGGCCCCTCGACGGCGTCCGGCTCGACCTCGCCCCCGGACCGGCCGGCGAGCAGCGTGCCGTCGTCATCACCGATGACATCACCGACCACCGCTCCCGATACGACGCCTCGCTCGGCCACCCCTGAGACGACACTGGCCACCTCGGCCGTGCCCCAACCGCCCCCGCCGCTCCCGTCACCTTCCGCCTCCACGGGCTCGATCACCAACACCCACAGCGGACTGTGCATCGACACCGACGGACCGCAACGCCCCGGACTCGGCGTGGTGCTCCGCGCGTGCGGGAACTTCGGCGGCCAGGTCTGGCGCCACGACGGGACCAGCCTGCACGTCACGAACACTCCCAGCGGCCTGTGTCTCGACACGGACGGGACCCCCGCCACCGGCGCCAGGGCCGTGCTCAACACGTGCGGCCACTTCACCGGCCAGCAGTGGCACTACGAGGCCGACAGCAGCCGGTTCACCAACCCTGCGAGCGGTCTGTGCCTGGACACGAACGGGCCCCCGGCCATCAACCTCGAGCTGGTCCTCAACACCTGCGGGAACTACACCGGCCAGCACTGGCGGATCTGAAAGCGGCCCGAAGACCGGCGACGCCGTCGGCACACGGCAGCCTGCGGACCACGTCGGAACTCCACGGCGGGGTGCGCGGCTGTCGTGGGCGGCCCGGGTCCGCGGTGGTCAGGTCCCACGGCGTCGCTCGACGAGGTCCGGGTAGGCGAACACGACGTGCAGACAGGCGAGGTCGGGATCGGCCAGGCAGCCGGCAGCCGGACGCAGGTGGCCCCGGGCCGCCGACCTGCCCGAATGTGGCCCCGACCCGGCCGGGACATGTCCCGGACAGGCCGATCGCTTGTCCGCCCCCGGCGGGCTCCACCAGTCTTCCGGTCTGTCAGCCGGGCCCGGTCACGGACCCGGACGGAAGACGACGGAAGGACGGACGGATGTCCGCAACGGGGTCCATACGACGGGGCCGCAGGCTGAGGGCCGCGGCGGTCACGGGGGTGGCCGCGGCCCTCACGGCGGGCGGCGCGCTGCTGGCCGGTCCGGCTCAGGCGGCCGCGGAGTTACCGCCGCAGACCGGGACCGCCACCGCCGCGACCGGCACCGGCACCAAGATCGCCGAGGTGGCGCTGGGCCAGTTCCTGACGACCAACCCTGAGGTCAAGAAGCGCCGGTACGAGGGCGACGCCAAGGGCGGCACCGAGCGCAACAACTGCAACTTCTACACCGGCTTCTGGACGAACAGGGCCAACTTCCGCTGGGACCGCACCAGTGCGCCCCGCCACGGCACCATCACCAACAGCCAGGCGTGCGGGACCAGCAAGGGCTTCATGAAGATCAAGAAGGGCGGCGTCTGGAAGAAGACCTGGGTCGACGTCCCGTGGACCTCCCGGGCCTGGTGCGCCGACTTCGCCAAGTTCACCTGGTACTGGGGCGGCGCGAAGATCACCGGCCTGAACGCCGGGGCCGATTCCTTCCGCCTCTACGGTCTCGACCCGCACAACAAGACCTGGCACACCGGGAGCCAGGTCGCCTCGGGTGCGTACGTGCCCAGGGCCGGCGACGTCGTGGCCTACGACGACGACCACGACGGCAGGGCGGACCACGTCGGCGTGGTCACCAAGTACAGCACGCGCCTGCGCAAGTACCACTCCATGGAGGGCAACACCTCGGTGGAAGGGCTCGAGTACAAGAAGGCCCAGAACGCCGTCGCGCCACGGGTCCTCGGGTACGCCTCGCCCGTTTCGCTGTGACGCGCGCGGCGTGGACTGCCCGATGACACCGTGACGTTGTCCTGAAGGCGCGTGGCACCGCAGCGGGCCTGCGACCAGCATGGCCGCATGGACCCCATGGTGCAGGCGCTGGAGGAGCTGCGGACCGCCGACGAACTGTCGGCGTTGATGCTGGAGTTGAAGGAGCGGTCCCGGCTGACCTACCGGCAGCTGGAGGAGCGGGCCGCGGGCCGGGGCGAGCTGCTGCCGCGCAGCACGCTCGCCTCGGTCCTGCGGCACCGCTCGCTGCCGCGCCCGGAGCTGCTGGTGGCCTTCGTGCACGCCTGCGGTGACGGCCGGCACGAGCAGCAATGGCTGGCGGCCCGGCACCGGATCGCCGAACCGCCGGTGGACGAGGTCCTGGGGGAGCGCCCGGGGGAGGGCCTCGGCGCCGCCCCCGCGAAGGAGGCCCTGGTGCCCGTGCCCGTGCCAGTGCCACTGCCCGTGGACGGAGCCGGCCGCGGGCGCCGCAGGGTCGTCACGGCCGCCGCCGTCGGCCTCGTCACGTTACTGGCCGCCGTCGCCGCCTGGTCGTTCCAGGGCTCCGGCGCTGGCCGGCCCGCCACGGGCCCCGGCCCCGCCGGGCACGCGGCGAGCACACCGGATCCGTCGGCCCTCCCCGTACCGCTCGGCGCCGTGCGCATCCGCCCACTCGCCGCGCCCGGGCTGTGCCTGACGGACGGCCGTGTTCCCGACGGCCGGTACCGCTCCCTCGTCGCCGTACAGCGGCCCTGCACCGAGACGGCCCCGCAGCGCACCACCCTCGTCCCGCTCGGCGGGAACGCCTACCGGATCCAGTGGTTCCACCCCGACTTCGGCACCGGCTGCCTGAAGGTCCGCACCGGCGGCGCGCCCGACGGCCTCCTCGAGCCGTGGGACGCCTGCGCCGCGGCGACGGCCTTCCACCTGGAGCGCGGGACGGCCCCGACCACGTACCGCTTCCGGGTCGCCGGCCGCGGCTGCGTGCGCATCAGGGCGGCCAGTGCCGCACCCGGCACCGAGGCACTGGTCGAGCCCTGCTCCGCCGCCCCCGGTGAACTGTTCACCGTGGAGGCCGCCACGCCGGCCCCGCCCGGTGCCACACCCCGTCCCGGGAGCACCACCGCTCCGGCCGGCACCACTCGCTGACGGTTCCGGTCGACGTGCTGCAGCACCGCGGACTGGGCCACCACGCGATCCGGACCGGCGCGCACGCCCCTGTCCCGAGCATGACCGCCCCTGCCTCGCCCCGGACCACGGCTGCCGCCGTGACGGCGACTGCGGCGGCGGGAAATCGGGTGACGGCGTGGCTCGCCGTTGCCTAGCATCGGCCGCTGCACCTGCCCGCTCCCTTCCCCCGAACGGTCGCCGCATGAAGTCCCTGGTCCCTCGTGTGCTGCGTGACGAGCCCCAGTTCGCCCGCCTGTTCGCGGGCCAGTCCTTGTCGGTGCTCGGCGACCGCGTCGCGTTCGTGGCGATGCCCTTCGCCGTGCTCTCGGTGGGCGGCTCCGCCTCGGACGTCGGCCTCGTGGCCGCCGCCGGCCTCGTCCCCATGCTGCTCTTCACCCTGGCCGGAGGCGTGTGGGCGGACCGCTTTCCACGCCACCGCATCATGCTCGCCTCCGACCTGGTGCGGTTCGTCGTCCAGGGGCTCATCGCCGTACTGCTGCTCACCGGCGTCGCCGGGGTCGCGCACCTGGCCGTCCTGACGGCCGTGTTCGGCAGCGCGGACGCGTTCTTCATGCCCGCTTCCACGGGCCTGATCCCGCTGGTCGTCGGGTCCGACCGGCTGCGGCAGGCCAACGCCCTGCGCGGACTGGCCCAGTCCTCCGCACTCGTGCTCGGTCCGGCCGTGGCCGGTGGCCTGGTGGCGCTGGCCGGCCCCGGTGGCGCGCTCGCCCTGGACGCCCTGACCTTCGCCGTCAGTGCCGGATTCCTGGTGAGGTTGAAACCCCGTGGGACGGGCTACCCGGCGCGGGCCGCCGAAGAGGGCACGTTCCTCGCGGAGTTGCGCGCGGGCTGGGTGCACGTGCGGAGCCGTACGTGGGTGTGGTCGGGCATGGCAGCCATGGCGGTGTACCACGTCGTCGTGCTGCCGGCCGTGTTCGTCCTCGGCCCGGTCCTCGCCGAGCACGAGTGGGCGGGGGCGGCCGGCTGGTCGACCGTGGTCGCGGCCTTCGGCGTCGGCTCCGTCGTCGGGGACCTGTGTGCCTACCGGCTCAGGACCGCGCGCCCGATGGCGGTGGCCGCCGCGGCCCTCGCCGTGGCGGCGAGCCAGGCGCTCGTCATCGGCTCGGGCGGGTCCCTCGCGATGGTCGCGGTACTGGAGGCGGTGACCGGCGTCGCCGTCTCGGTGTTCTTCGTCCTGTGGGAGACCGCGCTTCAGACGCATGTGCCCGAGCACGCCCTGTCGCGCGTGAGTTCCTACGACTACCTCCTGTCGTCAGGACTGATGCCGCTCGGCCTGGCGCTCGCCGGCCCGGTGTCCCAAGCCCTCGGCATGCGCCCGACGCTGTACGCGATGACCGCCGTCGCCGTTCCGGCGGCCCTCGCCCTGCTGTGCGTCCCGTCCGTACGGCACCTCCCGGCCCGCGCCGTCGCACCGGGCGGCGACGACGCCCCGGCGGAGCCGGCGGTCATCCGACCCTGAACGTCCAGCGCCGTGCGCGGCCCGGAGTCACCGGGAGTCCGTGGGAGTCGCGTGGTCCGGGCGCGCTCTCAGGCGCGGGCCTGTTCCGGGGCGCTCGCGGGCCGGTGGCCGTGGCGCAGGCCGTGGTGGTGGAGCTCGTGGTGAATGGCCATCCGGATGGAGGCCAGGCGCTCCGGGGTCAGCCTGGCGGGGTCGATGCTGACCTGGTCGAGGGAGGCCACCGCGGCGCCGGCGCCCAGCGCGGGGGTGTAGCGCTCCTCCAGGCGCCGGAACTTCCACCACAGCACGCTGCCCACCCAGGTGGCCAGGAAGATGCCGACGATGAAGTACCCGATCTTGTTGAGATCGATGCCGTTGAGCGTCTTCCAGGGTTCCCGGTCGGCGATGCCGAGCTTGTCGGTCAGGACGCCGGACAACTCGAGGGTGCCGACGACGAAGGCGACGAAGATCGACATGCCGGTGGTGGTGATGTTGTAGTAGATCTTCCGCACCGGATTGCCGAAGGCCCAGGAGTACGCCTTGGACATGAAGATGCCGTCGATGGTGTCCATCAGGGACATGCCGGCGGCGAAGATGAACGGCAGGGCGATGATCGCCAGGGGCGGGAGGGTCACGCCGGCCACGCCCGCTCCGGCCGCGGCTGAGGCGGAGATGCCGAGCAGGGCGACCTCGGTGGCGGTGTCGAAGCCGAGGCCGAAGAGGATGCCCACCGGGTACATCTGCCACGAGTGGTTGATGAACTTGTTGTAGCGGCCCTTGAAGATGCGGTTCATGAAGCCGCGGGAGGACAGCAGTTCCTCCAGCCGCTGCTCCTCGTAGGTGCCGCTCCTGACCTGGCGCCAGACCTTCACGATTCCGGCCAGGATCACGAAGTTGAAGGCGGCGACGACGTAGAGGAACGTGCCGGAGACCAGGGTGCCGATGAGGCCTCCGGTGTCGGCGAAGCTGCTCTCGAAACGGACCGCCGCATTGGCGGCGAACGCGACGCCCACGCACATGGCCATGACGACCGTCGAGTGGCCGAGGGAGAAGGCCAGTCCGACGCCGAGCGGCTTGCGGCCCTTCTGAAGGAGCAGGCGCGTGGTGTCGTCGATGGCGGAGATGTGGTCCGCGTCGAAGGCGTGGCGCAGCCCGAAGACATAGGCGAGGCTCGCGGCCCCCGCGTACAGGAGGGTGCCGTGGGAATCGGAGATCGAGTGGTACTTCTGAATGCCGTTGTAGTGGATGAACAGGCCGAAGCCGATGACGTGCAGGGCCGCTACCACCCCCAGGAGCATTCCGATCCTGCCGAGTTCCCGGCGGTCGAAGGTGTCTTTGAGCCGTGACGCCCTGGACGGACTCATTGGCAGCACACTTCCCCTCGTCGCGGCCGCGGCGGCGCCGGACGGCCCACTCCTCACCGACCGGACCTCTTGCCGAGTCAGCGTTGTTGCACATACTTCGCATTGAACAATTATCAGCATTCGTGACGATCCAAAGCACTGTCAAGGGTCGTGGCCGGAGCCCCGCTGGAGTGCTCCTGGACGTGGTACGGATGCGCCACGAGTCGGTTCCGGCAGGCCCGGTTCAGCAGGGGACGGAGGGCGGGGATGACCCTTTCCGCGGAGTACTGGGACCGCCGCTACACCCAGGGAGAACAAGGCTGGACCCGCCAGCCCCATCCATTGGTCACTGGTGAACTCCGTTGCCAGAGAACCGAGATGGCGGGGCCCCGGGCCCTCGACCTGGGGGCCGGGGCCGGGCGTCACGCACTGTGGCCGGCGCGGTACGGGTGGGCCGTGACGGCCGTGGACTTCTCCGCCGCCGCGCTGGCGCGCGCAGCGGACCGGGCCGCGGCGGACGGATCGGAGGTGCACGCGGTGCTGGCCGATCTGGCCTCGTACCAGGCGCCGGCGGGGCACTTCGGCCTGGTCCTGGTGGCGTACGTGCACGGTGCTGCCGGGCCGGCCGCGGACGGGGGCCGCCCCGTCCGCGGCGTTCCACCGGCTACTCCGGTGTCCGGCGTGCCGCGAGCCGGACGAGCAGCGTCTGGAGGACCGCTCGCTCCAGGCTGGAGAGCGGGGCGAGGAACTCCTCGTGCACCTCGGTCATCACCTCACCCGCCCCGTGGAGTACTTCGGCCCCCCGGTCGGTCAGGTGAAGGGCGAAAGTGCGCCGGTCGGAACCGCGCCGGCGTTCCAGCAGGCCGGTCCGCTCCAGCTCGTCGACGAGGGCGACGATCGTCGTCCGGTCGATGCGCAGTTTGGCCCCGACCGTCCGTTGGTTGAGGCCGGGTTCCGCCTCGACCACACTGAGCACGCCGAACTGCCGCATCGACAGGTTCAGCTGCGAGAGTCCCTCCTCCGCGAGCTCCGTGATGTGCTGACTCGTTTTGCGCAGGAGGAAACCGTGCCACCCCCGCAAGCCCTCGAAGAGGGGCGGCGGACTCTCGCCGTCCAGTTCCTTGTCCACTGTCAAATCTTGCCTCCCTCTTGCAGCGCAATGTCAGAGCTAGGTCCGGTCTTGAGCGCACTCCCTTGACGCACTCGCCAGGCCCTGGACATTCTCGGATCGCAGTTCGACAGCACAGCTGACTGTCCTGACTGCAGACAATCAACCTAGCTCGGATCCAGTCAACCCATGACCCAGGGGGCATGATGGTCCGTGTCATCGAGTACACAGATCCGGTCGAGCACTGTCCCGGTTACCTGGTCTACGACGCGACGTCGAGCCGGCTGGCCGCGGGGGGTTGCCGGATGCAGTCCGGCCTGACCGCCGACACGCTGCACATGCTCTCCAGCCGCATGACGCTCAAGCAACGCGTCCTCGGCCTCAACGTCGACGGTGCCAAGTGCGGCATCGCCTACGACCCGAACGGCCCCCGCCGGCTCGCCGTCCTGCGCCGGTTCCTGGAGTTCCTCCAGGACGAGCTGCGCGCCCGCTACAGCATGGGGTGCGACATGGGCACGCAGTTCGCCGAACTGGAGTCGATAGCGGCCATGTTGGGCGTCGAATCGGTCAAGATCGCCATTCGCCACGCACAGGGGATCCCGGACCACGAGTTCCGGGCCCGGATGGCGCTGCTGGACACCCCGGTCGGCCCCCTCACCATGGGCCAGCGCCGGGCCGGCCACGCCCTCGCCCATGCCGCGCTCGCCGCAGCCGCACACGGCCGCCACGGCGGCGGGCAGCTCAGCGTGTCCCTGCAGGGCTTCGGAACGCTCGGCCGGGCCTGCGCGCTGGCCCTGCTCGAGGAGGGAGCGCGCATCACGGCGATCGCCGACGCGTACGGCTGCGTGGTCGATCCGCGCGGGCTGGACATCGCCCACATGATCAGCATCGACCAGCGCCGTCCGGTGCCGACCCTGCTCGGCTCCCCACTGCGGCTGTCGGCCGAGGCGCTCCTCGACCTGCCGGCCGACGTCCTGGTCCTGGCGGGCGGGGAGGACGCGCTGACCGCCGAACGGGCCGCGCTGCTCCCGGTGCCCGTGGTCGCGGTGGGCGCGAACTACGGCCTCAGCGACACCGCGGAGCAGCTCCTGATCGACCGAGGCGTGGTCGTCGTGCCGGACTTCATCGGCGGGATCGGCGGCTCGGCCTCCATGGAAGCGCTGTTCGGTCCGGAGCGGACCCCTGGTCCCGAGGAGGTGCTGCAGACGCTCGCGGGGATGATGCGCGAGCTCGTCGGGGACATCCTCACGGGCGCCCGCTCGCTCGGCGTGAGCCCGCGCCGCGTCGCCATGGACATCGCCTCGGCGGCCGTCGTCCGGCCCACGGAGCGCCCGTACGGATCGTGCCCGTACCGCGAGGTCACCAGACCCCGCGGAAACCGGGCGGCACCACTCGCCAGCACACAGCGCACCTGAGAGGGGAAACCGATGAGCATCACTGCCACGTCGCCCGAAGCCGGCCTGGCCGCCGACGCGGAGCTCGCCTCCACCGCCGGCGAGTGCACCCACGTACGCAGCCACATCACCGACTCGCCGTTCTACGGCCACCGGTACAGTACGGCGACCAGCCACCGGATCTTCTGCAACAGATGTCGCTACCAGAGATGGCTCGACGTCGAGGCGGCCCTCGCCCTGAGCCAGGCGGAGCTGGGCATCATCCCGGCCGAGGCCGCCGCCGGCATCGCGCGGGCCGCCCGGGTGGAGCTCCTGGACCTGGACACCGTACGCGCGGAGATCCGCCGCAGCAGCCACTCGCTGGTCGCCTTCCTGCGGGGCTTCCAGGCCGTCTGCGAGGGGGACTCCGGCGAGTACGTGCACTACGGCGCGACCACCCAGGACATCCAGGACACCGCGCAGTCGATGGAGATGCGAGACGTGCTGGACGAGGTGGAGCGCCGGCTCCGCGTCATCGTCGGGGCACTGGCGACCATCGCCGAGGAGCACGCAGAGACCGTCTCGCTCGGCCGCACCCACGCACAGCCCGCCCTTCCCATGGGGTTCGGCATCAAGGTCGGCAGCTGGATCGACGAGCTCGCACGCCACCTGGAGCGGCTCAACGAGGTGCGCGGCCGGGTGGCCGCGGCCCAGCTCTTCGGCGCGGTGGGCACCATGGCCGGCTTCGGCGAGCAGGCCCTGCCGCTGCTGGAGGACTTCGCCGCGCGGCTCGAGCTCGCCGCCCCGGCCGTCGGGTGGCACGTCGCCCGCGACCGGGTGGTCGAGTTCGTGTCCTTCATGGCCATGGTGGCGGGGACGATGGGCCGGATCGGCGACGAGGTGCGCACTCTGGTGCGCCCGGAGTTCGGCGAGCTCGAACTGGGCTGGCGGCACGGCCAGGTGGGCAGCAGCACCATGCCCCACAAGCGGAATCCGGAGAGCTGCGAGCAGGCCGTCGTGATGGCCAGGCTGGCGGCGGCGCAGGTGGTCAACGCGTACGCCTGCATGGTCGGCGACCACGAGCGCGACGCCCGTACGCTGCGCATCGAGTGGGCGTGCGTGCCCGACGTGTCGCACTACGCGCTGTCCGCCTGCGAGATCATCGAGCACGTCGTCGACGGTCTGCAGGTACAGCCGCAGCGGTTGCGGGCGAACGTCCGCGACGTCGCCGAGCAGATCGCCACCGAGAAGCTGATGCTCGCGCTCGGCAAGCACATCGGCAAGCAGACGGCGCACGAGTACGTCTACGAACTCGCCCAGTCGGCCCGACAGAACGGCGACTCGCTGCGCGAACTGGTGGACAAGGACCCGCTCGCCGGAGCCACGATCGGCGAGGACGAGCTCGACCGGATCTTCGACCCGGCCGGCTACCTCGGTCAGTCGGCCGCACTGGCGGCGCGCGCGGTGGCACTGGCCCGGGTCTGGGCGCCGGCCGAGCCGGCGGACGGCGCGCAGGACGCCCGATGAGCACCATGGCGACGAAGGCACCCGAGAGCCTGACGGACCTGGCCCGCGCGAGTGAGATCGTCTTCATGCGGCCGCTGTACGCGAGCCTGGTCGCGCATGCCGTGCGCAAGCTGACCGGCCACTACCTGGAGGGCGAGACCGAGGAGCGCAAGGCCTTCGGGATGCTCGCCGGCCGGCCGACCGGGACCGGCATCGAGGTGGGGGCGGTCTTCCCGCTGATCACCAACCTGCGGCACGACAGTCGCCACCACCAGCGGATGGACGAGGTGGTCAACGCGTACGCCATCCCCTCGCAGACGCCGAACGAACAGCGCGGCTGGATAGCGGACCCGCGGGAGCTCATGGAGATCGAGCGGGCCTGCGACGCGTCCGGATGGGTGCTGTTCGGCAACTACCACACCCACCGGGTGGCATGGCCGCAGGATCCGGTGCGCGACAGCTGCACCGGACTGGACCGGACACTGGCCGGCGGATCGGGCCAGTGGACCCTGATCCTCTCGGTCGTCGACCTGCATCGGCCGCGGCTGCGCGCCTACTTCGAGGGCGACAACGGCCACGAGGCACCCATCCGCGTCGTCCCCGCACTGCCGCGCCAGCGGACCGCCCGGCCCTGACCGCGGCCCGCGTCCGCAACGCTCCTTCCCTTCACCACTCGACGAGAGGTCACCATGGACCGTCACCAGGCGTACAGCGACGTCATCAGATTCCACCAGCACGAGTGCCCCGGCGTGGCCTTCGGCCTGCGGGTCGCCGAGGCCGCGATGGACCGGCTCGGCCTGGAGGAGGCCACCGGCAACCTCGTGCTCGTCAGCGAGACCGACGCGTGCGCGGTCGACGCCCTGCAGGTCCTGACCGGGTGTACGTCCGGCAAGCGCAACCTGATCCACGAGGACAACGGGCGCAACGTCTTCACGTTCTGGGGCCGCGGCGCGTCCTCCGGCGTGCAGGTGCGGGCCGCGGCCGGCAGCATCGTCTTCCGCTCGGAGGAGATCTGGGCGCTGGCCTCGCGCATCGAGGACGGCACCGCGACCGCCGAGGACGAGGCGCGGTTCGCCGCGGCGCAGGCCGACCGGATCGCCAAGCTGCTGACCGTGCCCGACGAGGAGATCCTCGTGGTGGAGGACGTCACCGAGGAGGCGCCGCACACCAAGCACGTGGCGCGGGTCGACGTCTGCGTGGACTGCGGCAACCCGACGAGCGTGGAGACCCTCCACGAGCACCGCGGGCGGATGGTGTGCCCGGCCTGCCACCTCGCCGCGCACGGCGGGGTGCTGCCCGAGGGGCACGGGGACCACGGACACCACCCGCACAGCCACAAGGGCAAGCACCAGCACGGCCACGGCCACCAGCACGACCACAAGCACTGACGCGAGCCACCGAGGTGCTCGCCGCTCGGCGGGCGGAGCGAGGGAAGAGAGGGGGCGGCATGCCCGTACTCGTGATCGGCGCGCACAGCGCCCTGGGCGGCTTGGCCGTGGCTGCCGCGCTGGAGCGAGGTGCGGAGGTGGTCGCGGCACTGGACACCACCGACGACGGGCCGCCTCCGGCCGACGGGCCGCTGACCGCGCCGGGCGTACGTCTGGTACGGGCCGGCCCCCTGGACGGCGGCGCGCTGCGGGCCGCGGCCGAGGACTGCGAAGCGGTGCTGCTCCTCGGCCCGCCCGCGCCCGGTCGGGTCGCGGCGCAGAACGCCGCGGTGGACGTCGCCGCGGACATCGGCGCGCACCTGGTCAAGGTGTCGTGCTGGGGTCCGTCGGTGGGCCATGACAGCCCGGTCCCGGCCGGGCGCCGGGACTGGATCACGGAGCGGTACCTGGCCCGGCGCGGAATTCCGTACACGGTCATCGGCCCGAACCGCGCGATGCAGTCGCTGCTGGGCGACTGCGCGGCGGGGGTGCGGGAGCACGGGGTGCTGGCGGATCCCGCCTCGGGGCGGGGCGTCAGCCTGGTCGACGCGGTGGACGTCGCCGCGGCGGCCGCCGTGGTGCTCACCGAGAGCGGTCACGAGGGGCGCAGCTACGCCCTGACCGGGCCGGACGCGCCGACGTACGCCGCCCTCGCCGACCTGCTCGGCGACCTGACGGGGCGGCCGGTACGGACGTCCGAGGACGGGTCGGTGGGCGGTCCGGGAGCGGCGGACGAGGACGAGACCGCGCTCAGGCGGCTTTACCGAGAGGGGGCCGGAGAGCCGGTCACCGACGACCTCGGGCAGCTCCTCGGCCGTGCGCCGCGCACCGCCGAGGAGTTCCTCGAGGCCCACCTGCACCATTTCCTGCCTCACGACGGAAAGGCTTCGCGATGAGTGTCACCGTACGGATCCCGACGATCCTGAGGACCATGACGGGCGGCGCCCGCGACGTGCGGGTCGCCGCCACCGCGCCGACCGTGGCGGGGGTGCTCGACGCCCTCGACGCCGGGCATCCCGGCATTCGGGCGCGGCTGGTCGACGAGCAGGGCAACCTGCGGCGGTTCGTCAACCTCTACCTGGACGACGAGGACGTGCGGGGGTTCGAGGGCTTGGCGACGGCCGTCCGGCCGGGCGCCGAGCTCGTCATCATCCCCGCCGTCGCGGGCGGCTGACTCCCCTTCACCACGGCAGCCGGAGCCGCGCCACCGCGATCACGCGGCGCTGCCGACTCGCCGGCCCTGACGGCGACATGACGTGACATCAGCACCAGCTCGCCCGCCCCCGGACGTCACTTCGACGCCCTGGGGCGGAGCCCGACATACGACAGTTAATCAGGGTTACTGACAATCGGCAGACTTGTTTGAGATGGGATCGACTCCAGATGGCCGACGACTTCAGCTCCGTGTTTGAGCCCCCACTCGACCGCTCCCCGGACGTGGACGACCTCGTCCGGGCCACCATGGAATGGCACTTCTCCCCGTTGACCGGCAGCCCGTACTGGGTGAACCGGTCGAAGGACTTCTCCTTCGATCCGCGCACGGACGTCCAGTGCCTGGCCGATCTGCGGCTGTTCGAGGACGTACCGGTCGACTGGAGCCGGATTCCCGCCGATCAGCTCGTCCCGCTTGGCAGCCGCGGGCAGTCCCCCCGTTTCGCCGTCCACGAGTCGGGCGGCGCCACCGGCGCGCCCAAGCGGATCGTCGACGCCACGTCCCGCCGGCGGAACGTGGCCTGGCAGTCGATGATGCTCGACGAGCAGGGCTTCCCGGCCGGCGAAGGCCACTGGCTGCACATCGGGCCGACCGGACCGCACGTGATGTCCAAGAACATCGGCACGCTCGCGGAACTGCGCGGACACATGTGCTATTTCGTGGACATCGACCCCCGGTGGGTCCGGCGCTGCGTGACCCAGGGCCGCCACGACGAATACCGGCGCTACGTCGACCACATCCTCGACCAGGTCAAGGACGTGCTCGACACCCAGGACATCAGGGGCATCTCCACGACCCCCAAGATCCTGGAGGCGATCGCCGCCCGCGAGAACGTGTACGAGCCGCTGCGCGAGAGCGTCCGCGGCATCATCTGGGGCGGTACCAGCATGGACCCCGAGTCGCTGCGCCTGTTCGAGGAGGAGCTCTTCCCCGACGCGAAGCTCGCCGGGGCCTACGGCAACACGATGATGGGCGTCGCCCCGCAACGCACCCCGCGGCCCGGCGACACCGCGGCCTGCATCTTCCGCCCGTACTACCCGTACACCGTCGTCGAGCTGGTCGATCCCGCGGACCCGGCCCGCCCGGTCGCCGACGACGAGCACGGGCGGGTCGTCATCACCGTCATGACCCGCGACTACTTCACCCCGCCCACGCTGGAGCGCGACCTGGCCACGCGCCGCGCCTCGGCCGACGGGTTCCCGGGCATCGAGCTCTCCGCGGTGCGGCCGTACGAGGGCGCCGGCACCGGCGTGGTCGAGGGCGTGTACTGATGGCGGCCGCGACGGAGCTGTACGAGATCCCGCTGCTGCGGGCCGGCCGTACTGCCCGCTCCGCGGAGCAGGCGGAGCTGTGCGGCGTGGACGGTACGCCGCTGGCCACCGTCCACCTCGCGCCGCCGCTGCTGGCCCGGCTGACGGTGGCCGACGCGCGCCGCGGGGAGGACCGCGCACCGGACGCGGCCGTCCTGCGGCGGGCGGGCGAGCTGTTCGCCACCGCAGAGCTCGCCGGCCTGACCCCCGAGCGCTACTGCGACCTGCAGGCACGGGTCGCCGGCGTTCCCGTCACCGTGGCCGGGCACTCGCTCCAGGACGTGGCGAAGACCTTCGCCAACGTCGGCGCCCGGCTGGCGGCCGAGAGGCCGGCGGGGCTGGGCGGGGAGCTCGCCCCGGGCGAGATCAACGCGGTGTGGGCCCGCCGCGGCGACGTGCTCGCGGTGATCGCCCCCAGCAACAACCCCGGCACCCACACCCAGTGGCTCACTGCCCTGGGCTGCGGGTACCGGCTGGTGGTCAGGCCGGGTACGCGCGACCCGTTCACCCCGGCCCGCATGATCGCCGCGCTGATGGCGGCCGGGGTCGCCCCCCACTACCTCTCGCTGCTGCCCGGCAGCCACGCCACCGGTGACGCGCTCGTCGAGGCGGCCGACCTGAGCCTGGTGTTCGGCGGGGACGCGGCCGAACGGCGCTACGGGCGGGACCGGCGCGTGATCCTGCGCGGCCCCGGACGGTCCAAGCTGCTGCACACGGGTCCGGTCACGGAGGAGACCCTGGACGTGATCTGCGACTCGGTGGGCTACGACGCCGGCATGCGGTGCACCAACGCCACGGCCGTGTTCACCGAGGGGGACCCGAAGGAGCTGGCCACGGCCCTGGCCGAGCGCCTGGCCCGCCTCACCGCCGCACCGCCGCAGTCCCCGCAGGCTCAGGTACCGGTCCTTCCGGTCGCCGAGGCCCGCGCGCTGCGGGAGCACCTGGCCGCCCGGCAGGAGGGAGCCGTCGACGTCACCACCGCGCTGTACCCGGACGGCCCCGTGGCCGACTTCGGCGACGGGTCGGCGGGGCTGCGCCCGGCGGTCCTGCTCTGCGACCGCTCGGACCATCCCGGGGCCCGGATCGAACTGTCCTTCCCCTGTGTGTGGGTGCTGCCGTGGGAGCGTTCGGAGGGCTTCGGGCCGCTCCGGGACACCCTCGCGCTGACGATCCTGGGCGACGAGCCGGAGCTGGCCCGTCAGGCGCTGCGCGAGCGGTCCATCCGCAAGGTCCTGCTCGGACCGCTGCCGACGCACTCGGCGGGCGACGTCAGCCCCCATGACGGGTACCTGAGTCACGAACTGATGGAGGCACGGGGCTTTGGCGCGGCCGCGTCCGTGCCCCCGTCGTCTCTGTAGGCGAGGAGCCGCATGAACACGCACGCAGTCGAGAGCGGGCACGCAGCAGAAAGCCGGCAGGCCGCCGAGAACCGGCACCTGCGGCTGCTCTACTACGGTTCGTTCCTCGGCAACTTCGACCGCATCGTGATCACACCGTTGCTGCTGCCCGCGGCCGAGGGGCTGCACGTCAGCGTCGGTTCGGTGACGGCCGCGCTCACGGCCTACCTGCTGCTCTTCGGCGTGATGCAGCCGGTGCACGGACTGATCTCGGACGTGTTCGGCCGGGTGAGGGTCATGCGGTGGGCGCTGGCCGGAATCTGCGTCGCGGACCTGCTGTCGGCGCTGGCGCCCAACCTCGGCCTGCTGGTCCTCGGCCGGGCACTCGCCGGAGCCTCCGCCGCCGCCCTGCTCCCGGTCATGGTCGCCTACGTGGGTGACCGGCTGCCCTTCGAGCGGCGGCAGCGCACGGTGGCCACGGTGCTGGCGGCCGGCGCGGTCGGCACGGCGGGCGCGACCGTGGTGGCCGGAGTCTTCACCCACCTGTGGAGCTGGCGCGCCGCGATCCTGCTGGTCGCCGTGGCGGCGCCCGTGCTCGCCCTGGCCTTCGGCCGGATCCCCGAGGCCTCGGTCCCGGCCCCGGCCGGAACGCGCGTGGCCGACCGGCTCCGCATGGTCTTCCGTGTCGGCTGGTTCCGGTTCCTCGTCGTCTTCGCCCTGTTCGAGGGCGCCGCGATGCTCGGATTCTTCAACTTCTTCAACGCCGCGCTCCAGGTGGGCGGTCACAGCATCGTGGACGCGGGAATCGTCACCGGCAGCTACGGACTGGCCGCCGTGGCGGGCGGGATCGCGGTACGGACCTTCGGCGACCGGGTCCCGGCGGCCACCCACTTCGCCGTGGGAGGGGCCCTGCTCTTCCTGGGCTACCTGGTGTGCGTACCCGCGCAGTCGATGGCGACGGTGCTGGTCGGTTCCGTCCTGTCGGGCCTGGCGTTCGCTCTCGTGCAGTCCATCGTGCAGACGTGGGGGACGCAGGTGGCCCCGTCCCAGGTCCGCGGAATCGCCACCTCCCTGGTGGCCAGCGCGGTGTACACCGGGGCCGCCCTGAGCACGTACCTCGTCAGCGGGCTGGCCGACGAGCACAGCTTCGGGCCGCTGTTCGCGATCGCCGCCGCCGTCACCCTGCCGGTGGCCCTCGTCGGGCCGGTGGCGCGGGCCCGCTTCGTCACGGTCCTGGCGCGGCAGCAGGCATCTGCCGTCTGACATCCACCGGCCGCACCAACCGGCCGGAACCAACGCAGTACCGAACCCTTGGAGGTGTGCACATGACTCGGACGGTCCTCATCACCGGAGGCGGTACGGGCATAGGCAAGGCGGTGGCGGCCGAGTTCCTGGCCGGCGGCGACCGCGTGGTCATCACGGGGCGGCGGCAGCACGTGCTGCTCGCCGCTGCCGAGGAGCTGGGCGGGAACGTTTCCACCGTGGTCTGCGACGCCACCGACCCCGAGCAGCTGGAGAGCCTGCGGGCGCAGCTGTCGGACGGGGTGGACGTACTGGTCAACAATGCCGGTGGCAACCGGGAGTTCGACGGCCCGCCGCCGAGTGATCTGCAGGGTCTGGCGGACCGCTGGCGGGCCAACATGGAGACGAACCTCCTGGGGGCCGTCCTCACGTCGGCGGCGGTGGAGAAGCTGCTCGGTCCGGGCGGGGCCGTGGTGAGCATTGGGTCGTTCGCCGCGGACCGCGGCGCGGGCTCGTACGGCGCCGCCAAGGCCGCGATGAACTGCTGGAACATTTTCCTGGCCGGCCAGTTGGGGCCGCGCGGGGTCACCTGCAACGTGGTCGCGCCCGGATACATCGACGACACCGAGTTCTTCGGCGACCGGCGCACCGGCGCCTTCCACGAGGAGCGGGTGGCCGAGACGCTGGTCGGGCGCGCCGGGCGCCCCGAGGACATCGCCCGCGTCGTGCACTTCCTGGCCTCGCCCGGCGCCCGCCACATCACCGGCCAGGTCCTGCGCGTGGACGGCGGCGTGATCACGACGCGGTAGCCCACCCCGCCCCCTCCGCGGCGGCCCACCGGGCCGACGTAGCGGCCGGAGCGCGTCCGCCTCGCCTTCAGCACCGTCTGGCAGGCCTCGGCATGCACGCGTCGGCCGGGCAGCACACCACTGCCCGGCCGACCTGTGTGGGCTTCACCGCGCGCCGGCGGCCGGGCTCGTCCCACCAGGATGCGCCCGCCGGTCCACCTTGATCACAGGGACCGATCGACCCCGGTGCGGGACCGCCGTCCGCTCGAGGCGGTCGGTTGAGCTGGGCGGGTACCGCCGGTGCTCTGACCGCGGTGGAGTGGTGGGCGGGGTACGAGCTGATCGAACCGTTGTGCCGGACCGGACCAACGTGCCGCCGGGGCCCGCCCCCAAGGGGCCCCGGCCGCCGGGACGCGTGTCCTAAGCGTTGCGCGGGAAGAACCTGACGGGCGTGTCGCCGGTGTACGCGAGTTCGCCTCCGGGAAGGCAGTTCTCGGCGCGGCGGCGGCCCAGCCCGTCG
This sequence comes from Streptomyces sp. NPDC093225, assembly GCF_044753805.1. Taxonomy (NCBI): domain Bacteria; kingdom Bacillati; phylum Actinomycetota; class Actinomycetes; order Kitasatosporales; family Streptomycetaceae; genus Streptomyces; species Streptomyces sp. NPDC093225. The sequence continues at coordinate 486,968 of NZ_JBIVNX010000001.1, forward strand.
CAGTGCTCCGCGCTCAGCCGCATGAAGACCGTGGTCGTGTGCGTGCCGGCGCTCAGCGAAGAGAGCGGGGGCGAGCCGAAGTAGGCGAACGGAAGCCCGTCGAACTCGGCGATCCGGCGGATCACCTCAGGGCCGAAGGTGTAGCTCTTCTCCTGGGCGGTGCCGATGTCCTGGACGATCCGGACTCCTAGGAACTTCGAGAGGAAGTCGTCCATCGGATTGAACAGCGCGGGTGTGTAGCCCCGCGGGTACCGGGCGTGGTCGCCGCTGGCCGCCGTGCCCCAGCTCGGGAACGTTCGGACCCACTGCTCGCCCACGAACGCCTCCCGGCAGGCCGGCGGACCGATGATCCGCTCGCTGATGCCCAGGAAGGTGTTGACGTTAGTCCCCTCAGGATCCAGGCAATTGTGATCGGCCGGAGGAACGGCCGCCTGCCCCTGCGCCTGCGCCTGCACCGTGCCGACGCCTGCGGCGGCGGCGGCCAGCACTGTCGCCAGCACGGCGGAGACGACCGTCGCGCGCATCCGAGTGGGTTTCATGGGGGTGCTGCCCTTCAGCTCGACCTCGTCGCCATCGGGCCGACCATGCCTCCAGTCGACGAAGCGCCCGTGCTGGACACGCCAACCGTCTACCGCATGGCTGACGGCCGAATGCCCTGGGAGGCTCACTTACGCCGGAGCCCCGGCTTATGTGTTGCGGGTACGTCAGTCCGTCGTGAAGTAGCCGAGGAGGTCGGTGATCACGTGGTAGCAGCGCGCCCCTTACGCGATGGCTGGCCTGGCCCTGCTCAACATGATGAACGGGCGCGCCTGGCCACCCGCGCAACAGGCCCTCGACACCCTGCTGCTGTACCAGCTCGCGGAGTTCCAGGGCCTCGATCGCTTCTGCCCGGCTGCCAGTGGCACCTTCTCGCCGCCGAGGGGATGGTGCCGCCCCCGTGCGCCCCACGTCCGCGACCTCCTCCAGGACCTCATCAGCCGGAACGGGCCCGCGGCTGACCCGGAGGTCGAGCTGCGGCTGGGGGAAGGCGATGTCAGACCCGACTCGTAGCGTCGAAAGCGAGGGATCGGACCAGACGGGCTCCGGGGGCAAGGGATGCCCTGACCACGACCGCGCTGCGCCGGACGCCGACGGGAGGGTCGCGTCTTGCGCCGGCCCTGGCCGGTGTGTGCGAGGGCGCCGGCGAGCTGGTCGTGATTCATGGAGGAGCGGCCCGGGATGTCGGCCGCCTTCTCGTACAACTCGGCCTTCGTCAGCGACCGTAGCGACCCGCCTCGCGAAGTTCCGTTGTGCTTCTTCGCGGCAGGCTTCTCGGCGCGTCCTGTGCCCGGAGACGCACGGTGCGCTCGCCTTCGGAACCTTCTTCGACCAGCTCGATCCGTACGCCGGCCTCGCTCCCGTACGGGCCTACGAGTCCTGAACTTCCGCTCCGCGGTCTCGGGGCTGCTCCACGTGCCGGTGAGGGCGAGCGAAGCCTCGGCCCCGAGTTGCAGCCTGACGTGAAACGACACACGCGGATCATGCGCGGGCCAGCATGCCTCCTGCAAAAGCCGGCCGGGGCAGCCTCCGGACAGTCGTTCTGACCCGGCGCCCCGGAGCCGGCGCCCGCGTCGCCACGTGCGGTGCGCCCCGGCCGCGGGGTCAGGAGGACCGGGCTGCGCCCGCCCACATGGCGGGCCTGCGCTCCGCCCAGGGCGGGGCTCGCCCCGGATACGCGGCGAGCCGGAACAGCATGTCCTCGCGTCCGGAGCCAGCGACGGTCTAAAGGGTGGCTGGGCGACCGCGGCGCGGCAGGGACGAGCTCTGGGGAGGGGAGTGTCAAGCAATTCTTGACAAGTCAGCCGCGTCAAGGTTTCCTTGACGCATGTTGATCTTGAATTCCAAGGCGCGGCACCGGGACCTCTTTCCCGCCACCGCGTCCATGGCCGCTGTGCTGCCACTTGCCATGAGCCTGCCGGCCCTGACGGTGTTGTTCGGCGACCGGTTCGGCACCTCCGCCACCCTCGCCCTGATCGTCGTGGGTCTCGCGCTCATCGCCTGCACCGCTGGCCTGACCGCCCGGGCGGCGGAGCGCGCGCGCCGCGACGAGGCGGTCCTCGACGCCCTCGAACCCCTTGCCGGGCTGCGCCGATGAACGACGAACCGCTGCTGCACCCGGCGGAGATGGACCGGATCCGCGAAGGGATCGCCGCTGTCGTCCTGGGCGCTCCCGAGGGGCTGGCTGAGTCGCTCGAACACGATGCCCACGGGTACCTGCGTCTCTTGGACGCCTCGCGCGTCGGTGCCGAGGAGGCGAGCCGGCTGCTGCGCGAGGTCGTCCAGGGCGCCAGGGCCGCCGGCCACAGCTGGGACGCGGTGGGGCGTGTCCTGGGCGTGAGCCGCCAGGCCGCCCAACAGCGCTTTGCGGACAAGGCCGGTGGCGCGGGCGTGTCGACCCCGCGCACAGACGGGCCGAACGCCCCCAAGCGCCGCACCCTCGGCGGGTTGACCGCCTTCAACGAGATGGCTGCCCTGGAGGAGGCCGGCCGCGACGGATGGCACATGGTCGGCTACGGCCCCTTCTTCCACGAGGTGGAGGCGTCCGGCCACCCCTGGGAGCACTGCCGGGTCACGCTCCCCTCCGTCGCGCGGCACCGGCTGATGAAGTCGGAAGGCTGGATCCCGGTCGGTGCGGGGTGGTTCCCGTGGCGGTACTACAAGCGTCCCGTCGACCCGGCCTCGTAGCGGCGCTGCCGGCGGCAGCCGGGCGCTTGGCCTGTGGGCAGGCGCCGCCGGATCGCCGGAGGTTCCCCTGATCCTCCGTCAGGCAGGCCGTCCTGGTCATAGGCTGATGCGTGCCATGGCTTCGTCATCGGGGGTGGCGTGTGGAGCGCGGTGAGCTGATCGCAGGGCGGTACGAGCTGATCAAGCGGCTGGGGCGGGGCGGCATGGGGGAGGTGTGGGCCGGCCGGGATCAGGTGCTGCACCGGGATGTGGCCGTCAAGATGCTGGTGCTCGATGACGGGGTGCATGCGGATCTGCCGCGCCGTTTCGAGCGGGAGGCGGTGGCCGCCGCGCAGATCGGTCATCCGAACGTGGTCGCGCTGTACGACCGCGGGGTCCACGACGATCTGTGGTTCCTGGTCATGGAGCGGGTCGATGGGGTCGATCTCGCTGCGCACATCCGCGACGGGGGCCCGGTGGCCGTGCCCCGCGCGCTCCGGATCGCCCAGGACATCTGTGCCGCCCTGGTCGCCGCACACCAGGCCCAGATCATCCATTACGACATCAAGCCGCACAACGTCATGATCACCCCGGACGGCAGGGTCAAGGTGGTGGACTTCGGCATCGCCGGTTTCATCCAGAGCGCCTTCACCCTTGCCGGTTCCTCGCAGCTCGCCCCCGCAGGCACCCCGGAGTACGGCGCGCCTGAGCAGTTCCTCACCGAGCGCGGCGACGCGCGCTCCGACCTGTACGCCCTGGGCGGCGTCCTCTTCGCCCTGCTGGCCGGCCGGGCGCCGTTCACGGGCCACAGCGGCCTCGCGATAGCGCAGCGCAAGCTGGTCGAGGACGCTCCGCGGCTGGACGCACTCGGCCGGAACGTGCCGCCCGCAGTGACCCAGTTGGTGGCCGACCTGCTCGAGCGTGACCCAGGCCGGCGCCCCCAGACGGCCGTGGCGGTCCATGAACGGCTGGTCGGACTCCGAGCCTCCCTCAACGGAGCTCCCGGGATCTCCGGAGCGACGACGGTGACCTCCGGACCGCATCACATCGCCGACCCGCCGCCAGTCCTGCCGCCCATCGGGCGGCCCCCTCGCGGCGATTCCTTCGAGGTCGCCTGGACCGGCCGGGAGCCGGTCACCGACTACGCGCGCCCGGTCTGGCAGGCCGCCGTGTCCACGCCCCTCGCCGTGATCTCCGGCGCGACCTGGGCAGCCGATTCCCTCGCGCTGGCCGGGGCAGGAGCCTTCCCCTTCGGGGCGAAGGGCGAGGATGGGGTGGGGGACGGCCTCTGGGGGGTCCTGGGCGTGGTGTGGATCATCGCCATGGCGGGAACGCTCGTGGGCCTCGCCGCGGTGGCGGTCATGACCGGGGCGAAGAGGCACCACCGGCGTATGCTCCCGAACCGGACTCCGTGGTCCCTTGCCGTTGCTCCGCAGGGCATCGTCACCACGGGCTCGTTCGGCCGCACGGTGACCTGGGACCGGATACAGATGGTCACCGTGGACCGCATAACGTCGGGGAATGCGGCGTACAGCTATACCGGACTTCGTATCCGCTTGGTCCAGAAGCCCAAGGCCAACAGCGTCTGTCCCACGGGCTGGTTCTACCGCAGCCGTCCCAACACCAGCTGGGACGACGCGCTCCCGCTCTGTGTCCTCGGTCCGCTGTCCGAGCAGCAGTACTCCGAACTCACCAAAGCCCTCGCCCGCTACGCCGGCAGCCGGTGGCGACCCGGGAATCGTCCGCTGAGGCCGTACGGTTCCTGAGGGCCCTCCCGCGGCACGGGTTTCCCGGACCACGCCGGGTCCACCGCCGTGGGCGATCCGGTCGGTCCGACGGCCACCGCGCGCTGTTGTCCGACTACTTCCACGCCTACGGGCCGGATGAGCCGCCCATGCTCACCCACCACGGCGCAGGCTGGCATCGGGTCCGCGTCCACGCCCGCGCATCGCCCCCGACGGGGACTGCAGAGAACCCCTTCGAGTACTACCTGATCACCACGTGGCCCCAGGAGCCGGGCCCACCCGCTGTCCTGCAAAGCAGCGCTCGCATCCGCGCAGCACTTGCCAAGTCCACACCGCGACCAGCCCCTCCACCAGACGAAACGCAACCCGACGACGAGGTCGTACCAGAGCGTGCACGGCCGCCTTCGTCGAAAGCAAGCCCATCCCACAGACGCCCGAAGCGGCACCCCACCCCGTTGACCCCCTCAGCGACGAGGAAGCCGGAGCCGTCCTCGAAGTGGACGCTCCTACCGTGCGCTTGTACGCCGCCAGTGGCTGCCTTCCGGCCGTACAGCGGTCGGCGGCGATCACTTGACGCAGCCCTAGGTTGACACTCGCACGAGTGCCAACCTAGGGCTGACGTCGAACTTCTCCGCCCGCAACGTTACTTGACGTTGACGGCCTTCCAGGCCGCGGCCACCGCCTTGTACTCGGTGCTGGTGGAGCCGTACAGGTCCTTCGCCGCCGCCAGGGTCGCGGTGCGAGCCCGCGCGTAGTTGGTGGTGGAGGTCATGTAGGTGGAGAGCGCCTTGTACCAGATCTTGTACGCCTTGACCCGGCCGATGCCGGACACGGCGACGCCGTCGTGGGTGGGCGAGTTGTAGCGGACGCCGTTGATGGTCTTCGCGCCGCTGCCCTCGGACAGCAGGTAGAAGAAGTGGTTGGCGGGGCCCGACGAGTGGTGCACGTCCAGGCTGCCAAGGCCGGAGTACCAGTTGTCCTTGGACTTGCCGTCCTTGCTGGGCTTGTCCATGTAGCGCAGTGGCGAGCCGTCGCCCCGGATGTCGATCTTCTCGCCGATGAGGTAGTCGCCCAGGTCCGAGGCGTTGTTGGCGTAGAACTCCACCGCGGTGCCCAGGATGTCGGAGGTGGCCTCGTTCAGGCCGCCCGACTCGCGGCTGTAGTTCAGGCCGGCGGTGGCCGCGGTCAGGCCGTGGCTCATCTCGTGGCCCGCCACGTCGAGCGAGGTCAGCGGGTCGCTGTTGCCCTTGCCGTCGCCGTACGTCATGCAGAAGCAGTCGTCGTCCCAGAAGGCGTTGACGTACGCGTTGCCGTAGTGGACGCGGGAGTAGGCGGCGGCGCCGTCGCCGCGGATGCCCAGGCGGCCGAGCGCGTTCTTGTAGAAGTCCCAGGTGACGGCCGCGCCGTAGGCGGCGTCGACACCGGCGGTCTGCCGGTTGGTGATCGAGCCGTTGCCCCAGACGTCGTTGGCGTCCGTGAAGAGCGAGCCGGTACCGGTGGTGCCGCCCTTCAGGTCGTACGTCTTGTGGCCGCCGCGCGCGCCGTCCCTGAGCTGGTACCTCGAGCCGCGAAGGGTCGTGGAGAGCTTGACCTTGCCGCTGTACTGGCTGGTGCCGGTGCCCGAGAAGACGCTGTTGAAGGAGAACAGCTTCTTGCCGGTGCGGGCGTCGGTGATGGTGTGCACCTTGCTGGGGGTGCCGTCGGCGTCGGTGCCCTTGACGACGCTCTCCCAGGCCAGGACCGGGGTGCCGGAGGCGGCCCAGACGACCTTGCGGGCGCCCTTGGGGGCGGTGGCCGCGTCGGTGGTGATGACGAGGGCTATCTTCGCGTCGCTCGCACGCGTGGTGCGAAGCGTGGCGCCCTCCTTCTGGTGCACGATCAGGTCGCCGCCGAGGACCGGGAGTCCGGCGTAGGTGCGCTCGTAGCGGGTGTGCACGGTGCCGTCGGCGTCGCGTATCACGTCACGGGCGACCAGGCGCTCGGCGGAGCCGAGGCCGATGGCCTTGGCGGTCGCCGCCGCACCGGCCTGTGCCTGGGCGATCGCGGCGGCGTGCTGCGGGCCGCTCTGGACGACCGCGCTGGCGCTGGCCTCGAGGTCGGGCTGGGCGGTAGCCGAACCGGTCTGCAGACCGACGACGACCATCGCGGCCGAGGCGGCCAGCGCGCCGACGCGGACGATGCGGGTCCGGGACGAAGAGGTGGACGTGCGGTTCACTCTTGCTCCTTCGCAGGTGCTGTGGGGGGTTGGCTGCGAGCGTGTCAGCGAAGTGATCGTTTTGACAGGTTTCAAATAAGGACTTGACCTTTTGTTGTCCGAAGGTCGAACTCCGATGTCCGAATGTCGGATCCGTCCCGTTCGCGACCGTAGGTATTGACCGACAGTTGAACCGACACGGACACGCTGGTACTTGACGGACGATAGGCAGAGATGTCCATACGATCGCCGGATCGCCAGGATCCACCCACGGCGGCCCGCGCCGCGCCGCAGCGCCCGACGAAGGAAGCCGCATGACCAACCACGCTGCGGCCCCTCCGGGACCCGGCTCCCTACCTCACCCGGGGTCACCGTCCTGATTGTGGGCGGGAGTTCCGGCATCGGCCTGGCCGCGGCCGCCCTGCTGGCCGGAGTGGGCGGCGGGCCGGTGTAGTTGCTCCGGAAGCGGTCCGGGGTGTGCACGCGGCCTGCACGAGACGGACGCCCAGACAGGCCCGGGGCGGCCGACGACCTTCAGTAGCAGTCCATGGCCGGGCACGACGGGCGTGCCGTGGGCCTCGTAGACCCGGCGTCTCGCGCACGCTGTGGCCGCTGGGCGCAGATGGCCGTCCACGGCGACACCGCCCGCATCCATGGCGCCGCCGACGCCCTTGGAGTGAATCCGCGCACCCATCGCAACCCTATTGAGGCCGGGCCTGCGCCGCCGACCAGCTCTCGGCCGGCCATCCGGCCCGCGCCCTGGCCAGCGTCGTCCTGAGGCGCTCGCCGAGCTGACCGTGGCCGACCAGCACGCGAAGAAGGGCGGGCGGATGTTCTTCCACATCCAGGAGTCGTGATCGAGCTGGGCCAGGAGGATGCGGTCGTCCTCGTCTGCCTCGGGACGTCCTCACGGCAGCATGAGCTGCTGGGCCGGGCGGGAGAGGGCGAGCAAGCGGTGGATGATGCCGGCCACGGGGTCCGGCTGCGGGTCGAGTGCGGTGAAGAACCGCTCGATCTCTGCCGGGCCGGCCGGCAGCGGTGCGGCGAGGCAGTGTCGAGCCCGGGCCCGGGTGTCGGCCAGGGCCGCGGCCCAGGCGGTCTGCTCCGAGGCGACCGGGACCGGGAAGTACGCGTCGGCGCGACCGGCCACGACGAGGAGGCTCGTGCAGGCACGCCGCAGCGCCGCGGCGTCCACGGTGCCGTTCGCGCCGACGCTCTCGACCGCGGCGGCGAGACCCTGCTCGTACTGCTGCATGATGGTCCGCCCGCCGAAGTAGGCCCAGGCCCACACCTGCAGACCGGCTGTCAGGCGATCCACCGGTCTGCGCTGCAGGGCGGTGACGAACTCGTGCGGGTCCGGACCGCCCGGGCCGGACCCGGAATCGCCGGGCGCGGCGTAGCCGAGCACACCGACTCCGAGCAGGGCGATGCAGCAGAAGGCGACGCAGGTCAGGCGCAGGGTACGCCGTTTGGGGACCGGTGCGCGGCGACCGGCAGCGGTGGGGGACCGTCGGCGCAGCCGTCCCGCGACGGCGAACGGGAGCGCCGCGACCAGGCTCACCATCCCCGCCAGTGCCAGGAACTGGGGGAGGTAGAGGCCGAGCAGTTGCAGGCCGTTGCCGGCGGGGAAGGCGCAGGAGGCGCGCACCGTCCGCAGGGCGGGCACGCAGCCGTCGGTCGCGTTCACGGCCAGCAGGACGACCAGGCCGACGGCCGTCGCCGTGCCCGCGCCGACGGCCGCCGATGCGCCGCCACCTCGGCCCAGGAGCGCTCCGGCCGCTGCCGCGAGGACGCTGCCGCAGAGTAGGAGCGCGAAGAGCCAGCCGGTGTAGACCGTCAGGGCCGGGACCAACGGCTGCTCGTCCCGCCAGATCCACACCTGCGCGCGGTGGGTCAGCAGGATGGTCACCGTGCCGACGGCCGCACCGCAGAGCAGGCCGGGCAGTACACCGCCGGTGCGCCGCTGCAGGCCTGTGAGCAGCCTGATGGCCAGCGGGACGAGCCACAGCGCGACGGTCAGCCAGACGGTCCACCGGAACAGAGCCAGGAGCACGACCACCAGCGTGAGGTCGGCCAGGACGTACGAAGTGGTCGAGGGAACCAGCTGCTCCGAGGGCTCGAAGCCGGCGTTCAGGAACGACAGGGCCGTGGTGGAGGAGTACGGCATCCCGGCGGCGAGCGTGGTCCCGCTCGCCTGCCACCAGCCGTACCACCAGGCGAAGGCCGCGGCGGCGACCGAGACGACAGCCGTCCCGGCCGCCGCTCTCCGCAGCCCGGGCCCCAGCCCGGCGCAGAGCGCGGAGCAGCCCGCCGTCCACCAGAGCACTGCTGCGGGCACCAGCACCGGCAGCAGGAGCAGGAGGACCTCCGGGAAGCGCGGCACCCAGTCCAGCCCGAGGAACTGGTTGCAGACCAGCTCGCCCAGCAGGTTTCCGGCCCCGAACCAGAGGCCGGCGCGCAGGCCGGAGGGCGGGACGGTGCCCGACGGGGCGTGGAGCACGCTGCGCCGCACGGCATCTGCCGCCACCGCGGCGGCCAGCACCGCCGCCGGCCACACCCCCGGACCGCCCAGCCAGACCGGCAGGTAGGTGTTGAGCCCGTGGGTGAAGGTGAGCAGATAACCGAGGACCACGACCGAGATCCCGGTGAGCACCAATTGCTGGGGCCGCACCGCCACCGGCGCGGCGGCGTCGGCGAGTGCGGCGACCCGGGCCTCCCAGGACGGATGGGTGCGCAGCAACGCCCGCACCGCCCGGTCCGTCGCCGCCACCGGGCCCCGGCGGCGTACGGGTGCCCGCCGATCCCGGGCCCGCGCCCAGTACCCCGGGTCGGCACCGTGCGCGACGGCGCCGAGGTCGGCGTGGATCTCGCGGGCCCGCAGCAGCTCGGCGGTGGTGAGGTGCATCAACACCACCATGGCCGCCGCCAGGCCCAGATCCCGTACCAGCGGCGCCGGCGGGGGAGAGGGGAAGGCGGGTGTGAGGACGGCGGGCACCAGCCGCCAGCCGACGACCACCACGAAGGGGACGACGACGCAGACGAGGAAGACGCGCCAGAGCGCGAGGGTCAGGTATGTCAGGTCCACGTCCCGGTTGCGCAGGTGGGCGTACTCGTGGAGCAGCGTCGCCTCGAACGCCTGCCGGTCCGTCCGGTACAGGGTCACCAGGCCCAGATCGAGCCTGATCGTGTACCACCCCGACCGTCCGAAGGCGACGGCGTTCGCGCTGAACGGCGCTGCCTGGTCGACCACGAAGGCGGGCGTCCGTGGCAACCCACAACGGGCGGCGAGGGTGCTCAACCACGCGATGAGTTCCGCCTCGTCGAGCGGGACGGTCCTGGTCCGGTACCGCTTCCAGGTCGGGAACAGCAGGTGCACCACGACCCCGAGGACGAGTACCGCGGCGGTCGCCACCAGCGGAGACCCCAACAGCTTCCACGGGCCCACGTACGCGTCGATGCACAGACGGTACGCCGGGTGGCTCAGCGGCAGGTAGTTGGCCTGGCTGGTGTGCCCGGGGTCGACGCCGGCCGCCAGCGCGCAGCCCGCGGTGTCGTGACGAGGGTCGGTCACCAGCAACAGCAGGTTCGAGAGCATGGCCAGCGAACCGGCCGTGAACACCGACGCCAACAGGACGAATCGCCGGGTCGTCCCCGCCCCGGGCGCGGGCAGGAAGGCCCACCCGCGCCCCGCCCCCGCCCAGCTCACGCGCGGCCTTCGGGACGCCGTGCGGTCATCCGCCGTCCCCGGCACCGTCCCCGGCAGCGGACTCGGGCCCGTCCACCGCCCGCGGCAGGAGGGCGAGCCGTCGCACCACGCCGTCCGCGATCCGCTCGCCCCGCTCGGCCGACAGCCGGGCCTGCCGGGCCGCCTCGAGTACGCACTGCTCGACCGAGGCCAACTGCTCCCGAGTGAGGGCGGGCACGCTGACGGGCACCGGGGTCTGGCGTCGGCGGAAGAACCCGCGCCGGGCGGGCCGGTCCCGGCCCACCCGCTGCGCCACCGCGTCGACGACCCGCCGTACGGACTCGTCCGCCGCGAACCAGACGGCAGGGGTCAGCAGGACACCGATCTCCTCCAGCCCGAAGCCCAGGGGCTCGCCCCGGGCGGGCCGGGTGGTGAGGCGCTGCTGCACCTTCTCGGGGTCCAGCCCGCACAGCGACTCGGCCAACGGCACCTCCGCGGGGGCAAGTCGGGTGATGACCGCGGTGACGATGGCATCCCGCAGCTCAGCGGCCGGTGGCTCAGGCAGGAGGTCAGCCGAGGGACTGGAGTTCATGCTGCTCCTTGGCGACCAGCTGGTCGACGTCGGTGGGGCTGAGGGGGTGGACGAGGAGCTCGGGCGCGCTCGTGTAGTCCCAGAACGATGAGCGGCCGGAAGAGTTCGCCCTGGCCCGGTTCGCGGCATCGGCCCGGTCGAACAGCGGGCCGCCCGCCGGGTTGTTGCAAGAGATCTTCCCGGCCAGGCTCGCCCCGGTGAGCCGGTAGGCCCGCAGCCCGCTGCTGCACCCGCCGACCTCCTGGCCTCCGGTGGTGATGGAGGCCACCTTCATTTCGATGTAGACGTTGTCCAGGCGGTGTGCAGGGCTGGTGGCGTTGTACACGGGCCCCGAGAAGGCGACGTCCACCAGGCACCCCGTGTGGCTGCAGGCGACCTTGCTGCCGTCGCCGCGCTGCTGGAGGATCTGGACCGAGCCGCCGGTCGTCGCGGAGGCGAGTTCCTTGGTCAGCCGCACGACCTTGCCGTACAGCGCGGTGGCATCGGTGACCGGCGTCAGGTTGATGCCGAGTGAGTAGGTGAGCGGGGTGTGGGCCTCCATGGCCCTCGACCGTCGGGAGGACGGATCCTTCGCCATCGCCTTCAAGGCGGCCATGGCCGTCTCCAGGTTGGGCGGCTCCCAACGCAACACCCGGTAGGGGGCGTTCTTCGAGACGTACAGGTATCCCTGGACCGTGTCGGCCCGCCAGGCCGGTTGGCCGTCCACGGCGACAGTTGCGTCGGCCTCGTCGCCGACCACCGGCAGGCGTGGCTGCTCGTCGAGGGCTGCCCTCAGCTGCGCGGCCAGCTTGCCGGGTACCACGTATGTCTTGAACCTCGGAGCCAGGTTCTTCTCGTCGCCGCCCGGATCGTAGATCCATCCTTTGAGGGCGGCGTCGTTGCGGTAGCTGACGTAGTCGCGCCCGGCAACCGTCGTCACATCCTCGGCCACCTTGTCCGAGAAGTCTTCGCTCCCGCCCATCGCACCGAACCGCTCGGCGGTGGCGGTCACGGCCAGGTCGTAGTACCCGGTGAACTGGTTGTGGTCCTGGTACCGCACCCCCGGCGCCCGGGCGAGCGCGGCCAACGCCTGATCGAAGGGCTCGCGGACCTCCCGCTTCGGCTCGCCCCCCTCGAAGAGCACGACCACGGCGACGGCGAGCAGGACCAGGAGGGCCAGGGCCGCGAGTGCGAGCCGGCGCCGGCGCCACCATGGTCCGGGCCCGTCATCGACGGGGCCCACGAGCGGGTGGCTGCTGACCGTCGCCTCGACGGAGTCGGCGAGGAACCGCTGGCCCCGCTCCGCCCACTGCGGGCCGTGGACCGCGACGGCCGCTGCCTCCAACTCTTCCCGGAAGGAACGGACATCGGGGTACCGCTCGGCCGGATCCTGAGCAGTGGCCCGCGCCACCACCCGGCGGACCGGCCCCGCCAGTTCCTCATACGTCGACGGAACGAGCCCCGTGCCCACGGGCGCCTCGTGCTGGTCCGCCAGACTCGCCAGGAAGACCACCGCCGCCGAGTAACCGTCAGTGGTGGGCGAGGCGGGTGCGCCCGCCCGTAACTCGGGGGCGGCGTCATCCACCTCCGTGTCCGGAGGGTCGTCCGCCGCAGCGGCCACCGGGCGGGCGGGGGCCTGGAGCCGACAGTGCCCGTCGAGATCCACCAGCACGTCGGCCGCCCGGATGCCGCCGTGCACCAGGCCCTGCTCATGGGCTTGGGCCAGTCCGATCAAGACGTCACGCAGTACCACGACCCCGGCCTCGGGCGGCAGGCGGCGAACGGCCAGCAGCGCCTCCAGGGTGGCACTCGCCACCGCCGTCGCACGCTCCCCGTATAACTTCGGGTCCTGCTTCGATCGTTCCGGCATGCACGCCCCCGTGTCTGCAACCGAATGCGGATCGCCCAGCGTAGGTCCGACGGCGCGTCCCTGTACATGGCGCCGGCCGGACCGACGAGCCGCCTGGTGAGTCCGGTGTGCACCGGGCGCAGGTACCTGTCCGCCACGGCCCGTTGCCGTGGCCGTGCTCACCACCGTCGTCGGTCCCACCGCCCGGGCCGCGCCGGAGGCCGCCGCGGCGGATACCAAGCCACTGGTAAAGCAGGGGGCCGATTCCAACGGTGACGGCTACGCCGATCTCGCCGTCGGCGCCCGAACGCCACGGTCGACGGCCTGAAGAAGGCCGGATTGGTGTCGATCGTGGACGGCTCTGCCACCGGCCTTCGCTCTGACAAGCAGCAGCTGGTCAGCCGTGCCACGCCGGGCGTCCCGGGCGGCCTTGCCGAGTCGTCCATCGGGTGGGGCTACCGGTCCTCGTACGGCGATGTGGACGCGGACGGCTTCGACGACGTGATCCTGACCGGCTCGGGCGTCGGCGCGCCGGGCGTCCTGTGGGGCAGCGCGAAGGGCACCGTGGGAGGTACCCGCATCAGCCAGGCCGACAGCCGATGCTGCGGCCCGTAGGGCTGGGCGGCGTTGGCGTAGCTGGTGGCGATGCGTGCCGCCAGTTGCGGTGGCTGGCCTACTGGGTGGTGCAGCCTGTGCGTGGGTCTTTGTCGGGCGGGATGCGGTTGGCGCCTTGCGGGAGGGTGACGGCGGGGCCGCCGAAGGAGCGGAACTCGATGGTGCTGTCGGGGAGACCTTGGGGCCTGCTCATGCGCATGCGGACCGGTTGGCCGTTGTCGTCCAGCCACGCGTCCACGTGGATCCGCGGGTCACGGTCTGCGGGGGACCCGGGGACGGCGCGGTCCGGAACCGGGGGCGCCAGGCACGGGAAGGTCTTCCGCAGCAGTGTGTTGTGGGCCGTCCGTTCGACGGCCGTCGAGTAGTGCATGACGAGCCGGCCGCCGACGGTCCCCGGCCCCACCCGCTTCGCGTCCCCGCCCACCAGCAGGGTGCTGAGGAAGTCGGGCGCGGAGGACGAGACCGCCGCCGTGCCCCTCTCCCACTCGACCTCGGGGTTGCCGTCGTACCCGGTGTAGTAGTACACGTCGTCGTCGATGCGCCACCGCGACATGCCGGGCAAGGTCAGGGCATCGTGCGGGCTTTGCCACGACATCCGGCCCGGCTCCGGCCAGGACTCCCCGGAGAGGGGGTTCTCGGCGGTGACCAGGACCTCGGCCGCGCCAGCGGCCAGCGCCCGTTCCCCCGCCTCCTTGAGCAGCCGGGCCGGCGGACCCTGGTGGGCGCGCCACAGCGCCTCCACCGCCCGCTCCCGCCGTACGTGCTCGACGGCGTCCGGCACGAACACCACCCCGCCAGCAACCGCGCCCAGCACGGCCACCGGAACCCAGATCCGCCAGTACCTCTTCGGCATCGTCCCCCCTCGTGGTCCCCGCCCCTGCGGGAACCGGATCGTAGATCACGAGGGGGAGGGGACGGGAGACGGGGACCCCTCCGCCCGGCCCGGGGGCTGGCAGAGCGCAGCGACGCACGCCGTCTCGGCCGGGTGCGGCGGGTGATCCGTCACGCAGTGCCGTACGCGGGCCTGGGCCAGGGGGCGTGTGCAGGCCGCGTACGACTGCGGCGGCCCGGTCCCAGTGTCCTGGTGCGCCGAGCACGGGGACGGGGCGGGCCCGGTGCTGGAGTGGCACCCCGGCGGCGGCATCCGGTGCTCCGAGCTGGCCGAGAGCGCTGCCGGGCGGGGGCGGCGGACGGCCTGCCGCGCTTCTACGGCTGGTGCGCGGTGGTGAGGAAGTCCAGGACCAGCGGGCTGGCGTGGGTGCGGGCTTCCTCGAAGTAGGCGTGGCGCATGTCGGGGAGCAGGTGGAGTCGGGCGTGGGGGATGCGGCCGGCGAGCAGGGGTGCGTTGGCGGTGGGGTTGAGCAGGTCGTCGGTTCCGTGAAGGACCAGGGTGGGTGCGCTGATGCTGGGCAGGAGGTCCCAGGCGTTGTGCCGGTTGCTGGCTGCGAGGTGGTGGCGCCGGGAGTGGGCGGGCATGCGGGGGTCGCCGAGGGTGTGGTGCGGGCCGGGGTGGTCGGCGAGCCAGCGGGGTGTGTACATGAGTTCCAGCAGGGCTTGCCGCGCGGCTCCGGGTTGGGGCTGGGTGAGGGCCTGGCGGACGTCGTTGCTGCGTTCGATGCTGTGCGGGCCGCCGGGTGAGGTGCAGCCGAGGACCAGGGCGCTGACGCGGTGTGGGTGGCCGGCGGCGAGCTGCTGGGCCACTCGGCCGCCCATGGACGTGCCGTAGATGTCGGCTCGGTCGATGCCGAGGTCGTCGAGGACGGCGACGACGTCCTGGGCGAACAGTTCGGTGCTGTGGGGGGTGTCGGGCTTGTCGCTGTCGCCGGTGCCGCGGTAGTCGAGGGTGAGGGTGCTGCGGGCGGGATGGAAGTCGGCGCGGACCGGGTCCCACCAGTGGTGGTTGTTGGCCTGGCCCGCCAGGAGGACGAGTGGCGCTCCGTTGCCTTGGAGCTGGTAGGCGATGCGGGTCCCGTCGGGTGTCGTCGTGTACGGCATCGGCTGGTCTCAACTCCGGTGTGGGCGGGCAGGGTACTCCGCTCGGGCTTGAGCGGCTGTCAATTATTGATGCACCGCTCGACCGTTGTTGCGTTGCCTGTAGGCGTCGCGGTCGAAGGCCGGCGGACGGCGGCCGCGGCGGCCCAGCCGCTTGCGGTTGGCCGTCTGGTCGGCCGGTTGCGGGATCACCGCCCGGATTCCGCGCCGCCGTGGATGCCGGCGGATCGCCCGGGACGAGTGGGCCTTGTCGGCCAGGACCACATCCGACGTGGCAGTGGGCCGCCCGATCCGCCGCGGCACCCGCAGGCGGGCCATGACCTGGGCGGATGCCGGTGCGTCACCCGCCTGGCCAGGCGTGATGACGAATGCGAGGGGCCGGCAGTGGCCATCGGCGGCGAGGTGGAAATTCGTGGTCCGTCCGCCGCCGGGGCGTCCGAGGGCATGGTCGGTCGGCCCGTCGGCCGGGGCACCAGCGGGACTCCGACCGAGCAGGGGAGAGGAACGGCCCCTGCATCCTGACCCGCTCGAGGCGGGCCGGCGCGGGGAACACGCTGCCTGGGTGCCGCGGTCACCCACCCGGGGCTCTGACGCTGCCGCGCCTGGCCGGTGACCTTGTGACTTGCCCCTCCCGTGACGTGAGGCCCTACGGTCCCAGGTCATGAAGATCATTGTTCATGACACGGCCTCCTCCATGCTCGATCTCCTGCAGCGCCCGCTGGAGGAGCGGCCAGACGCCCTACGGGAAATGCTCAGCCCTCTGCACAGCGTGATGTCCATTGCCGGCGTGGACGTGGTCCAGATGCACCAGATGGGCAGCGGCTTCCGGATCGACCATGAGGACCCGCGCTACCTGACGGCCCTGCGCCAGATGAGGGACGCGAGGGTGTGGGAACAGATCGAGGACTGCCTCGCCACGGCATGGGAGCGGTTGAGTGGCGCGGTGCCCGGAGCCAGGAGCGCCGAGACCGTGCATGTCGTGCTGGTCCTCGGCGACCCTGATGACGAGCTGCTGACGGTCCGCAACGCCGGCTACCTCGGTATGGGTGGTATCCCCGGGGCGATCCAGCTGACGATGTGGCCTACCGAGACCAGCCTGGCCAGGATCGGGTACGCCGCCGCGCACGAGCTCCACCACAACGTGCGCTATGCCAACGTGGTCTGGAACCCCATGACGGTCACGGTCGGCGAGCAGGTCGTGGCCGAGGGACTGGCCGAGGCGTTCGTACGGGAACTGGCGGGCGAGCCGGCCATGGGCCCCTGGACGACGGCGCTGTGCGGCCCGGAACTGAACGACGTCTGTGAGAAGGTCGCGTCCGCGATCGATGTGGCGGGGATGCAGAACCTGCCCGCCTACGTGTACGGCGACGCAATCGCACAGCGCATGGGGCACCAGCCGGTCGGACTGCCTGACTTCGCCGGATATGCGGCCGGCCTTCGGATCGTGGACGCCCACATGGCAGCCTCCGGCCTCACCGCTGCCCAGAGCACGGCGCTGCCCGCACGCGACATCCTCGCGAACGCAGGTGTATCGAGCAGCGCGTGACTTACCTCGCTCTTCGCCGTCACCCACAGCCAGCCAGCCAGCCAGCCAGCCAGCCAGCCAGCCAGCCAGCCAGCCAGCCGACCGCAGGTCAGTCAGCCGGCGGCTGGGGAGGTCCGGCGAGCAGCTCTGAGGCCACGTCCGAGTATCGGGCGGCCGATTTCAACGAGCGCCATCAGCCGCGCCAGGCCGGTCGAGGTATCAGCCCGACGCGCACACGGGGTTTGCTGAGTGGCCCGGAAGGTAAGCAGAGCGTTTCTGTGGGACGAGGTCTCGGTCCACGGTTCGGCAAATGGCGGTGATGGCTGCGTCGGGGCGCGGCAGGGTGGTGTTCCACACCCGGGTGGTGTTGTCGGCTTCGCGGTGGCCAAGGTGCGCCCGTCTGGGCTGAATGACAGCGCGCACACGGACAGGGGTTACTTCCCGGGCGCTTCCTCGTGTGGCACCCGCAGGCCGACGCCCGCCCTGGCGGGCATGCCCTCCTTCCGTCCCGCGCCGAGCGCGCACCGCGGCGGCAGCCCGCTCCCGTGCCCGCCACGGACCGGCGAGAAGCGTCGGCCTCCCGCCCATCCGGTCGAGCCGAACTGACCGGGTCAGGGCCAGTCGACGGCGAAGGCCCGCCCGGGGTTCCGCGTGAGGATGTGATCCACCAGCTCCGCACCCAGGGCGGCCACCAGCCGGGGTCGCACCCGGCGCAGCAGGTAGGGCATCCCGGGGCCGCCGTCGACCGACCGCGCCCCGGAGACAACGGTGTCCCCGCCGAGCAGCAGCCGATGCCCGAAGCCTGCCTCGGCCAGCGCCTTTACCGCGTCGGGCATCCGCCAGTCCGTGGCGTGATGGGCGAGTGAGGGACCGTCGAACGCCAGATAGCAGCCCGCCTCCGCGGCTTGGCGCTGCACCACGCCGTCGGGCGAGCGGTTGAGGTGCCCGAGGACCACCCGGTGCGGTGGGACCTCCAGCTCGTCACACAGCAGGTCGAGTACGTCGAGTGCGCCCGTGCCGTGCTCCAGGTGGACGGCTATGGGCGCGCCGGTCTCGTGGTGGGCCTCGGCCGCGGCGGCCATCGTCCAGTGCGCGTGCGCATCGAGGGCGTGGAAGCCGCCCGCGACCTTGATGAGCCCGGCGCGGACGCCCGATGCGCCGATGCCTGTGGTCAGTTCGCAGACGAAGACGTCGGCGAGCTTGCCGCGCATCGCGTCGAGGAACTCCGAGTCGTAGTGGGCGGCTTGATGCAGCCCGGTCGCGCACACCACGTGCACCCCGGCCGCGCGGGACAGCGGCGGCAGGTCCGCGACCCGTCGTCCCATGCCGTACGGCGTCCACTGGATGACGCTCGCACCGCCCGCGGCGCGGAACGCGGCCAGTTCGGAGCGTGCGGCCGGGACGTCGTCCAGCTCCTGGCCCGGGAGCTTCGGGCTGCGGATGAAGAGGTGGTCGTGGGCGTCGCACACACCGAGGTCTTCGGGGCGCACGTCTCCGAGGACGGTGCGGACTCGGTTCACCACTGCCGTCCGCGTGGCAGTTCGTGTCTCCCGGGCGCCGACACGTGCAGCACCTCGAAGACGTCGCCCGAGGCCGTGGGCGTGTGGTGGTCCCAGAGCGAGAAGTGGACCAGCTCCCAGCGGTGCGAATCGGCGGCGGCCGCGGCGAGTACGGCGCCGTCCTGCGCGGCCAGTCGCCCGGCTTCGCGCACCGCGTCCTCCATGAACTCGGACAGCGGCACGGCTTCCGGGACCCGCTGTCGCCGGCGCACCGCGACGACGGCGGGGGAGCCGGCCGCGGCGCCCTCCTCGTAGGCCAGACCCGTCCACTGCCGCACCTCGGGCCGCCCGAAGTCATTGACGGGCCCCTGGAAGGCGCCTCCCCACAGGAAGGTGTTCATCCCCTCCATGGTGTTCCAGAGGTAGAACGGCGCGTACTGGTTGACCGGCGAACCGTGTACCCCGCGCTCGCGCATCAGGTACGTCTTGAAGCCGAGGCCGTCCCACTCGTCGAGGGCGTGCCCGAGGCGGGAGACACGGTCGCGGATGATGTCCATGTCGTAGTCGGCGGGCAGGGTCATCTCGTACTGCATGGCGTGCATCGTGAGCTCCTTCCTCAGGCGGGGTAGTGGCCCACGTGTTCGTGCCACTCGACGGTCGAGCCGTCCTCAGCCGCCTCCACGACGGCGAGATGCGTCATGAAGGTGCCGGGAGCGGCGCCGTGCCAGTGCCGTTCGCCGGGCTCGATCCACACGGTGTCGCCCGCCCGGATCGCCGCGACGTCACCGCCCTCGCGCTGGACCAGTCCCTCGCCCTCCAGGACGTGCAGGACCTGGCCGTGGGGGTGGCGGTGCCAGGCGGTGTGCGCGCCGGGAGCGAAGTGCACGCTGAACATCCGCAACCGGGACGGTGACTCCGGGGCAGCTATCTCGTCCAGCCACACCGCGCCCGTGAAGTGCTCCGCCGGGCCCTGCAGGGTGTCGGGTCGCTTCGTCGTGATGTGCATGCGGGATCTCCTCAGGATGCCGGTCGAAGAAGGGAGAGCAAGCCGCGTACCCCCGAGTCGAAGGCCTCGGGCGAGCCCGACGCACGGGCCAGGACGTAGCCCCCTTGCACCGTGGCGAGGACCGTAGCGGCGATCTCCCGCGCGTCGAGGGATCGGGCGAACTGGCCCTGTTCCTGGCCCTCTTCGACGATGCGGGCGAGCCGCTCACGCAGCCAGTCGAGCGTCTCGTCCACCGGGGCCCGCAGATCCTCGTCCGCGACCACGTCCGGGTCCATCGTCAGACGGCCCACCGGGCAGCCGCGCAACACGTCGCGTTCGCGCTCCAGATAGGCCCGGATCCGCTCGTACGGCGTGCCGGGCCCGTCCAGCGCGCTCTGCGCGGAGGCGCGCAGCTCCTCGGCGGTGCGGCGGATCGCGGCCAGCGCGAGGTCCGGTTTGCCCTGGAAGTAGTGGTACATGCTGCCCTGGCCCGCGCCCGCGCGCTCCAGGATCGCCTTGGGGCTGGTGCCTACGTAACCGCGTTCCCACAGCAGTTCGCGGGTGGACTCGATCAGTCGGTCTCGAGTGCTCATGCGAATACTTTACATACTAGTAGGTACAGAATGCGAGCCATACGAGACTCGACAACCAGTGCTGTGGGCGATCGAGTGGGACGGGACGTCGTGGGACGACCCGTCCGACGACCAGCTGCACGATCTGCTGGCCGACATGAGCTTGACCTGGCGGTTTGTCGTGGTTCAGCGACGGGCCGCCGCCCGCGGTAGCCGGGGCGGCGCCTGGCTGGCGCGGGCCGCGCCGGCCAGGGGCCGAGGTCCCCGTCCTGGGCCTTCATAGTTTGTCCGGCGTTTCACCAACCGGCGGGCTCTAGCGCGGCGGTGTCGGCATCAGTGCGAGGCCCACCAGGTCGAGGGGGCCGCGACGGTGTAGCCCAGCGACTCGTACAGCGGTCTGCCCAGCTTCGACGCGGTGAGCGTGAGCGGGAGGTCCGCAAGGGGCGCGAGGGAGCCGAGCATGACGGCCCGCCCCACGC
The DNA here is from genome assembly GCF_044753805.1 of Streptomyces sp. NPDC093225. Lineage (NCBI taxonomy): Bacteria > Bacillati > Actinomycetota > Actinomycetes > Kitasatosporales > Streptomycetaceae > Streptomyces > Streptomyces sp. NPDC093225. The sequence continues at coordinate 507,382 of NZ_JBIVNX010000001.1, forward strand.
CGCGCGACCGGAAGGACCGGGACGTCGCGATCCAGTAGTGGCTGCCGATGCCGTCGTCCACGACGCTGACGCCGGCTCCCACGGGCACGCCGTCGTGCCTGGCGACGAACACGTCCACGCCCGGCTGCTCGATCAGCGCCGCCGGGAACAGCTCGCCGGGGCGGTACGGCTCGAATCCGGCCAGCTCGAAGCCCTCGATCACGATCCGCTCGGCGGCCTGGAGGTCCTCGTTCCGCCCCGCCCGGATCACCTCCAGTGCGGGTTCACCGACCGGGCCGGGGGGCCGCAGCATGACCGGCATCTGCCAGCTGCGCAGGGCCAGGTGGCTCAGGTCGGTCGAGCTGAACGGATCCTCGACGTTCGCCGGGCCCGGGGCCCGGCGTACCAGCTCGCTCACTTCGGCCAGCTCGTCCGGGTCGAGGTCCGGCTCCTGGATCAGGATCCGCAGGCCGGCGCGCAGGTCGCCGTCGACCGCGACGAACCCGCGGCGGCGGATGACCGCATGCCCCCGGCTTCGGCCGGTCGCCGCCCAAAAGGCGGCGGAGTTACGGGCCTGACGCATCGGGGCATCGGCCAGGGTCAGGGTCACAGGCTGTCCTGCCGGCATGGATTGTGTTGTCATCGCACCGACGGTAATGCCCAACGGCCCGATTTCAGAGGCGGTTTCCCTGCCGTCCCGCAGGGCGCTCATCCCCCGGTCCAGTCGGACGGCATCGGAAGTCGTCCCCTCCTCTGTGATCGGTACGAGCCCGGATCGAGCCAGCGAGGCTGGCGATCCCGTGGGCGCGCGGCAAAACTGTGCCGTAGACCTCGGCGGGGCGCTTGCCGTCCGCCGGCACGACGGCCGCGGCGGGGGAGCTAGCGGGCCGGTCGGGGGCGGGGCGGACGGTGACGCATCCGGTGGTGGCGATCAGGCCGGCGAGGAGGAGGGGAAGGAGCCGGCGGGGCATGCCGCCCACCGTGCCGCATGGGGGCTTCCACCCGGTCCAGACGGCTCCGGCGTGCCCCTCGGACGGATGACCCGCACCGCCTCGCAACCGGGGACAGGGGACCCTGGGAATGAGGGGGCGACCCTGTGAGGGAGGCGCCGAGGTGACGCTGCGACCGCCGGCTGAGCCGATGCTTGCGCAGGCCGCCGAGACGATCCCGGGCCCGGCCGCCCTTCGCGCGGGGGTCGCGTTTGAGCAGAAGTTCGACGGCCACCGCGCGCTCCTGTTCACCCCGACCACCGCGGGCGGCGGCCCGACGCTGGTGCAGACCCGGCGCGGGGCGCTGGTTCAGGACAGGTGGCCGGACCTGGTCGCCGCCGCCGAGCAGCTTCCCGGCGGCCTGGTCCTCGACGGCGAACTCCTCGTTTGGGGCGTCGCGGCGAGCCGGCTGTCGTTCGAGGGGTTGCAGCGCCGTGCCGCGGCGCGTGCCCGTGGCGCCGCCGCTCTCGCTACCGGGTGGCCGGCGTACTTCGTGGCGTTCGATGTGCGGCAGCAGGACTGCGCCGAGTGCCTGGCCCTGCCTTACGTCGACCGCCGCGCCCGCCTGGAAGCCCTCTTCGTCGACCACGCCCTGACCGCCCCGTGGACCCTGTGCCCGATGACCACGGACCTGGCCAAGGCGCGGGAATGGTTGGAGTCCTGGACTGATGCCGCGTGGGGAAGCCGCGACGTCCTGGACGTGGTCCTGGTCCGGCCCGAGGTCGTGGCGGAGGTGAGCGCGGATCGCGCGGTGGACCACGCTGGCGTCTACCGGCACCCCCGGCGCTTCCAACGGCTGCGCCTGGACGTGACCGCCGCCGACGTCGTGCGGTTCGGCGCCGGGCCGGCCGCGGCGGCCGACTGAGCGCCCTGCGGGGTGCGGCCGGTGCACCGATAGTCGTCATACCGCCTTCAAAATGCGGAGATTCATGCGATTTCAGCGTGTGTGTGCGAAGAATCGTGCAGAACACTTGTTACGGAATCAATCACTCCGAATGGCGTATACGCGTGGGATGCGCCGGGTGGTGCGCCGGTGCGTGGTGATCGCGGGCGCCGTCTGGGTGACGGGTGGGCGCATTGGTCGCCGGATGTCAGGGTCACGTACGAATGATTTGCGTGCGCCATGCAGGCGACCGTGACGGAAATGTCCGTATCCGGTAACGGCCCCGGCGGGCCTCTGCAGCCGGCGCGGTTCGGGGTCGAGAGTTTGGGTCCTCGGCACCGCCAGGGGGTCGGGTACCCGGACCGCTACGCACCTCGTATCGGCGGGTGACCGCTAGTTCTTGAGGGAGCATCACATGACGCTTGCGTCGTCTACCCGTCGTATCGCCGCCACCGTCCTCGCTGCTGGGGCCGTTGTTGCCGCGGTCGCCGTGCCGGCCTCCGCCGACGGCGGTGACCACCGACACCACCAGCGGTCTCAGGTGGAGATCAGCCGGGTCCAGGCCGACAGTCCCGGCCGCGACGACGGCTCGAACCGTTCCCTCAACGCGGAGTGGATCGAGATCACGAACAACAGCCGCCACGGCGTCAACCTCAAGGGCTGGACCCTCAAGGACGAGGACGGCAATCGCTACCGCTTCAAGGACATCCGCCTGGGCGGCCGCGACACCATCCGCATCCACACCGGCCACGGCCGCGACTCCCGCACCGACCTCTTCCAGGACCGCGACGACTACGTGTGGGACAACCGCTCCGACACCGCGACCCTGCGCGACGACCGCGGCCGCACCGTCGACACCGAGTCCTGGGGCCGCCACCACCGCCACTGAACAGACGACCGGGCCGGCTTGCGGTGAGGGGTAGCCGGCCCGGATCGTGGGGGAGTCGGTGTGCCGGACGGCAGGGGAGGCCGCCCGGCACACATCCATGCCCGCGATCGGGTGCGCCCGGCGGCAACCGTCCCCAGGCCGCCGACCCGACAACCGTGGTTGTTCGGTCGGTGACCGGTGCGTGGCCCGCGGCGGCGGGGGAGGCTCGGGGGTGAAACGGCGTCGGGTTCGGCCCGGGGATCACGCGGCAGCTGTGTGAGGGGATTCACGGTGGAGCGGGACGTATGGACGACGGCCGAGTTCGAATGTCTCGCACCAGGGCGCTGTCGGCGTGCTCCTGGCGGACGGCATCGCCCCGGACCCGGTGTACTCCGACAGCGCGTCGGGGCCCGGCGGGCGATCGGTGTCGCAGTGGAGTGTGTACGACGGCCGCCTCGGTCGCCCGCGCGCGAACGGACTGCGCGCGGTGTGCTCGTGCGGATGGGCCGGACCGCAGCACCTCTGGACTGGGACGCGATCGGTCGGGACGAGCTGGCGGAGGCCGGGGGGACGGGTCGGCGGCGGCGTGTGAGCCGCGGCCCAACAGCTCCCATTTCGCCACCGGTACCCGTCAGTTCGGCAGTCTCGGGCCTTGTCAGTGGCACGGCATACTCTGCACGGAAGGAAGCGGGGGACCGTTCACGCACGGACGCGTGATTCCGGGCACGCGACACGACGTGTGCCCGGATGCGCCCCCGCGGTTCGATCCTCAGGGGGGATCTTGACCACACTGAACCGCGGACGCCTGCGCATGCTGGCCGCCGGGGGCGTACTCGCCCTGGCCGCCGGCGCCCTGGCCGCCGCCCCGAGCAACGCCGTCCCGAAGCACCATGCGCCCGGCGCAGCCTTCGCACGGCCCGTGACCGCCTCGGCCCCGGGGCCGGCCTCTGACGCCGCGCCGCGCCGCCCGGGCGGGCACCCGACCGTCGTCCTGCCCGCGCAGGTCGCGCCGTCCGCACGGGTGACCGCCGCTGCAAAGCCGCGGCACGATGTCGACGGCGACGGCCGCAGCGACCTGATGGACATGGAGTACGACCAGGTCACGGCTGTGTACCTCTCGAAGATCCACGAGTGGAGCGAGTACACGATCTCCAAGACCGACCCCCAGGCCTCGTTCACGGACCTGCTGCCGGTGGGTGACGTCGGCGGCACGACCAATCCCGAGCTGCTCTCCCTCTCCTTCGACGGGGTCCTTACGCTCTACGAGGCCGGGGTGAAGGCCACGTCCGCACCGCTGTGGACGGGCCGCGGGTGGCAGATCTACAACCGCGTCGTCGCCACCGGCGACCTGACCGGCGACCACCACCCCGACCTGCTGGCCCGGGACTTCGCCGGCGACCTGTGGCTGTACACCGGCACCGGCAGCACCACCAGGCCCTTCAACTCCCGGGTCAAGGTCGCCTCCGGCTGGGGGATCTACGACCAGATCGTCGGCGCCAGCGACGTCGACGGCGACGGCATCGGCGACGTCTACACCCGCACCCTGACCGGCGACCTGTGGTTCCACAAGGGCGCCGCCAGCGCCTCCGCCCCGCTCAAGGCCCGCGTCAAGATCAGCTCCGGCTGGAACGCGTACAACGTCATCACCGGCTCGGACGACGGCGACGGCGACGGCAAGAGCGACCTGCTCGCCCGTGACCACGAAGGCGTCCAGTACTGGTTCAAGTCGACCGGGAGCGGCAAGCTCGCGGCGCGCTCGTACTTCGGCGACGGCTACGAGAAGAGCAAGTTCCTCGTCGGCGCGGGCACCACGCAGCTGTACGGCAAGGGCGCGAACCTCATGACCCAGTCGTCCGACAACGTGCTGGCCAAGTGGTACGTCCTGGCCAACGACGACTACCTCTCGCCGCCGATCGCGGCCGGCAAGGAGGCGTCCGGGTCGCGCAACGCCTTCGCCACCGGGCTCAACAGCCACAACCACGGCAGCTACGTGCAGAACATCGGCACCGACCTGTACATCCGCGGCGTGAAGGTCAGCTCGACGTGGAGCTGCAACCTGATGGTCGGCCCCGGCGACCTCACCGGCGACGGCAAGGGAGACCTGCTCAGCCGCGACTCAGCCGGCGTCCTGTGGCTGCACCCCGGCGACGGCGCGGTCGACACCAAGCTCGGCACCCGCATCAAGGTCGGCACCGGCTGGAACGGCTACAACGCGCTGGTCGGCGCCGGCGACTTCTCCGGCGACGGACGGCCCGACCTGCTCGCCAGGGACACCACCGGCCGGCTGTACCTCTTCAAGGGCACCGGCACGTCCACCGCGCCGTTCGCCGCCCGGGAGCAGATCGCGACCGGCTGGGGCACGTACGACGGCCTGGTCGCGCCCGGTGACATCACCGGGGACGCGAAGGGCGACATCCTCGCCCGCACCGCCAACGGCGACATGTACCTGTACGCCTCGACGGGCAACGCCGGCACCGCGACCTTCTCCGCCCGCGTGAAGTTCGGCACCGGCTGGAACATCTACAAGACCATGCTCTGAGCCGTAACAGGCAACAGCGGGCCCGTCCACCGGCACCAGCCGGCGGGCGGGCCCGCGCCCGTACCGCAAGGCGACTCGGCCCGTGCCCTGAAGCCACGCGAGGGCTACTGCGGGCGCGGGTCTGGCTCGGAGGAGCCGTTCACCAGCCTCGTCGGCCGTGCCTGGCCGTCGCGTTCCCACCACAGGGCCGCGGCGTCCCGGAAGTGGACCGTAAGAGCCAGCTCGGTCGCTTCCCGAGGAAAGAACCCTTCGTGCTCCACCCAGACCATCTTCCCGAGCTCTACGGTGCACGTGTCGCCAGGTGCGAGGTTGGTGCCCGTGGTCCTTGCGCCCTCGGCCCACAGCGACCCGGGGATCCGCAGGCCCGGTAAGGCATGTGGACCGAGGCCCACCCGGTGAAGGCCACCGTCGAGGCCGACGGCACGAAGACCGGTCGCGCCAGGAGAGGGTGTTCTCGCCGGTGAGGCGGCGGGCCATGAGGTCGGTCAGCGCGATGTGGATGACGGCTTCGGAGCGGGTGCAGGGGCTCGTAGTCGCGGGCCGGGCGGCGGTGGAGCATGAGCCAGCCGTAGGTCCGCTCGACCGCCCAGCGTTTCGGGAGGGGGGTGAAACCCTTGGTCCCGGGCTTGCGGGCGGTGATCTCCATGTCGATGCCCAGAGCGGCGGCATGCTCGACGAGGTGTTGACGGTACCCGCCGTCGACCCGCACTTTGCGGCCCTTTAGTAGTCCAGTGCGACCTTCGCCGCTGCGGCCATGCCCGCGTACATTGTGGCCATCTGGGCGTGGAGCATCGCCGCCGCGTGGTACTCCTGCTCCTTGCCGAGCGTCCACGTCTGGAAGGCCTCGTCGGCGTTCTTGCGGTGCCGCAGCGCCAAGTCATAGTAGTCCGACGCCTGTTTGTCGCCCATGCGTCCCATCCGGTCCCCCTCGTCGCCTTCACGTCCGGTGTCGGTTCAGGCTACGGATCGGACGGGGATCATGAAAGCCGAATGCCCGCCGTGCACAGGGGAGAAGACTGTCCGGACCTTCAGGGCGGGCCGGACGGTCCGACTACTGGCTGGTGCCGTGGGTTTGGCCGTTCCGCTTGCGGACCCCGGCGCGGATCTTCTTGGCTGTGTACCCCGACCCGGCAATCAGGAACGCGGCGACGATGTTGCCGAGGCAGTTACGGGAGATGGGCCTGAGCCCCGGCGGCAACGAGGGCCCGGTCGCGATCTTGCGGTGCAAGCTGTGCGCGACCCGCCCGCAGTGGTCCTGCCGTCACCCCACCCGCGGCTACCTGCTCCGCGTCGACCTGGCGGTGCCCGAGCGGACGCCGACGCTCGCTCAGGAGTGGCCCTCGATCAGGCGATGGCAGCGAGGCAGACCTGCGGCCGGTGCCGGAGGCGGTTCTACATCTGTCTCTCCAAGAAGCAGGGCTGCTGCCTGGAGTGCTTCGACGGCACGCCCGTCGACCCCAGGAGCCTCATGACGCTCCCGGCCTCGTCCGTTCACCGGCTGGCCGCGCGAGCCAGCCCCGTCCCGACCACACCGGGCCGGGACGGGCCCGCATAACCGGCCGCAGCACCGGCAAAGGCCGGCCGCCCGCTCCCTCACCCATCGAGATCAGGAGAGATCCAGCATGACGCATCGTCCCGTCGTCTTCGCCGCCCTGCTCGGACTGACCCGCGCCGGGAGCGCGATCGGAGACTTCTGGGTGCAGTCGGACTTCTGCGCCCGTGTGAAGGGCGCCTCCGACGACCACCCGGTCACCTACGTCGACCCGGCCACCGAGGAGAAGGCCGACGGCCGCAAGGCGTGCCTCCAGCACTGCCTGACCTACACGGCCACGCAGGCGATCGTGGCCGGTGTCGGCGCTCGCGCGCTCGGCATCCGGGTCTACCCGGCCGCCGCTGCGGCCGCGCTCGCCATCTCCTTCGGCACCCACTACGCCGCGGACCGACGCGTCCCGGGCAAGGGCCTGCTGGAGAGGCATACAGGGAAGCTAGCAGGCAAGCCTCTGACCTGCGAAAACTTCGCTGTTAGTTCGTCGTACCGGACGACGCCCGCGGCGGGCACCGCTGCCATCGGGGCCAGCACGGACGCCGAGCATCGCCGCGGCGAACAGACGGCGGGATGGGGTGCGTCGCATGTGGGGGTGCTTCTTCCAGCTCAGGGACTCGGATGGCAACGTCACCCCCCGAGCCCGGCTGGAGGCCCGGTCCCGTACGCCGCCCGGCGAGTCCACTCGTTCGGAGCCACCCGGGGCTCCGATGCGGCCTCGGCCGCGGGCCCTGGCGACCTCCGGTTCGGCCCTCCCGGATACCGCACCGGCTCGCTCCGGTCGAGCGGCGAGCAGTGCGCGGCGGGGGTCGCCTGCCGGCGCCGCCTACGGCCGCAGCTGGGCCGCGAGTGCCTCGGCGACCTTCCTGAGCGACTCGCCGGCCAGGGCCGGGTCCGCCTTGGTGACGGGCCATCCCTGCGAGACCACGAGCGCCAAGTCGCCCTTGCCCGCCACCGCCACCCGTGCGACGGCGACCGTGCCCCGGCCCGGGGTGACCCTGGTCTGGCCGATCCCGGGCTTGTCCTTGGAGAACGCCATCACCTCGGCGGCGCGGAGGTTGCCGAGGTAGGCGATCTGCGGCAGCGCCAGGTTCACCGCCACCCCGCCCTCGGACGTCGCCACGAGGTCGATCTCCACCGGGGCTTCCGAAGCCGTGAAGTTGCAGACGACTGACGCGTTCGGCGGGACGGCTGGGTTGGAGGGGACCCCGGACGGCGTGGGCTGCCCGCTGGGCCAGGCCTCAGCCGGCCGGCCCTGGTCGACGGTCCCTTGAGCCGCGGGGTGGCCGCCGGACGCCGCGGGGGTGACGGTCCGTTCGGCACCGGCCGCCTTCAGCGCCGCCGTCGGGTCGAGGCCGAACGGGCAGGCCGACGTACCCGTCAGCTGCTTCGCCGTCGAGGCGACCCGGTCGTAGGACAGCCTCTCACCGCCCGAGGCGGCTCCGCCGGAACTCCCGGACGAGGAACAGGCGCTCCCGGCAAGGGCCATCCCGGCCGCGCAGGCCAGGGCGAGAACGCGGGGGTGCTTGGCTGCAGCGGACGGGTGCGGGTCGACTAAGCGATCAGCTGTCATCCGGTCAGCCTAACTACCTCGCGAGCCGACGACCACTCCTGCTGCCGACCCTCACTCACGAGGGCAACAGCTCTTTCGTCACCGCAATAGGACGTCGATACGCCGGTACCGGTCGAGCCGGTTGCTGACGGTCTGCTCCTCGTCGTTGTCGTGCGTGTGGCGGCCGGTCACGGTCCCTCCTCCCGCTCCTTGATCGCTTCAGCCACGGCGCGCCGGGCTTGTAGAGGGTGGCGCGTACTGCCTCGTCGCTCATGCAGAGCTGTTCGGCGAGGTCGCCGAGGGTGAATCCGGACAGGGTCCAGGCCAGATGGCGCTGCCGAGCCGGCAAGCTGTTTCACCAGGGGCAGCAGGTCGTGGCGCGTCTCCCATTCCGTCATCGCGTCCAGGTCGATCAGCAGTGACGTCGGCTCCGGCACCTCTTGCACGAGCTGCTCCGCGCCAGCTCTGACCCCGGCTTGGCCGTGTTCGATGTCCATGAGAAACGACAGCACCGTTCGGCTCACTGTCCCGGTTTTCAGCGGTCAGCTCGCTGTTCCTCGGGCCCGGGTGGTCAGGCCGGGGGTGACGAGGGCGAGCCAGCGGTTCCGGGCCGCCGTCGGCCGGTTGGTGGGCGCGGTGGAGAACAACAGGTAGATGTCGTTGACCGTGATGTCCGCATGGATGTCACCGTCGGCCTGCCCCGCCCGGATGAGGCCGGCGACAGCCGCGCTCGCGCGGTCCTCGTCGGCGTGGTCGCCCGGTTGTGCACCGAGGGTCTGGGCCGCGGCCTTGACGGCACGGTCGGTCGCGGACTGCTCGATGACGCGGCCGAGGAACGCGGTCAGTTCCTCCAGGGCGCGGGTGGTGCCGTCGACGACGCGCGCGAGGGCGGCTTCGGCGTCGTCGGCGACGCGGGCGACGTACTCGGCGACGACGGCCGCGACCAGGTCCGTCTTGGTCGGGAAGTGCCGGTACAGGGTGCCGACTGCAACACCGGCGGCGGCGGCGATCTCGTCCATTCCCACGTCGGGGCCGTGCGCGGTGATCTGCTCGCCGGCGGCGGTGAGGATCTTCTTGCGGTTGCGGACCGCGTCGGCACGCGGGGCCCTGGCCTGGGTCACGGGAGGTGCGCCCTTTCACTTGCATCAAGGTGAACTGTCGTTCAGGATAGATGATGAACCTGAGTTCATCTTAATGGTGAGGAACCTGCCATGCCCGCCAAGACCGCCCTCGTCACCGGTGCCTCCTCCGGCATCGGCGAAGCCACCGCTCTCAAGCTGCAGGAACTCGGCTACACCGTCTACGGCGCCGCCCGCCGCGCCGACCGACTCGCCAAGCTCGCCGAGCACGGCATCCACCCGCTGGCGCTGGACGTCACCGACGAGGACTCCATGCAGGCCGGCATCAAGCGCATCGTCGCCGAGACCGGCCGCATCGACGTGCTCGCCAACATCGCCGGCTACGGCTCGTACGGCGCCCTGGAAGACGTGCCCCTGGATGAGGCCCGCCGCCAGTTCGAGGTCAACGTCTTCGGCGCGATCCGCCTGACCCAGCTCGTCCTGCCCCACATGCGCGCCCGGCGCGCCGGCACCGTCGTCAACGTCACTTCCATGGGCGGGAAGATCTACACCCCGCTCGGCGGCTGGTACCACGGCACCAAGTTCGCCCTCGAAGCCCTCAGCGACTGCCTGCGCCTGGAGGCCAAGCCCTTCGGCGTCGACGTCGTCGTCATCGAACCCGGAGGCATCGCCACCGAATGGGGCGCCATCGCCGCCGACAAGCTGGAGGAGTCCTCCGGCAGCGGCGCCTACGCCGCGCAGGCCACGGCCGTTGCCTCCGCCCTGCGCTCCGAGGCCAACGCCAAGCGCAATTCCCCGCCCACGGTCATCGCCGACACCATCGGCAAGGCCGTCACCGCCCGCCGCCCCAGGACCCGCTACGCCACCGGTTTCGGGGCGCGCCCGCTGATCGCCCTGCGCCGCCTCCTGCCCGACCGTGCCTTCGACGCGATCATCTCTCGCGCTGTCGGCGTGCCCGGCTGAGACAGACAACCGACCGCGGGGCGCTGCCCGATCTCCTGGACGGTCCGATCGGCCACGACCCCGGGGGATGGCGGTCCAGCCCACGCGGCCAGCGGCCCGGCTTCACGCGTCGGGAGCACATCGACCACGCACACGCGGAGTACTGAACCGCGGATCGGGCAGCGCCATAACCCTGCGCAACAAGGTCATCCGTCCCGCACCGAAGCCCAGCCGGGCCGCCAGCCCCGACATGAAGCGCCGCCTGCGCGCCCCCTCGCCACGACCTCGACCGTGCCGAACGCGGCCGAAACCGCCTCGACCTCGACATCGTCGAGCCCCTCGAACACCAGCGGGCCCCAGAGCACTGCGTCGGTCTGGCGCATGCGCGTGGGGTGCATCCACCGGGCCCGTCGTCGCAGAAGCACAGGTGACGGTGGACGGGCCCCCGGGCTCGGCGGCGCGTGGAAGGAGGACCGTACGGTGATCGCTGTGGAGCGCAGTTTCGTGGTGTACCGACCCTTGTCCGAGCTCGTGGCGTACCTGGAGGACTTCGCCCGTGCCGAGGAGTGGGACCCCGGCACCGTCAGCTGCGTGCGGCTGGACGACGGGCCCGTGCGGCCCGGCGCCCGCTGGCGCAACACGTCGCGGTTCCGGGGCCGTACGACCGAACTCGAATACCGGCTCGTCGTGCGCGAGCCGGCACGGCTGGTGTTCGTCGGGGAGAACGGGACGGTGACCGCCGTCGACGACCTCCGCTTCGTGGGTGTGGGCGCGGGCGAAGGCCGGGCCGCAGGTGACGCCGGTGGCGGCGCGGGCACCCGGCTGACGTACCGGGCGTCCCTGACGTTCAAGGGCCTCGCCCGGCTCGCCGCACCGTTCCTGCGGCCCGAGTTCGAGAGGCTGGCCGACAGGGTGACCGCACGCCTTCCGGCCGCGGCCGAGGGGCGTCCCTCCTGACCGCGCCCCCGCCCGCCGGGCGAATCCTGGAGCCCGAGGCGCATCGTTTCCGCATCGTATGGGGGCTGTATGTCCGATTCGGTGTACGGGATCACGACCGGGGCGGTGGCACGGCGCCTGGGGGTCTCGCCGACCACGGTGCGCTCCTGGGAGCAGCGGTACGGCATCGGGCCGGCCGCGCGCGCGGACGGGCGGCACCGCAGGTGGAGTCCGGCGGACGTGGCGATGATGGAGGAGATGTGCCGCCTCACGGCGTCCGGCGTCCCGCCCGCCGAGGCGGCACGGGCCGCCCGGTGCCTGCGCGCCGGAGCACCGGCCGCGGCCTTCGGCGCACGCGCAGCCGCGCCCCCGGCCCGCCCGTCCGGCCCGTCGGGGCCTTCCGGGGCGGCGGAGCCGAGCGCGATCCCGGCCGCCGTGCCGCCACCGGGTCCGCCCCCGGCCGACGTCTCCCTGGCCGCCGCACCCCTGGCCGCCGTGCCCCCGGTCGGCGGGCCGTCGCGCGGGAGCCGTCGTGCGGGGCCGGGTGGCGGACTTCCCCTGGGCGACGTACGACAGGAGTGCCGGGGACTGGCCCGCGCGGCGGCGCGCCTCGACGGTCCGGCGATGGACGGGCTCCTGACGGAGGTCGTGCTCCGGTACGGGCTGGTCACCGCCTGGGAGGAGGTGATGTCCCCGGCACTGCACGCGGTCGGCCGCAAGTGGGAGTCCTCCGACGACCGCTACGTCGAGGTCGAGCACCTGCTGTCGTGGCACGTCTCCACCGCACTGCGGCGGGCCGCCGTCACCGGCCCCGACCCGCCGGCGGCCTCCCCGGCCTCCCCGGCCGATCCGGTCGTGCTGGCGTGCGTCCCGGCGGAGCAGCACACGCTGCCGCTGGAGGCGCTCGCCGCGGCACTCGCCGAACGGGGCCTGCCGGTGAGGATGTTCGGCGCGGCGGTGCCGGACGAGGCCCTGGTCGCGGCGGTCCGCCGGTCGGGACCGGCTGCCGTCGCGCTCTGGTCGCAGTCCAGGTCCACGGCGAACCACGCCCTGGCCCGGCACGTCGCGGACACGGCGTTCGGGATGAGAGGAGCGCGCACCGCTCCGCTCGTCCTGCTCGCCGGCCCCGGCTGGCTCGGCCGACCGCCCGGTCCGCGCATGGTCCGGCCCGGCGGACTGCGCGAGGCCCTGGACGCGATCGCGCGACGGTACGGGGACCGGGCCGCACCCGCTCGGTGACGGTGAACCACGCCGACCAGCTCGGTGCGCAGCGCACGCACCGTCAGGGCCGTCTCGTTGAACGGTGCCCGGGTCAGCGCGACGTCGACCCGTCCGGCCCGCGGCCCGCAGGTCGGGTCGGTCAGGTCGGTGGGGCGGATGCGGATGCGGATGTCGATGCCGGGGCGGCTCCGGCGGCGGGCTTCGGGCGGCATGGCCACTACCGGGTCGGTGCCGTCGCCCAGCATGCCGACGGCGATGCTCTCGCCCCCCGCCGCCGCGCCGGACCCGGGCCCGGACGCGGTCGGCGTGGTCGAGCAGGGTCCGCGCCTCGCCGAGCAGCACTGAGCCGACCGGGGGAGCGTGGCGGGCGAACAGCGGCCCCGACATCGGTCTCCAGCTGCTTGATCGCCCGGGCCGTGCGGTTCACCGTGGCCTCCGCGGGACCGCCCCTACCCGCCGGAGGCCGTCCGCGCGTCCGCCGCACCGCGCGGCGGGCGCGGGAAGAACCCGCTCGTACGGGCCCGGTAGGCCGCGTACCCGGGGCGATCGGCCATGTGCGCCTCAAGGAGCCGCTTGCCGCTGCCCCAGATGAGCAGTCCGCTCATCACGACCGGGGAGACCAGGACGAGGCGGGCGGTCCCCCAGGAGGCGCAGGCCGTCAGGTACAGGCCCCACCACACCAGGAAGTCGCCGAAGTAGTTGGGGTGCCGGGTCCAGCCCCACAGGCCCCGGTCCATGATCCGGCCCCGGTGGGCCGGATCGGCCTTGAAGCGGGCGAGCTGGTGGTCCCCGAGCGCCTCGAAGGCCAGGCCCACCGCCCAGACGGCGAGTCCCAGCACGCCGGTCGCCCCCAGCGGGCCGGGCACCAGGACGGCGACCTGGACGGGCAGGGAGACGAGCCAGACGAGGGCCCCCTGGAGGAGGTAGAAGGTCCGCAGCGCGTAGAGGGCGGGGTTGCCGCGGGCACGGGCCAGCATCCGGGCGTACCGGGGGTCCTCGCCGTGGCCGCGCCCGCGGCGGGCGATGTGGGTGGCGAGCCGCATGCCCCAGACGACGGTGGCCAGGGCGACGGCCGTCCGGCGCACGTCGTCGCCGTGACCGGCCGCGAGGGACCAGGCCACGACGGCGACGGCGGCGAACGCGACCCCCCACGCGACGTCCACGATCCGGTGCAGGCGCTTCGCGGTGCCGACGGCGAACGCCGCCAGCATGACGGCGAGTGCCGCGGCCGCCGAGGTGGCCAGGACCGCGCCCAGGGCACCGCTGTCGACGGCGGCGGTCACGACGGGCCCCCGTACCGGGCGGCACCGGCGCCCGCGCCGTCACGGCCACCCGTGCTCATGGCGTGCCCTCCGCGCCTGCCGTGCCCTCCGTACCTGCCGTGCCCTCCGTACCTGCTGCGCCCTCCGAACCCGCCGGGTTTCCCGCGCCCTCCCTGCTCTCCGAGCTCCCCGTGCCGTCCCCGCCGTCGCCGACGAGCTGCAACTGGCGGACGTCGAGATAGCCGGCCCGGAAGCCGGCCTCGGAGTAGGCGAGGTAGAACTCCCACATGCGCCGGAAGACGCGGTCGAAGCCGAGGGCGGCGACGGCCGGCTCCTCGCGAAGGAAGCGTTCCCGCCACTGCCGGAGGGTGGCCGCGTAGTGGTCGCCGTAGCCCGTGTCGTCGGTGATGCGCAGACCCGCGGCGGCGCTCTCCCGGGCGATGGCCCGCGGGGAGGGGATCAGGCCGCCGGGGAAGACGTACTTGCTGATCCAGGTGTGGGTGCGGGCGGTGGCGAGCATCCGCTCGTGCGGCATGGTGATGGCCTGCAGCGCGATCCGGCCGCCGGGGGCGAGCAGGCGGCGCAGCGCGGCGAAGTAGTCGGGCCAGTACTCGGCACCGACGGCCTCGATCATCTCGACGCTCACGACCGCGTCGTAACGGCCCCGTACGGCACGGTAGTCGAGCAGCTCGACGCTGACGCGATCGGCGACCCCGGCGCCTGCCGCACGCCGCCTCGCGAGGGCCAGCTGCTCCTCGGAGAGGGTGACGGTACGGACGCGGGCGCCCCGGGCGGCGGCGCGGATCGCCAGTTCGCCCCAGCCGGTGCCGATCTCCAGGAGCGCGGTGCCCGGGCCGGTCCCGGCCAGGTCGAGGAGCCGGTCGATCTTCCGGTGCTGCGCGGCGGTGAAGTGCGCGTCGGAGAGGATCCCGGGTCCCTCCCGGAGGGGGTCGAAGACCGCGGAGGAATAGCTCAGGCCCGGGTCGAGGAACAGCGCGAACAGCTCGTTGGAGAGGTCGTAGTGGCGGTGGATGTTTTCGCGCGCCCCCTCGGGGGTGTTGAGGTCGGCGGCGGGGCGGCGCCGGACCCAGGCGCCGCGCAGCCGGCGCAGCGGCGCCGGGACGAGGTCGTCGACGTGGCGGGCGAGGAGGGTCAGGACGTCCACGAGGTCGTCGGCGTCCCATTCGCCGGCCATGTACGACTCCCCGAAGCCGATGAGTCCGTCGGCCCCGATCCGGCGGTGGAACGCGTCCGGGTCGTGGAGCACCAGGGTCGGCGGGGCGCCGTCGCCCCCGCGGCCGCGGGGCACGGCGGGCGGGTCGCCGGCGGCGCGGACGCGCAGCGGCAGGCGCGCGAACGCCCGCTCGACGAGCCGACGGGCGACGGCGGTGCGTACGGCCGACGCTCGGGGCAGCCGGGCGACGCCGGGCCAGCGCTCGGGATCGACCGCGACGCGATCCGGTGCGCCGGGGGCTGCCGTCGCGGGGGCCGCCGGGGCGACGGCCGGCCCCGTGGTGAGGGAGGAGGTCACGGGGTGCCTTCCTGGAAGGGACGGGGTTCGCTGGAGCTGGAGCTGGAGCTGGAGCTGGAGCTGGAGCTGGAGCTGGAGCTGGAGCTGGAGCTGGAGCTGGAGCTGGAGCTGGAGCTGGAGCCGGTGCCGGTGCCGGTGCCGGTGCCGGTGCCGGAGCACGGGTGGGGGTGGGGGAGGGCCCGGACGGGGAGACCCTTGAGGTACAGGCGGATGCCGTGGCGTCGGATGCCGATCGAGACGCCGAGGGTCGACCAGGGATGGCGGAGCGCGGCCGCGAGCAGCGTGCGGGGGCGGGCGGGCCGGCGGGTGCCGCGGACGGTGGCCGTCAGCGGGCGTGATCCGTCCCCGAGGCGGAGCTGGACGGTCAGGTCGAGCCGGTCGCCGGGCAGCGGCAGCCGCATGTGGTAGGAGCCCTCGACGTCGAGGAACGGAGAGACGTGGAAGTCCTTCGCGACCTCGGCGCGGCCCTGTCCGTCGGGCCGGACCAGGTAGCAGTGGCGCCCGCCGTAGGTGTTGTGGACCTCCGCGACGACGCAGACGGGACGGCCGGCGCGGTCGTGGCACCAGTACAGGCTGAGCGGGTTGAAGACGTACCCGAGGACGCGCGCGTGGGTCAGCATCAGCACCCGGCCGTCCGCCTCCCGTACGCCGTGCGCAGCGAGGTACGCGTCGAGGCCGGCGCGCACGGTCGGCGCGTCGCCCTCGAAGTGGTCGCGCGGGTCGAAACGGGCGAGCGGCCGCAGCGGCCGCGGCGGGACGGGCAGGTCGTCCAGGTCCACCAGCCACATGTACGTGCGGTGGCGCAGCGCGTACCGGAAGGGCGTGGTGCGGGTGTGGGCGACCTCGGTCTCGTACAGGGCGGGTACGGCCGGCAGGGTGGCGGCGTCCGGCGCGTGGGGCGGGGGCGCGTCGGGCACGGGCTCGTTGCGAACGGGCGCGTCGGGCACGGGCTCGGGGGGTTCGGGCGTACCGCGCCCGGGTGCCCGGGGCAGGGGAGCGGCGGCCATCACCAGTCCACCCCCAGGTGCCGGGCGGCCTCGACGCCCGACCGGCAGCCGTCCTCGTGGAACCCCCAGCCGTGGTAGGCGCCCGCGTACGCGGTCACCGGGGTACGGAGGTCGGGCAGGAGGCGCTGGGCCGCGACGGACTCGGGGGTGTAGACGGGGTGTTCGTACGTCATGCGGGCCAGGACCGTCGACTCGTCGAGGCGGTGGTCCGGGTTGAGCGTGACGATGTGCGGCTCGGCGGAGGGCAGTTGCTGGAGCCTGTTCATGTCGTAGCTGACCTGGACGCTGCCCGGGCGGGCGGTGCAGGAGGGCAGCCGGTAGTTCCAGGAGGCGCGCGCGTGCCGCGAGCGCGGCAGCAGCGCCGTGTCGCGGTGCAGGACGGTCGGGTTGCGCGAGTAGGTGAAGGCCCCCAGGACGCGCCGCTCCAGCTCGGTGGGGTCGGCCAGGAGACGCAGGGCCTGGTCGGGGTGGACCGCGACGACCACGGCCGCGTGCTCCACCGCCTCGCCGTCGGCGGTGACCACCGTCGCGCGGTCGGCGCCGCGCACGACGGCGCGCACCGGGGTCGCGGTTCGGACGGAGGAGACGGACTTGGCGACGCGCTCGACGTACGCGGCGGAACCGCCGGTGACGGTCTTCCACTGCGGGGACCCGGTCACCGAGAGGAGCCCGTGGTGGTCGAGGAAGCGGAAGAGGTAGACGGCGGGGTAGCGCAGTGCCGTGTCGGGGGCGCACGACCAGACGGCGGCGACGAGGGGGAGAGCGAAGTGGTTCGTGAAGTGCGCCGAGAAGCGGTGGTCCCGGAGGAAGTCGCCGAAGGTGCGCGTGGTGTCGTCGGCGGACAGCAGGCGACGCGCGGCACGGTGGAAGCGCGGGACGTCGGCGAGCGTCAGCAGGTGGCGGCCCCGGCGGGCGTTGCCGCTGCCGAGCAGACCGCGGACCCCGCGCGCGCCGGCGTACTCCAGGCCGCATCCGTCGCAGCGGACGGACATGCTCATCTCGGCGTCCTGCGTCGCGACGCCGAGTTCGCGGAAGAGGCGCAGGAGGTGGGGGTAGGTCCGCTCGTTGTGGACGATGAAGCCGGTGTCCACCGCGAGCGTCCCGCCCTCCCGGGCCGCCAGTTCGTGGGTGTGCGCGTGGCCGCCGATCCGTCCTTCGGACTCGTACAGCACCACGTCGTGCGCGCGGGAGAGGACGTGGGCGGCGGTCAGGCCCGCCACTCCCGCCCCCACCACGGCGATGCTTCGTCCGCTCGTCGTCTCCACCCTCGTCTCCACCCCTCGTGTGCCGGCCGCCGTGCCCTGCCGGGGCGGCGGTCCGTTCCGTGCGGTCGTCCGGTGTCTGCGGTGGGGTGTTCGGAGCCCTCGCCCGGCCGGATGGGTCGGATCAGCCGCGGATGTCGGTGCCGATGTCGCTGCCGGTGCCGGTGCCGGTGCCGGTGCCGGATCCCGTGCCCGCACCGGGGAGGGCGAGGTTGTGGCGCATGCGCTGGAGGCCGCGGCGGGCGTGGCTCTTGACCGTGCCCAGGGGGAGGCCGGTGCGGTCGGCGATCTGCGCCTGCGTCAGGTCGGCGAAGTAGGCGAGCGCCAGGACGTCGCGCTGGACGCGCGGCAGCCGCGCCAGTTCCGTGGTGACGACGAGCCGGTCGAGGACCCGCTCGGCTTCCTCGCCCGCCCCGCCCGGACGGCCCGCCCGGCCCTCGTGTTCCAGCCCGGCACCGAGGACCAGGGCGAGTTCGGTGGAGCGCGTGCGCGCGGTCAGGGCGTCCGCGACCTTCCGGCGGGTGATGCCGCTCAGCCAGGCCGGCAGGGTGCCCCGGTCGGGACGGAAGCCGGCCCGGCCGCGCCAGGCCGCCACGAACACCTGCTGCGTGACGTCCTCCGCCTCGCGGGGGTCCCCGAGCGCGCGGGCGGCGATCGTGTGGACCAGCCTGCTCCAGCGGCGGTAGGCCGCGTCCAGGCAGCGCTCGTCGCCCGCGACGAGTCCACCGGCGATCGAGGCGTCGGTGTCGGCCCCGGTGCGTCCCTCGGTCCCGGTGTCGGTCCCGGTGTCGGTGCCGTCTCCGGTTCCGGTCCCGGTCCCGGTCGTGGTCCCGGTGTCGGTCGTGGTCCCGGTGTCGGCGTCCGTGTGCGTGCCCGTGTCCTCGTCGCTGCCGATGGGCTCCGCCAAGTCGGATCCGCCCGTCGTCCGGTGCGCGGTCATGGCGGTCCTCCTCCGGTGGGGGTGCGGGTCCGGGGGCCGTCGGCCGCCGCGGAGCCGCGGTCCGAGGGACCGTGCGGTCCCGTGCGTGTCCTCCTACGCTCCGGCCGCCAGGCCTCGCGCCGCAATCCGCATCGTTTCCGCATCGAAGTGGGGGTGCGCGCCTCGGTTCGGGCGGCTCCGCCGCTGCACCGCATCCTCCATCGCCTGATCGCCGGGCCGCCTCACCCCCGGCCCGACCAGCCCGCCGAGCTCCGCGCCCGCCCGCACGTCGTCCGGGGTCGCGCGCCTCCGGTGCCGTTGCGCCGCCGCACCACCGGGCCGCCGTACCGCTGCCCGCCGCACCGCCTCCGTGGCCCGCCCGCGGGCCAGGTCACCGGGCCCGTTCCGCGCAGGGGGTGGTCCGAGGGGGGCGCGGATGATGAACTGCCCCCCATCCGTTGGCCCATCCGCTCCGAAGAACCGACGACATACATGCACGGGGTGCGGCGGCCGTACCACACGTAGGACGGCCGGCTGCGCCCGAACGACACGGACAAAGGACCGGCATGCGATGGACGCCCCGCCCCCCGACGGCCGACCCCGGCCGCCCCTCCGCCTTCTCGCAACGGCCGGAGCGGTGCCGGTGAGCCAACCGATCCCGTTCGGCACCCGCCCCGGCCCCAGTGACCGCACGGCCCTCGTCGAGGTCGTGCAGCAGGTCGCCCGCGGCGACAAGCAGGCCTTCTCCACCCTCTATGACGCCCTCGCGCCCATGGTGTTCGGGATCGTCGTCAAGGTCGTACGCGACCGGGCCCAGTCCGAGGAGGTCACCCAGGAGGTGATGATCGACCTGTGGCGGCAGGCCGCCCGCTACCGGCCGGAGGCCGGTGGCGTCACCACGTGGGCCGCGACGATCGCCCACCGGCGGGCCGTGGACCGGGTCCGCTCGGCCCAAGCCGCCACCGACCGCGAGCAGGCCCAGGCCGCCCGCGCGCACGCGACCGCGTTCGACGAGGTCGCCGAGCAGGTCGAGACCCGCCTGGAGAGCGAGCAGGTACGCCGTTGCCTGCGCGGGCTGACCGAGCTCCAGCGGCAGGCGGTGTCCCTGGCCTATTACCAGGGGCTGACCTACCGTGAAGTCGCCGTAGCCCTGCGCGCGCCGCTTCCCACGATCAAGACACGCATGCGCGACGGGCTGATCCGGCTCCGCGACTGCATGGGGGTGAGCACATGAAGCACCACGCGTCCGACGCCCACACCCTCGCCGCCGCCTACGCCCTGGGTGCACTCGATCCTGCTGAACGCGAGGCCTTCGACGCCCACCTGAAGACCTGCGAGGCCTGCCGGCAGGAGGCCAAGGAGTTCGAGGCGACCGCGGCGCGTCTGGCCGCGGCCGTGTTCCAGCCGCCGCCCGTGGCGGCCAAGGCGCGGGTCATGGCCGCCATCGAGGGGGTGCGCCAACTGCCCCCGCGTGTCCCGGCCGCCACCCCCGTGTCCGCGCGCGCCGTCCGGGCCGGGCTGCGCCGCAGGGCCGTGCCCCTGGCCCTGGCCGCCAGCGTGGCCGCCGCGGTGCTCGGCGGCGCCGCGGTGTGGCAGGCGCGCACCGGCGAGGACCTCCGGCAGGAGGCCCTAGAGGTTCAGCGGCAACTGGACGCCGTCAGCACCGTCCTGGCCGCACCCGACGCCCGCACCGTCCACGGCAGGGCCGCCAACGGCGCCCTGACCACCGTCGTCACCTCCCGGCGGCAGAACGGGGCCGTCTTCACCGCCGGCAACCTCGCCGCGCCCGGGGCGGGCCGGACCTACCAGCTGTGGCTCGAACACGGCGGCACGATGAGCCCGGCCGGGTTCATCCAGGGGGACGGTACGGTCGTCCTGTCCGGCAGCCCCGGCGACGCGGGGGCGGTCGGTCTCACCCTCGAACCCGCCGGCGGGTCGCCCCGGCCGACCAGCGACCCCCTGCTCGTCATGCCCCTTCCCGCCTGACCCGCCCCGCCGCACGCGAGCAGCCACCGCCGCCGGGCTGCCGACCGCCGCCACGCCGCAGCGGGCCGACCAGGAACAGGAGGTGACGGTGCGCAAGTGGACCGCCCGCAAGCAGACCGCCGGCACCCGGGCCGACCGTACGACGGACGCGGGGACACGGGGGCACGGAGATCGCACGCCTCGCCTCCATGCCCGACGCATACGTCCGCGACTGGAGGGCCCGCCTGACCGACGAGGAGACCACCACACCCGGACCGTGAAGCCCGCCCGGTCCGGCGGCAGCGGGCCCGGGGGAACGTGCCAGCGACGCGCCCGCCCGGCACCCCCGCTCCCGCAGGTCGCGTACGTGTTGCCCGTCGAGGTGACCAACGAGGGTCTCTCCGTGACCCGCTGGCCCTTCGAAGTCGATGTGCACCTGCCGCAGGGCTTCAGCCCCACGGCACTCCCCGAAGATTGCGAGACCCGTGGGGGACGCCTCGTGACGTGCACTCTTCCGCGCGGGATGCTCAGGCTCGACAGGGTCGGCGTTCTGGTGCGCACCCATGCCGAGCCAGGCGTGCAGCCCGGGTACCACTACGGCGAGGCGGTGCTGCGCAGCCCTGAGGACACCGACCGGAGGGACAACCGGCAGCCCTTCAGATTCCTCGTCCGGTAGGAGACCTGGACGGACGGAGATCGGGGACGACCGCACCCGGTTCGCCACCGCCCAAGGGTTGAAGGCAGACACGGGCCCGGCCCCCCAACCCGGGGCCTCCGGCAAACGGCAGTAGTTGGACGCCGGTTCGTCAAGGACAACCGGCACCGTGCGGGTCTTCTGCTTCGCCTTCGGTACGGATCGTGGGCGTGTCGTCTTCCGTGACGCTGGGCGCTTCCTCTTCACCTGCACCTCACCAGCTTCCCGCCCTTCTGAT
This sequence comes from Streptomyces sp. NPDC093225, assembly GCF_044753805.1. Lineage (NCBI taxonomy): Bacteria > Bacillati > Actinomycetota > Actinomycetes > Kitasatosporales > Streptomycetaceae > Streptomyces > Streptomyces sp. NPDC093225. The sequence continues at coordinate 528,791 of NZ_JBIVNX010000001.1, forward strand.
CCCGGAGCTGCACGCCGCTCCAGCGGACGCGCGGCCGACGGCTTCTGGGCGGGCGCAGCGGAGGCCGGTACAGGGGACGGACTCGGCGGGCAGCGCGCTCAACGGCGAGGCGGTGGTGGGAGGCGTCGAGCGACCGAGCGGTGCGGAGGAGCGCCGGTGCGGTGCTCACCGTGGGCGGCTTGTCGTGGGCCCGAATGACCGAGACTCACCCGGACGGGGCAGCAGGGCAACGAGCACCTGCCCTTGCGGACCGCCGACCAGCCCTCTTGAAGGCTGCCGCTCTGCTTGAGGATCCGGACCCTCAGGCCGGACGGCGGCACTTCTCACGGCTCGTAGCAGGGTGAATTCGACCGGTAGTGTTTAGGTGAATTCTTGACTGAATTCCCGTCAGTAAGCTTGGGTTGTTTGTCTTGATCTTGTAACAGCATCCCCGGAAAGGTGCAGACCTTGACTGGGTGGCAGTCGCAACTTGCTGGATTTTAAAGAGAATTGACGTGTCGTCAGATTCGATGTTCCGGTGACATTCTGATATCTCGAGGCCTGTTCCGGTTTGCCGGAATTCTCCGCACGATCCGTCTGGCAGGCTTCCGGGCACCCACTCCTTCGACCAAAGGAATTGAGGTGCGCATGATGATTCATCGTCGAGAGAAACCTGAGCATCGGTGCAGTCCGCACGAGCCTGGCCTTCTCACGGCTGCCATGGCGTCGGGGGCGACAGCGGGGGACATCGCCTACTCCGGCCTCGGTGGGCCCGCCCATGACAGGGCGCTGCTTGGTCTACGGCGGCCTCAGGGCCGCGCCGAGGGGCGACGGCGAGCGCAAGCGACCGTATTGCACCCGGCACCCACTGCACGCGCGGCAGCGGCAGCGGCAGCACAGGCATGGCCGCAGAGCTGCGGGGCGGCCGCAGCACCGATGCGACGCACCGTGAGCAACCGCCCGTACTACGACGAGTGGCTGCTCGACGTCCAGAGCGCGGATGACCGCGCCGCCCGGGTCTGGACGGTCCACGAGGCCGGCTGACCGGCCTCCAGCAGGCATCCCCACCACCCGGCCATCCAGCGGCGGGCGGTTGCCCGTGCCGTGGCCCGCCGGGGCGCCCGCATCCCAGCGCATGAGCCATCGCGCGGGCATGTCGAGAACGAGGCCGCCGTATCGCTCGTCGTCGATCGCTTCCGCCCGCCGGATCGGTCACGCCCACCACCGCTGCACGACCGTCCTCTCCGTCACGACCCCGGCACCCGGAGGTCCGCCGGTGTCGTCGAGTCTGCCGGGCCCGATGACTGCCCATCACCTCTCGGAATGCCGCCGAACCAGAGGTCGCAGTCGCGCCCCTCGCCAGCTGCGCCGCAGCCCGGACGGCCGGGTTGCGGGCAGGCAAGTCCCCGAAGCTCTCGGATCAAGGAGCATGATGCACAAACGTCGCGAGTCCCCCCGCAAGAAAGCATTGATAGCCGCGATCACCACCGCTCTCTCCGGCGGTCTGCTGTTCGGCTTCGGCGCCCTCGCCCAGGCCGATGTGGCCACTGGCACGGTCACGGGCGGGCAGGGCAACTACCAGACGGTCAACCACCGTGCCAAGCCGTCCCTCTCGGCCCAGGTCAACGGCTCCTCGAAGGTCGGCGACAAGATCCGGATGTCCTGCCGGACCACCGGCGACACCGTGGAGAACAACCCGCGGTGGATCTACACCGGCTCGTACTACATCGCGGACGCGTTCATCCAGGAGAACACCACCTCCCTGCCCGTCTGCGGCTCGAACCCGAACCCGAAACCCACCCCGACGACTCCCACGACCGCGAAGTCGCTCCGGATCGACATGCAGAAGCAGGTCAGGACCCAGTGGTGCTGGGACGCCTCTGGCGTGACCATCGCCAAGTACTGGGGTCGCAACGTCACCCAGGAGCGGTTCTGCCAGCTCGCTGCCCAGGGCACATGGGTGAACTGCAACAACCAGCCCGCGACGCTGGAGGACATGGCCAACGGCCTGGCCAGGCTGGGGATGAGCAACAGCGGCCGCAGTCTCTACCGCAACGCCTCGTTCAGCGAGTCCGCTGCCGAGATCGCCGCGGGCCGGCCGTTCGCCGTCCGGTTCGGCTGGCGGAGTGGCGGCGGCCACATGAACGTCATCTACGGCTACGACCGCACCAGCAACATGATCGCGGTCGGCGACCCGTGGCAGACCACCCAGACCTACACCTGGTGGAACTACAACACGTACGTGAACAACAACCAGTTCCAGTGGACCCACTCGCGCATCGGCATCCAGGGCTGAGGAGAAGACCGACCATGCAGACCACTCAGACCATGCGACGCGCCAGGCGCGCTGCCGTACGGGCCGCCGTCCTCGCCACGGCCACCCTCGCCGCCGCCCTGTGCGGCAGTGTTTCCGCACACGGCGCGGAGGGCGACGGCATCGCGGGCTACTCGTCCGCCCAGCAGACCCTCCGCAACGACCAGCTCCGCGACACCGTCTCCCGCTTCCTGGTCTCGGCCCGACAGCCCGGCACCGCCTCCGCTGCGGACGGCGGCTCGGTCGGCACCCGGGGCAACGCACCTGCCGCGGTCGGCGCGCCGCCGAGGTTCGATCTCAAGGACCCGGTGCCGATGTTCGAGATCAGCCCCGAGTTCGTGGCCGGCAAGACCCGGGCGACCCCGCAGACCGCACTGCGGCTCTCCTACCTGGCCTCCCGGGTGACCACCTCCGACGGCAAGAACGCCGCCGTACTGCTCGCTCCCAAGGGGAACACCGCCACGAGGGGAAGCGGCCCGCAGGACGTCGGCGCCGAGGGCTGGGAGCTGGCCGGCATCCGGGACGGGGACAACGATGTCAGCCTTGCCGAACGCGGCACCCCGCAGAGCCGTGCCTTCACCGAGCCGCAGATCCACGCCTGGTACCGCCTCACCGACGGTGGCATGGTCGAGCCGCTCAACAAGGAGGCGACCACCGGCCTCCGCGGAAAGCGCTCCATGACCCTCGCCGCCTACCAGAAGCTGGTGCACGCCCGGTACGGCGACAAGCTGCCCGGCTCGGAGTACGACCGCAAGGGCCTGGCCGGCGGGTACGCCGGCCTGGTCGAGGGCCAGCCGGCCCAGGCAGCCGCCGCGCCTGCGATACCCGCGCCCGAGACGTCCTGGCAGCCGGTGGCCGTCACCGGGGCCGCGGCCCTCACCGCGGCCGGCGGCGCCGTGGCGTACGCGCACCGCCGGAGGACTGCCGGCGTCCGCTGACCTGCCCCTTCGTGGAAGGCCGGGTCCCTCCCGGGTACAGCCTGAGGGCTCGCTCCTCGCATGCTCATGAGCGCGGGAAGGGGATCCGGCCGTGCGGTCCGAGCGGCAACCGGGACCGTGGAGTGACGAAAGGACCCGATGGGACACAGAAGGATCAAGCGACGGCGCCTGATTCCCGGGCTCGCGGCGTTGTCCCGCCGCCTCGTCCCGAGCACTGCCGCCCGGGTTCGCCACCGAGGCGGAGTGGCATCTGTTCCGTAACAAGCGGCCCGGTACGGTCATGCTCTGCGAGTGCCAGGTGGGTGAGCACTCGATGCTGACCCGGCACCCGGGATGCGAGGGCCGGTTCCCCTTGGGGCCCGTCGGCCACATCCACACGCGCCGGCTACCCGGGGCTATCCCGCTCTACCGCTGGTACGTCCCGGGCAGCGGCGACCACTACGTATCCCCCCGAGCCGACTGCGAGGGTCCCCACACCAGGGAGTCCCTGCTCGGCTACGCGATCCCGTGAAACGAAGTAATGGGTTGTGATGACAATGCGGCCAATCTGGTCATGTGCATGCTCAACAGCGTCCGCGCTCTGTCGTGACGCACGATGCGAGAAGCGGTCAGGAGCGCGTTTGCGCTCGGTGGGGATTTACACGGCCGTCCTGTCCGTGGCGGCCGGGTCGCTCGTCGGAGCGGGGGTGCTGACGGCGCCGCGGGCTGCCGCAGTGACCGCCCCGGTCGCCATCACGGCGGACGCGCTGCCCACATGGCAGACCAACGGCATCGTGTGGGCCATGGCCCACACGAACGGGGTCGTCTTCGCCGGCGGCACCTTCTCCGCGGTCAGACCGCCAGGTGCACCGGCCGGCAGCAAGGAACGGCCTGCAGTGAACCTCGTGGCACTGAACGCGGCCACGGGCGCGCCAACGTCATGCGCACTGTCGTTCACGGTGAACAGCGGAACGGCGACGGTACGGGCGCTGACGGTGTCGCCGAACCACAAGACCCTCTACGCAGGCGGCCGCTTCGGAGCCGTCAACGGCGTCAAGGTCAGCAACCTGGCGGCCATCGACATCGCCACCTGCACCCCGAAGCCAGGCTTCAGACCGTCGGTGAACGCCACCGTGCGGGCCCTGGCCGCCACCTCCGACAGCGTCTACCTCGGCGGCGACTTCACCAACGTCGCCCACCGGCCCCGCCGCTCCTTCGCATCCGTCACCACCTCGGGTGCGCTGCGCCCCTGGACGGCGGACGCCGACGAACCCGGCCGCGCCATCGACGTCACCCCGAACGGCCACGACGTCATCCTCGGCGGCGACTTCTTCCACCTCAACGGCGCCGACTCCCACGCGCTCGCCGTCGTCAACAGCAACAGCGGAGCCCTGACCAAGGGCTATCCGGTGGGATTCTTCGCCGCCTCCACAGTGGTGAAGGACATCACGACCGACACCACCAGCTTCTACACCGCCAGCGAGGCCGTCGGCAGCCAGGACGAAGGCCGGACCGCCATCAGCCTCTCCGACTTCAGCCAGCGCTGGCGGGACCCCTGCAAGGGCGCGACCCAGGCGGTCGAGGTGTACAAGAACGTGGTCTACTCCGCATCACACGCACACGACTGCAGCGGCATTGACGGGTTTCCCCAGCAGGCCGACGGCGTGCGCCAGCACCTACTCGCCCAGTCGGTCAACGCCCCGGCGCTGCTGGGCTGGACCCCCGATACCAACAACGGGATCGGGGAGGGAGTGGGACCGCGCGTCATGGCCACCGCCTCCAAGAACGGCACCGACTACCTGTGGGTGGGCGGTGAGTTCACCCACGTGACCGGCACCTCGACCAGCACCCACGCCGACAAGCCGCAGCAGGGCCTGACCCGCTTCGCCAGTAGCCCGGACACCGGCGCACCGTCGGTGCCGCAGGAGGTCAGGGCCACCAGTACCCGGCGGGGCGAGGTCGACGTCCGTTGGAAGGCCAGCTTCGACCACGACGACAGCAGACTGACCTACCGCGTCTACCGCAACGGCTCCAGCACCCCTATCCGCACCGTCACCGGCTCCTCCATGTATTGGAAGCGTCCGCAGCTGACCTTCACCGACACAGGAGTCCAGGCCGGAGCCACCTACACCTACCGGATCACCGCCAGCGACGGCACCAACACCAGCGCCCTGTCCGCACCCGCCAAGGTCACCACGTCCACCACGCCGCCCCACACAGAGCTGCGCCGCGGCTACAACCCCAGCCAGGGCCACGTCGCCACCTCCCGCGCTCTGCCACCCGGATTCGCCCATGAGGCGACGTGGTACCTGTACACCAGCGCACAGCCCGGCACGGTCAGGCTCTACGAGTGCCAGGTGGGCGGGCACTCCCTCCTGACCCGAGACCCCGGATGCGAAGGCCAGCGCCCGCTGGGCCCCGTCGGCCACATCCGCACCAGCCACGTACCCGGGACGATCCCGCTCTACCGCTGCTACATCCCGGGCAACGGCGACCACTTCGTATCCCCTCGAGTCGACTGCGAGGGTCCCCACACCATGGAGTCCCTGCTCGGCTACGCGATCCCCTGAACCACCCGGGTCGGGAGCCTACGGCTCCGGTCCACTCCGGTGTCGGGCGCGATCCCAAGCCCTGGCCCGAACTGTAGATCGGTCGTCCCCGCGGCTGCGGGCAGCCGCGGGGACGACCCGAGACCTGCGCTGGCCGGGGTTCGCCAGTGGGCGCGATCCCCGGGGCGACAGCCCGTGGCGAGAGCATCGAACCCGGCCCCGAGGACAACTGCTGAGCGGTCCGTTGCGGCAATCTGAACGAGAGAACCCGACGATACTTGCCGGATGGATGGATCAAGGGCTTCGTGGGTCAACACCACGCACGACTGGGCCGACACCGTGGACGCGGACCATCTCGATCGGATCCGCCGGGGACCCGCGGAGTTCGTGCCGGGCGGACCCGAACACCTCGTTCTCGAGATCGTTGCTTACGCCGCTGACGAGGCAGCGAGCCGAGGCGGCGGAGGGTGTGTGGTCACGCTGCATGCCGACGGCTCGGTGTCCGTCAAGGATGACGGCCGGGGCACCGACACGCGGGTCGACGAGCATGGCCAAGTGGTGAAGAAGCCGGTCATGGCCACAAAGGATCTCCGATTCTTCGACGTCCCGGAGGCGGAGCGGCTTCCGGACGGACATCCGCGTCGCGGCATGTCCGTCGTCGCAGCGCTCAGCGAGTGGCTGATTCACACCAACCGCCGCTCCGACGGAGCCTGGAGCCAGCGCTATGAGCACGGCCTCCCGGTGACCGATCTGCAGCCCGCCGAAGCCGACGGGACCACGGGGACCTGCGTGCGCTTCCTGCCGGACGGAGCCATACGTTCGCGGTGGTCGTTGACCCCGGACGACCTGGTGCGGTGGTCCGAGTATTGGCCCTACCTGACTGCTCACCTCGACGATCAGCGCGACGGCGCGGACCGGTCAGGTCCGTGACCACGAGGCGGCACGACCGAACTGTGCCGGGGCGGCAGGGAGAGTGCCGCTGCGCCGAGCCCCTCCCAACTGGCTGTCTGCAGATCCTCCGCGGCGCGGCGCGCACGGCTGGCTCCGGCCGCAGGGCGCCGAAGCAGATGTGAGCCGGATGCGCTGCGCGCGTCGTATGACCGTGCGAGGCGCTGCTCTGGTTCGCCGACGGTGGGACCGGGCCCGGTCCATGGGGCCGGGGAGGCCGACGGACAGGCTGTGGGCGAAGCCGGCAGTTCTGTCGTTCGTTTCATGCCTGTGACCCTGTTCCGAGAGGCCAGGAGGGTAGGGCCGAGACGGCACCCAGGGCTTGATCGAGTGAGGCGCCAGCGCGGTGGGAAGGGCACGGTCCCGGCGCGCTGCCACAATCGACCGTGGTCTTCTCCCTGTGAGCCCTCGGTACCGGCCGGCCCGCCCCCGCGCGACCCACTGCGCGAGGCCTCCAGTCTCCGCTGGAACGTCTGCTGCCCTGCTCGGCCCCGTCGGCCCGTGGCTGCCCGCGGGGGAGGGAGGGGGCGCTTGGTTGGGCTGTACGCCCAGCGCGGTCAGCCGTTCCTGCTCCTCGGGCAGCAGCCGCGCCCAGGCGGCCAGCTGCCCGTAGGCGTCGACCAGGTCGGCCAGGACGCGGTAGTGCCGCTGCCGGCCCAGGGGCCAGAGGCAGTTCCAGGTCAGCTCGCGCTGGAGTTCGCCGGCGGCGGCGAGGGACCGGAGCGTCAGAACGCGTAGAGCGCGTTGCCGTTCAGAGCTGCGGACATTGCGCACCCGTTGGAGAATGTGTGCTTCCACGCGAGGCGGCTGCCGCGCCAGACGCCATCGGCCGTGACGGTGACGGGGTCGTAGTACAGCGGGCAGGCCCGGTCCGGAGTCTGGGCGGACACAAGGCGGTTGAGCTCGCCGTCGGTGGCGTTGAGGGCGTCGCACGCCGCCCGCGGGTCGGGGTGCGTGCCCTCTGCGGTGTAGGCGCAGCTGAGGACGGTCGCCCGCAGGACGGTGCCCGTGCCCGCGTCGCCCCCCTGGATGACGGTGAGGACCACGGCGGACGGGGCGTACAGGCTCGCGGGCGCCGCCTCGGCCGCGCCCGTGGCGCCGGCGAGGCAGAGGAGGGCGGCGGCGGAGACTGCGGCTAAGCGGGGGCGCATGCAACACTCACTTTCGATCCGAAGGTCAAGATGGCCGCCATATTCTGTATACGGCGCTGAATTCACGTCGAGCCTGACAGATACGAAGGTGGGCCGCACGTCGACGGTCGAATTACGGACAGACGGTGCGGACTCTGGATCACATCGGCGTTCGCACAGCTCCCGCCGGGCGCGGGCGCGGCTGTCCCGCCCGAGGTCGCGCCCCTGCGGCGCCTCCGCGCTGGTGGCGGCCGTGTTCGGTGCACAGGAGGGCCGCCAGGGTGACCGGATCGATCCGGTGGGCGGGTGGACGGGAGCCGGCCGAGCTGTCCGTGGCCGGTGGTGGTCGGGGCCGGCCAGAAGGCACGTGGCGTCGCCGTGGCCGTGGCGGGCTGCTTCGGCTACCAGAACCGTGCCTCGTCGATCCAGTCCACACCCGCGCGCAGTGTAAGGGCGGGCATGCGAAACATCGCCCCCGGGTGCCCGGCGGCCGCGGCTTCGCCGAGCCAAGCTACTAAGCCTCGGACTCCCCACCGCGTCCCTCCAGCCAGCCCGGCGCCGGCAGCAGAGGTCGGACCACGGCCCACTGCGCGTCCGTCATATCTGTCGGGTAACGCCGTTCACGCGTCCCGTTGTCCGCGGCGTTCCCGAACCGGTGCGCGAGATAGTCACACGGCGGGGTGAACGTAATTGATCGACGCTCCCGTGCGCTCAAGGCCGCTGCGGATTCAAGTATTTTGGCGCCGTTGATACGCCAGGGTGCGCCTCTCCATGCTGAAGGGAGTGGATCATCTCTGGGGGAGGGCTGGGGTGAATGTCGATCTCGGTGGAACCCGTGTCCTCGCGGTGCGGGGGCACGCTGGCGGACGCCATGCGAGGAATCGTCTTATCGGGTGAGAGTGCCGACCTCGATGGTGAGCTTCCCGGTCTGCTTTCGCGGATCGCCGGTGGCTCCCGGACGGGGCTTGCTCCGGAAGCGGCGACGGCCCGCTCCTACGCGGTAATGCGCGCGCTGTGCGCCGCGACGGACCCGCCGTCCGTGATCGTTCGCGAGGTGCACCGGCTGTGCGCCGTGCACGATTGGGCGGCGGTCGCCGAGCCGACGGCCGGGGCCTTGATGAGCGTCCACTACAACCTGTGCGTCGCCTCGATCGTGGCGCTGTCCCAGCGGCCCGAGTACACCCGGGACCTGCTCGCGGAGCTCGACGGCATGCGCTCCGTGGGGTTGCTCATGGCGACGGAGGGCACCACCGGAAACGATCTGACCTCGATCAGGACCCGGGCGCGGTACGACGAGGCGACGGACTCGTTCGTTCTGACGAGCCCGGACGCGGCGGCGTACAAGGTCATGTCGACGTCGGCGTATCCGGGGGTGGCGAAGATCGCGGTGGTGCTCGCCCGGCTGGACCCGCCGGCCGGTGCGGGCCGGCGGGACCGGGGTCCGCTGCACGCCTTCCTGGTGCGTATCGCCACGCAGGACGGGCCGGTCCCGGGAGTTTCCGTCACCCCGCTGTCGCGGGGCCTGGCCGGGGGCATGGACTACGCGCGCACCGGGTTCCACGGAGTGGCGGTGCCGCGGACGCACTGGCTGGCCGGGCCGCGTCCGGACGGTGCCGACGCCGATCCGCGCAGGCCCGATCCCGGCTCCCTCGGCCGGTTCTGGCTCACCCTGGACTGCCTGAAGCTCGGGCGGATTCTGCTGCCGAGCATGGCGCTGGCCACCGCCCGCGCGTCACTGGCCATCACCGTGCGCTACTCCCTGCGCCGGATGACGCGGGGCGCGGCCTGGGCGGCGGTGCCCGCTCTGTCCCAGCGCAACCACCGCGCGGCCCTGATGACCTGCCTGAGCCGGGTGTACGCGGCCACCGCGCTCGTCAACGACGCCAAGGACCGCTGGGCCGCGGGTATCGCGGAGCCTGAACGCACCCTGATGGTCAACAGCGTGAAGGTCCACGCCTCCTACACGGCCCTGTCGGTGATCGACGAATGCCGGGAGCGGGCCGGGGCGCGCGGGATGCTGCTGGGCAACCGTATCGCCGAGTACCTGGGCATCGCGCACGGCGCGGTGACGGCCGAGGGCGACAACCAGGTGATCGCCCTCGCGCTCGGCCGCCTGCTGGCCGCCCGGCCTCCAGTCCACCTCGGCCGGCTCGACGCGCACGGCCCCGCACCGTCTGGAGGGGCCTTCGACGCCGCGCGGCTGCGGTCCCTGCTACAGGCCCGTGTCCGCGGCCTGCTCGGCGAAGCGGCCCGGATCCACCGGGCCAGCGGCCGGGCGCCGGGACGCGAGACGGCCGCGGAGGCGTTGCGCGACGCCGCGTTGGCGTACGCGGACGCCGAGGCGTTTCGCAGCCTCGGCGAACGGATCCCGGCCGACGGCGCCGACGCGGCGCGGTGCGTCCTGGAGCACTACGGCCTGGGCGCGGTACTGCGGCACGCCGACTGGTACCTGGCGCACGGGCTTCTGGACCCGCAGTCCTGGAACGCGGCGCGCGAACGCCTCGAACACGGCCATCGGGAGCTGGCCGAGATCGCGCAGGACCTGGTCGACGCCTTCGGATATGCCCCTGAGTTCCTCGGTGCCCCCATGCAGGACGGGATCGGCATCTGAGTATCACCGTGCGCCCGCGGGGGAGCACGCCGTCAAATCATCCCAAGAGGAAGGCAGTACGCGATCATGAGTGCACACCTGGAATCCAAGCACCAGCGCGCGTTCGAGCAGCAGCTCGACCTGGACGGCAACGGCTACATCGAGCGCACGGACTTCGTGGCATTCGGCGTGCGCGTGCTCTCCGCCTGCGAGAGCAGCCCGACCTCCGCCAAGGGCAAGGCGCTCGTGGGCGCCGTGCTCGATGTCTGGGAGGCGTTGCGTGCGCAGTGCGACATCGACGGCGACGGGCGTATCAGCCCGCAGGAGTACCACCGCGGCATGACGGGCGCCTTCGTGCACGAGGGCGGCGGCTACGACCGCGCGTTCCACCCCGCGGTGCGCGCCGTGCTCGAACTGGCCGACACCGACGGCGACGGGATGATCACTCCATCGGAGTTCCGTGCGCTGCAGGCGGCCCTGGGCACCCCGGACGGCGAGGTGGACGCCGCGTTCCAACGCCTGGACGCCGACGGCCGCGGGGTGCTGAGCATCGATCAGATCGACGCAGCGGCACGGCAGTTCTACACCGGCGAGGGCCAGGAGGCCGCCGGTGACCTGCTGTTCGGCGCGCCGTGATCCGCTCTTATCCGCCTCTGGTCGCCGGCGCACCCGAGCCAGCCGATCACTGGGTGTACACCGCGCGCGCGAGCGCCCTGATTCGAGATCCACTCACCGTCGGCCGCATGGTGTTGCAGCGCGAGCGCGGCCAGGCCGACGGCGAGGACAGCGAGGACCCCCGGCTGGCCGGGCGGGTCGCACTGGCCCGCCCGGACCAGCTCGCCCGCGCGCTGCGTGCCGCGCGCACCGCCCAGCCCGCCTGGGCCCGCGTCCCGCTCGACCAGCGCCTCTCGCTGGTCTCCGCATTCCATCGCCGCCTGGCCCGCCGCGGCGAGGAGTTCGTCGACCTGTGCGTCGCCGAGGGCCACCCGCTGCCGGTGGCCCGGTGGGAGCTGTCCGGAATGCTCGAAGGCTCACATCAGGACTCGGTCGCCTTCGCCCGCCGCACCGCCGAGCATGAGACGCGGGTCGGACGCCGCACCGTGCGCCTGCATTACCAGCCCGACGGCGTGGTCGCAATCAGCCCCCCGCAGAACGCCCCGGCCAGCGCCGGCGCGCTCGGCGTCTGGGCACTGGCCGGCGGCAACGCCCTGGTGGTCGGGGCGCCGCGCAGCAGCCCGCTGGCGCTGGCCTTCCTCTATCATGAGATCGTCTCCCCGGCCCTGGTCGAGACCGGCGCGCCGCCGGGCATCTTGTCTGTGCTGTGCGGTGATACGAAGGAGACGCTGCGCTCCTGGCTCGAGAGCCCCGACGTCGACACCGTCTTCTACTTCGGCTCCTCCGGGCGCGGCCTGGCACTCGCGGCCGAGTGCCTGGCCCGGGGCAAGAAGCCGGTGCTCGAACTGTCGGGCAACGACGGCGCGCTGATCTGGCGCGACGCGGATCCCGCCCAGGCGGCCCGCGCGCTGGCCGAATGTTTCCACGCCTCCGGGCAGATCTGCATGGTGCCCCGCTACGCGATCGTGCACCCGGACATCGCCGACCGGGTCATCGCCGCAGTGGTCGAACAGGCCGAAGCACTACGTCCCGGGCTCCCCGAGGATCCGCAGGTGCTGCTCTCGCCCGTGTTCAAGGCGCCCAGATTCCGGCAGGCACTGCGCGAGGCGACGGCGGTCGGCGCCCGGGTCGTGACCGGCGGCGCCCAGTGGGACCACACCGGCCGGCCGGCCACGGACGGCATGTTCATCCAGCCCACCGTGATCCGGATCGACGGCCTCCAGGCGGCGTCGGCGATCCCCGGCGTCTACGAGGAGACGTTCTTTCCGCTCCTGAAGCTCGTCGTGCCCGACCGGGCCCCCGACGCCGAACTGCTGGGCGGGGCCCTGGCGTTCCTCGACGCGAACCCCTACGGCCTGCGCAACTCCCTGTGGGCGGCCGACGCCGACGTCATCGCACGGTTCTCCAACGAACTGCGCAACGGCGGCATCCTGAAGATCAACGACACGCACAGCGGCAACATCCCGGTCCTGCCCACCCACGGCGGCACTGGCCACTCCGGCGGCCCCTTCGGCGGCGCCGCACTCCCGCTCCTGCGCACCAGCAGACTCCAAGCCGTCTGCGACGCCACCCACGCCACAGCGCAAGACCACGTCCTGTGACACCCGCAGCGGCCACCGGGGCCACGACGTGCCGCTTGCGGCACGTCGTGGCCCCGGTGGCCGCCGTCGAAGCCGCGGCTGTCCGTGCCGACGACGGCGTCCGCCTTGACGGACTGCGAGTCGATCACGCCGGCCGTCGGCTCCGCATCCCGGCCCGCCTTCTGGCGGACCCGGTCGCGCAGCCGGTCGTGGAACTCCCTGACCAGCAGGTGGTCGCGCCAGCGGCGGAAGAACCCGTAGACCCGGTCCCACGGCGGGAAGTCGGCCGGCATCGCCCGCCACTTGATCCCGTTGTCCACGAGATACCGGATCGCGTCCAGTATCGCCCGGTGGCAGTACGCCTCCGGCTGCCCGCCCCGGCCCCGCATCCAGCCCGGCACCGGCAGCAGCGGCCGGACCACAGCCCACTCCGCATCCGTCATGTCCGAGGGATACCTCCGAACACGTAACAGATGATCGGCCGCGTTCCCGAACCGGTGAGCGACACAATCACACGACAGAACCGGCCTCGGGGAACATCGGTACAGCGGTTATCGGTGAGAACGATCATGGTCGGGACGTAGTGCAGCTCGTAGAGCACGTAGAGGGCGAGCTGGAGGTCCTCGCCCCACGGGTCGGCCGCCTCGACCGTCCCGGCAGGGGCGGCTGGAGCATGGCCGCACCGCAGGGCCTCCAGAACGGCGGACGACAGCCTGCCACGCCCCTGCGGCAGGAGCGGAGCCCGTTCGGCGGGCGGGGGTCGGGCAGCGGCTGAGGAGGCAGGGGGCATCGCCGGGCCCTCTCCTTCGGTGGCGGTTCGGCCGCTTCGCGGGAGCGGCGGCGGTGGCTCGTGTCGCACCAGGGGTACGAGCGGCTGCGGCGGCAGGTGCAGACCGCGACCATGAACCGGTCCGACCGGTCCGACCGGTCCGACCGGTCCGACCGGGCCGTCGTCCCGTCCTCCAGGACGATCTCGACGGGCCCTTCCACCAGCACCGGTCCGCAGGACTCCACACAGACCCGCCGGGCGGCGGGGGACGCGGTGGCCGGCCCGTCGGCGGCCGGACCGCCCCGATCCGCAGGACGGTCCGCAGGGCCCGCGGGCTCTGCCCGCCAGCCGCGGTCGTCAGAGGCGCCGTGCACGTACGACCACCAGTTCCTCGCGTTCGGCGCCCTTCTCCGCCAGGCCCTGGCCCTCCAGCCAGACCCGGCGTGAACGCAGGACCGGCCCCCATGCCACTTCGGCGCGAGCGGTGACCTGTGCGCGAAGACCGAGGGCTGTCAGGAGGGCGAGTGTCCGTTCGGGTCCGCACAGCTTGGAGTGGACCATCAGCAGCACCCCTCCGGGCCGCAGGACGTCCGCGGCGGCCGCGCAGACGCGGTCGATGACAGCCCGGCCGTCGGCGCCCGCGTCCCAGGCCCGTGCAGCCCCCCTCGGCGGCGAGGCGTCGGGCGTGGGGACGTACGGCGGATTGGCCAGCACCAGGTCGAAGCGGGCCCCCGCCGTGCGGGCGGCGAAGTCGCCGTGCAGGACGCGCAGCCGCAGGCGCCGGCGCCAGGCGTTCAACCGGGCCGCCAGAACGGCACGCCACGCGACGTCGACGGCCGTGACGGCCGCGCCCCTGGCCGCGGCGTCCAGAGCGAGCGCGCCGGTGCCCGTACCGATCTCCAGTACCTCGTCATGACGTCCCAAGGGCTCTTTGGCTAGGGCGTCGGCGAGGAGCAGGGTGTCGGCCTGGGGGCGGTATACGCCCGGCGGCGCGATCAGGCCGGGGACGTGGTGGCCGTACGTAACGGCGGTGCCGGTCACTTGTACCTCCGGGAAGGCACGCCCGGATCCGGGCGCTGTGCGGGCGCTGCGGATCAACGGTGGTGCGGCCCGTCGGCGGCGCTGGTCGACTCATCCGGCGTTTGCCAGGAGTCCTCGCGGGCCTGCGCGGGCGGTGTGTGGTTCCCGGGACGCGCACCGGGGTCCTTGCCGGCCCGGACGCGACGGGAGCCGTACCAGAACGCACCGAGCAGCACCGCGACCACGACGACGCCAGCCGCGATCATCCACAGGCTCGGCGATCCCGAAGCGGCGAGGGGAACAGATGCGAGAGAAGCGATCATGCGCCGCGTCTACCCCTGGGTTCGCGCTTTTCACGCCTGCGCCGAAGCCGGAATGGTGTCGGCCGCGTGGGGTAGCAGCGGCGGTTCGAGCCAGTAGTGCAAGCGGGTCGAGGGGAGGCTGGTGGTCCAACCCGCACGACGACGGCGGTGTGACTGCGGCACCGTGGGAGCCGCGGTCCGGGCCTGCGCCGAGTACGCCGCTTCGTCGACGACGCCCACTCCTCAGCCCCCGGTTGCTGATGTCCAAGACACCGCGTGGCTGGTCGTCACCGCCCTGGTCAACGCCGTGCGCCACACCCCACGAGGCCCTGCACCCTGGAGCCTGAGGGGCAGGGTGGGTTCGATGCCGATGCCACCGTCACCAGCCCGGATGTTCCCGCCCGCGGCCCCAGGGCTCGGCTGGGTTCGGCTGGCGGTTGGTGAACCAGCTGGCCCAGGAGGTCGAGGTCCGGCCCAGGCGCGACAAGACCGTCCATACATCACAGAAGAGCTCGTCCGCCGCCGCAAGCCCCCAGCACCCTGCTGACACCCGGCTCCCAAACCGCCGCTGCGGACGGGGCTGGGGTGGGAGCGTACGGTGGAGTAATCCCGGCTACGGTCGTCCGGCGCCTGCCGGGCGTCGGCCGGCTACCGCTGTCCGCCGAGGTTGGTGCCCCGGCGGGCTCCCCCGCCCCCTCCGGGCCGGTGCGGGGCGGGATGCAGGGGCGGCGGCGAGGAGGCGGTTGTGACCGGTACGGAACCGTCCCCTGCCGGGGATCTGCCCTTGCCCGCGCCCGATCTGAAGACCGACACCGTCTTCGTGGGCGAGGCCGTGGTGTGCGTGCTGGCCGGCGACCTGCACCAGGGCACTGAGAACATCAGCGCGCAGGCTCTCGCTGGCGCTCTTCAGCGGCGGCCGGCCCTGCTGGCAGTCGACCTCGACGCGATCGAGCTCTTCAGCGCCGACGGCCTCAACGTCCTTCTCACCCTGCGCGAGAACGCCCGCGCCCAGGGCGTGCCGCTGGTGCTTCTCTCCCCGAGCCGGGCGGTGCGGCGCGTACTCGAACTTGCCGACGCCGACTCCCTCTTCGAGGTCTGTGCGAGCGCACAGGAGGCCCTCGCGCAGCACGGGATGTAATCAGCTGGTTCGGGCCGGTATACGCGGCTGGGGGTCGGGCAGGCGCGAAGCGACACAAACGCCTGCGACGGCCTAGTCAGGAACGCCATGGGGTTCACCCCGTCCGAGGTTCCGCACCACCGTGAGCTCGACTTCGAACCCGGTCACGGCGGGGCGTGCCGCGCAGGCCTGGCCTTCGCCCGCCAAGCCCTCACCGACTGGCAGCTGACCGCCCAGGCCGGGGACGCGCTGCTGGTCGCGGCGGAACTCCTGGCCAACGCCGTCAAGCACGCCGGCGGCCCCACGCGCATGAGCGTCGACCACACCGACGGCCTGCTGCGGATCGCGGTCACCGACCCCAGCCCCGCACCGCCCCACCGGCGCCGGCACCGGCCGGAGTCGATCGGAGGCCACGGCCTCTTCCTCGTCGACCACCTCGCCACGCAGTGGGGCACCCTCCCCAACGGGATCGGGAAGACGGTCTGGGCCGACCTCGCCCTGCCGCCTCAGGCCGATCCCTAGCCAGTGGCCACGAGGCAGGACCACCGCACGCACAAGAGGCATAAAGTGTGCAGTTCTATGCCTGGGTGAGACTCTGCCGATCACCGAAGCGCGGGCGAAGTTCGGCTCGCTGGTCCGCCGGGCGTCCCACGCCCGCGAGCGCATCACCATCACCGACCACGGCCAGCCCGCGGCCGTGCTCATCAACCCCCAGGAGCTCGCCGACCTCGAAAGACGCGCTCGCTCTGGCCCTCTACCGTGAGCGGCAGTCCGCCGGCGCCGCCACGGTCGTCCCGCATGACGACGTCCGCGCCCGGCTCGGCCTGGAGCGCGCGTGACCTACACGATCGACTGGGACGAGGCCGCCATCAACACGGCGGCCCACTTCTCAAGGACGACCCCGACGGCCTGCGCCAGCTCATGGACGCCGTCGACCTCCTGGCCAACCAACCCCGGCCCGAGGGCACGACCCCGTACGGCTCCCCGGACCTGCGCCGGATGCACGTTGGCCGCTACCGGGTCCTGTACGAGATCACCGAGGCCACCGTCACCATCATGGTCATCCACGTCGATCGCCTCGGCTGATCACTCTGCCGAAAGCACGCCCGAAGGGCCGGACCGAGCAGGGTCCGGCCCTTCGTCGTTCCCATCCCCGAAATGGCGGGGCGGTTCGTGGACGACGGTCGGAGTCTGCGTCGCGGGATTTCGGGTTCCGGTCTGGCGAAACCGGAATCGCAAATCGTATAATTCGGGCATGGAGTCGGTTGAGCCTCGGACCAGCTGGACGTTCGTCACGAACCACGCCCGGATCCTCGCCATGATTCTTCGGGATCCGGAGATCCGGCTGCGGGACCTGGCCGACAGCTGCGGGCTCACCGAACGGGCGGCCGGTGCCATCGTCGGTGATCTGGAGAACGCCGGGTACCTCACCCGGGTACGCCACGGCCGCCGTAACCACTACCAGGTGACACCCGGGACCCTCTTCCGTCATCCGGCCGAGGGTCCCCACGAGATCGCGAACCTTTTGCACCTGTTGGTCGACCTCGACCCCCAGGCCGGAGCGACCGGCCACCCTTCCACGGACGGTGATCGCCGTGAGCGTCAACCACACGGCTGACCCGCGCACCGGCGCGGGGCCCGAGGCCCCCTGTCGCCGCCCCCTTCCAGGTCTTCCTCCCGACTTTCGGGGTGGTGAAGGAGCAGGTCATGACCTCTCTTCCCGACCGCCTGCCCGTCGCGGCGGAGCACATCAGCGGCACCATGCATCCGTCGGTCGTCGCCGTGGTCTTCGAGCCCGGGCCGCGGCGGGTGCTGGCGCGTGTGCGCGGCGAGATCGACATGGGAGACGGCGACGGGCTGCGTGGGGACCTTCTCGCGGCTCTGGAATCCAGCCGCGACGGTCTCGACGTGGACCTGTCCGCCATCACCTTCTGCGACACCACCGGTCTGCACATCCTGCTGGACCTGAACCGGCTGGCCGTGGAGGCCGGGAAATCGCTGGTGTTGACCGCCCTGAGCCGCCCGGTCGCCCGCCTGCTGTACCTGAGCGGGGTCCAGCACGTGCTGACCGTCCGCGCCTGGCCCACTCCTGTCCGGCATGGAAGAGCACCCGTGGCCGAGGAGGCCGCTGCGACACGTGGTCGGCTCGAGCTGAGCGAGATACTGGCAGCGACCGAGAGCGCCGCGCCGGTGCACTCACTGGATGTGGTGGCGCGCAATCTTCGTGACCGGTTCGATGCAAGGTACGTGTCGTTCCTGTTCGTCGACATCGTCGGCCGGCGCCTGCTGCGCGTCCACGACACCGCGGCCGAGCCGGGGCGGCAGCCAGCCGAACAGGTCCCGCTGGCGGGCAGCAACGTCTACGACGACGTGCTGCGCAGCCAGCAGCTGGTGGTGGCCGAAGACGGCCCTGACGGACAGCGAGTGCTGGCCCCGGTCACCAACCGCGGCGACACCATCGGAGTCCTGGAGCTCTTCCTCACCCAGGTCACGCCGGAGGTACGCGCGCAGGTCCAAGACGCCGCTCACGCGCTGGCGTACATCATCGTCACCGACCGCCGCTTCACCGACCTCTACCACTGGGGCAACCGCACCGGCCCGGTCAGCCTTTCCGCGGAGATCCAGCGCCAGCTCCTGCCCTCCGCCTCCTGCTGCGAGGCCCCCGAGTTCACCCTGGCCGGCGCACTGGTCCCGGCCTCCGACATCGCCGGCGACACCTACGACTACAGCCTCGACACCCACGCCCTGCACCTGTCGATCACCGACGCCATGGGCCACGACGTGAGCGCCGCCCTCATGGCCACCCTCCTGGTCAACGCCTCCCGCGGCGCCCGCCGCGCCGGAACCGACCTCGCAGAGCAGGCCCGCCAGACCCACCAAGCCCTCCTCGACCACGGGCACCACAGCATCGCCACCGGACAACTGCTACGCATCGCCCTGGACGGCACCCACGCCCAGCTCGTCAACGCCGGCCACCCCTGGCCCTACCTGCTGCGCGCCAACACGGTCACCGAGCTGCAGCTGGCGGTGAACATGCCCTTCGGGGTCCCCAAGCAGGGCGCCTACCAGGTCCAGGACCTCGACCTGCGCCCCGGCGACCGGCTCCTGCTGCTCACCGACGGCATGCAGGAACGCGACGCCCGGGCGGTGGACCTGCCCGCCCTCCTGCGCAAGACCGAAGCCGAGCACCCCCGCGAGGTCGTGCGCACCCTGGTCGGCGCGGTCACCGACGTCTACGGCGGCCAGCCGCCGAAGGACGATGCCACCGTCCTGTGCCTGGACTGGCACGGGCCCCAGTCCGCTGCCTCGAGCTAAGTCGCGGTGGCCCGGCAGATGCCTGCCGGGACCATGATCTGCGGGACGGTGAGGGGTGGTGCCAGGGTTCCTGACGTGTTCAGTCGCCGACGTACCACGTCTGGTTGTCTCCGCCGTTGTCCTGCCAGAGCTGAGCGGGGGCTCCGTTCGCGCGACTGTAGCCGCCGATCTCGATGTTGTACTTGTTCCAGAAGAACTGGTACTCCGCCCCGGTGCCGTGACGGCGTAGGAAACGCTGGTTGTCGTTGTAGTGGCAGTCCCACTGGATGAGCTGGACGCCATTAGCTACGTTGCCGCCGGGGATGTCGACGCACTTGCCGCTGTTGGCATTGGCCAAGGTCCATTGGTTCACGCCGTAGATATCGGCCACGTACCACTGCTGGTTCTTTCCGCCTGTGCACGTCCACTGCCGCACGGCCGCGCCGTCTAGCAGACTCCAGTCGGCGACCTCCAGACATTTCTGCGTGCCGAGATTGATTATCCGGAACGGCCCCTCGATCGTGGTCTCTGCCTGAGCGGGGGACGCCACGCCCACCGCTAGGATCAGGCCGGAAACAGCCGACAGTGCCTTCGCGACACGTCCGCGGAGATTCGCCATCTGTTTGTCCTCTCATCGTGAGTGCGGCGGCTGTTGCCGGCCGCCGTGTGTGCGCGTTTTGCCGTCGCTTCGCTGTCACGGGCCCGCCGCGGAGCGGGATATTCCGAGGCGGTAGTCGCGTCACTGCTTGTTCGAGCGACAGCCCGCTCCCGTGCCCACGTCGAACCTGCAGTGGTCGAAGTCAGTTCCTTCACCGTATTCGCCGATCACCAGTCAGGGCGGTTTCACCCTGCATGCCATGGAACGTGGTGAGGTGTCACTCTGCACAACGTTGAGGCGCTCAGGAGGGTCCAGGCCCGATCCCGCGGATATCACCTTCGCCGACTGATGGGTGATGTGCGGGGGTTGACGGCGGGGCTTTCTGGGGTGGGGTTCGTTCTGCTGGTTGTGTGAGGTCCGGGCGGTTCTGGCTGCTTTTGGTTAGGCCCGTCTCGGTGGCCGGGTACCGCGGGCACGACACCGAGCCGGCCTGGACTCTTGTCGTGGCCTGGATCCTCGCGACGGGCTCTACGCACCTGCTCATCCTTCGCGCGCTTTTCCTGACCTCGCGTCGTCTGGAGGCTCTGCTGTTCCTACGCTGTCGTAACGGCCTGCATGGGGCTCTGGTCGTCCACACCATGCGGCTGCCCGCCGGCCTGGACCGGTCCTGTCCGGCGTCCGCCACCACCAGCTTGCCGACGCATGCTCGCCCCCGCCGCCCCCGCCGCAGCGCCCCTTGGCGAACCGCTGGATGGCCCTGCCAGCCTTGACCGCTTTCCGGGCCTTCGTCAAGACACGCTCAGCCCCCGTACTGCGCCCGCCGCGCGGCCTGGCACGAGGGACATGTGGGCGACGCCCCGGGCCCTCCGTATTTGCAGGTGGGGGCGTGGCAGATCGCGCACGGGCCGGTCTGGCTCGGCGACCAGGTGACGGGCTGGGGTCTGGCGGGGGACTCGGGGGCGGCCATGGCGGACTCCTGGGCGATCGGAAGACGTCACTCCTATTGGATGGGCGCAACACGCCACGCACGCCAGAGCGGCCAGGCCGCCCAAGGCCTTCGGGGCGCGGTGGAGGCGGGGGTCAGCAGCAGGGTCCGGCATGGCGGTTCTCCTCGGCGAGGTCGGTGAAGGGGATGGGGCAGCAGGAACTTCCGGCGCAGACGGTCAGGTCGTCGCACCCGGCCTCGACGGCCGCGGCCAGGGCGCCACGGATGGTGGTGAGATCGGCGATCTTCGCGTCGACCTCGGCGAGCTTCGCCGCGGCCCGCTCCTGGAGACCCGCGATGGGGCGGCGGTGCCGGTGACGGCCCGCTTCCAGCAGCTCGCCGACCTCCTCCAGCGTGAACCCGAGCCGCTGCGCCGACTTGATCACCCGCAGCGCCGTCACGGCCTCCGCCCTGTACAGGCGGTGCCCGCCGTTGCTGCGCTCCGGCTCGGCCAGCAGCCCGCGCCGCTCGTAGTAGCGCAGGGTCTGGATGTTCACCCCAGCCGCCTCCGCGACCTGCCCGCTGCGCAGCCCCGCGCTCACCGCCGGCCTCCGGCGGCAGCGGTTCGCGCGGCCAGGGCGTCCAGGACCGCGGCGTGCTCCTGGTCCACGGCGATGTCCAGGCCGATCAGGCCCTCGTCCGGGGTGACGGTGAAGGTGAAGAACGAGCAGCAGCCGCCCTCCCGCTCCGCCAGGTCCCGCACCCGCTCCTCGTACCGGATCCGGCGGCCAGGTCCAGGCGCAGCCGCAGCGGTCCGGGCCGCGACAACGCGGTCAGTCGCTCGGCGAACAGCCCATCCCACTCCGCGACCCGCAGAGGCCGCTCCTCGGTGGGCAGCGTGCAGGACTGCGGTACCCACGCCAGATCACTCATCGTGCTCACTCCCGTCGTCACGTCCCTGGTGGGGACACCTCCGACGGTAAACCTGTACCTAAGTACCGGATGCAAGCCCCCTTGTCGGAAGTGGGCACGATCGATGCCACCCTCTGGCCCCCTTCCGCGACTGTGCATCGGAGTTGTCCATCCAGGCCAGGTATCGCGCTCAGTCACAACTGTGACTGATGTCCTGTGCCATCGAATCTTGATCGCGTGCCATCGATCTTTAACGGATGCCACGGCCCCCAGGCGCTGGGTGACCCCAGCGGCCGGAGATCGTTGCCAGGGCATGATGAAGATCGTGAAGCGGCTGTCGGCCGTTCTTGCCGTTACCGGCGTCGCTCTGGCCTCGGCCGCAACAGCCCATGCCGAAGTCACCGTGAAGGCCAGCCCCATGGCCCGTTCGGCAGTGCACACGCTGCACATGGAGCGGGGTGTGCGCACCGCCGTGCCGGACCAGGCGTGGCAGACGCTGGCCCTGATCGACGCCGGCCAGTGGCCGCCGAACGACGGGTCAGGCACGAGGGGCGGGGATGTCTGGCCCAATCGGGACGGTGTGCTGCCTGTTGCCGACAGCGAGGGCAACCCGATCCAGTACCGGCAGTGGGACGTCAACCGTAGGACGCCCGGTCAGAACCGGGATGCACAGCGAATCGTCACGGGCGATGACGGCAGCGCCTGGTACGCCGCTGACCTGTTCGGCACTTTCGAGAGGATGCGGTGATCGCGACCGCCGTGGTCGGCGGGGATTGAACGCATCTTCTTAAGCCTGTCTTTTAACCTTTGCGAGCTTTGATCTGGTTTCGCTCGGTGATGCTTTCGGGGCGTCTGGTGGTCTTGCCGACGTCGTGACGGGTGGCGGGATGCCGGTTCTTCGAGCCAAGTGGCCGTCCTGGTGCCGGTGTTGAGGGTTTCGGTGCACGGGCGGGACAGTGCAGGTGCGGGCGGAGGTTCCGAAACCCTCGTCGGACGCGGGCCGGGGTGAGCCGGGCGGGCTCGGTCGGCTTCTCCCAGGGGCGGCGGAGGTCGGCAGCGGCCTCGCGGGTGAGGCGGAGCTGGGTGTGGGCGGCGATCACGAGCCACGTCCACCGGTCCGCGGCCTCGTGGCGTTGACGGTTTGATCTGGCCCCACTTTTCCGGCCTGAACTGGCTCCATGTCGCGGTTCCCTCGGTGCGGCTTCCGGCTTGACTTGGCCCCGGCTTCCGGCTCGGACTGGCCCCGTCAGCGATGGGCCCGGCCCATGAGAACCGGGCTGTACTGTCGTGTCGGGTCAGAGCGGGCCGTCGTCCGAGTCTCGTGCCCATTCCTCGCGCGGCCGCAGACTCGAGAGGATGCCTTGGGCCTCGTCGCGGACCCCGTCGTCGTCATCGGTGGCGAGCTCGTGCAGTTGCTGGATCAGCCGGTCCGCGCCATCGGTTGTCATCCACTCAGGGTTGCAGTCCAGAGCAGCCCCAAGCTGATCTCTGGTCCAGAATTCGACAGCCTGGCTGCTGGCCAGCAGCACGCAGCGAAGGCCAGCTCTGTCCCTGCGTGCAAGCAGTGCCTCTGCCGTCTCCTGAGTGACCCCGGAGTCTCGGAGATCCAAGAGGAGACGGTGGAGGACGTCCGCCACTTCGTCGAGCTTGTCCGACGCTGCAAGCCGCCGACCGACTGCTGCACGAATGGACCAGTCCGGGGAATCGGCATTCCGAAGGGCCGTGCTCAGTTCTTGATCACCGGGAGACGCCATGCCCCCAGCCTGCCAGGGGCGTCGTCGATCTCCATGCGATTTCCTAGCTGCGCTGCTGCTTGGCCCTGGTCTGGGCGAGGTGGTAGGAGTCGGTGCCGGTTTCGATGATGGTGCCGTTGAAGGTGAGCCGGTCGACGATGGCGGCGCAGAGCCTGGGGTCGGTGAAGGTCTTGGTCCAGCCATCTGGGGCTGGCACTTGTTCCCTCACAAGAGTTGCCGCTGCGACCTGGCCGTATCCCCCTCCTGTGGCCCTCGTTGATTCTCGCGGTGACGCCACGATTTTGAAGGTGCCACCTTGACCGTTCAGGCGCGAGGAAGGTGTGCCGGTGGCCGAGGCGAGACTGCAGGTCATCGCGGGCGGGGCCGTCCCGCAGGAGCCGCTGACGACGGATCCGTGGCAGTTCCAGACCGCGTGCGTCGACGCGTTCGTCGCCTCGTGGCGGGCCCGCGGGTTCAGTCCGGTGACCATCGACAACGACATCGGGCAACTGGAGCGGACCCTCAAAGCCCTGGGCCGGCCCGCGTGGGAGGTGACGCCCGAGGACATCGACCGCGTGATCGGCGACCTGGCGGTTCAGGGCCGCAAGACGTCCACCCGGCGTGAGTACGTGCAGATCTTCAAGGGCTTCCACCGGTTCCTTCAGGCCCGCAAGGCGCCCGAGATCGAGGCCACATTCGGCGTCCGCCTGGTCTGCCCGATCGACGAGTTCAATGCCTCCCGTCACGTCGGCGACGATTCACCGGCCCTGCTGCCGCCGCCGACGCCGGAGCGGGTGAATGAGTTCTTTGACTTCATGAAGCGGCGGATCGCGACCGCGAGGAAGTACGGACCCGCCGCCCGGGACTATGCGATGTTCCGGACTCTGTATCACGCCGGACTCCGTTCGGAGGAGGCATCGCTGCTGGAGAGGCCGGACCTGCACTTCACCCGCGGCCCGTTCGGCAAACTCCACGTCCGCTTCGGCAAAGGCGCCCACACCTCCGGCCCCCGGCCACGCTGGGTGCCCATGCTCGACGGCCTCGACCTGGTCCTGCGATGGTTTCTGGAAGACGTACGGCCCAAGTTCCCCAACTCGCCGGTGCTGTTCGCCGACGAGTCGGGCGGCAACCTGCATCGTGGGACCATCCGCAACCGGCTCCGCTATCTGATGGAACTCGAAGGCCGCCCGGCGACCGACCGCTTCAGCCCGCATGCCCTGCGACGAGCGTGCGCGACCC
Organism: Streptomyces sp. NPDC093225; assembly: GCF_044753805.1. Taxonomy (NCBI): domain Bacteria; kingdom Bacillati; phylum Actinomycetota; class Actinomycetes; order Kitasatosporales; family Streptomycetaceae; genus Streptomyces; species Streptomyces sp. NPDC093225. The sequence goes on from NZ_JBIVNX010000001.1 coordinate 553,322, forward strand.
ACAACTATGAACGCGGCGTCGACCTCGTGGCCATCCAGCAGATGCTCGGTCACTGGACGGTCAGCTCGACCATGCGATACGTCCGGCCGTCCGCCACCTTCATCGAGGACGCCTATCAACGGGCGGTCGCCAGCACCCTGGCCGAGCTGACCGGGAAGGACACCACGGCATGAAGATCCAGTGGCGGCTGCGGATGGCCGCCGCCCAGCGCGAGGTCTGGACCGGGACCGAGCTGCGGCGGCTGCTGGCCGAGAAGGCCGGCCTGGAGCTGTCCTCAGCGTCGGTGTCCGCGCTGTTCACCAAGGAGCCCTCACAGGTGAAGATGACCACGCTGGCCGCGTTGTGCACCGCTCTGGAGTGCACCCCCAACGACCTGATCGAGGTCGACACCACCCCCGTCGAGCGGCCGATCGCACCCCCTCGCCCGGTCGCCGACCTGCCTCAGGCCGCCTCGGCCCGGGGCCGGTCGATGCCGCCCCTGTGACGGCGGGCCGCGATGGGCAAGAGACAACGGGACTGCGTCACCTGCGGCGCCCCAGTCGGATATCGCGACCGTCAGCACTGCTGCCGCTGCTGGGGGCGGCTGAAGGAACAGGCGGCGAGAGCTGCGTGTCCCTCCTGCGGTCTGGACCGTGTGCTGCAGGACGACACCGGCCGCTGCATCGTCTGCTCGCGTGTCTGCCAGCAGTGCGGCCATCCGGTCCGATCCGCGAACAGCGAGCTGTGCCGGGACTGCCGCAACAAGGCCAAGAGGCTCGCGGCCCAACAAACGTGTCCGCGCTGCGGCAAGCCGGGCTATCTGCGCGAGAACACCGGCTGGTGCGGACCCTGTTCCCACCCGGGCTCACCGAAGAAGCCGCCGCGGGTCTGCCGCGAGTGCGGGCAGCTGCGGCGACATGCCGGGCTGGGGATGTGTTCGGCCTGCTGGCAAAAGCACCCCAGCCGCCCTTTCATCCGAGGCGAACACCTCCGGGAACGACTCGCTGACCCGCCCGTGTGGCTCGCCGATTTCATCGCCCAGATCGCGGCCCGCCACTGCGTCGCCCGGGCCTGCGGCTTCATCACCGATCTGGGCCGGCTCCTGGAGGACGAGCACTCTAACTCGCCCCAGGCTCTGCTCGAGCGATCCCGCAGACCCGGCCGGTCAATGGGCTCCTTCGCCCGTGCGCTTGAGGACTTCTTCACCCTCCGCGGCCTGGCCCTGCCCACCGACCAGGCCGAACGGCTTGCCGCGGGCCGACGTCGCCGCCGCGTCGAGGCCGTGCCCGTGCCCCTGCGGTCGGCCGTGGAGGCGTTCGATGTCTCCCGGATGCGGGCCCAGGACCGGGCCCGCCGGGCTGGCACCCGCCCCCGCAGTAACCACACCCTGGAAGCCGCCCTGGCCACCATGCGTGACCTGGCACTCTTCCTGGTCAACGAGCGGGACAAGAACGACTGGTCCCTCGTCGACGTCCACGACGTCGAAGCCTTCCTGACCACGCTGCCCAGGGCCCGCAAGCGGCGCCTGACCGTGCTGCGGCAGTTCTTCCGGTTCGCTCGTGCCCAGAAGCTGGTGCTGGTCGACCCGACACGCAACCTGATCATCAAGGAAGCGAACAGCTTCCGCGGCCAGACCCTCACCCTCGGCCAGCAGCGCGAACTGTTCCGCCGCTGGAAGACTGACGAGCACGTTCATCCCCACGAGGCACTGGTCGGGATGCTCGCACTGCTGCACGGAGCCTCCAGCTCGGAGGTCCGCATGCTGCAGATCTCCGAAGTGGACCACCTCGCCCAGACGGTCCGGCTCGGCAAACGACCCCATCCCGTCCCGCTGGACCCCGCCTCCTGGACGGTGCTGCAACGATGCCTGGCCCACCGCGAGACTTGGCGGACCGAGAACCCGCACATCGTGGTCACGAAAGGCACAAAGGCCGGGCGGAATCCGGCCTCAACTGCCTATCTCTCCCACGTCCTTGATGACTGCGGATTCCCGCCCCGGATGATCCGCAGCACCCGCCTCGTCGACCTGGTGAACACCCTGGACCCCAAGCTCGTCGCGGCCGCGTTCGGGATGGACCCGCAGGCCACACTGATCTATCTCGCCGACCACGTCGACGAGGGGCGGCTCCCGCTTCCGGATGGCAGCCGAAATACCAAGAGGCCGCACTGAAAACTCGTACAGAATTGCGGGCATGACCGCCTTCTCTTGTACCAGCTGCCAGCAGCGGATCAGCCCTGATCTCCAGGAAGTGCCGATGCCGCCGCCGGTCACCGAGGAAGCCCCGGGACACAGGTTCCTGCCACCGCTTGTGCCGCGTGGGTCGTATGCGGCCAGTCCCCATACTGGCGCGCCGGTCCTGAACCTCGACGACATCATGGGAGTGAAGAGGCACCCTGATCCCAGACGCCGCAACGGATGCTGTGGACTCGACGGCCTGGACGGCCCCAACCTCGTCTGCGGCAACTGCGGAGCGGAGGTCGCGACCCAGCAGTCGGACTGCTGGTCTCAGCAGCTGATTGCTCTGATCCCCGACGCGGTGACCGAGATGGTCTCCCCGTCTGCTTGAACCCGTGAAGTTTCGGCAGCACCTCGCACGGGTTCGCCGGAACATGTGCGCTTTGCCGAACGACTCGTTCGAGGCGATCGCGACGCTGTTCTTTTCCTCCCTCTCGGTCAGAACCTGGAACAGCATCTCGGCTCCCCGCCGGTCCAGCTCGAGATATCCCAGCTCGTCAGTGCAGAGAAGATCGACACGCCCGTAGCGGGGGATCGTCTTGGACAGCTGCTTCTCGTCGGCGGCCTCGACGAGCTCGTTGACGAGCTTGGCGGCCAGGGCATAGCGGACGCGGCAGCCGACCATGGCCGCGGCAGTCCCGAGGCCGATCAGCAGGTGGGATTTCCCGGTGCCGGAGTCCCCGATCAGGCAGAGCGGCTCGCCCTTCTTGACCCAGTCGCAGGTAGCGAGGTTGTTGACCACAGCCGGGACGACGTTGGGGTTGGCGTTGTAGTCGAAGTCGGAGAGCCATTTCTGGCGGGGGAAGCCGGCTGCCCGGATCCGTCGCTCCGAGCGTCGCCGGTCGCGGTCCTCGCACTCGGACATCAGCGGCTCGGCCAGGAACCCCCGGTAGGAGAGCTGTTCGCGTTCGGCGCGGGCGACGAGGTCGGGGAACTGGGCTCGCATCGTGGGTAGTCGCAGGACCCGGCAGGCGGTGTCGATCGCAGCGTTGGAGGCGGTCTCGGTCAGGTTGTGGTGCAGGCCGGTCATGGCGCGTCCTTCCTGGGGCGGTTCAGCAGCTGGTCCCAGCGGTCGAGAGAGGGCAGGGGACGCTGGTCGGTGGGGAGACGGGGGCCCGGCGGGCGTTCAGGCTGACCACCTCGCTGGGTTCCGGCCCGGGCAGAGCCGGCGTCGGCCCAGTGACCGTCACGGTGGGGGAATGGCCATCGCTCTGAGCGGCCTTGCGGGCTTCGAGGGCGACGATGTCGGCGGCGTGGGCGCCTGCCGCGAGGGCGGACTGGATTCCGGCGATCACATCGCGGTGTTCGAGGTGCCGGTGCAGCAGGAGCACGTGGACCAGCTGCTCGGTGCCGTCGATATCGCCTTCGGCTTTCTTCGCCGCAGCCCAGAACGCCTCGTGGGCGGCGGTGAAACGTGCCCTCGCCGCGGGCTTGGTCCAGGGTCTCGGAGCCTGCCATGGCGCCGGGCTTGGCCAGCAGGACCTCAAGGAAGTGGTCCAGGACCACCCGCTCGGCGCCTTTCGCAGTAGCGGGGGTGGCGGGCGATCTCGGTGCGGCCGTGGAAGACGATCAGGTCGCTGGAGCGGAGCACGACCCGGATTGTGCGGCCGATGAACCGGGCTGGAACCGAGGAGCGGCAGACCCGCACCGCGACCATCCCGTAGCGGTCCACCCGCGGGGTCAGCACGACGCCGGTCTCGAAGGAATCCTGCGGCAGCGGCATAAGCAGCACGGACTCGCGGGCGAAGTCCTGGCCGATCGTCCGGATCCGCATCCCGATCCGCCGGCTCTCCTCCGCTTGCTCGAACTCGGCGAAGGACGCGTTCAGCTCATCCAGAGATCCCACCCGGGGAACGGGCGTGAGGTAGTTGCGGCGGAAGTAGCCGACCTGGCCCTCCGCTCCGCCTTTCTCGTGAGCGCCGCGAAGTCCCGGCTCGCAGTAGAAAGGGGTGAGTCCGAAGTGCTGGCGGAACTCCTTCCACCTGGGGTGCTCCTCCCGTGACCGGCTCTTGTGGATCACCCTGGAGACCGCCGGCGAGAGGTTGTCGTAGCGGATCTGCCCGCCCGGGACGCCGCCCAGTGTGCGGCAGGCGTGAACGTGGCCGTCCAGGAAGGCCTCCTGGCCGCAGGACGTGGTGATGCGGTGCACCGCCTTGCCCGAGTAGGCCAAACGCAGGGCGAAGACGAAGCACTTCGTCCTCTCGCCCGCCAGGTCCACCCATGCCTCGCCGAAGTCGACCTCGGCGTCCATGCCGGGCTGGTTGTGGCGGATCACGAACCCCGCCGCCGGTGCCGCCCCCGCAGCCTCGGCGATCTCCCGACGCCGACGGGAGACGTAATCCCAGACCGTGGTGTAGGCGACCTCTGCCCCGCACTCCTGCCGCAGCCGGTTCAAGATCCGCTGGACCGTGTGCCGCTGCTTCGGCGGCGCCTCCAGATCCCCCAGCAGCCACTCGTCGATCGTCTTCTTGAACGGATCCAACCTGGGCGAGGGCCGCACCGGGGTCTTCCGAGACCTGGGCACCGGCGACGCCAAAGCCTCCCGTACCAGCCGACGGTGCACGCAGTACTTGCGGGCCAACGCCCGCATCGACAGCCCTTCCTGCCACGAGTCACGGCGGATCCGCAGGAACAGCTCTTCCCTCGACAGCTCCATCCGGCATCGCCCCCACACGGTGGCCCACCACGACCGTCCCACCGCCCGCCACCCGGTGGGGCCAGATCAGACCGGAACAACCCCAGAACGCTCCCGTACGCCCCCAGAGGTGGGGCCAACTCAAGCCGGAAAGTGGAGCCGAATCAGGGCGTTGATGCCATCTGACCTACGCAGCCAGTCCATGCCTCCGCAGCAGCCCGGCTACGGCTACCCACAACAGCCGTGCAGCCAGCAGCCCTCGCCCTACGGCCAGCCGCAGTGGACCCCTACCCCGCCGCCGAGGCAGGGCATGAGCACGGGCGTGAAGGTCGGACTCGGCTGCGGCGTCCCCGTCATCGGACTACTCCTGCTCGGCGCGTGCGGGGCCATCATCAGCGCAGGACAGGACGCCAAGCCCAAGACAGCTGCGCCCGTACCCTCTCGCTCCCACTCAGCCAGCACCGGCACGACCGCGGCGCCCGTGCTCGTGGGCAAGAGCCTCAAGCAGGCGAAGGCCGCCGCGGACGCGGCGGGGTACAACGCCATCTCCCACGACGCCGGACCGGACGACGCCGGCCAGTGGGATGACGACAACTGGAAGGTGTGCTTCCAGACCCTGGCCGCCGAGCCGGTCGCGGGAATGCCCACCCTGGACTTCGGCGTGGTCCGAAATGAGTGGCCGTGCCCGGCCAAGGACGGCGAGCCGATCCCCTACCCGAAGATGCCGAAGGTCATCGGCCAGACCCTCGCGCAGGCATCGAAGGCCCTCACGCCGATCGGCTTCGAGAGAATCGAGCGGCAGAGCGCCTACACCGATGTCTCCCTGCCCGCCTCCGTGGACGACTGGAAGGTCTGCTTCCAGGACCCCGAGCAAGGCAAGGAGATCCAATATCCGAAGACCACTACGGCCTACCTCAAGTTCACCGTACCCAGTACCGCATGCCCGACGACGGAGTACACCCAGCTCCACCCGGATCCGACGCCACCGAGCACCGGAGACGACAACACAGGGGACGACACTTCCAGCTCCGGCGGCGGCGGAAACGTCTACTACAGGAACTGCACTGCAGCGAAGCATGCTGGCGCCGCCCCCATCCACAGGGGCGAGCCCGGATACCGGCGGGCGCTCGACCGGGACGGCGACGGCATCGCCTGCGACAGCTGACCATCCAGGACCCGGCGAGCGGGGCGCTTGCTCCAGCTCACGGCTGGCTCGGCTCCCGGCCGCGTCCGGGCGGTCAGCTCACCCGCCGGGTCGCCCCGTACGTTAGATCGACATCCGACTGCGCCCGCACGGGATCTGTCCTCGAGGAGTCAGCGTGGGACGCGGTAAAAAGATCTTGATTGTTTGAGGCAGCGGATGGGTCGTCTCGTTCGACTTGGGGGCATGAACGCATTCTTGGCGCACGGTTTCGGTGCGTTGACGACACTGGCCGAGCACCCGTGGACCGTCCTCGGCGTGTATCTGCTGGGCGCGGTGGCGGCCCCCGCTGCTGTGGTGTCGCGAGGCCCGGCGCCGAACCGGGTGGTCGGAGTGTGATCGCTCTGTGGCAGGCCCGACCCGCTTACTGCGCCCAGCCGACTCCCGGTCTTCGTCTTCTTGATCTTCGTGACCGTGTTCGGGTCCTGCGGCCAGCGCTGTCGTTGCCGTGCGGAGGAGGATCAGGCGCCGGGTGCGGATGCCGCCGAGGTGCCCGTGTCGGTGAGCAGCGTCATGCCCGGAGCGAGGTCCTGGGCGACGCGGCGTCCGAGCGGTGGCGAATCCGCAGTCTGCCACCAGCCCCGAGAGCGCCCCGTTAGCGGGCGGTGAGCGCCCTCGCCCAAGGTCGGGGCAACGGGGGGGGCGCACGGCGCGTCCGCCCAGAGAGAGCTGAGGCAGCATGGCGGGGAACTCGAAGACAGCGGTCCTGAAGGCGGTCGGCATCGGCGGCGCCACGGTGGGCGTCGTCCTGGGCCTGATGGGTCCGCAGGCGTCCGCGGCGGGGCAGGACGTCCTGCTCATCAAGAACATGAACAGCGGCAAGTGCCTGGAGATCCCCTGGGGCCAGAACCAGAACGGCGCGCCGGCGCAGCAGTGGGACTGCAACGGTGGCCGCAACCAGCAGTGGCTGGACTACGGGACCACGGCCGCCGACGGCCGCCACGCCCACGTGTACCGCAACGTGATGAGCAACAAGTGCCTCGAGGTCGCCGACTGGCGCGAGGACGCCGGCGCGCCGCTGCGGGTGTGGGACTGCCACTGGGGCGCGAACCAGAAGTGGGTCAGCACCGACGGCCGGTGGCAGTGGGCCCTGGTCAACGAGAACAGCGGCCTGCTGATCGACATGCCGTACGCCAGCAGGGCCGACGGCACGCAGGCCGTCCAGTGGTACCGCAAGGGCTCGACCGACGACACCAGCAACCAGGAGTGGGACTTCCAGCAGGTGTAGGACGCCTGCCGGGCCGGGCCGGGCCGCGGGCGGCGCGGGCCGTGGGCGGCGTGGGCCGCCGCCGCGGGCCCGGCGGCGCCCCTGCTACGCGCGCAGGGGCGCCGCCCCCGCGCGGCCCGCGCCGCCGTCGGACCACGCGGACCGCGCACGCCGGGCGGACCGCGCCGCCCCGACGGCGTCCAGGTCGGCCAGGCCGTCCTCGCACCGCCTGATGATCTTGCTGATGCTCAGCTCGCGCGCGAGCTCCAGGGCCTGCCGCCAGTGGTGGCGCGCCTGTTCGACGGCCCCGAAGTGGGCGTGCGTCCGGGCGGTGACGTCCAGCGCGTCGGCCGTGGTCGCCTGGTAGCCCAACCGCCGGCTGATGGCCAGCCCCTCGTTCAGGGCCTGCAGGGCTTCGCGGCGGCGTCCGAGGACCCTGAGGGTGTCACCGAGGTTGATGAGGGCGAAGGCCGCGTACCCGTCGTTGCCCGCACTCCGGCACATGCCCAGGACCCGCCGGTAGCTCTCCTCGGCGCGCTCCGCCTCGCCCCCGGCGAGCTGGATTCCGCCCAGGACGTGGAGGGTCCCGCAGTCCAACGGGTCGCCGAGTTCGTGGATGAGCTCCAGACAGTCCGCGATGGCGTCGGAGGCCCGTGCCACGTCGCCCATGAGCTGGTACGCCTGCGCGATGTTGGCCATGGCCTTCACCCGTGCCCGGTCCTGCCCGAGCTCCAGGAAGAGGTCGTGCGCCTGCTGGAGGTACTCCAGGCATTCGCCGTACCGGTCCGCCATCCCGTGCACCGCGCCCAGGAGGTTGAGCATCCGGCCCCGACCCTCCGTGTCCCCGTGCCCGTGGGCGCTGTCCAGGGCACCGGTCAGCAGCCCCATCAGCCGACCGTCCCACCAGGAGGCGTGGCAGTACCCGAGCAGTCCGACGGCGATGCGCCAGGCGAGGTCGGGCCGGGGGCAGGCGTCGGCCTGCCGGGCCGCGCTGCACAGGGCGGGCAGCTCGCGCTCCACCCAGGCCAGCGCCTCCGCGCCGGTGCCGAGCGCGGGCAGCGGCGCGGCGGTGCTCGGGGCGGATACCGGCGCGTGGCTCAGCGAGGTCAGCGTGAGCACCAGGTGGGAGGCCGCTGCGTACCAGGCCTGCAGGCGGGTGAGGGCCACCGTGCGCTCCCGTGCGGTGAGTTCCGTGCTCGCCAGTTCGGCCGCGTACTCGCCGACCAGGTCGTGGAAGCGGAAGTAGCCGCCCCCGCAGGCCTGTACGAGATGGGCGTCGACCAGCACGTCGAGGAGGTCGGCGGTCTCGTCCGACCCCAGCCCCAGGAGCGCCGACGCGGCCTCGGCGCTCAACGGGTGCGCCGGCCACAGCCCCAGCTGCCGGAACGCCTGCGCCGCGGCCCGTTCGGCGGGATTGCCGCTGCTGGTGAGGGCTCTGTGACTCATGGCGATCACACCGCGGACGGTCAGGTTGTCGAGGGTCAGGTAGTGCAGGCGCCCGGCCGCGCCGAGCCGACGGGCGAGCGTGCTCAGCGGCCACTCGGGCCGGCCGGCCAATCGCGCCCCGGCGATGCGGATGGCAAGCGGCAGGCCGGCGCAGGCCGCCAGGATGCGGGCCGCCGCCTCGGGGTCGGTCGCCAGCCGTTCCGGTCCGCACAGGCCGGCCAGCAGCCGGCGGCCGTCGTCCTCGAGCGGGTCGAGGGCGATGCGGGTCGCTCCGGTCAGGCCGCCGAGGGCGTGGCGGCTCGTCACGATGGCGGCGCACCCCCCGGTGCCGGGGACGAGCGGGATCACCTGATCGGTGTCGCGGGCGTTGTCGAGGACCAACAGCGCCCGACGCCCGGCGAGCATCGAGCGGTAGAGCGCGGCGAGGTCGTCCACGTGCGTGGGCAGCGGGGTCCTGGCCCCGAGGTCGAGGAGCAGCCGCGCCAGGACCTCCTCCGCGGTGCGCGGGTCGCCGGAGCCGAAGCCCCTGAGGTCCACGTAGATGCGCCCGTCAGGGAACTCCTCGCCCAACCGGTGCGCGGCGTGCAGGGCCAGGGCCGTCTTCCCGATCCCGCCCATGCCCGAGATCGCGACGAGCCGCAGCCCGGACCCGCCGGGCCCGGCCACTACCCGACGGAGTGCGGCCAGCTCTCTCCGGCGCCCAGTGAAGTCGGTTATGTCGTACGGGAGTTGACTCGGGGCCGGGGGGAGCGGGACGGTCGCGTCGTCCTCGCGCCGTGCTCCCGAGCCACCGGCGCCCGTTCCGCCGCTCCCGGGGTCCACCGCGCCGGGCTCGCCGTGCTCGGCCGCGAGGATCCGCTGGTGGGCGCCGCGGATCGCCGGCCCGGGGTCGATGCCCAGTTCCTCCACGAGGGTGGTGCGCAGGTTCTGGTAGGCCACGAGGGCCTCGGCCGTGCGGTCGGTGTGGTGGAGGACGAGCATCAGTTGCCGGTGGAAGGCTTCCCGGAACGGGTGCTCGGCGGCCAGGGTGGCGAGCTCCGAGGCGAGGCCGTCGTACCTGCCGGCGTGCAACTCCGCGTCGTAGTGCCACTCCAGGGCCTGCAGGTGTAGGTCCTCCAGCCGCACGACCTCGGGTACGCCGCCGAGGCCGGGGATGTCGCAGAGGGGGCGCCCGCGCCGCAGCCGCAGGGCGGCGGAGGTCTCGGCGGCGACGGCCGTCCAGTCCTCGGCGAGGTGGGCCGCTCGCGCGAGCCCGACCCGGGCCGCGAACTCCTGGCTGTCGAGCTCGCCGTCCCGTACGTCGAACACGTAGCCCGGTGGGTCGAAGCGCAGCCGGGCACCGGCCAGCGGCCCCAGCGCCTTGCGCAGCCGCAGCACGTGGTTGTGCAGGGCGGCGTTTGCGGTGCGCGGCTGCTCGTCCCCCCACAGAACGGTCCGCAGGGAGGCGCAGGACACGGTGCGGCCCGGGTTGAGCAGGAGCGTCGCCAGGAGCAGCCGCCCCTTGGGGCTGCTGATCGCGACCGCGCGTGCGCCGTCGTGGACGCCCAGCGGGCCGAGCAACGTGAGATGCATGCAGGTCTCTCCCTCGTGTGTGCGTGCGGTGCACCCTTTCCCGGACGGCCGTTAGCGCCTGATGAGCGGCCTGAGAGCGCGGCGCGGAAGGCTGGTCCGGGCGGGTAGCCGCCGATCAAGGTAGCCACTTGTCTCGGCTTCAACCATGCAGTCGCAGGCGTGTCAGCCAGACCTGCGCTCGGCGTCAACGAATCCCGCGCGCGCCGCACAGGGTGCGCCCGTCACGCGAAGGGGGAATGAACGGTGGCACGGACGCAGGGAGGTACTGAGGTCAGGGCGCGCTCCGGGGGACCCGGGGGATCCCGCGGCCAAGAGAGCAGGCCGGGTCACCACCCCGACCTCCTCGTCGAGATGCGTCGGATCAAGAGGGTCTCCCGGCTGACCTACAGCCAGCTCGCCGAGCGCGCGCACTACAGCCGCTCGTCCTGGGAGCGCTTCCTGAACGGCAAGACGACGGCGACCCCGGCCGTGGTCAGGGAGTTCGCGAAGGCCGTCGGATCGGATCCGGTCCCCCTGCTGGCCCTCTTGGATCGCCCGGGTCCGCCGCCTCGAGCGACGGCCGCCCCGTTCCGGGTGGTGCGCAGCCCCGGCGGGCGATCCCCGGTGCGGCGCCGCAACACGCTGCTGGCGGTCGTCTTCATCGCCGGTGTGGCGGTGGGCGACCTCCTGACGTAGGACCCCGCGGCGGGCCCGCCGCACCCCTATCCACCCGGGCCATCGCGCCCGCCATTCGACAAAAGGAGTCCGGTCGGTGACAACTGACGAGGTGAAGAACGGTTCCGTGCACCCCACCGTGCGCACGCGCCGCAGTCGGCTGCGGGCGGTGGTGGCCACCGGAGCGCTGGCGGTGACGGCCGCGGTCGCACTGTCGACCGCGCCCCCCGCCCTCGCGGAAGCCAACCCCACCCTCGACGGCAACTACGACACCTGGGACGCGTACGACCTCGAAGAGAACAAGCCGGAGCGGTGTGCCGACACCTCGGACCTGTTCCGCTTCCGCTTCTACTTCAATTCCAACTACGGCGGTTCGTTCATCAACATCGGGCACCCGATCTGGGACCTGCTGGCGGTCTACATGGGATCGGGCCCGCAGCCCCTGCGCTTCTGCGGCGGTCCGTCCGCCGGCATGGACCAGGTCGTCGGGAACAACGCCGCCTCCGGGTACAACTGGTACGAGGGCTACTGCGCGACCGTGTACTACTACCACGGCTACGCGGGCGCGAAGGAGGGCCTGGCCGATGAGTTCTCCCCCCGTTCGGGCCACAACCTCGGCCCGACGTACAACGAGAACCGCTCGATCAACTTCCGCCCGTGCTGGTAGGAGCCGTGCGACGCGACACCCCCCGCACGCTACTGGCCGCCGCCGTCTTGGCCGCGACGCTCGCCACCGCCGGCTGCTCCGCGGCCCGGGACGGCGGCCCGGCGGCCGCTCCCCGACGCCAGGCGGCCACCGTCGGGGAGCCGAGCGACCCGACGGGCTGGACGCTGCCCCTGATGGCGTACCTGCCCACCCGCGAGCAGCGCCGCACGCTCGTACGCGCCGAACGGTCACTGGTGGGCCGCTGCATGACGGCGTTCGGCCTGCGGTGGTCGCCGCCGGCCGACTTGCCCGAGGTGGGCCCGCGCAACGACATGGACTGGCGGTACGGCATCCACGACGCCGCCCTCGCCGCCACCCGCGGCTTCCAACCCGACGACGGTCAGATCGCCCGGTACGAGGCGGTACTGCGCGCCCAGGACGCGCGCCCGCGCCTCTCGCACGACGCCGAGGTCGTCCTCGGCGGCACCGGACTGCCTCGCGAGGCCCTGGCCCTCGCCGGCCCCGAGGTGCGCTCGGGAACCTTCCACGGCAAGAAGATCCCCGAAGGCGGCTGCTTCGGCCAGGCGCGCAACCGCCTGGAGACCGCCACGTACGGAGTGTCCCGGTCGGCCTCGGAGCTCTCCGGCCGCTCGTTCCTCGAGGCGGCCCGCGATCCCGCGGTCAGGTCGGTCTTCACGCGCTGGTCGGCCTGCATGAAGGCCGAGGGCTTCAGCTACGCCGACCCACCCGCCCTCTTCGACGACCCGCGCTTCGGCCGCCGACCACACCCCGTCACGTCCCTGGAGATCGCCACCGCCCGCGCGGACCTCCACTGCCGGGCCGGCCTCCACGTGGCAGAGGCCTGGCACACCGCCGAAGAGCACCTGCAACGCCAGTACATCAAGGACAATCACCACGCGTTGGAAGCCGCCCGCCACGCCCTCGCCCGCTCCCTCCGAGCCGCGGCCCGGGCCCTACCGCCCCCCGGCGCCCCGCCTGCCCATTCGCCGACGGGCCCACCCACGACGTCAGGCCATCCTGCCGGACCGCGACCCGGCCAGTAGGCGTAGGGGAGCCCAGGAGCCAGGAGGATCGACCCCTTCGACCTGACAGGCCCAGCGAGAAGGGGGCAGCGACGGGCACGTGGTGGAACATCCTCGACCGGTCGGGCTCGTGGCGGCACCGGCCGCGGCCGGCGCGGCCGCCCCCGCCGCGGCCTTCCCGGCGTACTTCGTCGTCTAACAGCAGGACGGGGTGGCGAGCCTGACCCTGCCCCACGCCGACCGCCGCGCCCGCCTCGAAGCCCTCTTCACCAACCACGGCCTGACCGCCCCGTGGACCCTGTGCCCGATGTGTCCGGGGTTGAGGGCCTAGTGATCAAGGGTTTGAACACGCGTCATCTGTCCGGATACCGCGGTGGCGGGTGGACGAAGATCCGTCGGCGGGACAGCACGGAGGCGATCATCGGCGCCGTCACCGGCACCTTGAGCCGCCCCGGGCTTCTTGTCCTGGGCCGGTACGACGACGCCGGCCGGCTGCGCGCGGTGGGCCGGATGGTCCCGCTGCGCCCGGAAGCGGCCCGGCAGGTCCCCGAGCATCCGACCGCCGACCCGGGGCATTCCCGGACCGGGGTGCGATTCGCCTCGGCCTGGGGGAGCCGCGACGTCCTGGACGTGGTCCTGGTCCGGCCGGAGGTCGTGGCGGAGGTGAGCGCGGACCGCGCCGTGGACACGGCGGCGTCTACCGGCATCCCCTGCGCCACCTGCGACTGCGCCTGGACATCGGAGTGCAGGACGTACCGCGGTTCGGATCCGGTCCCGCCACGGTGGCCGGCTGAGCTGACCCCCGTCTCGTCTGCTGCCCCGCTGCGCGGAAGCTCGTCTCCGTGGTCGGCCACCACCGCTGAGCGGACAGCCGGGCCGGCCGCTGCTATTGAGGGGTAGCCGGGGCTGGTCGTGGGGGAGCTGGTGCGTGCCGCACGGCTGGGGAGACGGTCCGGCGCGCACACCTGCGCCCACGGCCGGGTGTCGCCGGCGGCTGATGCCCTTGTGCGGGCAGGCGCCGGCCGACCAGCGGCCTATGGGGCGGGTTCGCAGGCGACGGTGGTGGTGGGGCCCTCCTCGGCGAGTCGGAGGAGGGCTTGGCGCTCGGCGTCGTCGACGGCCAGGTCCCACCGCAGCTTCGTGCCGACCCAGATGGCGGCGTAGGTGCAGTGGTAGGAGCTGTCCGTGGGCAGCCACTCGGCCGGGTCTTGTCGGCCTTTGACCTGTTGGAGGCGCCGGAGACCGCGATCAGAGTGTCCGGGCTGTTCTGGTCGTTGGCGTACGTCTAGCGCCGCGCCGTGGTCCAGGGAGTCTGCTCTGGCGGTACTGGGCGAAGTGTGGGCGATTGACCGGTTCCGGTCGGCGGCCGAGGACCGGTCCTCGGCCGTGACCCAGCCCTAGCTGCGGCGCCGCCCTCGTGGTGCGCACCCTCAGCCCGTACAGCTGTGCGTTGTCCTCCAGCGAGCAGACGGCGACCGCGGGCCCGGTGCGCCACTCCTGGGGGTCTGGGTGAGCAGGTCCAGTGTCAGCAGCACCAGGCCCCGCCTGCCCGGGCCGGCCGGAGCGCGGCCGCGATGGCGATGAACGTCTTCCCGGTCCCGCTCGCGGCCACCACCGTCGCCCGCAGCCCCGCCTTCGGGACCGGCTTCCTGCGACACCGTGGGTGGTTGTCGAGCATGCCGTAGCCCGGTGGGGCTGGTCCTGCCGTTGTAGGGGGCGGTTTGGTGCGGTGTAAATGGTGTCACTGGGATGAGTTGTAGTGGACAACACGGCGTGGTGTAGCGGGTGGGACCGGATCGGCCTGCTGTTCGTGCGGCCGTTGGAGGAAGCCCAGCGGCGCGCCGTCCGCTGGGCTTGCCCGGGCCCGATGGGCGCGGGGTGAGGGCGCGGGTGCCCGTGTTGGTGTGGCGGGCCGGCCGGGGCTGGCGGCCCGGTGCCAGTCGCTGGTGCCCGCTCGCCCCGGGCCGAGGTCGGGGCGAGCGGGCGCAGGGCCGTCAGTGCGTGTCACGGGGCCTTTCCGGGACCATGTACGGCCCTGGAGTGCCCGGGAAGGCGAGTTGACACCGCTGACCGCTGCCGAGTTGTCCGACGGCTTCGACACCGACCCGGTGCGGCGCCGCGGGTGGTTGTCACTGGGGTGCGGCGGTAGTTGTGATCGTGGGTGGGGTGTCGTTTGTGCTGGTCAGGGGGTGGGTCTGCTCCTGGTGGTGACATTCTGGTGCGGTGTGTTCGGTGTCATCGTGTGCGTTGTTGCTGGACAGCGGGTTGCGGTGTCTATGGGGTGTGGCAGCCGGTGTCCGGGGGTGGGGGTGGCCGTTGTTGTCCGGCCTCAGAATCCCGCCATCGATTTGTCGAGTACCCCGCCTGTCGCGCCGTACAGGCTGCACTTTGCGGAGTGCCCGGATCTTCTTCGGAGTGTGAGGCCGAGCAGGAGGAAGGCGAGGAAGAGCCCTCCTTCGAGTGCGGCGACGATTGGGTTGTAGATGAAGTACACGAAGGCGGCGACTCCCAGCCAGACCGCGATGGGCAGTAGTGATCCCCGTAGGACAGTGCCGAAGCTGACGGGAACCAGGCCGTCAGGCAGTACCCGTTCGTTCCACAGTTCGATGTGGGTGCGTGTCATGCAGCGCTCGTTGGTCATGCCCTGATCAGATCACCCCCCCGCACTGATCGACGTGGTGGTCAGTCAGAAACCCGGCTACAAGGGGTCCGTGGGGCGGGCCCGGTGGCGGTTGTGCTTGTACCGCAGGCCACCGGGCATTGTCTCCTGTTCGCGGCTTTTGGCTCTGTGGCCCGTTTTCTGGCGGTGTCATGGGGATGAGCCGTTTTGTTGGCCGGGGTCGGGCCGGGGTGGTGGTGTGCGGTGGCTGCGTGGCCGGGTGACGACGCGTGGGTCGGTGGGGTGCTGCCGTCGGTGGTGGGTCGTGAGGGTGCGGTTGTCCGTCTGATGGCGTTGGATGCCCGGGGTGGGTTGACGTCGGCTCATGTGCGTTTGGTGGCGCAGGGGCTGGGTGTGTCGGTGCGTACGGTGCGCCGTTGGGTGGCGGCGGCTCGTTCTGAGGGCCGGGTGGGGCCTTTGCCACGGGCGCGTTTCGCGGTCACTCCTCATGTGCGGGGGCTTTTGGCGGTGTGGGGCGGGAACGTGGCCGCGGTGCACCGGGAGTTGGTCGCTGTGGCCCGGGCGGCCGGGGACCCGGACGCGGTGCCGTCGCTGGCGACACTGCAGCGGGCGGTGGCGCGCGATCTGTCGGCGGGGGAGCGGGCGGGTTTGCGTGGGGGTGAGGCTGCGCGGCGTCGGTATGACGTGTACGGGAAGCGCCCGCCCACGCACCGCAACGCGTGCTGGGAGGGGGACCACAAGCGGATCCCAGTGCGTGTGGATCTCGAAGGCGCGGCGGTGTGTCCGTGGGTGACGTGGTTCGTCGATGTGGCGACGAAGGTGATTGTGGGTGTGGCGGTCACGCCGCATCAGCCGGCGAGGGACGCGGTGCTGGCTGCGCTGCGCTCGGCGATCAGCCGCGCCGAGCCGTACGGTCCGGGCGGTGGTCTGCCGGGGGTGGTGCGGGTGGATCGGGGCAAGGAGTTCCTGTGTAGGGCGGTGGAGCGTGCTCTGGGTGCCTTCGCGGTTCCGGTGGAGGGTCTGCCGGCGTACAAGCCGTACCGCAAGGGCACCGTCGAGGCCCTCAACGGTGCGGTGGAGGAGATGCTGCTGGTCTCTCTGCCGGGCTACACGCATCGTGCTCGCCCGGCGGAGGCGTACCGGCCGGATGCGGCGGAGGACTTGCTGCCGTATCCGGACTTCGTGAAGGCGTTGCTGGACTGGGTCGCGTGGTGGAACACCGAGCACCGCCCTGAGGGACTTGCGGACGGGGTGACGCCGCTGGCGGCGTGGGAGGCGGATCCGACGCCGGTCGAGGACGTCGCGGAAGAGCGGCTGGCGTTCTTCGCGCTGGAGGACGACGGCCGGCAGCGGAAGATCACGACGAAGGGAATCAGCTGGCGTCGCCGCTTCTACATCGGGGACTGGATGGCCGGGCACGTCGGCACGGCGGTGCGGCTGCGGTACCTGCCGCACTACGACGGACAGATCGAGGTCTTCGCCACCGAGGAGTGGGGCCGGCATCTGGGCACCGCCTACCTGGCCCAGGCGGCGACGCTGGAGCAGCGCCGGGCGCTGAGTTCGGTCAGGGAGAAGAAAGCCAGGCAGCTGAAGGCGGATCTGAAGGCGGCGGAGAAGCTGCGCCGGACCCGGTACACGGCAACGACCACGGCTGCTGCGCCCCGTCCGCGGCGCACGGTGACCGCCGCGCAGGCACAAGCAGAAATCGTCGAGGCCCAGGCGGGGGATCTGGCGGCCCGTGCCTTGCCGGACCTGATCCCGCCCCGTGAGCCCCCACCCTCGTGGGCCCGCCCGGTCGTCCGCCCCCGTCCCGCAGTGGGCCCGCTGTCGGCCTCCAGGCAGCCAACGGACGGCGGGCCGCAGGGAGCATCTGGCGTACCGGAACAGTAAGGAGTGTTGATCAATGGCGACTGCCGAACGTAAGGGCCGGCTGCCCCGCGAGCGGGAGGACCACTTCATGCGCCTGCCGGGCGCCCAGGTGGTCTCCACACGTGCCCTGCTCATGGTGCGGGAGAACATCCGCGCCGCGATCGAAGCGCGGGCGATGATCTGCATCTACGGGCAGGCGGGCCGGGGCAAGTCCTTGGCGGTGAACACCTCGCTGCGTGAGCTCGCGCCGAAGCTGACGCGCCGGATCCAGTTCCGGGCCCGCCCCTCGACCCGGGACCTGCGCCACGAGCTGTTCCACGCCTTGGGCCTGCAGGGCCGTCCGCCGGGGCAGCCGATCGAGTTCGACCGGATGCTGCGCGGCGCCCTGGAGGAGACGCACGTCCTGGTCTGTGACGAGGCGCAGTGGCTGTCGAAGATGTGTTTCGAATATCTGCGCTACTTGTGGGATGACACCGGCTCGGACCTGACGATCGTGTTCACAGGCGGCGACGGCTGTTTCGAGATGCTGCAGAGCGAGCCGATGCTGGAGTCCCGCGTGTACGCGTGGCAGGAGATCGAACCCATGCCGCTGGACGAGGTCCTCACCGTCATCCCGGCGTTCCACCCCGTCTGGGCGGACGCGGACCCGGATCTGATCGCCATGTGCGACCAGGAAGCAGCCCACGGGAACTTCCGGGCCTGGGCGAAGATCACCCATCACCTCACCGTCGGGATGAAGGAGTCCGGACGGATCCTGGATGAGGACCTGCTGCGGTGGTCCTACAGCAAGCTGCGCCACCGCCTGGTGGCCTGACGTGCTGGACTGCCCGAGTCCTCCGCCTGTCACGGTGGTCCTGGATCCCTACGACGACGTGGTCCATACCCGTGCGGCCATGGCCTCCCACGCCCCGCAGCACGGACGACTCACCGTGCACCCGACCCCGGGGACCGACGCCGCCATCGCGCTCGCGTACGACGTCCTCGCCGCCCTGGGCAAGCCCGTCCCCCTGACCGGCCACCGCCCGCTCGATGCGGGCCCGGCCTGGTCGATCGCGGCCGCCTGGATCCTGGCCACCCCCATCACCCACCTCACGCTGCTGCGTGCCCACCTGCTCACCCCGCACCGCTTCCGAGCCCTTCTGGCCTTGCGCCGGCGCACCGGGGTGCGCCTGATCCTTGTCTGCCACCACCGGGCCATGCGGGCGTTCCTGGAGCGCGAACTGCGGCAGGTGGAACACGGCATCGCCGAAGCCTGCGCCCTGCTGCCCGAGGCCGAACCGGCCACCATCGAGCGCCAGACGACCCAGGCAGGGCGACCCCTGGCGAACCGATGGATCAGCCTGCCCGCGCTGATCACCCTCAAGGCCCTCGACGACGCGACCCCTCCCTGCCGGTGAGCCGCGCCGATGGCGGCGGACGGGGACTTCTTCCCGCCGGTGATGCCGCTGGCCACCGAGACCGAGGTCGCCTGGCGGCTCCACCGTGCCACGGCGCACCCGTACCTGGCGGCGCAGCTCGCCACGGCCGCATTCACCGCCGCCTCCACCACCCAGCTCAATACCGCACACGTCCGCGACCTGGGCCCGGACGCCTCCACGATCACGCTCCACGACCACGGACTGCGCAGCGGCTGCATGACTCACCCCGTTCCCGCCTGGGCCCGCCCCTTGCTGAGAGCAGCAGCCCTCCTCCGGAGCCTGACAGCCGGCACCAGCGGATCACTCTTCAGCGATCCGCTGGGAAGCGAGGGCCTACCGTCCCTGACAGCCTTCGCCGAAGAGTGCAAGCTCCGCCCGCCCCAGCCGCCACGCCCCAAGTCACGCCGTGGCCAGCGCGGGAAGACGCCGCGGGTGAAGGAGACGGAGAAGACCATTTGGCCTGTGTGCACCGCTCACTTCCGCCTCTCGTGGGCCGGAGGTGAACCTGATCTGATGCACGGCTGCCCGTATCCGCCTCCTCATACCCGGAAGACCATCGAGAGGCGGAAGAAGGGATGGCTGCCGCCGGACTATGGTCTGCGCGAGCTTCGCCACCTGCGCTGACAGTCAGCGGATCTGGCGTCTGTTGGCACTGGTCTGGAGGGCCGTTCGTCCTGGTGACGGGGCCCAGGTGGCTGTCATGGTGACAGGTCGTTGCGGCTTTCGCGGTGACAAGCAATGACGTTCTTGTCGGACAGGGTACTCGACAGCTCGTGTCGCTGGTCAGTGGAACTGAGCGGTCGTCAAGGATCTGACCTGGGGTTGTGCAGGTTGGCTGAGCGAGTCATGGCTGCGCTGACTCACTGAATCTGGGCAGAGTTACGGGTGCGCCGGTCGTCTGACCTGCGGACCTTCCGGCTGGAGGCCTGGTTGCGAAGGTGGGTTGAGCATTGCGCAGTTTCACTGATCCGCGACACGACAGCAGCAGCCCGGTGGGCGATCGGTGGATGATGATCTGTGTTTGTTTGTCAGTGGCGGTTCGGCGTTGTGATGTCAGTGGTCGGGGGTGGGGTTGTCCCTGGTCAGGACGGGTTTGAGGGCTGTTTTCCACTGACACGGGTTGCCGATTTTGTGCTGACGTTTTTGACGTATTGCCTGGTCGTTTTGGTGGCGTTTGGTATCACGCCGTTGCTGTTTGTGCTGGTCAGGGGCTTAGGCGTACGCGGATGGCGGCGGCGTAGTTGGCTAGTTCGCTTTGGTGCTGGCTGGTGATGAGGGGGTAGAGGGTGCTCTGGGGTGGTCGGCCGCTGAGTTGGTGGTAGTGGGTGGCGGCGGCGAGGAGGGGCTGGGTCCAGACGGGGAGGGCGTGGAGGCGGCATCGGCGGTGTGCGGGGCTGTCGTGGGTTTTGATGTGCGTGTGGGTCTGGTTGATGTCGATGGCGCGGATCAGGGTGAGGTGTTCGAGGCGGGCTTTGGTGCAGATGGTGGTGGCCAGTGCTGCGGCGTGCAGTGGGTGGGCGAGGGTGCCTAGTCGCGCAGTGACCTCGCTGGTGACTTCGTCGTGGTCGCTGGGCTCGGCCACGGGGGGCGTGGCATGGGTGTGTTCGAGTCCGGGACATGGCTGGTGTGGTAGCCGGGGCATGACCTGGCCCCGGGTTGGCGGGGATGGGCTGATCCACGCTGCTTGGGGCTGCTGAGGGCGGGGATGCTCCGGTGGCGGGCTTGCTTGGCTGCGTCTTGCCGGTGTGTATTCGGGTTGCTGCGGCTGGCCGGTGATGGTGGTGAGGTCTTCGGTCAGCTGGTGGCTGATGCCGTTCAGGAGCTGGGCGAGAGTGTCGGTGGGTGGGGAGTGCCATAGCAGGGTGAGGCGGAGCCTGGTGCGTCGGCGCAGTTCGAGGAGCTGCTGGATACGGCGCGCGGTGAGCTGGTGGGCGCGGACGACGATGACATGGTCGATGTCGTGGGCGTGGATCCAGGCGGTGGCTGCGTTCCATGCCGGGGTGAGGGAGTCGGCCCAGGTTCCGTGCTGCTCCCTGGCGCCGAGAACGGTTTTGCCGAGTGCGTGGAGCATGTCGTGGGCGAGGGCTGCGGGGGTGCCGGCGGCTGGTGTGGGGTGCACGGTGATGATGCCCGCTGCCGGGTGGTGGGCGTCCAGGGCGGCTGCGGTGGTAGCGGGGTCGTCTCGCTGGTCGATGACCACGGTGACGGGCGCTGTGGCGGGCATAGGGGCAGTGGTGGGCACTGCTACATGCCGCCGATCTTGCTGTAGACCCAGTGGATGAGGTCTTCGTCGACCTGCCGCAGGTTCTTGCGGCGCATGCCGTTCAGGACGTGGGTGGTGATGTTGGCCCAGTTACGGAAGCTGCCGTGGGCGGCTTGCTGGTCGATGGTCTCGATGAGTTTTGGTGTTGCCGTGGCCCATACGGGGTGGAAGGCCGGGATGACCTGGAGGACCTCGGCGCGGGCGAGGCGGGTGTACTCCTGCCAGATGTGGATTCGGGAGGCGAGCATGGGTTCGCGGCGCAGGATTTTGTAGCAGCCGTCGCCTCCGGCGAAGACCACGGCGATGTCGGTGCGTTTGTCGTCCCAGAGGTGTCGCCAGTACTCGAACGAGGTCTTCTTCATCCATTGGGCCTCGTCGCAGACGAGGATGCGGAATTCCTCGGCGAGGGCGTCTTTGAGGAGGTTGTCGAACTCGATGGGCCGGTTGGGCGGTTCGCCGGGCAGGCCGAGGGCTTTGAACAGGCCGTGGCGGATGTCGCGTGGGGTGGGGCCGGCACGCAGCTCGAGGCGGTAGGTGTTCTCGGGTGCGAGGTGGCGCAGTGCGGAGTTGATCGACATGGTCTTGCCGGAGCCTGCGGGGCCGTAGACGCACATCATGGCTTTGGCTTCGATGACGGCCTCGATGTTGTCCTTGGTGGTGAGCAGGGCTTCGGTGCCGACGAGCTGTGCGTGTTCGAGGCCGAGGAAGTGGTCGTCGGTTTCAGGGGGCAGGAGTCCGCAGTCCAGGTCGATCACCGTGCTCAGTTCTCCTCGTCGCGGTGGGGTTCCCCGGTGGCTTGGGGGAGGGTCCAGGTATCGGGTACGGGGCCGTGGGGGACGTAGTCGGGTCGGGCCAGCGCGCGCCGGTTTGAGGCCTGCTGGGTGTCGAGTTCGGCGGCGGCCTGGGCTTGGGTGAGGGAGCCCAGGCGTTTGGGGGTGGTCGCGGTGGTGACGGCCGCGAAGCGCTGGCGTCGGAGTTTCTCGGCGGCTTTCAGGTCGGCCCTCAGCCGGCGTGCGGCGGCAGTGCGCGCCGCACGTACGGCACGGATCTGCTCTCCGGTCGCGGCTTCGGCCAGAAATGCTGGCCCGAGGTGGCGGCCGGTGAGTGCGTCGAAGACCTCGATCTGGTCGTCGTGGTGGGGCAGGTACCGGATGACGACCTTGGTGCCGGTGTGTCCGACCATCCATTCGGCCAGGTAGTCCCGGCGCCGCCACCGCACTCCGCTGGTGGTCAGGGTATGGGTGCGCCCGTCGTCTTCCAGGGTGAACAGGGCGAGGTCGGCCACGGGAACGTCACTGATCGGTGTGGGGTCGCTGCGCCACGCTTGGAGGGGTGTCTTCCCGTCCAGAGCGTCGGGCTGGTGGGAGGTGTTCCACCAGGCCACCCATTCCAGCAGCAGATGGACGAAGGCATCGAAGGGCAGTGCGGGGGCGTCAGGGTCAGCGAGGCGGCGCCCGGTGAGTTTCTGGCGGTGGGTGTAGCGGGGGAGCGTGACCAGGAACATCTCCTGGACCGCGTCGTTGAGGGCCTCGATAGTGCCCTTCAGGTGCGGCGCGTACGGGGGCAGGTCCGTCACGGGCACCGCGAATGTGCCCAGGGCGACGGTCACGGTCTCGCACAGGAACTCCTTGCCGCGGTCGACCCGGACCTGGCCCGGCAGCCCGCCGGCGGGCCCGAACGGCTCGGCCCGGCTGATTGCGCACCGCAGGGAAGCCAGGACTGCGTCCCGGCTGGGGGCGTGCGGGGTCACCGCGACCCCAGTGATCATCTTGGTGGCGCAGTCGATGAACCAGGTCACCCACGGGGTGACCAGCTCGCCTTGCACGTCGACTTCGACGGGCAGGTGCTTGTGGTCGCCTTCCCAGACCGCGTTGCGGTGCGTGGGCGGCCGTTTGAGGAACACATCGTGGGCGCGCCGTGCGGCTTCCCCGTGCTTGAGTCCTGCCCGTTCACCGCGCGAAAGGTCGCGGCGGATCGCCCGGTGGAAGGTCGACAGCGACGGTACCGGTGGCAGGGAGGGGTCCTGGCTGGCGCGCGCCGCGAGCTCGGCGTGCACACGGGAGGCGTTTCCACCGTAGAGAGCCAGCAGTCGGCGGACCTCCGTGGTGACCGTGAATTTCGGTCCTTCACGGCTGGCAGTGCGGCCCTCCTGGCGGGCATCAGCGAGCCACCGCCAGACCGTCCGCTCGGATCGCCTCAAGGAGAGAGCCACCAGCCTGATATGAGCCGAGGTCAGTTCACCTCGGCTGTCCAGGTCCAGGAGCCGGTGCACGGCCGCTGCTCGCCCCAGTCCCGATGAGAACACCGCGTCCGGCGGACCACCCACCGTGTCTGTCACCGTCATCCTCCTCAAGGCGTCAAGGAGCCGCCGTACGGTGTCCCGTCCGGCCTCTCGCATGCTCCACGGTGCTCGTCACTCGGCTGACAGGAATCGGCATACGGATGACAGTGGACTTCGTCATCCGGTACAGCAGCACCGGCCGAGCCGCGCGTGGTGTTCGGGCACCCTCATGGCTCTGCAGGGGCAGTGGCATGCCCTTCCAGAGATGATCGGCGAGCGAGAAAGATGCAGGTCAACCCCATGTCAAGGGTGCTGAGCGAGCATCAGCCCAGCCAACCCCCGGGAGCCTGCAGACCAGAGCCGACACCACCAGCACACCCGCGTCCCTGCTGCTGGCGCCCGCGTAGCGGGCTGGTCCTGGAGGCGGAGCCGGAAGGGCCTGGGGCGGGGGAGCGGAGCGGACCCGCCCAACGGTCCGAAGGACCGGACCCCGTGAAACGGGGTCACCCGGGCCCGCGGAGCGGGCCGTTCGGGGTGGAGCGCAGCGGAACCCCGAACCTTGTCCGGAGCGAAGCGCAGGACACCGGCCCGAAGGGCCGGCCCTGGCTCGGCGAAGCCGAGCCCCGCCGAGCGCAGCGAGGCGGTTCACTCCTCCGCGCGCAGCGCGGAGGGACCCGCTCCGCGGG